>CAYSYM010000105.1:0-2527 GCA_964435115.1 uncultured Chloroflexota bacterium | reverse complement strand
GATAGCGCCCGCACTGGTCGGACTAGACCCGGCGCGCCAGCGCGAGATCGATCAAATCATGATTGCGCTCGACGGCACCGCCAACAAGTCGCGGCTTGGCGCCAACGCAATTTTGGGTGTTTCGATGGCGGTCACGCGGGCCGCGGCCGCCGCCGCCGAATTACCACTCTATCGCTATCTAAGCAGCGCCGAGACTTATCGAATGCCGATACCGATGATGAACGTCATCAACGGGGGCGCGCACGCAGACAACTCCCTGGATTTTCAGGAATTTATGTTGGTTCCGCACGGAGCGCCGACGTTTGCCGAAGCGCTCCGGTATGGCGCCGAGACCTTTGCCGCGCTGAAGACCTTGCTGGGCAAGCTTGGGCATATCACCAGCGTCGGTGATGAGGGAGGCTTCGCACCGAAGCTTCGGGACAACGAGGAGGCCTGCAATCTCATTCTCGAGGCGGTCGACGCCGCAGGTTTTGTAATGGAAAGGCAGGTCGCCATCGCGCTCGATCCTGCCGCGTCTTCCTTCCGGACCAAAGACGGATATGCCTTGGTGAAGTCAGGCGGAGGGCTGAAGACGACACAACAGATGATAGATTTGTATTCCGCATGGATCGAGGCCTATCCCATCGTCTCAATTGAGGACGGCCTTGCCGAGGGCGACTGGGCAGGCTTTAGCGCCATGACGGCGGCCACCGGCGACCGCATACAGGTCGTCGGGGACGATTTGTATGTGACCAATACCAAATTCATTAAACGTGGAATCGCGGAAAAGGCTTCGAATGCGGCGCTTATAAAGCTTAATCAGATCGGCACTGTAACAGAGACAATCGAAGCGATTGAATTGTGCCGCTCGGCCGGCTGGAATTTTATCGTCTCTCACCGCTCCGGCGAGACGGAAGATGCGTTCATCGCAGACTTTTGCGTCGCGATGGGAGGCGCTCAAATCAAGACAGGCTCTCTATGCCGAAGCGAGCGCATCGCAAAATACAACAGGCTGCTTGAGATCGAATGCGAACTTGGCGGATCGGCCGTGTTCCAAACTCCTTTCGCGCGAATGCGGTCGGCCTGACGAGCGTCTGTCAGCGGCGAGTTATGCTCGGGTGCTTGTTGCCGGCTGCCGATGCGAAACGAACGGTCTCAGGTCGTGCAATACCTGTTCTGCGAGCGCCATGACACGCTCGATCTCACTCAGCGTTTGCGCCGCACGCCGCATCAACGCCCGCGGCGTGCCCAGCCGATACCTCGGCCGGCGCCTCGTCGCCGTAATGGGGCACGCGTGGCGCGCGGCGGCCGCCACGGGGTTGCTCGTCGGCGCATGCCTCCGTTCGGAACCGGTCGCCTGATTGCCTACTTGAATAGGCCCGACGGGGCTGTGCGAGCTTTGATTTCATATGAGGAAAGGAAAACTGCAAGGAACTGACCGAAGCGAACGCGCCGAGGACGTGTGCGGGTCGGGGATTGGCTCTCTGCTTGCACTGCGCTGCTGACACACAGCCAGTCATGAGCGCGGGGTTGCCACCCGGTCGGCCAGTTTAAATGATTTGATATATTCATAAAAAGTCGAATCGCTGGCATCGCCCTGAAATTCGAGATGCGACAATATCCAAAGCGCCTCGCCGTGGCGCAGTTCGATTAGCGGTAGCGCAATTGGGAGCTCGTCGCACAACATCGTTGATCTAGCTCATCTAAGCTTCAACGGCATACCCGTTCTACAAATGGAGCCGATTGTCCGGCGATAACCTCGACCTTGCCTCCGTCGTATTTTGCGTTGGGTATTGCCGCGACTAGAGAGGAAGGTCGTCTCGGCTGACTGGCCGATAAAGTCTGAGTCCAGGCTTGGCTCCCGACCAATATTTGGATTATACCCCGTTCACGTCACAACCCGAAAATCCTTTGGGTTGATGACGCGGAAGTTGTCGGTGACGGAGTCGCGGAAGCAATTCCAGTTCTTGGGAACCTTTTCACGCAAGAAATTGAGCGTGGCATCCGCGAATTGGGCGCAAGTTGCGTAGCACTTGTTGTGCGTGACATTTCTGTGCATCACACCCCATAACCGCTCGATCGGGTTCAAGTGCGGGCAATAGGGCGGGATGAAGTGCAGCTTGATGCGGCGCCCAGGCTGGGCGAGCCATTCGCGCACGAGCTTGGCGTGATGATAGCGCGCGTTGTCCAGGAAGACATGGATGAGCGCCAGCACCGGATAGAGCGTCTCGATCGATTGCAAGAGACGGATGGTCGAGGCGGCGTCGATGGTCAGGGCCTCGATCATGCGGGTTTGCCCGGTCTCCAGATCGATCGCGCCGTGAATGTTGATGCGCTGACGCCCGCTCGTTTGCTCGATCGCGAGCTTGTCTTGGCTCGGCGCCCAGCAGCCGGCGGGCCGCGCGGCATGGGTCGGATGCACCGCGTCCGCGAACAACACGGCCTCGTCGTCGCCCAAGGAATTCAAGAGATTATCGTAGCTCGCGATGAACTCCTTCTGCTTTTCTTTGTCGAGCTTGCGCGGAATGACACTCGGCTTGTGATATTC
>CAYSYM010000104.1:0-2615 GCA_964435115.1 uncultured Chloroflexota bacterium | reverse complement strand
CTCGGCACGAAGTTTCTCAATGTCCGTCATGGTGTCCTCCCCGGAAACAACGTCTTGCCATCCCAGCGCCTTCGCGCTCGTCGCTTCTCATTGCGGTTTTGGTCGGCCGTGCAACTTGGCCATCGCATCGCGCAGATGAGGGTTGATCTGATCTGCGTCTGGTTTGGCGACAGCCGAGCCGGCAGCCGCTGCCGTCTGCGCATCCATGGCGCGCAATATTTCGTTGATTTCCGCGGGAAACCAGGCGCGCGGCGCCACCTGCACGCTGAAGATTGCTCCGCACTCGCCGCAGAGAAAGGTGAGCGAGACGAGCTCGCCGGGAAGCGGCGTGAACATCGGCTGCATCCCGCCGATCGGCTGGCGGCAACTGCCGCAAACTGCTGGTTTTTGTCCTGGCGTCCGGATCGCTTCAGGCATCATTCCTCCGTTTCGTCCGATATCGGCGCGGCAATGTCAGCGATCTTATCGAGCGCATCCCTAAAAAAATCGTTTTCGGCTTCAAGTGTTTTGATCCGCGCGATCATCAACTCTGGTTTTGACGAGCTGGTTAGCGCTTTGTTAGGCGTGCGTTCGGCGTTGCTGGGTAGAAATAGCCAGACCGCACCGCACTCTCCGCAATCAAGGATGAATTCGCGTTTGCCTTGTCCTGGATATACATAGAGACAGAGTGAGTTCTGGCGGCATTCGGGACAGAGTAAGCGTTTTTCCTTGAACGATTCGCTGGGATTGTCAGCGACGGCAAACAATTGCTTCATTGGCGCCATTAGATCTCCTTCATCGAAATCTTTGCACCGGGAGCGATCTGGTAGCCCTCCGCCTCGATGGTCAAAAAACCCATCTCGGTGACGTCCGCCATCGGGCGGATCACCACGGCGTTGCCCGCTTTCGCGTCCAGCCAGCCCCGGCGCCTGAATTCGCGCAGCACGTCCGCCTGGCGCTTGGGGCTGTCGAAAAATTTTTCGTGGATCAGCCTGGCGATGCGCCCTTTGATGGAGCTGCCGTCGATTTCGAAGCGCGGGCGCGAAATCTCGACCACCAGCTCGGGGCGCGCGGCGTCGAGCGCGGCCAGCACCGCCGGATCGGACAGCAGTCGGGCTTTCAGCAGGGCGTAACCCGCGTCGGTGAAGCCGTTGATGGCCACTTTTTCGGCCGGGCGCGCGGACGCATCTATAGGCTTCGAACCGTCGGCGCTGGGGATGCCGATGCCGCGCTCGAGCAGCAGGTTGTGCAGCAGATGAAGCTCTTGCCCCAGGCGCATCACTTCCGCTTCCGCTTGCATGGCGCGTTCTTTCCATTCCATTTCGTCCTCCGGTTCGATTTCGCCGTCGGTGCAGTGGTCGCCACCCACCAGACTCCCATCCACAGCATCGCCGGCGGGCGCGGCAGGGGATGCGCCGCGCGCTTCCACCAACGGCCGTTCGCATCTTTCAGGAAGCATAGCATCCGACTTCTCCTGAGCTTGGATTTGCAGCAATCCCGGCGGCGGCGGCAGGCTGGAACGCTGTTCGCGCCAGATTTTTTCCGCCGATTCCACGCTTTCTTCCCCGCGCGCGATGGCCGCGGCGTGCGCGCTGGAAATCCAGAATGGTTGCACGTAAACGCGCGTCACGAGATGATCCCAGGCGGCGAAGAACTCTCCCCTGCCGAGCGCCATGACCGCTTCCGGACGGATCTTTCCCGCGCTCTGGACGTAGCCGAGCGTGCGCTTCACCTCGTTGAGCTCGCGCTGCACGCCGAGGATCCACACGCCCACGGAGCGCAGCACATTTTTGTGGACGGCGGCGATGTCCTGCGAATCCAGCCACACGAAATTCCCGGCGGCGGCGCCTTTGCGGATCAACTCTTCGGCTGCCAGCAGCACGGGCGAACGGCGGTTCTGCGGGATGAACTCCCAGGCCTCGGGAATCACCACCACGGTGTCCCGCTCTTGCAGGTAGACCCATTCGAGCACCGAGCGGATCACCAGGCTCTGCAGCTCGGTGGTGTATTCCGAAAGGTCCATCACGTTGAGCCCGGGCGCGAGCGCGAGATGCTTGGCGTAGGGCAATCTTTCGACCTGCGGGATCACGATCTGCAAATAGGCCTCGAGCTGCGTGAGCACGCTGCGATTCAGCCCCTGCGCCGGCTTGACGATGGTCTTGCCTTTGGCGTTGGTCTGGCCGTGCAGGCGCTTTTTCACGTTGTGCAGCACGTCCGCCAGGCCCTCGGCGCCGCGGCAGGCATCGATGATCCAGGCGCGCTCGAATTTCATGCGCTCGCCCAGCATGGCCTCGAGGATAGAGCTGACGAACCGCCAATCGGCGGAATCGCGGAAATAGGGCGCGATCGTGCGCGCGGAGCGGAAGCTCGATTCAGCGCGCTTGGTGACGAAGGCCACGGCGCGCAGCCCGGAGCGGTGGATCAAGGCCTCGAGCGTGGTGGTCTTGCCGGAGCGCTGCGTCTGCCCGCTGATGGCGATGTGCCGGTCCGCGGGAATGTCCACCGCGTGCCCCGTCCCGATTTCGTAGCCCAGGCGGATCACAGAGCTTCCACTTTCCCACAGGCTGAGCGCGCCCTTCGGCAGCGCTTCAATTGCTCTGCGGCATCTTTGGCAGGCTCCATTCATTCCTCCGAAT
>CAYSYM010000103.1:0-3258 GCA_964435115.1 uncultured Chloroflexota bacterium | reverse complement strand
CCCGTCGGGCCCGCACTTGAGACGCGAAAGTGGTGTCGAACCCGCTTGAGTTGACAGAAGTTCAAGGATACCAAGTAGGTAACCATCATCTTTATATTCTCAAGATACCAAATAGGTAACTATGTCAGAGCCGGTTCCGACGTTCGCGCAGGAGGCTTACGCGGTCTTGTACAACAGGTTCGCCAGCGAAAGCTTTCAGCCGGGCTACTTGTCCTGGTTCGTCTCCAGAGGCATGATGAAGAAGACCTTCCACGTCTTGGAGAGGGCGGGATGGATCAGGAGGGTCGGAAGGGGCGAGTACGTCTGCGTCAACACCGACGACATATTCAGGTCGATGGTGCGCTTCAGGGTATCTGACTTGTTGAAGTCGGCAGAGATGAGGTATGCCTATGCTGAAGCTAGCGCCGTGGAGGTGTGGACGGACTTTTCATACATACAGAGGAGCTGGGAGCACTCGCCCTACTACGTGAGAGTGTTGAGGAGCGACTTAGATAAGTGGATTACCTTTTTCCGAGCGCACAAGGTGAAGGTTTTCGTCAACCGGGCCGAGCCGTGCTTGGGCGAGTTCGTGATTTTGCAGCCAGTGGAAAGATTGTCGAGCGAGGACCACGGCGGCTACGCTGTCGAACCATTGGAGTCGGTCGTCAGGTACTGCGAAAGAAACATCGACTCGTTCGAATACCCCTTGGCCTACTTGAAGGCGAAGTTCAAGGTGAAGACCTCATCAACGATAGACAGGCGTGTGATGGCCGAGGCTGCGAAGGCGGTTTGATGGCGCAGCCAACGATGCAAGACAGGGAGAAAATTGTACTCGACACCCTTGAGAAGGTGCCGAAGGATAACGTTGTTCTCATAGGTGGCTACGCAGTCAACGCGTACGTTCCTCCGAGATTCTCCATAGACTGCGACCTTGTGGTTCTCGGCGGCGTCGAAAGAGTCGAGAAGGCGTTGAAGGAGGACGGATTCTCAAAGACTGAATCGGGAGACGTTCCATACGGCAACTATGCAAGGTATGAGAAAAACGGGGCTTCGTTTGACCTTCTGGTGAATTCAGTTCTGGATAGAGAGACAGGCATAGCTTTCGACGCAGAGATGTTCGAGGAGCATTCCAAGAAGAGAAACGCTGTTGGTAGGGCTACCCCAGTCAGGATAGAGATGATAATAGCCGACCCCGAGCTGCTTTTTGCTATGAAATTCGTCACCGGAAGGAGGCAGGACGTAAGGGACCTGTTCATGCTTTCGGCCGAGAATCTGGACTGGAAACTGGTCACTGGCATCATTGAGGAAAAGTGCGGACGACCGCTGATCAAGAAACGAACAGACATGATAAAGCGGAGCATCCGTTTGAAGACCTATCGGGACAGCCTCCAGGGCCCCTACGGCAGATTGCCCGACGAGAGGTTCGAGACGTGCAGGAGGCGGTTGGAGGGGTTCATGGGGAAGCTCGAGAAGCCCGAAGGACGAAATAGGTAGCCAAAGGAAAGAGCCCAAGTCTTCAATCTCGATGGCGAAACCAAATACAACCCGACCAAGTATGGAACCCGTCGAGCCCGTACTTGAGACGCGAAATGTGGTATCGAGCCCGCTCGGGCTGTTTCAGGTCCAATTTCCCTACGGAGCTACCGGCGCTTAGGGTTTGCCACGGCTACTCGGGATAACGAGGCTAATCTTTCGACGTTCTTCGTTAGGACAGAATATTGCGCCCAGTGCTCCTCAATCAAGTCGACGTAAGCTTCCTTCACGCCCTCAATGTCCTTCAGCGAACTTGCGATTCTGCTTGCTTGCTCCACATTATCAAGGAAGGTTAAGGCATAGAAGTATTCCGGGCTTCCTGCTGTTGAGTAGGCGACGGCACTGCCAATCGCAGCGAATACAGACTCGTCAACCTCTCGAGTCCACTTTGAATCTTCGAACTTCATGAAGATGTCAGCAGGGATTGTTCCTCTCAGGCTGACGAAGTCGAACTTTGGCGCAACGAAGACGGCATATTCCTTGATCATCCTATCTAGACGACGCTTCACTGTCTTGGATGAAAGGTGTGTCGCTTTCGCAATAGAAGCGTAATCCATGTTGGTTTCTCTTGAATTGTCCTGATCACTGCAAGGTCCGAGTGGGTGAGGCGATACGAGCAAGGAGGGAAAAGAATCTGACCATGAGAGATGTTCTCCGCATTCGCAATCCTCGCCATCAGTTCCAGACGCTTCTCCAAAGTGTGTTCATCATCATAGAGGAGGCAGACACCTACTCGGTTTTCATGATGCCTGCAAGTATAGAAAACCCCGTCAATCAGCCTGATCTTCCTGATGGCGTCCTGCTTGGACGAAGACGGGAACACGTCCAGCCACACTTGGGCGGCCCGCTGGCCAAAGATACCTGGGTTCACCGACAACCCCCAGCCAGCCAGAAACCCTGATTCCGAGAGTCCGCCTATTCTCTTTCTGACGGTAGGCTCACTAATCCCCAGTCTTCTGGCGATACTCGCGATTGATTCCCGAACCTCTGAACGAAATGGGTAGTGGTGAGTATCGGTGAGGAGAGATCTGACTATCTGCAGGTCGACTCGGTCCATCGGGCGCCATGGAGCGCCTTTCTTCGATTAAAAACATCATCAAGTCTTCCTGTGTCCGGGTCGTGGTCTTTGGGCACGATCCTAAATTCAAGAAAGCATCGAGGGAACGGACAGACACCGTTCTATGATGTCCTATTTTCGTCGCCACCCTTTCGCAATCGCTAAATCCTATCGCAGAACATCGGCCAGTCGTGGGGATGCAACCCGAAGCGAGGAAGGCGGTGGACAGCTTTTTCGATGCGGTCAATCGAAGAGACTGGGGCACAGTTGCTAGCCTGCTGGCAGATGACTTCTCGTGGACGGAGCCCTTCCTGGGAGAGAAGGTCGGAATGGGGAAGGAGAATCTCATAAGAGATGCGAAATCCTTTGTGGAGAACATACCGGACACTACGTTCGTCATCGGCAACCTCCTCGCGGAAGGCCACCGGGCCGGATTCGAGTTGACAGCCGAAAGGAAGGAGGCGAAGTTGAAGTCGACCTACGCACTCTTCGTAGAAGTCAGTCCAGAGGGCAAGTTGCGGCAGATAAGGGAATACTACGACCCCAAGATGCTCATGAAGCAGCTCGGCTTGGGGTCAGAGTAATCTCGGCATTCAAGCACTTGCCATCTTTCGCAAGACCTTTCCTCCAGAGGCGGAACCAAGTACAACCCGCTCGGGTTCGACTCCCGTCGGGCCCGCACTCACCCG
>CAYSYM010000102.1:0-3260 GCA_964435115.1 uncultured Chloroflexota bacterium | reverse complement strand
GCACCATCGGCGCCAACGCCGGCGCGAATAGCAACAGCGTGATCGTGACGGACGCCGGCTCGGTCTGGAGCAACAACGGCGGCAATTTGTCTGTCGGCAACAACAACGGCGCCGGCAACAGCCTGACCATCACCAACGGCGGCCGGGTAACCAGCGTCGGCGCCTTCATCGGTGTATACGGCAGCAACAATGCCGTGACGGTCACCGGCGCCGGCTCGGTCTGGAGCAACAGCAGCGCCGTGTATGTCGGCTATGCCGGCACCAACAACAGCCTGACCATCGCCGCCGGCGGACAGGTCTTCGATAACGTCTTCGGCGTCATCGGCAACAACGCCGGCGCCAATAGCAACACCGTTCTCGTCACCGACACCGGCTCGGTCTGGAGCACCAGCGGCACTTTGTATGTCGGCAACACGAATGAGTTCGGCAATACGCTGACCATCGCCAACGGCGGCCAGGTCCTCAACTCCGGCGGCTACATCGGCAACTCCCCCGGCGCCAATGGCAACACCGTTCTCGTGACCGGCGCCGGCTCGGTCTGGAGCAACGGCAACAATAATCTCTACGTCGGCAACTACGGCGCCGGCAACAACCTGACGATCACCAACGGCGGCTGGGTCCTCAACAACAGCGGCACCATCGGCAACAACGCCGCCGCGAATAGCAACGCCGTGCTCGTGACCGGCGCCGGCTCGCTCTGGAGCAACAGCGGCGCTCTCTCGGTCGGCAACGGCGGCTCCAGCAACAGTTTGACCATCGCCAACGGCGGACAAGTCTTCAACAGCCAGGGCGCCATCGGCGCCAACGCGGGCGGCAACAGCAACACGGTGCTGGTGACCGGCGCCGGCTCGGTCTGGAGCAACAGCGGCGATCTCGTTGTCGGCAACACGAATGATTTCGGCAATACGCTGACCATCGCCAACGGCGGCACGGTCTTCAACATTAACGGCTGGATCGGCTACAACACCGGCGCGAACAGCAACACGGTGCTGGTGACCGGCGCCGGCTCGCTCTGGAGCAACAGCGGCGCTCTGGCCGTCGGCCCGGCCGGCGCCGGCAACCGGTTGATCCTGACCAACGGCGGCGCGGCGCGGACGCTCGGCAGCTTCACGCTTGGCCCGAACGCCGCGCTGCTGAACAACGCCGGCGGCGCGCTCTACGTCGGCGGCGACTTCGACAACCAGTCCGCCAGCCCGGCCGCGAATGATTTTTCCGGCGCGACCGTCTTCAACGGCGGCGGCGTCATACAAGCGGTCGAGGTCGCCAGCGTCTTCGCCCAGCCCGGTCTCGGCGGCGCGACGAATTTTTATTTCGGCACGTTCCAGGTGGGCGACCCGGCCGGCAACATCGCCTACGTCCAGCTCGTGAACAACCGCGTCAACACCGCGGGCGGCGGCAATGAGACGCTCGGCGCGAGCAACCTGGCCGTCTCGGCCGGCTCGACGCTCGACTTCAACAATCAAAGCGGCTACGTGGCCAACCTCAGCAACAGCGGCACGATGCTCTGGGCCAACGCCGGCAATCCCGACGGCACGGTGATCCGCCTCGACGTGGTGAACACCTTCACCAACCAGGGGACGCTGGAGATCGGCAACGGCACGGTGCTGCAGTTCTCCAACGCCTTCCTGAACGCCTCGTCGTCGGGGATTCTGGCGTTGTTCAACGGCGGCGTGCTGACCAACTTCGTCGTCGGCGGCGTCCTGACCAACCAGGGCGCGATCTCCGGCGACGGCTGGGTGACGCCGACGGTCGGCGCCGCGGCCGGCGGGACGATCGCGGCCACGGGCGGGGTGCTGTATCTGACGGGCGGCTTCACCAACGACGCGGCGGGAACGCCGGTGAACGCGGGCCTGCTGGCGGCGCAGGGGGCGGGCGCCGAGCTGAACGTGGCGGTGGCGTTCACCAACATCGGCAGCATCGCGTTGAGCGGCGGGATGCTGACGGCGCCGGGGTCCGGGGTGAACAACTCCGGGAGCCTCCGGGGCTACGGGACGCTCAACGCGGCGCTGAACAACACCGGCGTGGTGACCAACAACACCGCCGGCCAGACGCTGACCTTCACGCAACCCGTCAATAACAACGCCGCCGGCGCGATGACGGCGCTGAGCGGCGGCGGGCTGTGGTTCAGCAACGCGGTGGTCAACAGCGGGACGCTGACGGTGCAGGATCAGAGCGCGGCCACCTTCGGCGCCGCCGTCACCAACGCCGGCACGATCACGGTGCAGAACCAGAGCGTGCTGACGTTCAACGCGGGGCTGACGAACAACGGGACGCTGGCATTCGCGCCGGTGGTGAACCCCTCGACGGCGATTGTCAACGGGAGCCTGACGCTGGGCAGCGGCGGCATTATTTCGATGACCCACACCAACGACAACCTGGTGATCCGGGGCGACTTTGTGAACGGGAGCACGGACACGAACAACTTCAACACGCGGCTGGGGACGATCACGTTTGGGGCGGCGGGGTCGCTGGCGACGAACACGTTTGAGGTGGCGGGGAAGAACCTGGGGACGAACTACGCGGGGTTCAACAACAACTTTGCGGTGGGGACGCTGGCCGTCACCAACGGCATCCGGTTTGTGGACGCCATCGACAACGGCGGGGGCGGCAACAGCAACGAGGTGCTGTATGTGGACGTGCTGCACCTGTTCACGAACGCGACGATCAAGCTGAGCGCGCTGACGATCTACGTGGGGACGGCGTTTGTGGATGACAACACCGGCCAGACGTATACCCGGGCGAACACGGGGGGGGTGATCAACCAAGGCAACAACCCCGACGGGTTGAACCTCTTCATCGACAACGGCGGCCAGTTCGTCTTCGTGCCGGAGCCGTCGGCGTGCGCGCTGCTGGGCCTGGGCCTGGCGGCCCTGGCGGGTGGGCGGCGGAGAAAGAAAGTCGCGCGGCGCTAGAAGCTATCCCAAAACCGTTTTCAAGCGGTGCTTTCTGGCCACCAAACTGTGGGCCGGCTCTTGCGAGCCGGCGAAAACACCCGCGCGCGCCGGGACGCAGTCCCGGCCTGCAGCCCAAACTTCCGGTTTTTGGAACAGGCTCTAGGGGGGTTTGATCGTCGGGGCGAAAAGCTGCTGGATCACCGGGTTGCCGGGGATGAAGAAACCCGACTGCATGGGCAGCCGATAATCGCGCGGCGAGTAGCCCTGGACCTTTCGGGACTTGTTGGAGAAATGGTACGGCGGAGCAAAACCGGTTGCGTCGGCGAGCTGTTGAAGGGGCAGGTTTGGTCGGACCCGAAGCACACC
>CAYSYM010000101.1:0-3266 GCA_964435115.1 uncultured Chloroflexota bacterium | reverse complement strand
CCCGTGTAGCGCCTGGGAGCGCCGCCGCCATCAGGGCCCACCCCTACTTTTCGCGCACTAGCGCAGGAGCAGGCCGAGATCGCGGACGCGGTCGAGCGCTTCGGCTCGGGACGTCGCGCCGAGCTTGTCGAGGAGATGGCCCACGTGCACCTCGACGGTCTTGACCGAGATGCACAGCTCGTCGGCGATCTCCGCGTACCGCCGCCCGGCGGCCCAGAGCACCAGGACCTGCCGTTCCCGAGGTGTGAGCGCGATCTCCGCGCTGCCACGCGCCGCTACCGCGGCCTCGGCCGTCAAGACACGCCGCCCAGCGGCGACCGCCCGCACCGCCGCGGCGATCTCCGGGCCGGTGGCCGTCTTGCTCAGGTAGCCCTGGATACCCACGCTGAGGAGGGCACGGGCGTAGCCCATTTCCGCGTAGCCGGTCAGGACCAGAATCGCCGCCTCAGGGAGAGTCTCGCGGAGCCGTCGCGCGACCTCGACGCCGCTCATGTCAGGGAGGTGGACGTCAAGGAGCACCACCGCGGGGCGCAGCCGGTCGGCAGCCACCAGGGCGTCGGTTCCCCGCGTCACGGTGCCGACCACGGCGATGGACGTGTCGCGTTCGAGGGCCGTGCGGGTTCCGTCGCGGACGATCGGATGGTCGTCCACGAGCAGGACGGTGATCGGCTTCACAGGCACCCTCAGGCCACCCCGGTCCGGACCGCGACGGAAAGGATGGTTCCGCCAGCGGGCGGGGATTCGAGTAGCACCTCCCCACCCCACGGCCGCAGGCGTTCGCGCATGCCGAGGATGCCAAAGCGCCCACCTTGAGGGCTGGAAGGTTCCGTGCCGATCCCGTCGTCCATCACGCGCAGGTGGACGGTGTCCCGGTCCACGCAGAGAAGCACCTCAACCTGCGTGGCCTGGGCGTGGCGCAGGCAGTTGTTAAGCGCCTCCTGGGCCACCCGGAAGAGCGCGGTTTCCAGGTCTGGATGGAGGCGACGACCAGGCTCGGCTTCCATCGAGGCGCGAAGCGTGGCGCGCAGGTCCGAACGGGCCCGAACATCGCGGAGGAGGCCTTCAATCGCTCGAGCCAGGCCCAGATCATCCAGGGCTGGCGGCCGTAATCCCGTGCAGATCCGACGCAGCCCGTCGATCACGTCGTCCAGGGCCTGACGCCACGTCTCGGCCGCCCCGGCCTGGGCACCCTCGCGCATCGAGCGCGCGAGGAGGATCGCCCGCTGCAAGGGGTCGTCGTGCAGGTCAAGGGCGACGCGCCGGCGCTCCTCCTCCTGGACACGCATGAGACGCGCGCTCAGCTCGGTGAGGGCGAGCTCCCGGTCGCGCAGCTCGGAGACCTGCTCGGCGAGCCGCTCCACGAGGTGAACGTTCTGCAAGACGGTCGCCAACAGGGGGGCGAACGTGCGGACGAGTGCGACGTCTTCCGCGGAGAGCTCGACGTCGTGGCGCTTCGGGCCGAGCGCCAGGACGCCCAGTCGACGCCCATCCGCGACGAGCGGCACCCGGGCCGCCGGCGGCCCGGTCGAGACCGGAGCGCCCCAGAGGTGGCGCTTACCATCCAGCTCGAGCGACGACCAGGCGAGGTCGAGGAGCCTTCCCAGGCGTGAGAGGACATGCGAGGTGATCGCCTCCGTGTTCGTGAGCTGCGTGACCTCGCTGCTCAGTCGCTCGAGCGCGGCGGCGTAGTCGTAGCTGTCGCGGAGCAGCCAGCCCTCCAGGCTGCGCCGCAGGCGTGCCTGGAGGAAGGGGAAGATGGCGACGATGAGCGCCACCTCAATCGCCAGCCAGGCCGGCGATGGCGGCGGGTGGCTCCAGCCCCCCTGGGCGTACACCCAGGCAGCCGTCTCGGCAGAGGCGGCCAGCAACAGGGTCCACACGAGGAGAGCAATGCTGCCCCGCCGGACGAGGCGGGTGATACCCGGGACGTCACCGCGGAGGATGGCCGCTCCCAGGGATACGGGAAGAGCAGCCAGGCCGAGGATCGCGATCTCGGGATCGACCAGGTAGTCCCGTCCCAGCAGGGACGGCGCGAGACTCAAGACAGTGAACGGACCCAGCCCGGCCGCGGTGCCGAGTGCCAGGAGGGGTGACAGGCTTCGTCCACTCCCACCAGCGGGCCACAGCGCGAGGCCTAGGGCAGCGAGCAGCTCGACGCCGACGAGGCCAAACGCCGCCTGGCGCAGCTGCGTGTAGCCCCCCTGCCCAGAGGCGAAAGCCCAGGCATACCCGATGAGCACGGCGATGGTGGCGACGAGGCTCGCCCTGAGCGCCCGACGGCCGGCTGGTGTCCGGTCGCGCCGGAGCGGGAAGCGTAGGAAGAAGAGCAACGTGCTCAGTGCGAAGGTCAGCACGGAGACGTACTCGGCCGAGAGCCCCCATGCCGGGCGCGCGGCAGTCGCGATGGCGACCGTGAGGGCGCTGGCTGCGGACGTGCTCATCGCCAGGAGCAGACCGGCTGCCTCCACGTCGGTGGCGAGAACGAACACCGCTCCTCCCACCAGCACGAAGGCCCAGGCGGTGACCAGGAATGCCACGCGCTGGAGCGGTGCGCGCAGGAATGGCGAGGACTCGGCGCGCAGCTCGATGAGCGTCTCGTCGTTGGCCAGGATCGTGGCGGTCCGGGCGCCGGGAATGCGGTCGCCATCTCGCGCGCTCGCTGGCGCACCATCCACCTGCAGGATCGCATCGCCAGGGCGAACACCGACATCCGACGCAAGTCCGGCGGGGACGACGTACGCCACCACGAGATCGGACCCCCGGGCTTCCGCGCGCAGGCCCAGAGGCGCCGGCTGATCCGCCGCAAGAAGGCTCGCGTCCGTGAGCCCCGCCAGGAAGAGGATGGCGACGACGACCACGGGCCACCGCTGCCGAAGAGCAGCCGCCGCGGAGCCGCTGCTCAGGAGCCGGACGACGCCGGGCACCACGCCTGGTGCCCTCACCAGCGTCCTCACGACTCCAGCCACCCTGCCACCTGCCTACGCGCTTCGCGCTTCCTCGTGAAGGGGCTCAGCCCGTAGGCCACATCTGCGCCGGTCTGTGTCCCACGTCGGCCCACGGGCTGAGCCGGGCAGCGGCGCGTTGCGGGACGACGGCCCTCTGCCGGCAGGCGGGTCAGGCGCGCAACCCGGTAGGTTTGGGACCAGCGGCCGCAGGCACGCGACCAGCTGGGGACGCCCGGAGCGTGCGGCGAGGCGATGGAGGCGCCTGAGCGCGGCGCGACGATGGATCTCGGCCACTACCCAGGTGTACTCAAGGCCCCCGAG
>CAYSYM010000100.1:0-4715 GCA_964435115.1 uncultured Chloroflexota bacterium | reverse complement strand
CCCTCGGCGCGGCGCGGTGCCCTCGGCCCGCGCGGCCCGCCCGGGGGTGGGGGCCAGTGTCGGGACGCGCCCAGCGGCCCAGGCAGCGGGCCGCCGCGCGCCAGGCGCCGCCCCCAACCGCCCACACCCGCCACCCCCCCCCGACCCCCAGGGAGAGCCCCGGCCATGCCCAAGCTGAAGACCCACCAGGCCGCGGCGCGGCGCTTCGCGTCCACGGGCACCGGCACGCTCGTCCGCACCCGCCACGGCAAGAGCCACCTGCGCCGCAACCGCTCCAAGCGCGCCGCGCGCGAGTACGACGAGATGATGCCGGTGAGCCCGGCCGACCGACCGCGGGTCCGCCGACTGCTGCCGTACGCCGGCTAGGCCTGGAGCCACGGGATGACCCGCATCAAGCCCGCCGTCACCGCCCACCGGCGCCACAAGCAGGTCCTGAACCAGGTCAAAGGGCAGGTCCAGGGCCGGCGCAAGCTGTACCGCATCGCCAACGAGGCGCTGATGAAGTCGCTCGCCTACGCCTACCGCGACCGCCGCGCGCGCAAGGCGGACATGCGCCGCCTGTGGATCCAGCGCCTCAACGCCGCCGCCCGCCAGCACGGCCTCAGCTACAGCCAGCTCATCGCCTCCCTCAAGACCCGCGGCATCGCCCTGGACCGCAAGGTGCTGGCCGACCTCGCCGTGCGCGACCCGGCCGCCTTTGCCGCGCTGGCGCGCGCGGAGTAGCGCGGGCCGCCCACGCGCCAGGCATTCGGGGAACGTGCCGCCGAAGCCCCACAGGCGAGATCAGGCGCGGGTGAGCGCCGGGTGGATCGGTACCAGCTCCTCCAACGCATCAAGGCGGATCTGCAGGCCGCCTACGGCGACCGCCTGCGTGGCGTGCTGCTGTTCGGTTCGGAAGCGCGCGGCGAGGCCGCTGAGGACAGCGACGTGGGCGTGCTCGTCCTGCTTGCCGGCGAGATCACGCTCGGCCGCGAGCTCCAGACCATCACGCAGGCGCTCTACCCCCTGCAACTCGAAGTCGTGCGGCCCATACACGCCCTGCCCGTCAACGAGGCAGACTATGCGGCTGGCGCATGGCCCCTGTACCGTGCTGCGCGGGCAGAGGGGATCATGGCGTGAACGCCGAGGCGCTGGCGGCGGACACGAGCTCCACGTTGGCCGGGCTACCCCTTGACGTACACCCACACCGCCTCACGCTGCAGCACGTCGGCGAAGCGGCCCCGCGCGCTCACCGAGCGCCACTCCTCCGGCGTGTAGACCAGCAGGTCGGCAGGGACCGGCAGGTCCGCGAGGTCCCACGAGGCGGCCCGGCGCTCGAACGGCTCATCGGTGGGCACCACGACGACGAGGTCCAGGTCGCTCCCTACGCCCCAGTCGCCGCGCGCGTAGGACCCGAAGTAGCCGATCCGCTCGACGTTCGGCCGCTGGCGCACACTTCGCTCGGCCCAGCGGGCGACCGCGCGCGCCACGGTCTGCGCATCAGGCCATCTGACGACGGACGAGCTCAAGGGTCTCACCGGCATACTGGAGCGCCTCGCCACTCTGCAGCGGCCCGTAATGCTCGAAGGGCGCGCCCGCGGGATGGCTGTTCGGATAGCGCGTCGGGACGTAGAAGCTGTCCAGCACCCGCGCCTTCTCGACCAGGTCGGGAGGAACAGTCACCGTCACGGGCAGCTCCCGCAGCAGTCTGGCCACCACGTGGCCCCACGCCTCCTGCCCGAGGTGGAGGTGGAGCGCCGTCACTGCTTTCTCGGCGGCCTGGTGGGCCGCGAAGCAGGCCCACTCGTGGCGCCCGGCCCGGCGGGAATCCGCGGCCTGCTCCAGGTCGCGCACTGCCTGGCTGAGCCAATCGTCAGCGCGGCTCGGCATACGGCACCGCTTCTACCATGGCCTGAAGGGTACCGCGTTCCCGCCCACGCCACCCCGCACCCAACCCCCAATACCCGACACCCGACACCCCCGCTGGGCGGGTGTGCGCCGTGGGGGCTATGATGCTGGCTCGCCATGGCCCCTGACGTCGCCCTGGCATGGCCGCTCAAGCTGGTGGCGCTCCTGGCCGCGAGCGCGGGCCTGGCGGCGTTCGCCCTCTACCTGCGCCTGCGCGTCTTCCTCGGCAAGCAGCCCGGTGGGGTGGATACCTGGTACTACCTGGCCAGCGCCGAGGCGCTGCGCCGGCAAAAGCGACTCCCCATCCGCCTGCCGCAGTACCTGCTGCACGACGCGTACGAGTCGTACCCGGCGGGCTTCCCCCTCCTGCTCGCTCTGCTGCCGCAGGCGTGGCTGCGCCGGTACTTCTGGCTGGTCGGCCCGACGATTGACGTCGCCCACCTGCTCCTGCTGCTGCTGCTCACCTTCCGGCTCACCGATAGCGTGCTCGCCGCCAGTACGGCCGGGCTGATCTACGCCGTCACCCCGCAGCTCATCTCGGAGACTCGCAACCTGAACGGGCGAGCCTTCGCCTCGCTGCTCCAGACCCTGGCGATGCTGGCGCTGCTGCGCAGCATCATCCCGAGCGCCGGCCCCACCCTAGCGCTGGTTGGCGACAGCGGTCTGGCGCCAGGTGGCCTGGCGCTGCTGGTCATCGCGCTCCTCTACAACACGCACACCAGCACCACGATCGCGTTCCTGGTGAGCGCCGCCACGCTCACGCTGGTCTCGGGCGACCTGCGCTTCGTGGCGCTCGGCGTCCTGGGCCTGCCGCTGGCGATCGCGCTCTCCGGCGGCTACTACGTGCGGGTGATCCACAACCACCTGCACGCCGCCCGGTTCTGGTTCCGGAACGTCCGCCTGAGGCGCGCCCACCAGGTGAACGACTCACCCGCGATGAGCGACGGGCGCGCCACACCCGAAGGCGCCCCCGCCGGCGCAAGCGCCCCCCTGGCAGCCGTGCGCCGCTCGCTCACCGCGCGCCTGCGCCCCTGGGCGGCCTCGCTCGTTCGGCTGCTTGGCGAGAACCCCTTCGTGCTGCCGGTGCTCGTGATGCCCGTGCCACCCACGGAGTGGGCGCGGTTCATGTACTGGTGGGCGGTGGCCGTGCTCGCCTGGGCGTTTGCGACCACCTTCATCCCGCCGCTGCGGATCCTGGGCCCGGGGGTCCACTACATGAAGCTGTCCGTGTTCCCCAGCGCCTACGCGCTGGCCGTGGCGGTGAACGTGCAGGAGGGCGCCCTGGTCCGGCTCACCCTTCTGCTCGCCGTCATCGCCAGCCTGGCCGCCCTGGCGTACTTCTACCGGTACATGGCCACCCGCCGCACCGAGCACAACGCGGAGACCCCGCCTGACCTGGCCGCTGCCGCCGCGTACCTGCGCACCCTGCCGGGCGGCAACGTGCTCGTCCTGCCGAACATGTACGCGGACTACGTGGCGTACGCCGCGGGCAAGGCCGTGGTCTGGGGCGGCCACAGCGGCAACCTGGAACGCTTCGAGGAATTCTTCCCGGTGTTACGTCAACCGGTGGGCTACTTCCTCCACCGCTACAGGGTGGACTATCTGGTGGTGGACCTGGCCTACACGACGCTCGCGCGGATCCAGGCGCAGGACCTGGTGGCGCCGCTGGCGCAGTACGGCTCGATTGCCGTGTGCAGGGTCCGTTCCTCCCGGCGCGGAGCGGGCTCCGTCTCCACCACCGTCGCGGCCCAGGCATGACCCTGCCGATTGACCCACGGGGGCGGGCGGAGCCTACCCCCGCCATCTCGGTGATCACTCCCACGCTAGACGCGAGCCGCCACCTGGAGGACTGCCTGGCCAGCGTTCGCGCCGAGACAGCCATACAGGTGGAGCACCTGGTGATTGACGGCGGGTCAACCGACGGCACGGCTGTCATCGCCCGCGCCGCTCCGGGTGTCGTCTGGCTGGAATGCCCGGGGCTCAACCAGTCGGCGGCGATCAACGCGGGGCTCCGCCAGGCGCGCGGCGATGTCGTGGCCTGGCTCAACGCCGACGACCTGTACGTTCCCGGCGCCCTGCCTCTTGTCACTGAGCGCTTCCGCCTGACACCGGGGCTGGAGGTGCTGTACGGCGATTGCGACGTGGTAGGCGTGCACGGCGAGCTCCTGTGGCGCGAGACACCAGGGCCGTATGACTTCAGGCGGCTGTTGCGGCGCGGCAACTACATCGCCCAGCCCGCAGTCTTTCTGCGGAAGCGCGCGCTGGAGCGCGTGGGCTACCTTGACGAGAGGCTGGACTACGCCATGGACTACGACCTCTGGCTGCGGCTGCCCGGTGTGCGCGTGCAGTACGTGAACCGGGCGCTCGCCGCGTTTCGCTGGCACCCGGCCTCGAAATCCGCGACCGGCCAGATCGCCGCGTGGCGCGAGAACCTGCGCATCGTACGCCGCTACGGTGGCGGCTGGACTCCCGAGCTCGCCTGGTCGTTCTTCCGGTGCCTGCTCACGCTCGCGAGGACTGCTTCCCTGCCTGCTCTGGTCTCACATCAGGCCCTCGCCGTGAGGGGTCCGCGGCGCGCCTCCGGCTCCGCCGCGTGTTCCCAGCGGGCGGTGAGCGGCACGACACCGGTGATGCCCTCCGACTTCCGGGGCGATACGCAGGTAGTCACTACAGGGCCGAGGTGCAGTTCAGGACCCTCCGAGTATGGCCCGTCTACCGCTAAACCCCACGCTGCCAGGCCCGCCCGGACTTCGGTCGCCCGATCCCCGTTGGAGTCCGCAGTAGAATTCCCCGCTATGGCCGCCCCGGCCGTCGCCCGGCCCACCATC
>CAYSYM010000099.1:0-4792 GCA_964435115.1 uncultured Chloroflexota bacterium | reverse complement strand
GGCGCTGGCGCAGTGCCTCGAGCAGCCAGGGGGGTCGGGGCCAGCTGCCGACGACGGTCACGGGGAACAGGGGCCACTGGGACATGCTTCGCTCCTTCCACTTGGCGCTGGTGGGCCCGCGCCACGGGCGGACGTGGGCGCGAACAGCCGCTTCCGGCCGCGAGGATCGCGGCCGGCGCCGCGCGTGGGACAAGATCGACGTGGTTGATTGCTATCGTAGGATATTCGCCCCGGGTGTCAAGGTGGAAGGTAGGGTCTAATGGCACGGTGGGGCGGCTGGCGGGCATGATTCCCGGTGGCATGCTGCGGTATGTCGTCCCGGGCGCGCGAGCGGCTGCCACGGTCCACCCGGCGGAGCGGGGGAGGTAGGGTCGGTGGGCCTGAGCGAGCTGGCGCTCAACTGGTACATCGTCCTCACCACGCTCAACGCGGCCGTGGCCGAGCCGCTGATGGCGCTCACCAGCGGTGCTGGCGTCTCGCTCGTCGCGGCGCTGCTGCTGGGGCTGCTGGGGGCGACCTCGCCCTGCCAGGTGACGACGAACGCCAGCGCCCTCGCCTTCGTCTCCCGGCGGCTGGAGAGCCCGCGGGCCTCGCTCGCCTCGGCGCTGGCCTACCTGCTGGGGAAGCTGCTGGTGTACACGTTGGTCGGAACGGCGGTGGTGCTGGCCGGACGGGAGCTGGCCACCGGCCTCATCCCGGCGATCGGGGTCGTCCGCAAGGCGCTGGGGCCGCTGATGCTCCTGATCGGGCTGTCCTTCCTCGGCGTGCTGCGGTTGAACGTGGCGGTGGGGCACGGCTTTAGCGCCTGGCTGCAGGAGCGGGCGCTACACGGGAGCCGGCGTGCCGCCGCACCTGACGTCGGCGAGGCCGAGGCGCAGAGTCCACCTGAGAAGAAGCGTGGGGCTTCCGGCGGGAGCGGCCCGCGAGGTGGCTTCCTGCTTGGAGTCGCGTACGGCTTCGCGTTCTGCCCCACGCTGTTCTGGCTCTTCTTCGGGCTGACCATCCCGCTCGCGCTGCGCTCGTCGTTGGGCGTGCTCTACCCGCCGGTGTTTGCGCTGGGCACCACCCTGCCGCTGCTCGGGCTGGCCGGGCTGCTGGCGCTCGGCGCGGGGCAGGCGGCCGGCTACGTGCGCGGCGTCCGTCGGGCGAACCGGCTGCTCGAGCGCGTGGCGGGCGTGGTGCTGGTGCTGGCCGGCCTGAACGACACCTTCATCTACTGGTTCCTCTGATGGACGCGGCCGCGCGTGGAGGCGCCAACCCCGGCCAGCCCCGGAAGGGAGCGTTCGACAGGCGGTCGCGTCGGTGGGCCGCTGCGCTGCGCCGCCTGCTGCGCCACGGGCTCGCCTACACCCCACGCGTCGCCCGCCCCATGCGCGCGGCGCCGGAGCCAGGCACGGGTTCCCGGACAGATCGCGAGCGCGACCCGCCCGCGACGGGACAGGCGACGGGCGAGGCAGGTCTGCCCTTGCTGCTGCGCCTGCTGCCGCGGCTGCGAGTGGTGCAGCGCGTGTCGTTCGCGCTGCTCCTGCTCGGCTGGCTCGGCTGGTGGGCCGGCCAGCCGGGCGTGCTCGCGTCGCTGACGGGTGGCTGGCTAGCGGGGACGGACACGAGCGGGCTGGGCGCCTGGCCGCTGGCCGGTTCCGGAGGCGTGGCGGGCTCGATGGCCGAGCCGGTGCCAGACCGGCGCGCGGCGGCGCCCGACTTCACGCTGGCGCTCTTCGACGGCGGGACGCTGCGACTGGCCGAGCTGCGGGGCCAGGCGGTGGTGGTGGTGAACTTCTGGGCGTCCTGGTGCCCGCCGTGCCGCGCTGAAGCCCCAACCCTGGCGAAGGTGTCCAGGGCCGTCCGCGACCGTGGGGTGGTCTTCGTGGGCGTGGACATCCAGGACACCGACGAGGGGGCGCGCGCGTTCCTGGCGGAGTTCGGGATCGACTACCCGAACGGGCCCGACCCGGCCGGCCAGATCACGACCGCCTACGGCGTGGCAGGCATCCCGACGACCGTCTTCGTGGACCGGGAAGGGCGGATCGCCCGCCGCTGGCTGGGCGGCCTGACGGAGCAGCAGCTCCTCGGCTTCGTAGAGGAGATCGCCGGCTGAGCGGGGCGGGCGCTCCGCCCGCCCCCGTGCGGGTGGGAAGACATCAGCTCGCCGCCTGGCGGCGGCTCTCCCTCACCCCGGCCGGCTCGGGCGCCACCCGCGCTTGACTTCGACCCGGCAATCCGAATATCATGATGACGTGATGAACGCTACCGCTCGGGGTCGGGGTTCCGCCAGCGACGGGTGCGAGGCGTCCGAGGCCGCGCTGGCCACAGCCGGGGACGTCGAGACGCTCGTCCAGGCGGGCGAGGAGCTCGACCACCTGGACCTGCTCGCCAAGTGGTTCCGCGGGCTGGACGACCCGGTTCGACTCGGCATCCTGGAGGAGCTGCGGGGCGGCGAGAAGAGCGTCGACGAGCTGTGCGAGGAGCTCGGCATGCGGCAGCCGCGGATCTCCAACCACCTGGCGTGCTTGCGCTGGTGCCGCTTCGTGGCGACCCGTCGGCAGGGCCAGCGCATCTTCTACCGCCTGGCCGATCCGAACGTGGCCGCCATCCTGGACCTGGCTCACGCGTCCCTGGCCCGGAACGCGGCCCGCGTCTTCGCCTGCCCGCGCGCCTGAGCGCGGGCAGAGCAGAGACGCCCCTTCCACACCTCCCGTCCGAGTTCCGCCAGCGAGCCACATCTGCGCCCGCGCCTAGCGAGGAGACTCCATGACCCATGCATCCAACCCGTCGACCGCCACGCGGCTGCGCGTGCAGGTGGAGGGCATGACCTGCGCGGGCTGCGAACGACACGTCGAGGAAGCCCTGCGCGCAGCGGGCGCCTCGGAGGCGAAGGCCGACTTTCGCCGCGGCGAAGCCGTCGTGGCGATGCCCGGCGCACTGGACGGAACTGCCCTGAAGGCGGCCGTAGAGGCGGCGGCGTACCGACCTGGCGCAATCGAGCCGCTGGAGGCGCCGGCGCTCGCGGGCGATGGCCTGTGGGAGTACCGCCTGCCAGTCGAGGGGATGACCTGCGCCGACTGCGAGCGGCTGGTCGTGGGGGCGCTCCAGGACGCGGGCGCCGTAGACCCGGTGGCGAACTTCCGCCGGGCGGAGGCGCGCTTCTCTGCGCCCGCGATCGTCGACCCGGCCCGCTTCGAAGAGGCCGTACGCACGCGCACGAGCTACCAGCCCGGCCGAGCGGCGCCGGTGGCGCCCGAGCCCGCCGGCCGCCGCGATGGGCCGCCGGCCGGGCGCGGCGAGCGGTATGACCTGGCGATCGTCGGCTCCGGCGGCGGGGCCTTCGCGGCGGCGATCGCCGCGACCGAACGCGGGGCGAAGGTGGTGATGGTCGAGCGCGGCACGCTGGGCGGCACCTGCGTCAACATCGGCTGCGTCCCGAGCAAGACGCAGCTCCGCGCGGGCGAGCTCTTCTGGCAGGCGGGCCACCAGCCGTTCAAGGGCATCAGCACCACGGCGCGCTCAGCCAACCTGGCGACCCTCGTGGAGGAGAAGGACGCGCTCGTCGCGTCGCTGCGCCAGCACAAGTACGCGGACCTCATCGACGCGTACGGCTGGGAGCTGGTGCGCGGCGCGGCGCGCTTCGAGGCTGCCGAGACGCTACGGGTGGATGGCCGAGCCATCCGCGCCGACGGCTTCGTACTGGCCACCGGCGCCCGGCCGGCGGTGCCGCCCATCCCCGGCCTCGACCGGGTGGAGTACCTCACCAGCACCTCGCTCCTCGACCTCAAGGCGCTCCCGGAGTACCTCGTCGTGGTTGGAGCCGGCTACGTCGGCCTGGAGCTCGGGCAGCTCTTCCGCCACCTGGGGAGCCGGGTCACGCTCCTGCAGCGCGGCCAGCGCCTCCTGAGGGCGTACGACCCGGAGATCGGCGTGGCGATGCGCGGGGTGCTCGAGGACGACGGGATCGAGGTGATCACCGGCGCCACCTTTGTGCGCGCCGAGCAGTCCGGCAACACGAAGCAGCTAGTCGTGCGAGTCGCGGGCGGGAAGCGCGTGGTCGAGGGGGACGCGTTGCTGGTGGCGACGGGCCGCACGCCCAACACCGAAGCCCTGGATCTGCCCGCGGCCGGGGTGGACACCGGCCCGCGCGGCGAGATCGTGGTGGACGAGCACCTGCGTACCACCAATCCGCGCGTCTTCGCCGCGGGCGACGTGACGCTCGGCCCTCAGTACGTCTACGTGGCGGCGCACGAGGGCGCGGTCGCGGCCGAGAACGCGCTCGGGGGCAGCCGGCCGGCGGACCTGCGGGCGGTGCCCGGGGTGACCTTCACCACGCCGGCCGTGGCCACCGTGGGGCTGACCGAGGAGGGCGCGCGGCAGGCTGGCTACACGGTGAAGGTGCGGGTCCTCGCGCTCGACGACGTGCCGCGGGCGCTGGTGAACCGCGACACCCGTGGGCTGTTCAAGGTGGTGGCGGATGCGCGGACGGACCAGGTGCTGGGCGTCCACGTGGTAGCGGAGAACGCCGGGGACGTGATCTACGCCGGGGTGCTCGCCGTCCGGTTCCACCTGACGGTGAAGGATCTCACCGACACCTTCGCGCCCTACCTGACGATGAGCGAAGGGCTCAAGCTGGCCGCCCAGAGCTTCACGCGGGACCCCGCCAAGCTCTCCTGCTGCGCGGCCTGAGGAGGTTGATGGCTTCGCGCTTCCACTTGCTGGGCGCATCAAGGGGCGCAGCACGTGGGCGATTGAACTGCCCTGGGATGGATGGAGGCTCCTACCCTTGGAGGACAGGAGCCCATGA
>CAYSYM010000098.1:0-4933 GCA_964435115.1 uncultured Chloroflexota bacterium | reverse complement strand
CTTCGTGGTGAAACCCGCGCCCGCTGGCCTAATCGTCACGGTGAATGACAGAGTGGGGAGCGGATGCGGGGCCTGAAAGCGGCGCGTGGCGAAGAACCGCTCGGCCTCGGCCACCAGCGCCTCGATGCTGCCCGCCAGCCGGTTGGCGGCGACCGCGTCCTTGAGCAGCCCCCAGCAGCGCTCGATCGGGTTGTGCGCGTGGGCCGCGCCCAGCGCCAGCCGCTCGCGTGCAGGTGAGCGCGCAGGGTGGTGCTCGAGAGCACCAGCCCGAAGCGGGCGACCAGGAAGGCCGCCAGCAGGCCCACGGTCCAGCACGCCTGCACCAGGCCGTTGCTGCGGGGGCCGTTCTGCATCTGGGCGTCGACGATCTGCCGGGCCAGGCGGTCCTTGGGCGGCCTGCCCGGTCCCCGAACTGTCCAAAGTCCAGGTCGCCGACGTGCCCTCCAACATCCCCGCATATGCGCGCTCTGAGTGGCGCCATTGGGTGGGCGCCGACGGCGACTGCCAGGATACGCGTGCCGAAGTCCTCATCGAGGAATCGCTGGCACCCGTCACGTTTGCCGACGAACGGCAATGCTGCGTGGTCGGTGGTCTCTGGCAGGACCCCTATACCGGCCAGCAGGTCACGGACGCCTCCGCGCTCGATAGCGACCACTTGGTCCCCCTGGCCAATGCGTATCGCTCGGGTGGCTGGCAGTGGAGCGCACTCGAACGCGAGCTGTGCGCCAACGACCTGAGGAACCCCGATCACCTCGTCGCCGTCAGTGCGTCCGCAAATCGCTCGAAGGGGGATAAGGGCCCCAACGCCTGGATGCCGCCTGACGAGGGCTACTGATGCGAGTACGCCGAGGACTGGACCTACGTCAAGGTGACCTGGGGGTTCAGCGCGACGCCGGCTGAGCACGACGCGCTCCAGCAGGTGCTGGAAGGCTGCTGACGCGCCTGGTAAGCCAGGCGTGCAAACGCGAAACTCCGGCCAGCCGGGCGCACCCTGCCTACGAGGCCCAAGTTCCTCGTGTTCTGCAGCTCTGTGCCAACCTTCAGGTAAAGAGATCTTGCACGAAGGTTCGCACGGTTTTCCCGCCGGGGTGTTGGATTAGGCGGCTGGTCAGTGTCCTATCTGGGGATAGCTCCTCGGTGCTCGTCGAGTCCATCGGTGGATCGAGCGTCTTGGAGGACACTCTGGCGCGGAAGGGCACACCGCAGAGGGCACACGATGGGGACCCGCTGCCGTGTGCGAACCTTCGCGACAGAAATGTGCCAACCTTCGCGTCAATTACCAGGGCGCGGTAATCCAAGCCTGAAAACACATTGGACTTTATCTATAGAGCCAACCCCAATCGAGGCAATTCTTTCGCTCCTACACGAAGGAAATCGCCTTCCGGCCCCTGGTCGGGCGTGCGCTGATTTTCGACCTGCGCGCCGCGTAGTCGAAGCCCTTTCCCGCAGGTTGCCCGGCCCTAGCCCGTTCAAGTAGCTGAAAAGTAGCTGAAGCGTCGCCGGTCCCGTCGGTTCCCGCGACCTGTGCCCCGGCGACCACTAGCGAGCCCGTGGGACGAATTCTCGAAACTCGTCCAAAACCGCCGCCAAGTAGCTGAAAAGTAGCTGGGCGTCGCTACGCTCCAGGTGTGTATGAAGTTTGGTCGGCTTTGCCCGGAAAAGCCGACGGGGGCTGGTCTCGCTCCCCGGACCTGACGGGATGCGCGCAGCGGCGCCAGAGAGCCCCGCGAATGCGCTTTCCCGGCCAAGGATCTCAAGCAGACCAACGGCGAGGTTCGGCCGCGCAGACGCTGGATCGAAAACGAGCTTGCTCTCCAGTGCCAGCGATCGGAGCCACTCGGCAGCACGCGTGTCGGAGGTGAGGAGGAGGCGAATCGCCCCGATAGATAGGTAAAAGGAGACCAGGACATCGAGTCCCCCGCTCCGCGCGTGCGCTGCTGTGTCCGGCGACCCGCCTCAGGCCATCCGCAACTCGGAAATGGTCACGAGAGGCGCGTAAGGGTCGGCAACGTGAAGACGGAGGCGATCCAACCGATGAGGCAGTTCTGGACGATAGGACCGACGGCCGCCGCGCTCAGCCTGCGCGCGCTGGGCTTCTCTGGACGCGAGGCCGAGCGCCTCGTCAAGCTCAAGATGCGCTACGAGCGGGGCCAGTTCCTGGGGTCACCCGCGAGCAGAAGCGGCTGCTCTTCATCCGCTGGCTGGTCAAGCATCGGCGGCTCACCGAGTTCCCTCGCTCGGTCCACGGGGATGAAGCGCGAGCGGCGTGAGCAGCGCCAGGCACGTGCCGCTCTCCAATCCGGACAGCGCTCGTCCGCTGGTGCTGCCTCTAGGAGGCTGGTCTCACGTCCGCCCTGGCTGCCGCCCGAGTGTAGGCGGTGGTGGCCACTCGTCGGGCGAGGGAACGGGGCCGACCAGGTACAGGGAGTTCCACACCCCGCCATCCTCGGGCACCTCGAACGTCAGAGGACGGTCGCCGAACACCGCCGCGTGGAGGGCGGCGACCTGCCGATCCGAGAGGGTCCGCTTTCCCTCCTCGATGAACACCACGCGCACCCACAGATGATCGCCCTCCACCCGGAAGAAGGCCCGCGGCGGCGGCGTGTCGGTCAGCGTCATCTCCTGGCCGGGGTGTGCCTGGGCCAGGAGCAGCGCCTCGCGGGCGCTTCGCACCACGCGCTCGACCAGGCGGACGGGCGCGTCGGCGTCGAAGTTGGCGACGTCCTGCGGCGTCGGCAGCAGCTCTCCCCGTCGGGCCTGCTCTTCCACCCGCTCATAGAACCCCTCGTGGCAGCCGGCGGCCAGCAGCCAGCACACGTGGTGGCCGGGGTCGTACCAGGTGACCGCCCGGATGCTGCGGCCCCCCGCCCGGTCGGCATGCAGCTTCCGCAGCGGGCCACCCACACCCCGCATGGTCTCGCCACTGTCCGGGTCGAGACCGCGCCGCTCCGCGAACACCTGGACGATGTGCTCGGCCTCGTCCTCCGCAAGCGTCTCGAGGTCTCGCCAACACCGGGCGGTGATGGCGAGGTCGGTCACGCGCGGCTGCTGGCGCGGGAGCGAATTCTGGCGAGCGCGGCGGTAATCGTCACCGAACCCTCGGGTGTCGCGCCCGCGACTTCCTCGCGCAGCGCCTCGACGCCGCGCAGGCGCTTCCCAGGGTCCGAGGACTGGCGGACGGCCAGGGCGTGCTGGACGAGCTCGCCGTAGTCCTTGCCCATCAGCTCCTGCCGGAGCTCGATGGCCTCCGCCACGATCTCCGCCTTGTCCTTGCCCTCCAGGGCAGCGGCCACGTCCAGCGCCGCCGCCGTCTCGGGCGAGAGCTTGAGGTTCGTCTGCACCTTGCGCCGCGCGTTCATCGCCATCGGGCAACCTCCGGGACTCAGTATCAGGTAGCTGGATAGCTAGCTATCCATACTACAGCCCGTGCTGGTTGCCCGGTCAAGCGCCCTGCTGGACAGTAACTCCTCACACTCGCGGATGAGGTGAGACGGGGGCTACCGGCGGGGCAGCGGGGCCGGGTACGCTGCGCGGCTTGGCGCTCACGCGCGCGGTCGCCGGAGCGATGACGCACGCCGAACTGGTGGATCTGGTGATCCGCCAGCGCGTGCTGATCGACCAACTGCGGGCCGTCATCGCCCAGCAGCAGGCGCTGACCGCGCGCCCGGACGCCCGTCTCCGGGACCTCGAGCCGCAGCTCGCCCAGCGGGACAAGGACGACCCGGCCAAACGGATGCCCGGGCTCAAGCCCGCCAGCACACCCCGGCGACGGCAACCCGGTCCGCGCAAGCGGCGGCCGCCACCTGACAGCCGCCGCCCGGGCCCGGTATCCTCCACCTGCTCGGAATCTCCGAGCCCAGGCCAACCTTTGAACCGCCCCGAGCTGGGAGGGAGGCAAACCTGTATGGCTGGCGTCGTGCTGGACCACGTCACCAAGAAGTTTCAGGACGTCATCGCGGTCAACGACCTCAACATCCAGATCCACGACCGCGAGTTCCTGGTGCTCGTCGGCCCGTCAGGCTGCGGCAAGAGCACCGCGCTGCGCATGGTCGCCGGCCTGGAGGAGGTGACCAGCGGCGACATCTACATTGGCGACCGCCGCGTGAACGACGTGGCGCCCAAGGACCGCGACATCGCCATGGTCTTCCAGAGCTACGCGCTCTACCCGCACATGACGGTGTACGACAACATGGCCTTCGGCCTGAAGCTGCGCAAGCGGCCGCGGCAGGAGATCGACCGCCGCGTGAAGGAGGCGGCCGAGATCCTGGGGCTGCAGAACCTGCTGCAGCGCAAGCCCAAGCAGCTCTCCGGCGGCCAGCGCCAGCGGGTGGCGCTGGGCCGTGCCATCGTGCGCGAGCCGCAGGTGTTCCTGATGGACGAGCCGCTCTCTAACCTGGACGCCAAGCTGCGGGTGCAGACCCGCGCGGAGCTGATCAAGCTCCACCAGCGGCTGCAGACGACCACGGTCTACGTGACCCACGACCAGGTGGAGGCGATGACGATGGGCCACCGCATCGCCGTGCTGCGGGACGGCCTCCTGCAGCAGCTCGATACCCCGCAGAGCCTGTACGACCGGCCGGCCAACATCTTCGTGGCGGGGTTCATCGGCAGCCCGGCCATGAACTTCTTCCAGGGCCAGCTCGTCTCCGATCCAGACGGCGGGCTGTGGGTGCAGTCCACCGGCCTGAAGCTGCGCGTGCCCGACGAGAAGCGCGCTCAGCTCAGGCCGGCCGCGGGGCGTGCGATCACCTTTGGCGTACGGCCAGAGCACATCCACCACCGCGCCGAAGTGCGCGATGGCGCCGACGGCCGGACCGCCAACGTGGAGGTGTCGGTGGTCGAGCCGCTCGGGCCAGAGGCCGTCTCTTATTCACATCCGACGCTTCCCACGGACCACACTTGGTAAATCTGCGCGAACCACCGCGCCACAAGA
>CAYSYM010000097.1:0-4985 GCA_964435115.1 uncultured Chloroflexota bacterium | reverse complement strand
CCAGTATACAGAGCCTATCGAGCGCTCGCTAGGGGGTGCCGGCCGCGCGGCGGCGGGGGCTCCGCCCGGCAAGAGCGCCGGGGCCAGCAGCGCCACCACGGCGCTCTTTGCGCCGGTGGTGGCCGCGTCCGACATGTCCTGCGTCAGGACGGCGACGAGCGCGAAGAGCACCAGGCTGCTGAAGCCGCTCAGCGCTTCCTCCGGCGCGAGCACACCCGAGACGGCCAGCGCCAGCACGATGAGGATTGCCACCAGGTCGGGGCGCCGCCGCTCGCTGACCAGCCGGCCGAACGCGACGGCCAGGATGGCGAGGAACACCGCCTGGGATTGCGTCAGGCCACCGGGCACGGCTACGCGCAGACTTCCCTGATACGCGCCCCCACGGCACTCAGCTTGCCCGCCAGGTTCTCGTAGCCGCGCTTGACGTGCTCCACGCCAGCCACGCGGCTCTCCCCCTCGGCGGCCAGCGCCGCCAGCACCAGCGTGGCGCCGGCGCGCAGGTCCGGGATCACCGCGTCTGCCCCGTGCAGCCGGTTGGCGCCGTGGAAGACCGCGGTGTGAGGGTCGGAGACCCACACCCGCGCCCCCATGCGCCGCAGGGCGTCGGTGTAGTCGAAGCGATCCTCGTACAGCGTCTCCTCGATCACGCTCACGCCGGCGGCCTGGGTGAGTACCAGCGAGAACGGCGCCTGGAGGTCGGTGGGGAAGCCCGGGTAGATCGCCGTCCGCACGTGCATGGGGTGGAACGGGGGCTGGCCGGCGACGCGGAGACCGCCGGGCTCGGCCGCCACCTGGACGCCGGCCAGCGCGCAGGCGTCCAGGAACGCCCCGAGGTGGTCCGCGCGCGCGCCCTCTAGGAACAGCTCGCCCCCCGTCACCGCGGCTGCCACCGCGAACGAGCCGGCTTCGACGCGGTCCGGGATCACCTCCACCTGCGCCCCGTGCAGGGCGCCGAAGGCGACGCCGTCGACGACGATAGTGTGGATCTCCTCGGGGTCGCGGCGCACGCGGGCGCCCATGGCATTCAGGAACTCGATAAGGTTGTCCACCTCCGGCTCGGCCGCCGCGTTGCGCAGCACGGTGCGCCCTGCGGCGAGCGTGGCCGCCATGAGCAGGTTCTCCGTGCCCGTGACGCTGGCTTCGGCCAGTCGCACGTCCGCGCCGCGCAGCCCGCCCGAGGCCGCCGCGTAGTAGTAGCCGTGCTTGTAGTGGATCTGCGCCCCCAGGGCGCGGAGGCCGTCCACGTGCACGGTGACCGGCCGCCGGCCGATGCGATCGCCACCCGGGTTGGGAATGATCACCTTCCCCACTCGGGCCAGGAGCGGGCCGAGCAGGATGAAGGACGCGCGCAGCCGTCGGGCGGCCTCGAGCGGGATGAACAGCCAGTCGAGCCGCTCGGCGTGGATGCGCAGCGCGTGCTGGTCGGCCCAGGTCGCCTCCGCCCCGAGGTCCCGCAACACCTCCAGGATGTACTCCACGTCGGCGATGCGCGGCGCGTTGGTGATCGTGCAGGGCTGGTCGCACAGGACCGCGGCCGCCATCAGCTTGAGGACCGCGTTCTTGGCGCCGGAGATGGGGACCGTCCCCCGCAGCGGCACCCCGCCTTCGACGATGAACGCCGACTCGGGGGTCGGCTCCTCGTCCGCTGCCGGCGGCTGGGCGAGCGGGGTTGCCGGGGCCATGCGTGCATTGTAGGAGCGCCACGCGCCCACGCCCGGGTGGTGGGGCACCTAGCGCACCTGGGCCGGCGGGCGGTCGCGGGCCGCTGGGGCGGGCGCGGCGGGGCCCTCCCGCTCGGCGCTGGGCGCGCCGAGCAGGCCGGCGCGCAGCACGCCGGGGAGTATCGATCGCGCCTGCGCCAGCGCGAGCGCTGCCAATAGGAGGTACGCCAGTGCCACCGGCACGCGCGTGTCCGGTACGACGAGTTGGAGCAGGAACAGCCCCAGCAGCAGCGCGGCGCCGGCCACGCTCACCCGGAGGCTTACCAGCAGCGCCACCGCGAACAGCGATTGAGCCGCGGTGAGGAAGAGCTCTTCCACCTGCCGGGCGTCCAGGGGCAGCGCCTGGAGCCGCCCGCCCGCCAGGCTGAAGGCGACGGGCAGCGTGCCGATGAGCAGCGTCCACTGGTTGACCTTGCTTGAGACCAGCGTGCCGAGGCCGGCCGCCGCGTGCAGGCGCCATGCGAAGAGGCAGGCGACGATCACCTCTGGGGCTTCAGACGCGAGTGGTGCCAGCCACTGCACGAGCAGGAACTCGTCGATGCCGAGCGTGGCGCCCGCGGCCACGAGGCCTTCGGCGAAGGGCTCCGCGGAGAGGAAGATCACGCCGCCCGAGAAGGCGAACAGGCCGAGGGTGGCGAGGCGGCGGGGCAGGCGTGGCAGGGAGCCAACCAGGCGCGCCGGACCCACCAGGTCGGGCTCGACCGCCTCCAGGCGCGCCAGGCGCCAGCTATACGCCGCGAATAGCCCCACCAGGATCGTCGCGTCGAGGACGGAGATGCTGCCTTTGAGTGGCAGCAGGAACGAGTAGAGGGTCGCCAGACCCAGGAACGCGACCGCGACGCTCTGGCTGGCGTCCAGCACGACGGTACTCCGGCGCGAGCGCAGCCAGGCCACGACGATGACCAGCGGCCAGGCGAAGCCCACCAGGAGCCGGTTGGCCCCGGTCATGTTGGCGGTGGCGTAGCTGACGTACGCCGGGTTCTCGGCGGCCGTCCAGGCGAAGTACACGTCAACCGCGTACTCAGGCAGGACGGCGATGAGCGCCAGGACCGCCAGCGCGAGGCCCTGGCTGATCTCCACCTGGGCGACCTCAGCCGCCCAGGCGAGGAGGAAGGCCGCGCCCAGCACGCCCAGGCCGAAGAGCAGCGCCTCGAGCGGCGCACTGGCGAGCTGGACGCCAGACAGGCGCACCCCGAGCGCTGGAGCGGTCAGCGCGAACGCGCCCAGCAGCATAGCCCACACGGATCCCATCGCTTTCGCACCTCCGAAGAGTCGCCACGGCTGGGCACCCGGAGCGCGTGCGCCGCGCGCCATGCTTCCACGGCCAGCCCGCTGGCAGGGTTGAGGTCGTGGAAGGTCTCGCGCGGCCCAAGGGGCAGGCCACCGCCGGCCGGAGCCGCGTGTGCGGCCCGTGCTGACGACCGGGGCGCTCCGAGCCAGGCCCTGGCTCAGGTGGCTACTCCCCTTCCGCGTCCATTGTCTCAGATGCCAGGCCCGGCTTCAACGTGGGCGGCCCGCTGGACGGGGCGGGGGGCGGCCCCGAGTGAGCGGCGGGCGGCGTATGCTGGCAGGAGTCTTGCCGCGCGGAGGAATCTCAGCATGGACGACGCTGCATCTTCGATGCGTCCGCCCCCTCGGACGCCGGCCGCTGTGGCGGCCGAGCTCCGGCGGCGCCTGCGCGCCGACCTGGCGACGGCGCGGGCCGCGGCCGGCGGCGAGCTCTCGAACGACGCGCTCGCGTCGGCCATCGCCCGGGCGGTCGAGCTGGCGTTGGGCTGGCACCTTGACGCACCCGAGCACGCGCGCGGCCCCCGCACGAGCGGGGGGTGGCGTCCGGCACCGGGTCCGCGCGGGCGCGCCGCGCCGCCGCCCGAGTGGATCGAGGAGGAGGGGTTCGAGCCCAGGGAGCGACCCGCCTTCGCCGGGCGGCGGCCGACGGGCCGACGCGAGCCGCCCGGCGGGCGCGGTGGCCCTGGGCCGAGCACCCGCCCCCGGCCGCCCCGCGCGCCCGCTGGTGAGAGCCCGGAGCGCCCGCGGCCAGCGCCGCGCGGCGCCGCGCGGCGCCCGCCACCCTCGCGCGGCGGGGGCTTCGGGCCGCGCAAGCCCAGACGCGCGTAGGACATGCGGGGCCTGCCGCCCCCGGCGAGGGCCGAACGCGTCGGGCGGCGCCAGGCGGCACGCCCCCCGCCCTCACCTCTGCAAGCTCACATCTGCCCTCTGAAGTCCACCCCCCAACTCTCAACACCGAGAGCCGTGCCCACCTCGGTCCGCCACGAGCGCGGGGCCCCGCCCACGGCCGGTCCTCCTGCGCCCGGGCGACTGGCGCCCGGCCGTGACGCAAGCCTCTCCACCCTCAACACCCAACAGCCGGCACCCACGCCCCTCCCCCCATCGGCGGCCCGGCGTATCCTTCGCGCATGGGACGGTTGCAGGGCAAGGTCGCACTGGTGACCGGGGCGGGCACCGGCATCGGGCAGGCGCTGGCGGTGCGCTTCGCGCGGGAAGGCGCCACCATCGGGATCAACTACCACCAGAACGCGGACGGCGCCCGGGAGACACTGCGCCAGGTGGAAGCGCAGGGCGGCCGCGGCGCCCTGTTCCAGGCCGACGTCCGCTCGGCAACGGAGGCCCGTGGCCTGGTCGACCGGGTCGCCGAGCGGTTCAGTCGGCTGGACGCGCTCGTCAACAACTCCGGCATCACGAGCTGGGGCTCCTTCCTGGAGTACACGCCGGAGGCCTTCGACGACGTCGTCGCCACCAACCTGCGGGGCGCGTACTTCGGCAGCCAGGCGGCCGCGCGTCGGTTCATCGCGCAGCGCACACCCGGGCGGATCGTGTTCCTCTCGTCGCTCGCCGGCGTGCACGCCATGCCCTACCTCTCCGCGTACTCCATGACCAAGGCGGCGCTGCGCATGCTGGCCCAGAGCCTCGGCCTGGAGCTAGGCCCCCACGGCATCACCGTGAACGCGATCGCGGTCGGACCGACGCTGAACGAACGCAACCTGCACGACGACCCGGAGTACGACGCCCACTGGGGCCAGGTGGTGCCGGTGGGCCGCGCCGCCAGGCCGGAAGACACGTGCGGCGCGGCGGTGTACCTGTGCTCCGACGAGGCCACCTACGTGAACGGCACGACGCTCGCCGTGGACGGTGGCTGGAGCGCCTACGGGCCGACGCCGCGCTTCGACTTCGTGGAGGGCGAGCGCCGGGTCGGACGCTGAGCGCTCCGCGCTCACTCTTCCAGCGAGCGCGGAGCCCCTAGAC
>CAYSYM010000096.1:0-5211 GCA_964435115.1 uncultured Chloroflexota bacterium | reverse complement strand
GACGACGGGTCGCCAGCGGAAGCCCCGCCGCTATACTCCGCTCAGAGCGCTTCGCGCTCCGTTTTCTCGCCGGCTCAGCCCGAGGGAGCCGCCGCCCGGAGCCGGGCTGCACGCAGGCCCCGGACTGAGCGCTCGGACCGTAGACAGGGGACGCACGATGGGCAGCTCGAGCAGTAGGGGCAGCGCCAACGGCCAGCGCGCCAGGCGCTCGGACGTGGTGAAGCGCGGGTGGGAGCGGGCACCCCACCGCTCGCTCTTCCGCGCCACCGGCGCCATCCGCGACGAGTCCGACTTCCGCAAGCCCTTCATCGCCGTCATGAACTCGTACGTCGAGATCATCCCCGGCCACGCCCACCTGCAAGAGGTTGGACGGATGGTCAAGGAGTTCGTCCGCGAGGCGGGCGGCGTGCCGTTCGAGTTCAACACGATCGGCGTGGACGATGGGATCGCCATGGGCCACGCGGGGATGAAATTCTCGCTCCCCTCGCGCGAGCTGATCGCCGACTCCGTCGAGACGTGCATCCGGGCGCACGCCTTCGACGGCATGATCTGCATCCCCAACTGCGACAAGATCGTGCCGGGCATGCTCATGGGCGCCATGCGGGTGAACATCCCGACGGTCTTCGTCTCAGGCGGCCCGATGGCGGCCGGCACCCTTCCCGACGGCCGCAAGATCGACCTGATGACGGTATTCGAGGGCGTGGGCGCCCACGCGGCGGGCACTCTGTCAGACGCGCAGCTTCTGGAGCTGGAGCAGAAGGCCTGTCCGAGCTGCGGCTCGTGCTCGGGCATGTTCACCGCCAACAGCATGAACTGCCTGTGCGAGGCGATCGGGGTGGCGCTGCCCGGCAACGGGACGATCCTGGCCAGGACGCCCGAACGCGTCGAGCTGTACCGCCAGGCAGCTTCCGCGCTCATGCGGCTGGTCGAGAACGACGGCCCGCTGCCGCGCGAGATCCTGACCGAAGAGGCAGTGGACAACGCCTTCGCCCTCGACATGGGCATGGGAGGGTCCACCAACACGGTGCTGCACACGCTGGCGATCGCGCGGGAGGCAGGCGTGACTTACCCGCAGGAGCGCATCAACGAGGTGGCCGCGCGCACGCCGCTCATCTGCAAGGTGGCCCCGTCCGAGCCGAACGTGCACATCGAGGATGTCCACCAGGCGGGCGGCATTAGCGCCATCCTGAAGGAACTGAGCCGCCGCCCCGGTACGTTGCACCTCGACTGCCGTACCGTGAGCGGCCAGACGCTGGGCGCGGTGATCGCCCCGGTCGAGAACCGCAACCGCGCCGTCATCCGGCCGCTTGAGGAGCCGTTCCTGCCGCAGGGTGGCCTGCGGGTGCTGTCCGGCAACCTGGCGCCGGATGGGGCGATCGTCAAGGCCGCCGGCGTGGACGCCAAGATGTGGCAGTTCAGCGGCCCGGCCAAGGTCTTCGAGAGCGAGGAGGAGGCCTATGACGCCATCCTCGGCGGCAAGGTGGCAGCGGGGGATTGCGTGGTGGTGCGCTACGAGGGGCCGCGCGGCGGGCCCGGCATGCAGGAGATGCTGTCGCCGACCAGCGCCATCGTGGGCATGGGGCTGGGCGACACGTGCGCGCTGGTAACGGACGGGCGCTTCTCGGGCGCCAGCCGCGGCGGCTGCATCGGCCACGTGTCGCCCGAGGCGGCGGCCGGCGGACCCATCGCCGCCGTGCGCGACGGCGACACCATCCGCATCGACCTGCACGCGGGCACGCTCGACGTGGACCTCTCGCCGAGCGAGATCCAGCAGCGCCTCCGCCAGGCCGTGCCGCCGAAGCGCGCCATCACCAGCCGCTGGCTGCGTCGCTATCGCGCCCTGGTGACGAGCGCCAACACCGGCGCGGTCCTGCGCGAGCTCGAGCCCGACCTTGTCCCGGACGAGGCGCCGCGCGTGGACGCGGCGGGCCAGGTCCGCCCCGCGCCACTCTGGACGGCGTAAGCGCGTGCCCGGAGGCGGCTCACGTAGGGCACGCCCAGGTGGCGCAGCGCTCCCTTCGCCCTGATCTGCCGCCTCCCCCATCGCCGCGGTGGCCGGCGCGAACGACCGCGGAGCTGGTGGCTGCCAAGCCGTCCGACGAGCAGTTCCGCCGGCTGCCGCGCGCTCGCATCGCCGTGGTGCTCGACGACGTGCGCAGCCTGGCCAACGTGGGTCTGGTCTTCCGCCTCTGCGACGCCCTGCGGGCCGAACGGCTCTACCTGTGTGGGATCACGGGCCACCCACCGTACCCCGACCCGGAGCGCGACCCGCGCCCACCCGAGATCCAGCAGCGCGCGCTGCGCGAGATCGCCAAGACGGCGGTGATGGCGGTCCCGTACGTGCCCTGGGAGTACCGACCGAGTGCGCCGGAGGTCGTGAGCGAGCTGAAGGAACGGGACTACCAGGTCGTGGCAGTAGAGCAGACGCGCGGCAGCCGGCCGTACACGGCGCCGGGCGTGTACCGGCCGCCGCTGTGCCTCGTCCTGGGCCACGAGCGCGCCGGCGTGACACCCGCGGCGCTGGCACAGGCGGACGCGTGCGTGGAGATCCCGGTGTACGGCATGGCCAACTCGCTCAACGTGGCCATGGCGCTGGCCGTCGTGGGGTACGAAGTCGTGCGCCAGCAGCAGGGGTTCAGACTGCAGCCGCTCTGACACCGGCTCACCGTCGCCCCTCGGCCTGAGCGCGCACCTATGGCCGCGTGCTGTACTGTCTGCCGGTGCATCCCCACGCCACACCTGTCTGGAGAGCCCTGCATGTCGATCGACGCCCCGGCGGGAAGCGCCGCCCCTCCGTCGCCCATCTGGCGGAGCTATCTGAGCCACCTCGAATGCACCGCGTGCGGCGCGCACCACGCGGCCGACGTGCCGCAGACGGTGTGCATCCAGTGCGGCAAGGTGCTCTACGCGCGCTACGACCTGGGGGCGGTGCAGCAGGCCGTCCACCCCCAGGACTTCGCCGCGCGCCGCTGGGACATGTGGCGCTACTGGGAGCTCCTGCCCGTGCGCGCCGAGGCCAACGTGGTCTCGCTCGGCGAGGGCCTGACGCCTCTCCTGCGTGTGCGCCGTGCTGGCGCCGAGGCGGTAGGCCTGGAGCGGGGCGAGCTGCTGCTGAAGGACGAGGGGAAGAACCCCACCGCGAGCTTCAAGGCGCGTGGGCTGGCGGCCGCCGTGTCCCGCGCCAAGGAGCTGGGCCTGAAGGCAGTCGCCCTGCCCAGCGCGGGCAACGCCGGCTCGGCCGCGGCCGCCTACGCCGCGGCGGCCGGGCTGGAAGCCCACGTGGCCATGCCCCGCGACGTCCCCCTGGTGAACCGCGTGGAGGGCGCCGTGTACGGCGCCGAGGTCACCCTGGTCGACGGGCTCATCGACGAGGCGGGCCGGCTCATCCGCGAGCGGGTGGCGGAGCACGGCTGGTTCGACGTCTCCACGCTCAAGGAGCCGTATCGCCAGGAAGGGAAGAAGACGATGGGCATCGAGCTGGCCGAGCAGGGTGGTTGGGGCGAATCCTGCCTGCCCGACGTGATCGTCTATCCCACGGGCGGCGGCACGGGCATCGTGGGCATGTGGAAGGCGTTCGCCGAGCTGGAGGCGCTGGGCTGGATTGGCCCCAGGCGGCCGAAGATGGTCGTCGTCCAGGCCGAGGGCTGCGCGCCGATCGTGCGCGCCTACGAGCGGGGCGAGCAGCACGCCGCACCGTGGGCGAATGCGCAGACGGCCGCGGCGGGGATCCGCGTCCCGGTCGCCATCGGCGACTACCTCATCCTGCAGGCCGTCCGCGAGAGCCGCGGCACGGCGGTCGCCGTGAGCGAGGAGGCGATCCGCGAAGCGCAGCGCGAGATGGGCCGTCTCGCCGGGGTTTACGCCGCGCCGGAAGGCGCCGCCACCTGGGCCGGTGCGCGGCACTTACGTTGGAGGGGCTGGCTGCGCGGGGATGAGCGGGTGGCCCTCTTCATCACCGGCACGGGCCTGAAGTACGCCCCGCCGCTGGAGGTCGGCTGAGGAGCAGGCCGGCCGTACAATCCCGTCGTGATGGAGCAGCCGATCAGCCGGCGGGCGTGGCTCACGGCGCTCGCCTCCGGGGCGGGTGCGCTGGCCGCCGCCTGCGCGCCGAGCGCCAATGTCACGGAGGTGTCGACACCGCAGGGCAGGGTCCTGCAGTGGGAGGCGGATGACCTCCTGGTCCTGGTAAGCGGGCTGCAGCCCCAGTACCGCGTGGGCGACACGATTCGGGTGACGCTGCTGGTGAATAACCAGGCCACCAGGGTGGCCCAGGTCCGGCTGCGCACCAGGCTGCTCGGGCGGGGCGACCAGGCGGTCGCGGAAACCGAGGTCGCCCTCCTCGACGTGAAGCCGGAGGACGCGGCGAGCGTCGACCGCGAGCTGCCGCTCGGGCGGAGCCTCCCGCCCGGCGAGTACACGCTGAGCGTGGAAGTGCCGCCGTGGAAGGTGGACGGCCGCGAAGCCGGGCGCACCGGCACGATTCGCGCGGCCGTACGGGTCGAGCCCGGCGGCTGACACCGGCTGCGCGGCCGACGGCTGCCGCGCCGGTTCCCCGCGCGTGTCGGAGGGGGCGGCCGGTGGGCTGGCCCGGCTACGGCGCCGCGCGCTTCGCGCTTGGACGGCGGGCGCGAGGGCGGCGGGCCGGCGCCGCGGGAGCGCCTTCCTCGGCGCCCCGTTCAGGGTACCCACCTGGCTCACCCAGGCCGTTGGCCTCGGGCGCCGACGCAGTCGGTGGAGCCGGCGCCTCGATTCCGCGCGGCGCCTCCGGTTCGACCGCCGGCCGTTCTGCAGGCCGCTCGTCCTGGCTCGGCGCCTCGACCACGCCCGCGCTCGCCTGAGCGATGTCGGCTGCAGACACGCCGTCGTGGCCGGGCTCGGCCTCGATCCCCCCAACGCGGTCAGCCCGCCGGCGGCTCCCGCGCCGCCGGCGACGCCGCCCAGGAGCGCCCTCGCCTTCAGCCGCGGCCACCGGGGCGACCGGGGCGACCGGGGCGACGGGTTCAACGGGCGCAGGTTCGGGGGCGGCCGGCGCGGGGGCGATCGCGGCGGCCGGCCGCGGCTCGCGCGCTTCGCGCTCGCGCTCCTTGCCGCGCTCGCGCCGCGCCCCCGCGCGGCGCATCGGCTCGGGCGCTCCGCCCACGGGGCGCGGCGCCGTCCCGTCGCCGACACGCACCCCCGCCTCGGCGACGAGCTGTTTGTACGTCACATGCT
>CAYSYM010000095.1:0-5733 GCA_964435115.1 uncultured Chloroflexota bacterium | reverse complement strand
AGGGTCAGAGGGGTATAGGGGCCGGCTGGGACAGGGGTTCCGCCCCACGGGGGGGGGACGAGCCGGCGCGCGCCGGCCGGGTTGAGGTCCTCCAGGGGCAGCAACCCCCGGACGTCGAGGGGCCCCCGGAGGGGGGGCCCCTCGTACCCGACCAGCCGGAGCACCAAGAGGCGGCGCGGGGGGCCGGTGCGGGAGGGGCGGACGGCGACGACCGTCCGGCCCTCCAGCCGGACGGTGGCGCCGCGGGCGTCGCGGAGCGTCTCCGCGACGCCCGCCAGCTCGAGCGTGCTGGTGGTGGGTGCCGGTGTGGGCTCGCCGGCACCCACGCTGCGAATGCGAACGACGTCCCCAAACTTCACGGGGTCTCCTTGCCGGGCCCGAGTGGGCCCTGGGAACGCCGCGGCCTCCCCCGCGGCCAAGAAAGACGGCGCCCCGCCTGGAGGGGCTGGGCGGTGGGGAGGGGCACGCCGGAGCGCGAGGGCGGCCAAGGGCATAGCCCTCAAGCGGTCCGTGGTGCGCCGGGTGGCCCGTGCCCGTGGGCAGGGTTCGGGGGGTGGGAGCGCGGGGCGCCAGGCACACACAGCCCCCGGTTGCGGAATCGTGGGGTGATTCCACGGGGGCGACCCGCGCGGGAACACGCGCGCACGCGGGTCGGGGCCCCTGCCCTTCTCTAGCGGAGCCAGCTCGACGCTGCGAGTGGGTGGGGCCAGGCGCTGGGTGGCGGCGAGCGCGGCGCCGGCCTCTTGGGGAGGCACCCTTCTGGTGCACTTTCAGCATGGCACCGATCCGGGCCGCTGTCAAGCGTGGTCCCGACGGCTCCGCCCCCACCACGACAACATCTTGATTCCGCCAGGCCATCGACCACAACCGGTAGTAGGTGTAGGGAGGGCCTGGCGGGTGGCAGAAGGGGCGCGCGGTTCTGCCACGCGCGTGGCCCTGGGCGGGCCGCGGCGTCTCAGTCGACCGGGGTGCGCGCGGCCGCGTCCGCCTCCCAGGTGAAGGGGAGGGCGACCCCGAGGGCCTGGAGCCGGGCATCCAGCTCGCGCGCCAGTCGCCAGAACTGGGCGGCGCCCGGCGAGTGGGGCGCGGCGTGGACGATGGGTCCGCCCCGGCCGGCCGGGCCATCGCGCAGCGCCAGGTGGGCCGCGGTCGCGATGCCCGCGTACTCGCGGAGCTCGGCGGTGAAGAGCAGTGCCTGCTCGTCGAGGCCGGTGAGCGTGGCGAGGGTATGCCGCACCTCGCGGGTTGGGACGCCCTCGGTGCGCACGCGGGCGAGGATGAGGCCGAGCACCTGCGCCCGCCCGCCCAGTTCCTCGCGGGCGACGCTCAGGGCGCCGACGAGGTGGGCGAGCCCTTCGACCGAGAGGAGGCTCGGTTCGCAGGGGACGAGGACGTCGTCGGCGGCGCGGAGCGCGGTGAGGAGGAGCCAGCCGAGGCCGGGCGGGGTATCGATCAGGGCGAGGTCGAAGTCTCCGGCCAGCTCCGGCGCCGCGAGCGCCCCGGCGAGCAAGGCGTAGGAGGGCGCCGGCTGGCGGATGTGGGCCTCCTGCACGGCCCGGATCTCGGCCGAGGCGGGGGCGAACGCGAACCCGTACGGCGTATCGAAGCGCGTGTCCGCGAGCGCGGCCCGCCGGGCCGGCTCCGGGTCCAGCACGTGGGCGAGGTTGAGGCCGAGAGCGGCCGGGTCGGACGGCAGGCCGAGGAGACGGGTGGCGCTGGCCTGCTGGTCGAGGTCGAGCAGCACCGTGCGCACCCCGCGCGCCGCGCAGCACGTCGCCAGGTTGACGGCGGTGGTCGTCCTCCCCGTCCCGCCCTTCTCGTTGGCAACGGCGATAACGCGCATTGGGCCTCACGCTTCAATGGGGCCATGGCTTTTCAGCCATGGAAACGGGTGAGGCGGAATGGGGCATACGTGGGCATATAAGAAAGTGTACCGGAACTTTTTGCCCCTCCGGGCCTCCTTATGTCAACCCCCAAGTTCACGAGCCGCCTCCCGGGGGCACTCCGAGGCGAAAATTACGCCACCGCGTTGTGTTTCTCGGCCGACCGGAACTTTGTGCGTTCTTCTGTCAACCTGCAAGTTCAGAGACGGCCTCCGGAGGCGCTCGCGGGGCGAAAATTACGCCACCGCGTTTTTGCCCTCCCGGCCGCCTCAGGGAGGTATATGCCAGCCCGGGTGGGCCTTAACAGGGGACTGATCCGGGGTTCGGAGGGCCCCAACCCCTCCCCCGGGATGGTAGGACCGGGCTCGGTACGGCAGCGCCCGCGGGTCGCGGGGGCGAGGCGCTGCCTGCCGCGAACGGGCCGGCCGGAGCGCTGGCTGCCCCTCGCTCGCAATCCCGGGTGGCGAGCCGCCCGCGGCCGCCGCGCCCGGGCCTGGCGGCATGCCGCCCTGGCGCCTCGGGTGCGCTTGGCATAGGCCGCCCCGCGCGCCGCGGACGGGCCGGGCGCGGGGAGACTGGGGGCGTGCACCCGCGCCGACTCGCGGCCCAGGCAACGGTCGAGCTCGCCGCCACGCTCCTCGTGCTCGCCACCCTGCTGCTGGGCGGGCTCGAGCTGAGCCGCGGCCTCGCCCTCGCGCCGTCGCTGGACGCCGGCGCCGGCCTCGCCGCCCGCCGCCTCGCCCTCGCCCCGGCCGACGCGGCCGGCGCCCAGGCGCTCGCCCAGGCCGAGCTCGACCGCCACCTGCACCTGCGTGGCCTCGGCCAGATCCGCGGGGAGCACCAGCGCGCTGCGGCCCAGCGAGCGGATCTCCCCAGCCACCTGCTGGAGATCCTCCGCGCTGCGCGCCAGCAGCGCGACGTCGGCGCCCGCCTCCGCGAGCGCGAGCGCGGTGGCCCGACCCAGGCCGCTGCTCGCACCGGTAACCAGGGCGACCTGGCCTACGAGATCCCGCGCCACCATAGACGTGCCCCTTCGGGCAGCTCCTCACTAGCGCCTCCACAAGCGCCGCTGCCCGGCTCTGTCCATGGTAGGGCAGGAGACCACTGCCACGCCGGTGCCGCCCGAGCGGGCTCAGTCCGCCGGCGCCGCAGCGGGGGATCTATCGCCCGGCTAGGAGCCGTTGTCCGTAGAGCTCGGGGCGCCGGTCCGCCAGGTACGTCGCGATGCTGCGCCACCTGGTCAGATCGGGTGACTCGAGAACCACAGAGGCAGAACCCACACCTTCGTCCTCCCCTAGTCGACACAGAAAGGCGCCGCTCGGCGCCGCGACGCAGGAGCAGCCGAGGCTGCGCCAGCCCATCTCCTCGCCTACCCGGTTCGCCATGGCAACGTACACGCCGTTCTCGAGAGCTCTGGTCGCGGCCAGGGCACTGGTCGTCGTCCCGGTCCAACCCATGGTCCGTGTTTGCCAGTCGTCGGTGATCCAGTCCGTGCAGTTGAGGATCACCTGGGCGCCGTCGAGTGCCAGTGAGCGGACGTACTCCGGAAACATCAGGTCGTAGCAGATGGTGAGGCCGATCCGGCCGAGGTCCGTGTCCAGCACAGCCGAGGAGTCGCCCGGGGAGAAGATGGCCTTCTCTCCGGCGAAGAGGTGCACCTTGCGATAGCACGCAAGCAGCCCGCGAGAGGGCGAAATGAACGCTGCGCTGTCGAAGAGGCGGTCCCCGCCCCGCTCGCGCTCGACGATGCCGACCAGCAGGTAGGCGTTGTTGCGCTTCGCCAGTGTCTCCAGTCGATCGGTCGTCGGGCCGGGCACGGTCTCCGCCAGGTCGCGCGCTCGTTCTCCCAGGAAGTAGCCGGTCGTCGCGCACTCGGGAAAGACCACGAGGTCAGCGCCATGTGCCAGACCCTCGATCTTGGCTACGTTCGCCTCTACGTCGCCCAGGACGCAGTCCATCTGGGCGACCGCCACGCGGAAGTCGTTCATGCCACCTGGTCTCCTCGCTCTTCGGCAACACCCGCCGCGGCGTGCATCACCCGTTCTTCCGTCGCTTCGGTTCGGTCGAATTCGGCCGCGATCCGGCCATGCCGCATGACCAGCACGCGGTCGCTCATGCCGAGGACCTCGGGGAGCTCCGACGAGATGAGCAGGATGCCGGTTCCGTTGTTGGCGAGCTCGCGGATCAGCTCGTACACCTCGGCTTTCGCGCCAACGTCGATGCCGCGGGTCGGCTCGTCGAGGAGGAGCACGGGCGCCGAGATGTTGAGCCACTTGCCGAGGACGACTTTCTGCTGGTTGCCGCCGCTCAGGAAGCGGACGGTGCGCGACAGCGACTCCCGCCGCAGCCGCACCCGGTCGGCCAGGCGGTGGGCGATGGCCGTCTCGCGCCGCCTCCGCACCACGCCCGCGCTCGCGGGCAGGCGCACCGCGAGCAGGTTGGCGCGGGCAGACAGTCCCAAGGCCAGGCCTTCTTCCTTCCGATTCTCCGTCACGAGCCCCAAACCCGCGCGTACCGCGTCTCGAGGAGAGCGAATGTCTCGGAGGCGGCCCTGGACCAGCATCGAGCCGCTCTCCCTCCGGTCGGCGCCAAACACGGCGCGGGCAACCTCGGTGCGCCCCGCGCCCACCAGGCCGGCAAGCCCAACCACTTCGCCCGCGCGCACCTCGAACGTCACGTCGTCGAGGTCGGGCAGCCGCGTCAGGTGCTCCACTCGCAGCACCACCGGCCCTAGCTCCCGGCCGGGCGGCGGGGGCGGATACAGGTCCTCGAACTGCGGCCGACCCACCATCATGCGGACGATTGTCGGGCGGTCCGTCTCAGCCGTCCGAAGCGTCCCGATGCGCTCGCCGTCCTTGAGCACGGTGATGCGGTCGGAAAGCGCGAAGATCTCATCCATGCGGTGCGAGACGTAGATGATGGCGACGCCTCGGTCCCGGAGCCGGCCCACGATCTCGAACAGGCGCTCCTGCTCGTGGCGGGTGAGGGAGGCGGTCGGCTCGTCCATGATGAGCACCGCCGCGTCAAACGAAAGCGCTCGCGCGATCTCTACGAGCTGCTGCTGCGCGACGCTCAGGCGCTCGACCGGGGTGCGCGGGTTGATTCGGATGTCGAGGGTCGCGAGGACTTGCGCCGCGCGGGCGTACAGCGCTCGTGCATCGAGGAGCCCCAAGCGGCCGCGCGGCTCGCGGTGCAGCAGCAGGTTCTGCGCGACGTCCAGTTGCGGGATCAGGTTGAACTCCTGGTACACAGCGCTGATCCCCAACTGCTGGGCCGCCAGGGGCGTGTGCAGCGCGACGGGCTGGCCCCGCAGCAGAACCTCCCCCGCGTCCGCCTGGTAGACGCCCGCGAGGATGTGCATCAGCGTGCTCTTGCCCGCGCCGTTCTCGCCCACCAGGGCGTGGACCTCGCCCGCGTCGCATGCGAAGTCCACCTTCTTGAGCGCGTGGACGCCCGCGAAAGACTTGTCGATGCCGCGCATCTCTACCAGGTGAGCCATGCGTCCTCGCAGTCAAGCGCCATGCGCTCGCAGTCCGTCCGTCGAATCCGCCGTGTCTTTCGGCCGGCCTTCCTGCCGAGCGGGCCGCAGGTCCTCACGTGGCGGTGGATTGTCGGCAAGGACCTACGGCCGTGACTCAGCTCCAGAGGAGTCGGGCCGCTCTACGTCTGCGGCTTGAACTCTGCCGGCAGGTCCGCGGAGCTCCACCAGTCGTCAGGCCGGTTCGCCTCCGTGTTCTTCCCGACGTCCGCAGGCGGGATGAACTCACTCGGGACCTGGATGCCCTTGGTCACAGGCTGGCCGTTCAGGATCTTGACCATCTGCTGCACGCCGACGCGACCAGCTCTCGGC
>CAYSYM010000094.1:0-5745 GCA_964435115.1 uncultured Chloroflexota bacterium | reverse complement strand
CACCGCCACCCACGCCCCCAGCCGCGGCGCCCCACCCACCTAGCCGCCCCGGGCTGCCCAGCCTACATGCTTCCAGCGAATTCAGGCGCGACGCCTCGGCGGACCACGCCCTCGCCCCGCCCGAGCGACGCCGTCACGCCCAGGGCGCCGCGCCCGCGCGCTTCATCCCGAGCAACGGAGTGCCTGCAGCATGATCACGATTGACATCGATCCGGTCCTCTTCCACCTGGGCCCCATTGCCCTGTCGTGGTACGGGATCATGGTGGCCACGGCGACCATCGTCGGCGTCTGGCTGGCCCTGCGCGAAGCCAGGCGCAAGGGGCTACCCACGGAGAAGATCGCCGACCTGGCCGTCTGGATCATCGTCAGCGGCTTCGTCGGCGCGCGGCTGCTGCACGTCATCGACCGCTGGGATCTCTACGCCGCCAATCCGATGTCGATCCTGGCGATCCAGAACGGCGGCCTGGCGATCCTGGGCGCGGTGCTCGGCGGCACGCTCGCGGGTGTTGTGGGCGCCTGGCGGATGGGCCTGCCCGTCTTCCGGCTCTCCGACGCCGTCGCGCCGGGCCTGATCCTCGGGCAGGGGATCGGCCGCTTCGCCTGCCTCTTCACCGGCGACTCCGTGGGGCCAGCCACCGATGGGACGTGGGGGATCGTGTACCTCAACCCGGGCGCCATGGTGCCCCAGCTCGGCGTGGCCTACCAGCCCACCTTCATGTACGAACAGCTGGGCGACTTCGCCATTTTCGCGGTGATCTGGCTGCTGCGCGGCCGGCTCACCCGGGACGGCTCCCTCTTCGCCCTGTACCTGGGCCTCTACGGGCTCAACAAGTTCGCCATCACCTTCCTGCGCACGGAGACCATCTGGTTCTGGGGCCTGCAGGAGGCGCAGCTCCTGGCCATCGGCGCCCTCGCCACTGCCATCGCCTGGGCGCTCCTGGGCCGGGCGACCCCGGCGCCGGCCCCGGCGCACACGCACCGCGGCGGCCGGCGGGCCCGCGCCGCGTAAGCCGCCTCGCGCCGGCCTTGCGAGGCGGCCGCGTGCTCAGCGGACGGGCCAGAGGCTCGACAGTCGCAGGTAGTTCCCGGCCACCACCAGGGCGAAGAACGCCAGAAAGCCGAACGTCAGCACCAGCGTGCCCGGCACCCGGTGCTCCACCGCCAAGGCCGCAGCCGGCGGAGCCGCAGGCACAAGCACGGGCTGCTGCGAGGCCGGGATCACCCGCCCCAACAGCAGTGAGGCCACCGCGACGCCGATGTACATCGCCCCGCCCACGGCCGCGATCAGGCCGCCGATCCCGACGACGCCGAGCGCGAGGTAGGCGCTGTCCGGGAAGGCCACCGGCACGGCCGCACCCGCGTAGGAGAGGTCCGAGACACGCCTGGGCACGCCGAGCGCGCCCGCCGCCATCATGCCCAGGCTGAGCAGGGTGACGCCCAGGGCGAACACGTACGGCTGCAGCGCGGCCAGCCGGCGGCCCACCAGCTCGCGGCGGGCGATGAGCGGGATGACGTAGTAGGTGAGGCCCATGAACGCCAGCGTGGTCCCCGCGACCACGGTGGCGTGGAAGTGGCCCGGGACGGCGAGCGTGTTGTGCCACACCAGGTTGATCTGCTCGTGGCCCAGCGTCACGCCCGTCGTCCCGCCCAGGAAGCCGAACAGCACCATGGAGAGGACGAGCGACGAGAAGCCCGGCTCGCGCCAGGGCGCCTTCCTCAGCCACTCGAATAGCCCCCGGGTGTAGCCCTTCGCCCGCTGGGTGATCTCGATCCCGGCCGGAATGGAGAACGCATGGATCAAGCTCCCGAGGACGGCGAGGTAGAGGAGGTAGCTGGTGTTGACCACCCTGAACGGGATGGAGACGCCCGGGTCGACCAGCAGGTGGTGGACCGACCCGAGGTTGATGAACAGGATGTAGAGCAGGAAGGCGAACCGGCTCAGCTTCTCGTTGAGGACCCTGGCCCCGACCGTGATCGCCGCCAGCAGGTACCAGACCGAGACCATGGCGGCCAGGTTGATCTGCTGGGACGCGTGGCCGATGGACCAGAAGTTGAGCCGGTACACCTCGGCGTCGAGCTCCGCCAGGCCCAGCGACCAGAAGAAGGTGGGCAGGTAGGTGAGCACGCCCCCGACCAGGGTGAAGGTGGCGATGATGGCGGCCGTCGTGAGGCCGAAGGTCACCAGCGGCTGGGAGCCGGTGTAGCGCCCCTCGGCCTTCGCCACGATGACGGTGGCGAAGTACAGCCCGACCGCCACGACGGCGCCTACGGCGAACAGGATCACGCCCAGGTAGAAGAGGGGGTGTGCCCTGAGGGGGACGTAGGAGGTGAAGAGCACGTCCGCCTGTCCGAGCAGCACGACCGCCTCCGTCAGGAGGGCGCCGCCGAGCATCAGGGCGAAGGCCGCCCAGGCGAGTGGCGGGTTGACCAGGCGGGCGTTGAGCACGACCGCGCCGCCAAAGTAGAGGCCAGCCACCTCGAAGAAGATGATCCAGAACAGGAGCATGTTGAGCCCGTGGAGCGTGAGCACCCGGTAGTACAGCTCCGGTACGGCGGAGAGCAGTCCCACCGCCGGCCAGCGCGTGAGGACGACCGGTAGCGCCATCAAGCCGCCGACGAGCAGGAAGACGACGGCGGCCACGGCGTTGGCGATAATCAGCCGTTCGGCCGCCAGGTGGACGCGCAGCCCCGTGACCGGGCAGATCCGCGAGGCGAAGTCGACCGGCTGGCGCGCCGGGACCGGGAGGGGTAGGGCCGTCGGTATCGTCGCCATGGGTCACTCCGTCACGATGATCTTGCCGCTCATGAGCTGGTGCCCGATTCCGCAGTACTCGTTACAGATCAGCGTGAACGTGCCCACCTCCGTCGGGGTGATCGTGAGCACCGTGGCGTAGCCAGGCACGATCTGCAGGTTCAGGTTGACCGGCTGCAGGGAGAAGCCGTGGTTCACGTCGAGGGACGAGACGTTGAGCCGGTAGGTCTTCCCCCTCTGCAGCTCGAGGATGGGACGCCACTGCCACTGGAAGCCCATCAGATAGACATCGCCCTCCGGTGGGCGGACGACGGGGATCTCTCCCTCGGTCCCCACCTGGTAGCGCGCGATGAAGTCGTTCGTCGTCAAGCGGAACTGGTCTGGTGCAACCCGGTAGCTCTCGCGCGGGTTGCCCTGCCGGCCAAAGACGCCCCACACCGGGATGGTGAGGAACAGGGCGGCCACGAAGACCAGGCTGGCGGCCACCCACAGCCGCTCCTGCCTCCCCAGCGGCACCCACCAGATGCGTTCTGGAGCATTGATCGCCATGCCGCGCTCCCTTCCTGGACCGGCCAGCAGCCCCGTCTACCGAACGATGAGCCGGCCCCTCATCCCCGCGAGCGCGTGGCCGGTGATGGTGCAGACGATCTCGTAGGCGCCGGCTGGGAGGGTGAACACCACGACTCCCTCCTCGCCCGGCTCGGCATCCGCCATCGTTCCCGACACGGTGGCGCCCGACGCATCCCGCACGGCCCAGTCGTGCGGGATGCGGCCGCGGTTGGCGAAGGTGAGTGCCACCGGCCGGCCGGCGTCCACCGTCAGCTGCGCCGGCTCGAAGCTGAACTCCCGCCCGCCCACCTCGACGCGCTGCGCGCCGGCCGGGACCTGGGCTGGCGCCGCCATGCCGGGCATCGCGCCCATGGCGGGCTGGGCTTCGGCCACGGGCGCCGGCCGCGCGGGGAGCGGCGTGCTGCCGATGTCGATCAGGCCCCAGACGGTGTAGAGAAGGAGCGGCACCGCCAGCCCGACGAAGAGCAGCAGGAACGTATCGTCAAGCAGAATCTGTCCGAAAGGCACCGACCCCAGGTGTGGCCGCGATTCACCGGCCGCCTCGTGCGCCATGCCAACCCCCTCCCGCGCCATCGCGCCTCCACCGCACCGACGCTTGCGCCCCTCCTCGGGCACGTGCTCCCCGACTTCCGTCGTCACCCCTGGCGACACCCCGGCGGCGACTGATGCAAATGTAGGAGGGTCGCCTGAGGGCCCACTGAGAGCACGCTGAGGAGTTCCTGAGGGCCGGCTGAGGATAGGCCCGCTCGCGGCCCGGCGGATCTCGGCGGCTACCTTCCTCGAAGCCACGATTGTCATCGACGCGAGTCGGGATCCGATCGCCAGCCGCCGGCTCGATGACCTTCTGGCAGCCGCCGAGGTCGCCATCGAGCCCGTGACGGCGGACCAGGCGCGGATCGGCCGCGAAGCCTACCGCGACTTCGGCAAGGGGAGCGGGCACCCGGCGCAACTGAACTTCGGCGACTGTTTCCCCTACGCGCTCGCCCGGGCCACCGGCGAACCTCTCCTCTTCAAAGGCGACAACTTCACCCACACGGACGTCACGCCAGCGATCGGGCGGCCATAGCCGCCACACCTGGCGGCTCGATCTGCGCGGCCAGCCGCGCCGCGCTCGCAAACCCGTGGTTGACGGCCGCAACCTGCCCGTCTGGTGTCAGGACCACAGTCGTCGGCACCGTGAGAACGCCGAACGCGCGGGCCACGTCCGGCTGCCGGGCCGCGTCGACGCGGACCACGCGCACGCCGCGCTCGCCAACCCGTTGGCGCACCGCCTCGAGTGCGGGCGCCTGGGCCGTACGACACGCGGCGCACGACGGGGTGGAGAAGGCGACGACGGTCGGGCGGCCGTCCGGGGCCAGCGCCAGCGCCTCCCAGAGCGCCCCGAGCTCAGCGCCCGAGGCATGCAGCAGGCGCCGGGTTCTCGCTCGGGCCACCCACTGTGCGGCCGCAACCGCGGCCGCGACGGCGATCGCGACGACGAGCAGGAGGAGGACGCGCTCGACCACGGCGCGCCTACCGCTCCCCGAGACAGGGCTGCTGCGCGCGGTGAGCGAGGCGGGCGGGAAGGAGCCGGCGGCGCTCGAGCTGCGCAAAGAGGAAACAGAGGCCGCAGAAGTCCAGGGCCGCGTCGAGCGTGACCAGCGCGGCGATCACCCCGGCCAGGCCCCACCCCAGCGGAGCGAGTCCGCTCGCGACCAGACCGGCCGCCGCCAGCCACACGAGGCCTCCAAGCGTACGGGCGAGCCGGCGGGTGGTCCGGTCCTCGTGCACGTCCCGCCGCTGCAGGACCCCGGCCGGCTCCAGCACGCGCCACACGAGCTGTCGCACGACATCTGCCGGCCACCAGAAGCGGCCTCCGAGCATGATGGCGCCTGCCACGGCGAGGAGCGCGGCCCCCGCGCTCGGGCCGAGCACGAAGCCGGCGGCGACCAGCGCGACCATGCTCCACTGGTGCGTCTTGCGCGCGGTCACGTCATAGGTGGGCAGGGGTTCATCCGGGGTACTGCGCGCGGCGTTCAGCATACGAGAAGTCTACTATCTTGGTCGACAACGTCAATATATTCCGGGCGCGGGCGGGACGCGCCCGACGCGGGGTGCGCTGGTCGGCCCCGGTGGCCGAGGCCGCCTTCGCCTGGCGCGCCACACGCCTCAGCGACGCCCGGCGGCCTGGCTCGTGGCGTGGCTCGCCTCAGCCGCTGCTCAGTCTCACTTCAGCCGCGTCTCAGCGGCGGCCGGTAGGCTGGGTCCATGCGGCCCCACGCAAGCTCGCGCCCGCCCATCGTCCGTCGCAATGGCCGGAACGCGCACGCCCCCGGGTGGCGGCGGCGACCAGCGCTCCCGCCGGGGCGGCAGCCACCGGACGCGCCTGGGCCGCCTGGCCAGCGGGCAGACGGGCTGGCACTCGCGCCCCCGCGCTCCGGCGC
>CAYSYM010000093.1:0-5971 GCA_964435115.1 uncultured Chloroflexota bacterium | reverse complement strand
TCATCTCTCTGGCGATCGCCGTCAGAGCCGGCTCAATGTCCTTGGCGATTCACAGCCCTTCGATCCGCTTAAGGGATACTGAAAGTGCATCACCTCCAGCGCGTCGGCCATGCCCTGTGTCCAGGGCATGTCGAGCAGACTGCGAGCGACGGAGACGCTCATGAGTGTGGCGAGCTCGGGGAGCTTTTCGCGGTCGCCCCGCCTCCACGCGTTGGCGCCTTCGGCCGCGGCGGCGAAGAGGGCCGAGAATGGCTGCAGAGCCTGGTAGCTGTACCACGTCCCGTCCGGCCCGCGGAAGGAATACGGCTGCTTTCCCTGTCGGTAGAACGCGTCGCGCTCGGCCTGGTCCCGTGGCGCGCGGCCGGTCAGGTTCCCACCCAGGCCGTAGGCCAGGAGGCCGGCGAACGTCAGACTGCCGATCGTCGCACGCGAGACGCGGTCGGCGACCAGGCCGGCCTCGGTGCCGGTGCGGAGGCTCACGAGCGCACCGGGCACTGCCGCCGGGCTGCGCTCCAGGACGTACTTGGTGATGTTGACCGGGGTCTGGACGAAGGGAATGAAGTACCGCAGCACGGGGTACTGGTTGCGCAACCTCGCCACGTCTCGGCCGAAACCGCCCTGTGCCTGGAAGACCCGGTAGGCGCCCTCCTGCCCGGCCACGGTCAGCATCTCGAGCGTGCGGTTCGCTCGGAGCTCGGCCACCCGCGCCGCCAGCGCTGGCCCCGTCAGGCCCTCCTGGGAGGCGATCCGGTACGCCTGCTGGTAGATGCTGGCCTGCTTGTTCAGCGTCCGGAAGAAGAAGTCCTCTGCCTGGAGCGCCCTCCCTGGCACGTTGATCGTCAGGTCCGCCAGCGGGCCACGGAACGGCTCACGCGTCACCGCGGCGATCTCGGTGGCGCCCTGGCCGGGCGTGTACCCCTGCCGCATGAGCCGCCAGGCACCGGCGAGGCCGTCCTGCAGCGCGCTCAGCGCACCCTGCGCCTCGGCGACCACCTCGCCGGCGTACCGTTCCCTCGCGCGCCCCTGGACCGGCGCGCGGATCGCCTCGACCCCGGCGGCACCCAGCGTCTCCAGCGGCCGAGTGAGCAGCGTGAGGGTGTTGCTGGTGACGTTCCGAATGTGCGTGACGGGGCTGCTCAGGAGGTTGAAGTACCAGAGTGCCGAGAGCCGGTCGCCGAAGGTGTACTGCGTGAGCGTCCTGGCGAGCTGGGCCACCTTTTCTGGGTCGGTCAGGTCCACGTCGCCCAGCTGCCCGGCGAGCTCCTCGGGCCCCATCTTGGTCGTCCGGGCGATCTTCCGGAGCTGCTCCAGGGCGAACTCCTGGCCGGTCACCGGCTGGCGGAACTGGCGGAGGGCCCGGCCTGCTTCCGCGGTCACTCCCGTGACGACTTCCTGGACGGCGGCGTGCCTGGTCAGCGCCTCAGTCAGCGTGTTGAGGGCGTCGGCGGACTGCGGGGCCGCCCGGAGGGCGTTCTGCGCCCGGAGCACGCGCTCGGACTGAGCGGCGAGCGCCTCACGGAACGCCAGGATCGTCTCCGCGTTCTCCGCGCGCCCGGGCCGCCAGCGCGCGCGGATCTGCCCCACCGTGCTGCCGACCTGCTGCGCCAGGTCCTGGACCTGCTGGTCGGAGATGACCCCACGCCTGGCCGCGTCCATCGTGGCGGTGGCCCGGTTGTAGCCGTCTTGGATGAGCTGGCGGACCTCCTCCGGGTACTTGCCGAGGTCGATGTTCAGGCCATGGGGCGCAGGCACGGGCGCGGTCGTGTCAGCGGTGGGGATCCCCTCGTCCACTGCCCGCAGGACCGACGGGGCGACCTGGCGCAGCAGGCGCCCCGTGCCCGGCGCGGCCTCCACGGCGCCACGCGTCGCAGCGCCCAGGAGGGCGCCGCTTAGGAGTCCCCGCGGGCGGTTCTCTTCATCCTGGGCCGCCCCAGCCACGCCGCCCTGGAGCGCGCCACGCAGGAGCGTGCGGCTGATGGGGGCCACGCCGGCGCCGGCCACGAACCCACCGGGCGTGCCCGTCGCGCCGCCCTGCTGCGCTAGGTCGCGCAGGCGCTGCTGCTCAGCCGGTGACGCGAAGGTCTCGTCGCCCCAATCGACGGACTCCGTGATCCGCCACTGGCGACTGTCGAGCTCGCGGTGCAGTTCAGGAATGCTCTCCCCAACCCTGATCGGGGTGCCGGCGGCGTCCTCGATGTCGAAGCGAAAGCGCCCGCCCCGATTCTTGGCGTTGAGATTGGCGATGGCTCGCAACTGCGCGTCCGAGACCGGACCAGCAACGGAGACAGCCACTTCATCGCGGGAGGTGGCAACGCGCACCAACCCGGCCTGCGTGTGCGCGGAGGCACGGGCCGTGTGGATGTTCGCGGTGGTCTCGGGCGGTGCACCGGCCTCACGCAGCAGCGCGATCGCCGAGTCAGCGTGCGTGCTCGGTGCGGCGTACAGACTGCCGTCCGTCCCAACGTACAGGGATGCGGAGCGCAGACCCGACGGCGTGCGGAGATCGTCGACCGCTACCGGGTAGCCGAGGCGTCCTTCGTCGAGGAGCTGCTGGACCCGAAGCTGATACGGGAAGCGTCCAGCGCCTGCATCTCCCGATCCGCTTCCTCGGGGGACAACGTCCCCTCCTTCACCAGGTCGTCCAGCCCCTCCCGATACCCCTGCATCAGAGCCGCCCAGGACGCGTCGCTCGCCTGCCTGGCTGAGGTCTCCGCCGGTGTGCTCGGCGTCGGCGAGGCGGGCCAGGACGGGGTCGAGGGAGCGTTCGCCATAGCTCGATCGTACCACAGCGCCGGCCAGACGGCCGGCACTCTCCAGGCCCACCTGCGTGACCTGGCCGCCAGGATCCAGCGCCGCGGCAGCGATCTGACGGCCAATCGGTGCCTCCAGCGTGGGCGCGAGCCACATGGCCAGGCCGCCGGCGGCGAGGTTGGCGCCCAGCTCGGTCTTCGCCAGCTCGGGGTTGCGACTCGCGGCCTCGAAGATGCGCCCGAAGTCCCACGGTAGGACGGGCTCGCCCATTGCCGCGGCGATCCGTGGCCGCAGGGCGTTCATCTCGTCGGCGATCTGCTGGGCGCGCTCGCGGTCCCGCGGGTCGCTGGAGCGGAGCAGCGCGGCAAGCTCGCTGCCTAACTCGTCGGCGCGCTGGAAGGCCTCTGGATCACGGGCGCGCATCTCGTTGCGGAGCTGCTCACCGCCCAGGATGTAGCGGGTGATGCCACTGACGGGCTGGGGGAGGTGCTCGCCGGCGAACTGCGTCGCAGCCTGGCGCTGCTGGGCTTCGTTCATGACTGCTTCGCCGATCGCCGACGTGAGGTCGTAGTTCGACGCGGGCGCCGGCGGCTCCTCCCCGCGCTGTGAGGGCGCAACGGATGTCGTGAGGTCGACGCCGAACGCGCTCTTGATGGCGTCGCTCAGCTTGGTCCCGATCTGCTGGAGCAGGTTCGGCTCCTGTGCGGTGCTCGGGGACGGCTGGCTGCCCTCGTCGAGCACCTGCCGGCTGGTGTTGAGCAGCGCGTCGCCGCTCCGGCGCGCTTGCTCCTCCCGTTGCTGTGCCTCGATCTGGATGGCGCTGGGCGTGGGTCGGCGGTCGGTGGCGGCGTCTTGGAGGAGCTGGCCGGCGCGGTCCGCCTCCTGGTGAGCCCGGGTGCCGATGTCGCTGACGGTCTGGCCAATGCCACTGCCCACGTTGCCGACCACCTGCCCGACCTGAGCGAGCAGGTCTGGCGCGCCGCCGGTGATCTGGGCGTAGGCGGTCGCGTAGCCGCGCCGGGCGGCACTGGTCGGGTCATCCCAGCCCAACGGACGCTCGGCCATTGCCGCCACGAGCGACGCTAACTCAGCTCCCTGCAGGTTGGGGTACTGCGCCTTCGCCGCGCGATAGGCGTCGGCGTAGCGCGGGACCATGTACGCGCTCGCGGCATCGGGATCGTTGCGCCAGGCGCCGCCGGGGTGCGCCAGGTCGTTGATCTGGAACAGGCCCCACGAGTGGCCGTTATCGCCCGTGCGGTTGTTCGTGTCCCAGCCGCTCTCAGCGCGCGTGCCGGCCGCCACGATGCCAATGAACTCAGGGTTCTCGGCGAGGTCACCGGCATACTGGCGGAACACGTTGTCGAAGGGGGAGAAGCGCGGAACAGCCGTCGCGTCAGGTTGGCTGTCGGCAGGTGATGCGGCCGCTTCGCTGCGCGGCAAGAACGGGATCCGGTCGACAAGGCCGGCCTGTTGGAGCACGTCAGGCAGCGAGGGAAGCCGGAGCACCTGGGGCTGCTCGGATGGCGGCGACAACGGGGATTCCTGCACCAGCGGGATCTGGTCCTCGAGGCCCGCCTGGCGCAGCTCGTCCTCGATGGGCGGCAGCTCGGTCGGCTGGGACGTGGCGGCCGGTGGCTGCAGGCCCTCCTGCGCCCGCTCGTCGGCGCCGAGGGTGTCGGGCGGGCTGGCCGGCGTGGTCGGCATCGGGGCAGGGTCCGGCGGCCGCCGGACCTGGGCGATCTGGCGCTCGATATCCTCCAGCGCCCGCTCACCCTCCGCCTTCAGGGCGTCGGCCTGGAAGTCGGCCAGGATCGTCCGGTCGATGTGGAGGTTGGAGGGCATTGGAGGGCTCCGCCTGGGGTGCTGGATCGCCCAGGATCGAACGTTCGGGTCCGCGCGTGGCGCGGGCGTCGTCCTAGAGCGCGTAGGCCGCCCGCTGGCCGATCCGGCTGCGCTCGTACGTGTCGAGCGCGCCCTTCATGTCCGTGCCGATCGCGTCCGCCAGCCCGGTCAGCAGGGAGATGCCCGTCGCACCGGTGGACTCGAGCGTCTGCGGGGCGAGGGCGGCCAAGCCGCGGGCAAACAGGGTGCGGGCGGCCTCCTGCGCGCGCTGCTGTCGACCTGACTGCTGGTGCCGCCTGTCGCGAGCGTCCCGAGCGCGCTGTCGAAGGTCAGTGGCTTCGGGGGCTCGCCCGCCGTGCCGGTGCTGGCCGGCATGGGCCTGTTGGCGATGAGCGCCGGCAGGAAGCCCGGGAGATCGCTCGCGGCGATGCCACGCTCGAAGTTGTAGGCGCGCACCCAATCGGCGGGCCCGGTGAAACTCGCGCGGGTCTTCATGATCTCCAGGCCCAGGTTCGCCCGCGCCATCTCCCGGAGGTCGCTGACCTTGGTCTCCTCCAGCCGCGCCAGCCGCTCCTTGACGGCCAGCTCGGGCAGGCCGATCTTCTCCAGCTCCTCGCGATAGCGCTCCTTCTCCCACTCCCACTTCTGGCGCTCCAGCTCAAGCTGCTTCAGGCTGAATCCCGCGGTCTGCTGGAGGAACCCGCCGAGCGCGTCGGCGCCCTCGGGCGGCTCAGCGGTTGCAGCCCTTCGATCCGCTTAGGGGATACTGAAAGCTCCTGTCACGGGTCTGCAGGGCGGGTCCGCCGCGGTACCGGGCCGGGGCCGGACGCTCAGGCCGCGGAGAGCAGGGGGGCGGGCACTACCTCGCCCTCGACCGCCAGGAGGCCGATGCGGGGCAGGCGGCCATCGGCCATCTCCTGCGCCAGCGCCTCAAGCGGTACCGAGCGCCGCAGACCGTACAGGTACGGCAGGTACGGGCCGGGGATGCCGCGCTTGGCCAGCCGCCGCCGCCACCCCACGTCCTGCACCCGGGAGCCCCACGCCTGCACGTGGGTGCGCTGGAGCCGCAGCTTCGCCTCGACCAGCGCGACGACCATCTGTCCCTCGGGTGTCCGCGCCCGCAGCACCACGTCGAGCTCGCCCTCGCCGTCGAGTGGCACCGACTGCTCGATCGAGACGACGTCGTAGCCGCGCGCCCGGAGTGCCGTCACCGCGGCATCTTCCGCCACCTCCTCCACCGTTCCACCCATGCTGGCGAGGAAGGTGTCCAGCCGCCGCCCGGTGCGGAGCTGGGCTTCTGCCAGCTCCGCCAGCCGCCGCCCGGTGCGGCGCTGCGCCTCGGCCAGCTCGGCGAGCTGCTGCTCGGTGCGTGCCTGCG
>CAYSYM010000092.1:0-5976 GCA_964435115.1 uncultured Chloroflexota bacterium | reverse complement strand
CGCGACGCCGTCACGCTCGTCCTCTCGGCAGGAACACTGTGGTGAAAAGGCCCTGTTCAGCATGCCCCTGGTCTTGGCAGCCCGACCGGCGGGTGGTAGTGTGGGGAGGTACGGAGCGGGGCCACGGTTGGCGGGCCGAACGGACGTGCGCCCGGCTCGTGGCTGCACCGCTCGAGCCCCGGCCCCTGAGGGACCGTTCCGGGCCTGGAGGGTGTGGCAACTGGGCCAGCGTTCGGCGGCAGGCAGCGCCAGGCTGGCCCGGGCGCCCGGAACCGGAGGCAGAAGCGCGGCGCTGCTCCCTGGCCTGGCTGGCGCGTGAGAAGGAGCGCATCGCATGGAAGCGAAGACCGAGCCCCAGCGGACGCTGCTCGTCGTGGATGACGACCCATGGACGAGGACGGTGACGACGGCCCTGCTCGTGGGCGAGGGCTACGCGGTGATGGCGGCCAGGAACGGCGAGGAGGCGCTGGATATCGTCGCCCACGAGGATCTCCAGGCGGTGCTGCTCGACCTGGCGCTGCCGACGATCTCAGGCCTTGACGTGCTGCGGGCGCTGAAGGCTGGCCGCGCACGCTCCGGGCTGCCCGTGTTCGTGCTGAGCGCCTACGCGGGCCTCATGGAGGCGCGCGATGCGGAGCGGGCCGACGGTGTCTTCCAGAAGCCGCTGGACTATGACGCGCTGCTGGACGCGCTTCGCCGCGTGAGCGCCCCCGCCCGGGGTGCCAAGCTCGCCGCCAGCCGGTGAGCTGAACCGGGGCGCTGGGCCGCCTCCGTCGAAGCACCCAGCCGACCCACTCGTCCGACGCGGGCGGGCTGACGTGCCCACCGAGCCACTGGCCGGGTGTCAGACGGTGAGGCCTTCGGGCTCCCGCTCCGGGGCGGCGGGCCCGCCGCCCCGGAGCGCCGTGACTCGGTGAGGGCTGCCGGGGCTGAGCCGATGGGGCCCACGCGCCTGGCCAGGGCTACGCCTCGACTAGGACCCCCTCCTGCACCCCGAACTCCTCGAAGGCAGCCAGCAGGTCGAGAGCCTGGGTGATCTGGGCCGGCGTGCAGCTTGCGTGCAGCTCGAGCGTCCTGATCGTCTCGGGTCGCAGGTAGCGGGCCAGCATGGCGAAATCCGTGTCGCCCTGGCCGGGCGCCTGGTGGTCGCGCCCACCACGCGTGTCGTGGACGTGCATGCCAACCAGGTGGTCCGCGTAGCGGCGGAGGTATGCCTCGTGCTCCACGAACCCCGCGTGCTCCAGCTTGGCTCCATGTCCGGCGTCGTGCCAGTACCCCACGGGCAGACCCACGCAGGCCGCGAACACGTCCGCGAGCTCGTCCAGACTGGGAATCTCGTGGTAGCTGTCGCGCGCCTCCACGCCCAAGCGGACCCCCGAGCCCTGGGCGTGCTTGCCCAGGGCTCGGATGCTCTGGAGCGCCGCTTCCAGGGGCGGCCCCTTCGCCGCCTCGCGCTCAAGCCAGGCCCGCTGCACGAGCTGGCGATGCTCCGCGCTGTCTCGCCCGTACTGCTCGATGGTGGCGAACACTTCGCGCTGCCGTGAGACGACCCCGGTGCTGCCGAGGTGAATGACGATCGCCTGAGCGCCGATCTCGGCCGCCGCGTCGATCGTCCGCCTGATGGCGTCGACCGCGTACGTGCGCTCGCTCGCGCTCGTCGAGGCGAGCCAGTCGCCCCAGCGGTCGCGTCCGCCGCCGCCATCCACGGGGACGGGGCAGGGGCTGTGCAGGCTGGCGACTTCCATGCCCCAGTCGTGCGCCCGGCGCTGGAGGTCGCGGAGCTGCTGCGGGGTGAAGTGGCAGTAGGCTTCGAGGCGGCGGAACCCGAGGCCGCGATGCTCGTTCAGCAGGGAGGCCGCGTCGCGGTGCGGGCCGTTCCAGGCAGTGGAGAGGCCAATCGGCTGGCGGGCGTTCGTGCGGTAGGGCGTGCTCATGCTGAGGGAGACTGTAGCGCGCGGTGGTAGCCTGGGATGCGCCAATGCCCGCCCTGTCCTCCGTGGGCCTCGAGCCGCCGCGCTGCGGCTGGGCCGCGACCGACCCGCTGATGGTGGCGTACCACGACGACGAGTGGGGCGTGCCCTGCCACGACGACCGCGAGCTGTTCGAGCGGCTCGTGCTGGAGGGGTTCCAGGCGGGGCTCTCGTGGAGCACGATCCTGCGCAAGCGGGAGCACTTCCGTCGCGCGTTCGACCACTGGGACACGGAGCGCATTGCTGGCTATGGATCGGCGGACGTGGAGCGGCTGCTGGCCGACCCGGGTATCGTGCGGAACCGCCTCAAGGTAGGAGCCAGCGTGCACAACGCGCGTGTCTTCCTGGAGCTCCAACGGAGCGAGGGCTCGTTCAACCGGTACGTGTGGGCATTCGTGGGGGGCGCGCCCCTGCGCCACTCGCCGTCCCCCGCCAGTCTGGCCGACGTGCCGGCTCGAACCGCCGAGTCCGACGCGCTCTCGAAGGACCTGCGGGCCAGGGGATTCACGTTCGTCGGGTCGACGATCTGCTATGCCTTCATGCAGAGTGTTGGCATGGTGAACGACCACCTGGTCGGCTGCTTCCGGGCGCCGGGAGTGGACGGATAGCACCGGGCGCTCGTCCCCTGACACTCCGTCTGTCGACGGCAAACAGCATGGGCGATCGTGCTCAGCACGTGGCTCGAAGTGTGGTCGGCTTCGGCGCAGGTGCGGCACGGCGGCCGCACCTGCGCGAAATCGTGCCAGGGTTTGGCCCACGTGCTGAGCCCGGCCGGAGCCGCGTGCAGCTCGTTGAGGGACGAGCGGGCTGCACGCGCGACTCGTGCTGGCGGGGGACGCCCTTCGCTCCCTCCGCCCTCCTTCACACACTCCGCTGGGCTCTCCACGTCCCCTGCCCGGCCAGTCGCGGCTGGGGCAATCTCTGGCCGCGAGAGCCCGCGTGCAGGCCGTGGCTCGCCCGCGTGCCGCGTTTCGGGTGGATCGGGCCGGAAGAACGACCCGTGTCCGGGCGGAACGAGCTGAAGACGCTGGCGCGCCCGGAGGGACTCGAACCCCCAACCCTCAGTTCCGAAGACTGATGCTCTCTCCATTGAGCTACGGGCGCAGGGGTGGAGATGAATGCTGGGGTGAGCGAGGAGGCTCGAACTCCCGACCTCCAGGGCCACAACCTGGCGCTCTAACCGACTGAGCTACGCCCACCGCGGCGCGTTCGAAGCCCGCCGGAGGTTCCGAACGCCACGATTGTACAGCAGCGGCGCCACGCCGGCCCAGCCATGTGGCGCCCGAGCCGGAGCGGCTCCAGAATCACACCCCATGGGCGCGCCCCACCCCATTGACGGCCGGGGCGTGTGATGCTAGTGTGATGGACGAAGAGAGCAGTCCGCGAGGCTGGGCGTCAGTAGACGCCGGATGGGACCCCGTGGGCGCTGGCCCACGGAGAGGCGAGGTAAAATCGTTGGCGATTGTGTAGCGCCTGCTTTCTCTTCTCTTTGAGCGCGCCGACGGCCCGCCACCTGGCGGGCCGTCGGCGCGCCTGCGGAACGCTCACGCGCACCTGCTCAGGCCCAGCTCGTCGTAGAGGCGGCGGGCAATGGGCTCCGCGGCTGCGCGATCATCCGGCGCCAGCTCACCGTCCAGCACCAGTTCCAGCAGCCGCTCCTTGAGCGGCTTGATCCACGGGCCGGGGCCGCGGTCGAAGAGCCGCATGAGGTCGTGGCCGTCGAGCGGGCTGGCGAGGCGGGCGATGTCTTCCTGGGCGCGCAGCTCCTCGATGCGCCGCTCCAGCTCGTCGGCGCTGCGCGCGATCGCCGTGCGCCGCGCGGCCCGACCGCTGGTCACGTCGGCGCGGGAGAGGGCCAGCAGGTCCTCCAGCAGGTCGTCGCCCACCTCGCGCACGAACCGGCGCACGGCGCCGTCCGTCCAGTCGCTCTGGTAGGCGTTCGCCCGCAGGTGCAGGCCCACCAGGCGACCCACGCGGTCGATGGTCGCCGTGTCCTGCCTCAGGTCGGCCAGAATGCGCCGCGCCATCCGCTCGCCCACGCGGTCGTGGCCGAAGAAGTGCACCTGGCCGTTCTGCACCGAGAGCATCCTGGGCTTGGCCACGTCGTGCAGCAGCGCGGCCCACCGCAGGGGCAGCCGCGGCGGGGTGCGGTCCAGCACCTGCAACGTGTGGGAGAAGACATCCTTGTGGCGGCCCGCCTCCTGCTGCATGCCGCGCATGGCCAGCAGGTCAGGCAGCGTGTGCTGGGCCAGCCCCAGCTCGCACAGCAGCAGCACGCCCTGGGATGGAGCCGGCCCTAGCAGCAGCCGGTTCAGCTCGTCGTGCACGCGCTCGCGGCTGATCGTCTCCAGCGCCGGAGCCGCCTGGCGCGCCGCGGCGGCGGTTCGCTGGTCCAGCGCAAAGCCCAGGCGCGCGGCGAACCGGACAGCGCGCAGCAGCCGCAGCGGGTCTTCGCGGAACCGCTCGGCTGGCTCGCCCACGGCGCGCACCACCCCCCGCTGCAGGTCGGCCAGGCCCCCGAAGGGGTCCTGCAACTCGCCGGTGCGTGGGTCCAGCGCCAGGGCGTTCACGGTGAAGTCGCGCCGCGCCAGGTCAGCCTCGAGCGCCCGGTGGAAGGCGACCGCGGGCTTGCGCGACCCCGCCGCGTACGTCTCGGCGCGGTAGGTGGTCACCTCTACCCGGACGCCGTCGAAGACCGCGCCGAGGGTCCCGAAGCGCTCGCCCACGTCGTAGATGGCATCCGGACGCGCGTCCGCCAGGGCGGCGCGCGTCTGCCCGGGGCTGGCGTCGGTGGCGAAGTCCAGGTCGTCGCCGCTGGGGGCGCCCAGCAGCGTGTCACGCACGACGCCGCCCACCAGGTAGAACTCCCAGCCGCGCCGGGCGAAGGCCGCGGCCACCCGGCGGCTCAGCTGCTCCACGGCGGGCGGCAGTTCCGCCACTCTCGTCACGTCCCGGAGTGTACGCACCGGGGGCGGCCCGGTTCGGGGAGGCTCGGTCTCGCTGCCAGGGGGCGCGTCGCTCGCGCGCCTCGGCGCGGTGGGGAGCCGCCGCACCGCCACACGCTGGAGGTACGTCTCCGGGGAGGCTGGCGGGCACCTGGCACGCCGCCTGCCCTATGCTTCGGCCGCCCACGTGGCCACGCTTGCCTCCCGGGAGCCCCCATGGACCTGGCGGACTTCATCGCACAGCTCGAGCGCATCCTCCGGATCGTCATAACGCTGGTCACCGCCTACCTGGTGGCGCTGTGGATCGCCAGCGTCTGGTGGACGTTCCGCGACATTCGCGCGCGCACCACCGATATCTTCCTACAGCTCGCCGCCACCCTGCTGGTGGCCGTCTTCAGCTTCCCGGGCCTGCTGATCTACGCGATCCTGCGCCCGCCCAAGACCCTGGCACAGCTCTACGAGGAGTCGCTGGAGGAGGAGGCCTTCCTTCAGGGGATCCAGGTGCACAGCTCGTGCCCGGTGTGCAAGCAGCGGGTGGAGGCGGATTTCCTCTTCTGCCCGTGGTGCCAGACGCGCCTCAAGCGCACGTGCGCCCGCTGCGAGCGGCCGCTGGCGCTGCGCTGGAAGATGTGCCCCTTCTGTGGCCAGACGGTCTACTCGGGCGCCACGCGCGAGGAGACGACGGCGCTCGCCCTGGGCGAGAGCAGCGAGGAGCCGTCGACGCGCTCGCGGCCGCGGGTACCGGCGAAGCCAGGCGTGGGGTGACGGGTCTGCTCCGGCGCCGGAGGACGGGTGGCCGGTGCCAGGTGGCAGATGTGGAACGCGGCCGTTGAGCCGCGCGATTCGGGCCGAGGGCGCTGCTTCTCGCTGCCGGGTGGCGGGACCCGGGGTGGGCGAGAGGGGCTATGCCAGGGCCTGCTCGGTCTCCTTGTCGAACACGTGGAGCTTGTCGGTGTCGAAGACCACCTCCATGCTCTCGCCCGGCCGCGGGCTCGATGAGGCGTCCATCCGGGCGATGAACTCGTGCCCGTTCGTGGCCAGGTAGGCGAACACCTCTGAGC
>CAYSYM010000091.1:0-6485 GCA_964435115.1 uncultured Chloroflexota bacterium | reverse complement strand
GGTGGCCTAATGGTCGTGGTGACGGCCTGGCCTAATGCGCGTGGTGAACGACACGGCAAGAATGGTTAGAACAAGCAGGCGACAGGCTTGCTCCTGACCGATCTCCCACGCTGGCCGCCTCGGAGATCGGCGCCTACACCTTCTGCCCGCAGGCCTGGTACCTCCAGCGGTGCCGCGTGCCCGTCACCGCCATGGTCGAGGAACGCCGTCGGGCCGGCAGCGGCATGCACCGGCAGATCGGGCGTCAGACCGATCTCGTCCGGGCGGCGGGCGCATTGCGGACCATCCTGCTGCTCGCCATCGGCGTCCTGCTGGTCCTGCTGGTGGCGCTCGTGCTCAGGGGGTTCGCATGAGTGCCGAGCTACTCCTGCTCTGCCTGGTGCTCGCCGTGGCGGCCTACGTCATGCTGGCCCGGTGGACTCGGCACCGCCGCAGTGCGCTCGGCATCGCCGACGGCGTGGTCGTCTCGGCCGACGACTCGCTGATCCGGGCGCCGACGTTGCGCTCCGAGCGCCTGGGGCTGGTCGGCCGGTGCGACCATCTGCTGCGGGTGGGCGGGGCCTACGTGCCGGTGGAGCAGAAGCCGAGCGCGCGGCGCCTCCAGCAATCGCACATCCTCCAGGTCGGGGCGCTGTGTCTGCTGGTCCAGGAGGTCTACGGCGTCCGCCCGCCCTACGGCGTCGTGGTGCTGGCCGGCGGATCGCGGGAACGCGTGGTGTTCACCGAGGAGCTGGAGCGGGGCGTGCTGCGAACGATGGCCGAGATGCGCCGGATACTGGAGAATGGTGAGGCACCCGGTCCCCGGTGGGTGCCCGCCAAGTGCCGCGCCTGCGGCTACCATCCCGTCTGTTGGGGGGACGAGGACGCCGGCGCGGCCGGCGACCGGTTCGCGCAGCGGGTGGGCTGAAGCCTGCACCGGCCTTCGACTCATCGTGCAGCCGATGGCAGAGCGATCCGGCCGAGAGCGGCGGAGGTGCACGTCGCCGAGGAGGAGGGCCGGTTGGAACAGGGGGCGGTGCGCCAATCGGGAAACGTCGAGACGCGCCGCGAACGTCGAGGTGACGGGCTTGCGTCTCCTGGGCTCGGGGTGGTCGAGCAGCGGCCCGATGCACCCCGCTTCGGCACCCTTGGCCGCCTCGACTACGACGCGCTCACCGACGCGCTCTGTTGCCACATCTGCGGCCAGTGGAAGCGCAACCTGGCCCAACACGCGCGCTTGGCCCATCGGCTCAGCGCCGACGCGTACCGCGCCCTCGCCGGCCTGAACCGGACGACGAAGCTCGTCACGCCGACCATGCGGGCGCGCCTGCGCGAGGTGGGCGTCCCCGTGATCGAACGGTTACGCGCCGAGGGCCGGCTCCGGCGCTGGGACGAGGACCGGGAGAAGTTCCGGCGGGACAAGGCGGCGGCGGTGGAGGCGATCCGGCAGGGGCTGCGGCCGGAGGGGCGACGCCGCCGCAGCGAGGCCTTCACCACAGCCGACGAGCGCCGGGATCGAGCCGAGCGGCGGCGCCAGCGCAACCTGGCGGGGCTCGACCGGGCGGCTCCCGCGGCGATCGCGGCCGGCATCCGCCGGGCGGCTGGCGAGCGCGCGTGCGAGCGGTGTGGCCAGCGGTACGCGGCCACCGCCACCCGGCAGCGGTACTGCCCCGCCTGCCGGATCGAAGCCGAGCGCGAGCATGGCCGCGACTCGGCCCGGCGGGCGCGGCTGCGGAAAAAGGTCGGCGAGGCCGCTGCCCCACGGCGCACGCCTCCGACCGCCAGGGACACCAGCCGCGTGGCGGTCTGTCCCCGCTGCCGCCGGCCCTTCCGGGCTGCCTCCCACCGGGACAGGTACTGCCCGCCCTGCCGGCCGGAGGCGGCCCGCGCGTACCAGCGCGGGTGGAAGGCGCACCAGCGAGCCGACCAGGCCAAGCCTACAGTGTCCGACGTGGGTTCAAGTAATCGAGAAGTAATCGAGAAGTAACTGAGCGAGGGGTCGCCAGCCATGGCGAAGCTCAAGAAGTCCGACCAGCAGCAGCTCTGGGTCGAGGCGCAGCGGCGATGCCGGCTATCCGACGAGGCCGTGCGCATGGCCAAGGAGCTGGGCCTCAGCCCGCGGAGCCTGATCAAGAACATCCCGTCGCCGAAGCAGCAGTGGAAGGCGCCCGTGGAGGACTGGGTGCGCCAGATCTACGAGAAGCGCCACGGCGCTACGTCGCGCCGGCAACCGACGAACCCGGCCGCGGATCAGCAGCCTGAGTCCAAGGCAACTGTGGCGCCCGGTTCCCTAGTGGCTGGCCGCGAGGCGCAGCGCCGATGATCACTGCCCTGTCTGCCGAGGAGGCGATAGACCGACCAGCATGGGACAATAGAGAGTAGGCGAGGTGGCGGACGCAGCATTCGATCGACGCTGCGTCGGCAGGCGCTCATCCAGGTCACTCGGACCTCGCTCCCTCGTAGACGGAGCCTCCGAAGCCCGCTGTGGCAAGGAGGCTCGAATTGGGCATCAGGGTCCGCCGGGCGGTACGCGGGCTTGAGGGCGGACAAGGAGAAGCACACGGTGCCAATCGACTTTGGCAAGATAGCCGCGCCGAAGGCGGCGGCGCGGCCCACAGACCCGATCGCCCTGTTCCAATCTCTGCGTGTCACCGATCCCGCGATCAATGATCTCTGGCTCGCGCAGGGCGACGCGCTGCGCGAGTGGGATAGCCGTCGGGCGGTGTCTGACATCGCCATCGTCCTGAATACCGGCGCAGGCAAGACGCTGGTCGGCCTGCTCGCGGCGCAGTCGCTCGTCAACGAGACCAACGGCCATGTCGTTTACGCCTGTAGCTCGATCCAGCTCGTCCAGCAGACGGCGAGCAAGGCGCGCGGCTACGGCCTCAGCGTCACCACGTACGTCGGCGGGAACTTCAGCAACGACCTCTACCGGCAGGCCTTGGCCCCGTGCATCACCACCTACCACGCGCTCTTCAACGGCCGCTCACGCTTCTTCGACGAGGATCTCAGCGCCGTGGTGTTCGACGACGCGCACACGGCCGGGCATCTCCTGCGAGACCAGTTCACGCTGCGCATCGGGCGGGAGGCTCTTCCTCAGACCTTCAGCCAGCTCGTCCAACTCTTCCGGCCATACTTCACCCGTATCGGCAAGGACACGGGCTACATCGAGACCCAGGATCGCCTTGATGCCGCCACGTCCTGGTTCGTCCCGCCGTTCGCAGTGAAGCCGCAGCTCGCTGAACTCCAACGGATTCTGCGCGAAGCTTCGCTCGGCGCGGTGACCGAGACGACCTTCGCGTGGGAGTACCTGAGGGACCACCTCGATTCGTGCGCCGTGTTCGTCTCGGGTGCGGAGGTATCGTTTACACCGCCCGTCGTGCCCGTGCGCACGCTGCCGTACTTCGATGACGGCGTCCGGCGGCTCTATCTCTCGGCCACGCTCGCGGCGAAGGACGCCTTCTTGCGGGCGTTTGGCCGCGAGCCCGATCCGGTCATTACCCCGTCCACGACGGCGGGCGAGTGCGAGCGTCTGGTCCTCATTCCCGCTCTGCATCGGAGTGGCGGCCGGGCGGCAAGCGACAGCGAGGTGGCAAAGCGCATCGTCAGGGACCATAAGTGCCTGGTGCTGGTGCCGACGCGTCGTCGGGCGCAGGTGTGGGATAGCATCGCGACCAAGTACGACGACAGCGTTGCCGAGCAGGTTGAGGAGTTCAAGCGGGCCGGCTCCCCAGCGTGCTTGGTCTTGACCGCGCGCTACGACGGGGTCGACCTGCCGGGCGACACCTGCCGCGTCCTGGTGATCGACGATCTGCCGACAGGCCTCAACCCGCTCGAGCGCTATTTGTGGGAGCGTCTGGGGCTGCTCAAACTCCTGCGATCGACGATCGCCTCGCGCGTGGTGCAAAGTTTCGGACGCATCTCCCGCGGGATGAGCGATCACGGCGTCGTGGTGCTGACGGGCCGTAAGCTGGTCGAGTGGATCCTCTCCCCGAAGAACCAAGCCTTGCTGCCGGAATTCCTGCAGCGCCAGCTCCAGCTCGGCATCCACCTCTCACGCCAGTTGGACACAGTGGACGAGTTGGTGGACGCGGCCCACCAATGCCTGTCCCGCGACGAGGGCTGGATCGCCTTCTACCAGCGCACCATGGAAGACCTGGGGGCGACAACCCAGCCCGTGGAGGATGCCGAGGAGATCCTCCGGATTACCCGAGCCGAGCTCGACTTCGGCCACGCGTTGTGGGCACGCGAGTACGCGGACGCGGCGAAGGCGCTTGAGCGCGACCTGGAGCAGACCTTCACCGCCAGCCGACCGACCGGCGCGTGGCACGCCCTGTGGCTCGGCTACTGTTACGACCTGCTGGGAGATGCCACCCGGGCCCGCGAGCTGTACGAGCGCGCTCACCGGGCGGAGAGGAACATCCCGCCGTTCGATGTCCAAGGCGATGTCCAGACGCAGGCCGGGCACCCGGCTCAGGTGCTCGCCGTTGCCGCCTCGCTCCAGCGCGGCACCCAGGCACACCTGGAGCTGCCGAAGCACTTCGACACCGAGCTCGCGGCGCTGGACGGGACGGGGACGGTGTCCCAGGTGGAGGCCGCCCTCGAGGCGCTGGGACAGTACCTCGGCCTCGAGGCCCGCCGGCCCGATAACGAGTCCGGCACGGGGCCGGATGTCCTCTGGACCACCCCAGGAGGTCCCGCACTGAGCATGGAGGCCAAGACGGGTAAGGGAGAGGGCGCTGTCTACAAGAAGGAGGATCTGGGCCAGCTCCGGGACCATCATCAGTGGGTCCGCGGCCAGCTGGGGGCGGTCGAGGTCCACTCGGCGTTCGTCGGACCGGCGGCGCCTGCGTCGCCAGATGCCAATCCCGACCCGGAGATGGTGGTGATCGAACTCGAGGCGTTCCGTGGCGTCCGCGATCGCCTGCGAGCGGCGCTCGTCGACATCTGTGCCGCGGCCGTGCCCGCAACGGCTCCGTCGGTAGTCCACGATGTCTTCGCGGAGCGCGGGTTGCTCTGGCCGGGGATCTACGATGAGCTTCCCAAGCACGTCCTGCGGGAGATTCCGCCGGGGCGGTGACTACCGCCCAGGAGGCGCCGACGCCGGTAGGCCTCGGGCGCGTCCATCCCTGTGACTATCACGCTGCCGTACCGAGGCGTGCGGTGAACCGCATCACTCCGCTGACGCCATCGGCCGACGTGTTGGTGGCGGTGCTGCAGCGGCGTCGGGATCGCTCGGCTCCTTCTTGGTCCGGCCGCGCGATCGCCGACCCGGCGTCACTTCACCATCGCCCAGCTGCGCCGGTAATTGGCTTGGTCGCGAGACGACAACGACATCCTCGATCTGGGGCAGCTTCCGCAGGCCCATCTCGGTCAGGCCGTGCTCCTGGACGGACGCGGACTCGTCGTAGATGAACACCAAGATGCGGTCGTAGCGATCGCGCGTCTCCAGGAGGTAGGCGACCGAGTCCTCCATGATCTCCTTCTCGACCGCCTTGAAGTCGCCCGCCTTGCGGGCATACTTGGCTTCGATCAGTAAGCGCAGCGACGGGATGCCGAAGTCGGCGCGATAGGTGCTGTGGCCGACCTTGGGCAGGGTCTCCTCGTCGACCACGTCATCGAAGACCGAGCGCAGGACGAGCCAGAGGATATCCTGGACCTCACGCTCGGCGGTGATCTCCCAGCGGATGGGGTGCTTGACCGCAGCGGGGTCGTCCCAGCGCCACCGGCGCATGGCGGCCTCGAAGCGCCGCAGCACGGCTGCGACGTGGCTGCGCGACAGCACGAGCTCGTCCGCGCTCCGCACGAGGGACGCGTGGACGGCGCTCCAGACGAGGGCAGCACGGGCGGCCCCGAGCGCGGAGGGGTCCGCGATGGCCGCCGCGTCCAGCACGCGCGCCTGAAGCCTCGACAGGTCGACGCGCGGGTCGACGAGCAGCAGCGCCCCGCGCCGGCTCCCCCACTCCAGCAGCGCACGCTCCGCCACGTCGCGGTACTGGCGGACGTCGTCGATGGTGTCGGCGTCGCCGGTAAGGGTCCACCGGATGTACCCGTAGAGCAGGGCGTGGTACGGCGTCGCGGCGCGACACCGGGGGTCGTCGAGCACGCTCACCAGCCAGGCGCGGGTCTCGTCACCCCCCTTGCCGAGGGCCACGGTGGCCAGGGCGATGCCGAGGAACAGCAGCGGGTCGAAGGCGAAGGAGACGCGGTCTTCGGGGAAGGGATCCCGCAGCCGCAGCTTCGCCAATCCGTCGGCGAGCCGCGTGACGACCGAAGGGGGCGCTGTGGCGCGGAAGTGCCGGAGCCCGTAGCCCAGCGCGGCGAGGGGCGGCATGTGCCCGAGACGATCGGCGTTCGCGGCGAGCCAGGCCGGTGTGGCCGGGTTGACATCCCAGGCGAGTGGGAAGTCGGGCTCATCGTGCAGCACGTGGTAGGCAAACAGCCCCTCGACGTTGCCCGGCGCGTTCGCGCCCGCCACGCGGTCAACCAGGGCGCGCTGTTGCGCC
>CAYSYM010000090.1:0-6797 GCA_964435115.1 uncultured Chloroflexota bacterium | reverse complement strand
CGCCAGAGTGGGCCGGGGGTGGGCGGCTGGAATCGGTACAGCTACGTCGGCAACAACCCGGTCACCTTCACCGACCCCAGCGGGCTGCGGACGTACTTCATCGTCGGGATCGGTTCCTACGCCACTGATCCGTCGTATGTACGGTTCGTCGAGGCGCTTCGATCCGCTGGGATTCTCAACGTGGCAGATCCGGTGCAGGCGTTCACCGGCGACCGCCTCGACGACATGGCACTGGTTGCTGAGCGCAATTGGAGCCCGGGTACGGACACCGACGCATGGAACGTGAAGAGCCAAATCCTGCGAGATCTAAGGGGGAACCCACTCACCCCAGGTGAGCAACTCAACCTGATCGGCTACAGTGGAGGTGCAACGGTCGCCTTCAATACCGCGGCGTGGCTGGAGGCCAACGCGCTGCGATGGGGGAAGGACATCGCGATGGTCGACAACGTTGTGACGATCGGGGGGTGGGTATGGCGGTCACGGCCTCCGAACGTCGCCTCGTGGATACGCATCCGCGGTGGCAACGATCAGCTGAGTTTCGCATTCGGCATAGCGAATCAGAACATCACCATCCCAGGAATCGATCACCTCGGCTACTTTGAGCCTGGCGAGAATCTAGGCCGCCTCGTGCAGGCCATCATGGGGGCAGGGGTGCGATAGAACGCCGGGCGGGTGACAGGCACGCGGCGGCACTGGTCGCGCTCTTCCGCCCGCCTGGCGGCGATCGGGTGACTGAGGAGTCCGGGTGCTCAGGCATCTGCCGCTGCTGCTCGGTTTGACGCTAGCCTCTCTGGTGACGGTCGTGGTCGGGCTGTTCACCAGGGCGGAGTGGCGTCGCTCCCTTCCTCCAACACTGCTTTGGCGTGATCTCCGCCTGGACCGAAATCGTTGGTTGCCGTGCCCGACCAACGGAGGCGTCCCAGGAGCCAAAGGGGCGCTCACGGCAGGCTGGCTGAGGTCGGCTTGGGCAGCCTGACACAAGACGCCAAAGCAGTGTTAGTGCCCTTCGATGTCCACTGGCCGGATGGAGAGACAGCCCGCATACGTGCGCAGGCGGAGGAGGTACTGCCACCTGAATCGTCCCTCCGGTTCCGTAATGTTGTGGTACGGCGCGCGCTTGATGTCCCGCGTCCCGAGTGTCTCCACTACCGGTCACGGACGGATCCTGCGCGAGTGATTCATCATCATCACCACCAACGACTCAGTGACCAAGGCTGGACCCTGCCGTTCGATCAATCAAGGCAGCCGCAGTACACGCTCTTTGCGGTAACGCCATCGAACCCGAACCCCAGCGGCCCGAGCGGCATCATGATCCCCGATGCGCCGAGGACGATGAGTCAAGGACCTCTACCTGGCAGCGAATTCACTGTGCAGGTTTGTGCGCCATCATGGATCGAAGCACACCAATTCTTACGCTAGGAGAAGCCGTGCTCGGATGGACTGTCCTGCCCGTGCGCCACGATGTGCGCAGACACCCTCGCAAGCCTCGCAATCCCTGTCGACCCGGTGACGCCTGCCCCTGGACCAGTCCGCACCGGCATCCCTCAGACACGTGACCCGCACAGCCTTCCTGGGGTGGTGGCTCGTGGCCCATGTCGCAATGGGAAGTGTGCTCGCCCCTACGAGCTTGCTGCTAACCGGCGAAGCCTTGACGGCTACATTCTTCTTCGGCGCAGCAGCAAGTGTGGCGCAGTGGCCCATCCTCTGGCACACTGTAGGGCTCAAGTCTCGGTGGATTGTCGTCAGCCTCACGACCGGCGGACTGCTCGGCATACTAATGCGCATTCTCCAGAGCCTTGCCGGCCTCGCGCTGAGCCCCAACGTAATCCTCGCCTTCGCGACCGTGCCGATCACCCTCGGCCTTGTTGGAGCGGCAATTGGCAGGGTCCAGGTTCCACTTCTACGTCGCCACGCGAGCCGGACACAGAGGTGGACCGCACTGCAGGCGCTCGGGACGAGCATGCAGGGACCTCTGACTTTCTACGGTTCTGCAGCATTCACTTCGCTCTTGCATCCAGGGGTGGGAGTGTTCTACGGCACCGGAGCACTCGTGCCTGGGACCATCCTTGCTGGCGCACTGGGGGGGATCGTGTACGGCGTTGTCACCGGCCTCGGCATGGCCGGGATCCTGCACCGCCGTTTCTCGCGAAAGCCGCGCCCTTGAGACGGTACCAATGAATCTCGTCATGATGTCGTTCCACCGTCGACGCCAACAGCAACCTCGGCGCACGCGGCAAGCAGTCGTTCCGCTCCGACCACGCCAATCCGCTGACCGAGAGCGCCGTCCGCCAGTCGGGCCTGTATCAGTACACCGGCGACGGGCTGCGCACCCGCACCACTGCCGGGCAGGGGCCGGACCAGGCGTCCGTGGACGAGCCCGCGGCGGCGCTGCCGGTGCTCCTGGACGACGGCAATCGGAGGTACGTCTACGGCGCCGGCGGGCTAGCGTACGTGGCCAGCAGCCTGGGGACAGTGGACGTGGTCCACGCCGACGGGCTGGGGAGCGTGCGGGCGCTGACCGACGCGGGCGCCCAGGTGGTGCAGACGTACGCGGCCGACGAGTACGGCCTGCCGACGGAGAGCCAGGGGAGTCGGCGGCAGCCGGTCCAGTGGGCGGGCGAGGAGCGGGACGAGCAGGGGCTGGTGTTCCTGCGGGCCCGGAGCTACGACCCGGCCACCGGCCGCTTCCTGCAGGCCGACCCGCTCCGCCAGAGTGGGCCCGGCATCACGGGCTGGAACCGCTACGCCTACGCCACGAACAACCCGGTCAACTGGGTGGATCCGAGCGGGCTGTGCGTGGATCCAGCTACAGTCGTGGACGCCGACGCGAGCATTCGCTACTGCATCGAGACGTTCATCTGGCAACGAGAGGTCTGGGGATTCCTTGGCGATGAGCGCCGGCCGAGTGCGAGCAGCGGCGACGCCTTCCGAACCCGTCAGTTCATTTACGACCAAGGCGGGGTCCCCACTGAGTACCACAGAGCCGGCGTCTCGCGCCTGGCCGCCGAGGTTCCCGGGATCCGGGGCCTGGAGCGGGAGGCGGACCTCTGGTTCTGTGGCTGGCGCGTCAAGGCGAGGGTGCTGGACGGAGGCCGCCGCATCGCGGTGACCTGCTCCGCGAGCGATGCGCTGCTATTCGGCCTCGCGCCGCCAGCCCGCTACGTCCTGGCGATCGCGGAAAGCGCCCAAGGGGAGGCCAGCGTCGTTTCCGCCTGGGGCACACCCTTCCCGTCCCTGGAAGTGTGGCAGTACGGCCGCTCTCCGGACCCGATCCTGGTCTTCGCTTACAACTCGGGGAACCATGGGCCGCTGGATCTCTTCCGGATGGAAGCGTTCCCGATCCCATGAGTCGCCACCCCAATGCAACGGCCGCGCGGGCGCTGGCGATGGTGGCTGGCGTGGTGCTGTTGAGTCTCGTAGGCCTGATCCTGTTCAACCTGCTGTTTGTCCAGGGAGTAGGACGACCAGTTGTGTGGGAGCTGCCCGCGGGGTACCAGGGATGGGTGGTCGTCCGGTACCTCGACGCCACTTGCCCACCTCTCCCAGTGCGAGGGATCTTCCTGGTGGTCAGCGTCCCACCGTCGGGGCGCGTGTGCATGGCGTCCACCGGCTTGCTGGATGTCTGGCGTGGCCACAGCTACGTGTACCTCCATCCGGACGGCACCCGGACGCCGATCCCCGGCACGCCATCCCCCGGGGAGGTCGGCATCAGAGACAAGACGGCCGACCACGACGCGCAGGAGGAGCGGTTCTTCGTGGGCACCGAGGTGCAGCTTCGGGGTGGCGGGGGCCCTGGGGGATGACCGTGGGACCGGGCGCCTGGCTGGCTCCGGTCGCGCGCACACGTGGATGGGCGTCGGAAAGGGTCTCGAGGGCCGGTGCCGGATGGGCGCGCAGCTGCGGACTCGCGATCTCCACCGCGCGGGACTTGTCTGTCCAGCGGCTTCTGCCGCGGCAGCGGTCTCCGTGACGGTGGCGCGGGACGGGTGCTTCGCCTCGCTCGGCACGGGAGGGGGCCACGGACGTCCCGCCATCACGCCGGCGCAGGCCCGCAGCCGGGTATTCATTCCACACAAGTGGTGTATTCCGCGTTGCGTGGAATCTGGCAAAGAGCAGAACACGGCAGCACGTTCGCCATTCGGCCTGCGCTCGGGGCGGCCCTCCGGCGGCGCGGGCTTCAGCTTCTCCAGGCACGCTTGCCCGCGGCTGGCACGTCAAACGGGCGCCATCTTTCTCCAGCAGAAGGCCCGCGCCCTCGTGGAGGACCCGATCCGGGATGCGCTGACCGACGCGGGCGCCCAGGTGGTGCAGACGTACGCGGCCGACGAGTACGGCCTGCCGACGGAGAGCCAGGGGAGTCGGCGGCAGCCGGTCCAGTGGGCGGGCGAGGAGCGGGACGAGCAGGGGCTGGTGTTCCTGCGGGCCCGGAGCTACGAGCCGGCCACCGGCCGCTTCCTGCAGGCCGACCCGCTCCGCCAGAGTGGGCCCGGCATCACGGGCTGGAACCGCTACGCCTACGCCACGAACAACCCGGTCACCTGGGTGGATCCGAGCGGGCTGTGCGTGGATCCCGGTGGGCCGGGTATCCGGTACTGCATCGAGCGGTATATCCCTACGGAGACCACCCGGATCCCGCTACCCATTCTGGATCAGATTGAGTTCTCAGGAGACAACAGGGGCCCGAGTGCGGAAGGCGGAACTTTCAAGCTCCGCCAGTTCATCTCCATCCGTCCTGATGGCACTGTGGACTACTTGGAGGACGTGGGGTGGACGACCGGGCTCGGGAGGCACGAGCAGGGCGTTCTCGGTTCCTGCGTGGCGGGAGTCCAAGTCGGAACCTCCGGGGCCGCTATCGCGGCGTCGTGCGAAGGCTTCATCGGCGTCATCGGTAAGTTCGCCCCACCTATTGGCTCATTCTTCGTAATCCAGCAGTCAGCGAGTGGCAAGGCGCGCATCCTAGCTGCGAGCGGTACGCCGTATCCTTCCGCAGAGATTTGGCAGTACGGCGGGCCAAACTGGGTCGAGCAGATCTATCACTTCGACCCCGTGGATTATGGCTACACACCGCTCGATCTATTCGTCCCGCGTGAGCTCCCTATTCAAAGAAATCCTTAGCGTTGATTCCTCTGCAGTATGGTGAGTAAGTGGCACAGGCAAGTCATCGTGATCGCTGCCTGCTTGACGTGGGCAGTGGGGTGTACGTCGCCTGCTCCAGTTGAGCTACCAGTCAAGAACCCTCCGGTCCTTCGGATACAAGGGCGTGACTATTACGCGGGACTACCAAGCTTCGTTGTGGATCTAACTGACTCCGATATTACGGGGCCCATTGGATCATTTGCTGCATCGGGTACGGTACTGCAATGGCTGGTATCGAACGTGGCGTACGAAGTCAAGGGACTTGACCCACGTTACTACGTGGCGATTAGGACTGAAGCCGGGAGCGCGACGGAGGTGCGGGGTGGTGAACAAGGGTCGGACCGGAACACTTTCGGGACCACCGGTTGGATGCTCGCGTACGCGCCTGGATCGCTGCCTGACTCCGCAATATGCCCCTATGTGAGAGAGGGCTGGCGACGCCCTCTGCGATGCTGAGCTCAGATCGTCGAAGGACGGGGTGAGGCTCCGGCTTTGTGCCAGCGAGGGCGAGCCGGGGCTACTCATGCAGGCCGGTTGAGCCGAGGTGGGTGAGTTTGCCGGACACGGAGCCGCTCAGATAGGCGCGAACTGCGGCCGCTTGCAGCACATTGCGGGCTGTGACGCCGGCGAATAATTCAGGCCGGGTCAGATCCAGGTACGACCACACTTCACCATGCTACCCTCCAAAATGGAGCTTGGAAGCCGTGACCGGCTCCAGTTCAAGCACGGTTGAATATGGTGCTCCCCAAGATCCACGACTTGGGGTTCTGGATGGGGTGGACGGGGGCCTGTGCCGCCGCAGGCGCCCTTCTTGGGCTGCTGTTTCTCCTCGACCAAATATGGGTGATGGTGGCCAGTCTGCCGTACGGGGTCGCAGTGGTGCTGACTCTGCTCACCCCTGCCTGGCTATTCGCGGTGCCGCAGTGGTTAGTTCTCCGTAGCCGGTGGCAATGGTCGAGTCGGTGGTTGGTTGCGACCGCACTCGGCGGCGCCGGAGGCCTCTTGCTCAGCTTTGTGGTTGGCTTCCCACTGGGCGCGGGGCTGCGCCTGCTGGGCGGTCCAGAGTGGCTGCTGAGCCCAATCATGGGTGTAGTCATCGGTTCAACCATGGGCTCCGTCCAGGCTCCGATCCTCCGTCACTACAATGTGGTAGGGGAGAATTGCTGGATCCTCTCGAGTGCGGTTGGAGGACTGGCGATGCTCACAGCCGGTGCAGCGGCGAGCGCGCTCAACTCAAGGATCGCGATAGCAGGTGGTCTGCTCATTGGGGGGTGCCTGTACGGAATGATCACAGGTTCGGCCCTCCTTCACCGTAGGCTCTGAGTTGGCCACACGAGTTCCCAAGGTAATCGCGCCTTCCGGTACGACCGGGCCAAGCGGCTGACCAAGACCGCCGTGCGGCAGCCGAGCCTGGACGCGTACAACGGCGACGAGCTGCGCGCCCGCACCGACGCAGGGCGGCGGCCGATCCAGACGCACATCTACGGCACCGCGGCGGGGCTGCCCGTGCTCCTGGACGGCGGCAATCGGAGGTACGTCTCCGGCGCCGGCGGGCTAGCGTACGTGGCCAGCAGCCTGGGGACGGTGGACGTGGTCCACGCCGACGGGCTGGGGAGCGTGCGGGCGCTGACCGACGCGGGCGCCCAGGTGGTGCAGACGTA
>CAYSYM010000089.1:0-6802 GCA_964435115.1 uncultured Chloroflexota bacterium | reverse complement strand
TGCTTCGTGGTGAAACCCGCGCCCGCTGGCCTAATCGTCACGGTGAATGACAGCCACAAGACGGGCCTCCACAGACTGATACCACCTGCGTGCACCTGCTCGGGAGGCGGTTCCGCCCTCAGCGATGGACCCTTCCACGGCACTCCCCAGAGGCTTGACGGCATCCGCTCGCGGGAGTAACATCAAGGAGAATTGATTCAACTTCCTTTGAAGTGATCCCGGGTGGTGGCATGGTGGCAATCCACGCGGCGGTATTCCCCACGTCCGATGTCGCAGCGTTCTTCAGGGCGCTCGCCGACGAGACCCGACTCGCGATCGTTCGGCTGCTGGCGCTGACCGACCTGCGAGCAGGGGAAATCGTGGAGCGTCTCCAAGCGCCCCAGAACGCCGTGTCCTACCACCTCAAGCAGCTGCGCTCCCTGGGGCTCCTTCGAGACCGCCGGGGCGGTTGGGATGCGCGCGATGTCTATTACAGCATCGACCTGGAACGGCTGCACGCGCTGTACGCGCAGGCTGGCAGCACGCTGCATCCCGGCATCGCGTGCGAGCCGGAGGCGCCTTCGGCCCCGACCCAGCCCGGCCGGCCGCTGCGGGTGCTCTTCCTGTGCACGCACAACAGCGCACGCTCGCAGCTCGCCGAGGCTATCCTGCGGCAACTCGGCGCCGACCAGGTCGAGGTCTACAGCGCCGGCTCGCAGCCGACCGGCGTCCACCCCGTCACTGCCGAGTTGATGGAGGAGTGGGGCCTGGACCCGAGCCGCCACGCGTCAAAGGCCATGGATGCGTTTATCGGACAGCACTTCGACTACGTGATCACCGTCTGCGACCGGGTCCGCGAGACCTGTCCGGTCTTCCCGGGTGATCCCGCGCGGATTCACTGGAGCCTGCCCGACCCGGTGGCGGTCCAGGACGAGGAGGAGCAGCGGCGTGTCTTCGAGCAGGTCCGCCGGGAGCTCCTGACGCGCGTCCGCTACCTGCTGAGCCTGCCGCACCCCGCTACGGGGCAGCGCCTGCGCGCGCGGATTGCCTCGCCCGCCGCAGCACGTGATGGCCGGGAGGAGCTATGACCAACAAGAAACAGCGCGTTCTGTTCGTGTGCACCCACAACTCCGCGCGGTCGCAGATGGCCGAGGGCTGGCTGCGTCACCTCGCCGGCGATCGCTTCGAGGCCCACAGCGCGGGCACCGAGGCCACTCAGGTGCGCCCGCTGGCCATCCGCGCGATGGCGGAGGTCGGGATCGACATCTCGGGCCAGCACTCCAAGACCATCGAGGAGTACTTCGGCCAGCCGTTCGACTGGGTCATCACCGTGTGCGACCAGGCCGCCGAGGCCTGTCCAGTCTTCCCCGGCGGCGGCGAGCGGCTGCACTGGTCGTTCCCGGATCCGTCGAAGGCAACCGGCAGCGAAGATCAGCACTTTGCCGTCTATCGGCAGGTGCGTGACGCCATCCGCGAGCGCACCGAGACCGAACTGATCGCGAGTGGCTCGCGACAAGACCACCAGAGGTAAGGCATTGGATGGGAACGACAAGGCTCAGATGGGGGAGGCCTCGCTCGATCCTGAGACCGACGACCTGCTGAGGCGGGAGGTCGAGCGGCTTGCCGATGAGTTCCGCGGCATGTTCAGCCGGGAGACCATCGACCGCTGCGCCCGCGAGTCGGTGGGCTGGCTTACCGGCGCTCGCATCAAGCGATACCTGCCGATCTTCGCGTACCGCTTCACCCGCGAGCGGCTGCTAGCGCTGGCTGGGGTGGAGGGCCTGCGGCCAGTGGACCGGCCGCACATCCTGTTCGTCTGCGTGCGGAACGCCGCCCGCTCGCAGATAGCCGCCGCCCTGGCCCAGCACCTGAGCGGCGGGGCGATCGAGGCCCACTCGGCCGGGTCGGCGCCGGCCAAGCAGATCGACCCGGCCGCGGTCGAAGTGATGCGCGAGTTGGGCGTAGACCTTTCGCAGGAGTTCCCCAAGCCGCTCGCCGACGAGGTGGTGCGGGCGGCCGACCTGGTGGTCACGATGGGCTGCGGCGATGCTTGCCCGTTGCATCCATTCAAGAAGTACGAGGACTGGTCGATCGAGGATCCGGCCGGTCAGCCGCTCGAAAAGGTGCGCGAGATCCGCGACGCGATCCGCGCGCACGTCGAACGGCTCCTGGCCGAACTGGGCGTCTTGAGCGCGCGATAGGCGCCGTGCTGGATGACCGGCCGCCAGGGAGGTGTAGCGAAATGACCGGCGGACAGCCGACGCCGGACTCCGGTCCGGGCGTACTGCCGAAGTATTCCCTGGTCCTCAACCCGACCGATGGGTCCCCCGCATCCTGGCCGGCCAGTCTGCATGCGGTAGCCCTGGCGAAGCATGCCGGTGCGGCGCTCCTGGCGACCTTCGTCGTCGATGAGAAGCTCGTCGGCCAGACCGGCCTCTACCTGACCGGCGGCGCGGACGTCCTGGCCGAGGAAGGTGAGCGGGCGACTGGCGCGGTGGCGGACCTGGCGAGGCGACACGGCGTTCCCGCCACGACGCTGGCCGCACGCGGCCGGCCCGGCGAGGCGATCGTGCGTCTGGCGACGGAGCGAGGGGCCGACGCCATCGTAATGGCCGCGGCCAGCAAATCGGCGCTGGAGCGGGCGCTGCTCGGCAGCGTGTCGGAGTACGTGCTGCATCGGGCCGCGTGCCTCGTCTGCATCCTGCGCGCCACTGAGCGGAGGTAGCCTCCGAGATGCCGCCGGCCGACAGGGCAGACAACGAGGGAGCGATCATGAGTGCGCCGGCAAGAGAGAATGGACCGGTTCTCGGTCACCCAGCACGCTCGCGGTTGAGCACCGCGACGCTCCTGCGCCAGGCGGGGGCCGAATTCGTCGGGACGGCGTTGCTCCTGGTGGCCGTAATTGGCTCCGGCATCGCGGCCCAGCGGCTCAGCCCTGGTGATGTCGGGCTCCAGCTCCTGGAGAACGCCGCAGCGACGGCGGCCGCGCTGGTCGCCATCATCCTTGCCGTAGGGCCGGTCTCCGGCGCCCATCTCAATCCAGTCGTGACCCTGGCGGATCGGGTCTTCGGCGGCCTCAGGACCACGACAGCCGTCGTGTATGCCATCGCGCAGGTCGTCGGCGCCCTCGCGGGCGCGGTACTCGCCAACCTGATGTTCGCCCTGCCGCCCGTGCAGGTGGCAGCGACGGTGCGGACAGGCGCGGGGCTGTGGTTGGGGGAAGTAGTCGCCACCTTCGGCCTCATCCTGGTGGTGTTCGGGGTCGTCCGCTCGGGCCGCAGCACGGCGGCCCCGTTCGCGGTCGGCGCCTACATCGCCGGTGCCTACTTCTTCACCTCCTCGACGAGCTTCGCCAACCCGGCCGTCACGATCGCCCGCACGCTCTCGGATACGTTCGCCGGCATCAGTCCCAGCTCGGCGCCAGCCTTCGTGCTCTTCCAGGTGCTCGGCGGCGTGCTTGGTGTCGGGACCGTCCGCTTGCTCTATCCGGGCATCGCCGCCGTGGCCAGGGAGGCGGTCGTTCCTCACAGGGTCTCAGGTGAGATGGAATCGGAGGCGGAATGTGCGTCTGGTGATCATCGGCGGTAGCGACGCGGGGACCAGCGCGGCGCTCCGGGCGCGGGAGGTGGCGCCGGACCTGGAGGTGACCGTGGTCGTGGCCGACGCCTTCCCCAACTACAGCATCTGCGGGCTGCCGTTCTACCTGAGCGGCGAGGTGCCCGACCCGCAGCTGTTGGCCCATCGCACCGTCGCCGAGATCGAGCGCGAGGGCGTCGGGCTCCTGCTGGAGCACGTCGCCTCCCAGATCGACCCGGCCGGGCAAACCGTGACGGTAGTGGACCGGCGAGGCCAGGCGCGGCAGCTCCCCTATGACCGGCTGGTGATCGGCACGGGGGCCGTGCCGGTGTGGCCCGACATCCCCGGGCTGGATCTGCCAGGGGTGTTCCCGCTTCACACCATGGAAGACAGCTTCCTGGTGCACGAGCACCTGCTGAGGGAGCGCCCCGAGTCGGTGGTGATTGTCGGCTCCGGCTACATCGGCCTGGAGATGGCCGATGCCTTGACGCTGCGCGGCCTGCCCGTCACGCTCGTCGGACGCTCCCCTTCGGTGCTGCCGACCGTGGCCCCAAGCCTCGGCCGAGTGCTGGAAGAGGAGCTCGGCCGTCACGAGGTGGAAGTGATCAACGGGATGCCCGTGCAGGCCATCCGGGCGGAGGGCTCGCGCCTGGTGGTCGCGGGCCCCGCTGGCTTTGAGCGGAGCGGGGACGTCGTGCTGGTCGCCGTCGGCGTCCGGCCCAACAGCGAGTTGGCCGCGGCGGCGGGCGTATCGACCGGGATCAAAGGTGCGATCCGAGTAAACGGCCGGATGGAGACCAATCTCCCCGGCGTCTATGCCGCCGGCGACTGCGTCGAGACCTGGCACCGCCTGCTGGGGCGGTATGCCTACCTGCCGCTTGGCACGACCGCGCACAAGCAGGGGCGAGTGGCCGGCGAGAATGCGGCGGGGGGAGAGCGCGAGTTCGCGGGGAGCCTAGGCACGCAGGTGGTGAAGGTGTTCGAGTTGGTGGCGGCGCGCACGGGGCTTCGCGACCATGAGGCCTTGGAGGCTGGCTTCGACCCCGTTGCCACCCAGGTCACCATCTGGGATCACAAGCGGTACTACCCGGGCGCCGAGGAGTTGCTGATCCGCGTCACCGGAGACCGGCAGAGCGGACGCCTGCTTGGCGTGCAGATGGTGGGGCCGTATCGCTCCGAGGTGGCCAAGCGGATCGACATCTACGCCACCGCCCTCTTCCACGGCATGCGTGTCGAGGAGCTCAACGACCTCGACCTGAGTTACACCCCACCCGTCAGCAGCCCATGGGACCCGGTGCAGGCGGCCGCTCAGGCCTGGGCGAAGGCATTGGACCAGCGGCGCGAGGCGGAGGTCGCGGCCGTGGGTGTAGGGCAGTCCGACCAAGGTTAGCCGGTCGCAGGCGGCTCGGTTCCGTCCCACTCGGCCGCGTCCGCTTCCTCGTCGCCGCGCGGACGTTGCTTCCGTACCGCAGGTCGCTCAGGCCAGACGTGCTTGTGGTAGCAACGCTTGCAGATCCCTGGCGGGCAGTTCTTGTACTTCCAGGGCGGCCGCTTCTTGCAGATGCGGCAGAGTGATTGCTTGCTCATTGCCCTATCGCTGGAGGGACCGACGCGCCGCGAACGGGCAGGAATCGTGCAAGTATCGTGCAATGGGCAGCACGATTCTCAGCCTGCCTCGTGGCGCAAGCGGTACGCAGTCCGCCGGCCCCGCCCGCCCGTGGCCTCAAGCAGGCCCTTGCGGACCAGATCGGCGAGGTCGTTCGCCGCCGTCCGCTCTGACACGCCGGTCACCGCCACGTACTCGCGACGAGCGATGGTCCCGTGCTCCCGTGCGTGCAGTAGCCCGCGGTCCAGCCGATCGGTGATCTCCCTCTGTTCCAACAGCGCCCGGAAGGCGTCAGGCGTCGGCGCAACCCCCTCACGCGGGGCGATGCTGCGGAAGGTGATCACGAAGCTGAAACCGTCCTCCCAGAACTCCGGCTCCGGCAGGCCCAAACCGACCGCTTCGGGGTAGCCACGCTGGACAAGCACGTGGGCTACGAAGCCAACCCCCGGTTGGTAATGCAGTGCAGCGGCATCACGTTCCGCGTCTTGACCTCAGTTCCTTGGCCACGCGGCCCGAGCGATGAGCGGCGGAGCCTTGCCTTCTTTCGGGCAATGTGGTATTTTCGCTGTACAGCGAAAAAGCTCGTCCTAGCGGTAGGAGCAGACGCCATCGACCTGTCGCGCGCCGTCGCCGAAGCCCTCGCCCAGTTGCCCGATGTCGAGATCCGCTCCGTTGACCCGGAACCACGCGTCGACGGCCGCGTCTTGGATCTCGCCGTCCTCGGCGAGGTGAAGGGTCGACCGGTCCGGTTCTTGGTGGAGGCCAAGGCGAGCGGCTACCCCCGCGACGTGCAGCAGGCGATTTGGCAGCTCGACGGCCTGCGCCGCCTCGAGCAGCCCGTCGCCGACGTGCCGCTCCTGGCGGCCCCGGCCATCTCCGAGGCCAGCCGTGAGCTGCTGCGGCGGCACAAGTTGCCCTACTGGGACGCCGGGGGCAGCATCTACATCGACCTGCCGTGGGCCTTCTTCTGGGTCGACCGACCGGTCCCCGCGGGTCGACCGCGCGTCCTGCGCAACGTCTACCGGGGCAGCACCGCCCAGGTCCTCCACGCGCTGCTGCTGGAGCCCGGCCGGGCCTGGCACGTTAGCGAGCTGGCCCAGCGCGCGCAGGTCTCGCTCTCGACGGTGCACCAGGTCTGCACCTTCCTCGAGGCGCAGCTCTGGATGGACAAGGCGGGCAAGGGGCCGCGCGCCGTGCGCGTGCTCCGCCAGCCCGGCGCCCTGCTGGACGCCTGGGCGGCCGCGCATTCCCTGGCCGAGTATGAGGCCCGGCGGTTCCACCGCTGGGCGCGCGAGCCCGCCGAGCTCCTGCACGCCGCCACCGATGCCCTCGCCGGCGTCGGCGTTGAGCACGCCTTGACGCTCGGCTCCGGAGCGCGGCTCGTCGCCCCCTACGGGACTGACGCCGAGCGGGCCTGGGTGCTCGTGCCGGCCGGCGGCGCCGGCCGGCTGGAGGGGATGGCGCGGGCGAGCGAGCTGCAGCCCGTCGAGGAGGGCGAAGCGGTGACGTTCCTCGTCACGCGCGAGCGCTCGCCGCTCCTCTTCCGGCGACAGGTCCAAGGGTTCTGGGTGGCGAGCGACGTCCAGCTCTATCTGGACCTGTGGGCGTGGCCGCAGCGCGGCAAAGAGCAGGCGCGGCACC
>CAYSYM010000088.1:0-6904 GCA_964435115.1 uncultured Chloroflexota bacterium | reverse complement strand
TGCAGATGCGTACGCCATGGCGGGGACGTTGTTTGCCGGGACGGTCAGGCCCTCGTAGGACCCCTGGGCCCGCGCCTGGTACAGCGCGTCGATGCTGGCGCTCTGGACGCCCAGCTCCCAGCCCGCCTCCCAGATGATCCAGCGGGCGGCGTCGCGGACGTCTGGCTCGCCGAAGACGGCCGTGTGGACGAGTCGGTCAATCAGCTCCCCGCGGAAGGCCACCGGGTCCGTAATTCTGAGGCCGCCGTCCAACTGAACAGCGTGGCTGCTCGCCTGAACGAGCTCCGCTATGGATGCGAACTTCATCGTCCGTCTCCCCGAACACGTGACTGGTCAGCCAGGCGCCAGCCGAGCTCTGGCCCCTCCAGCCAGTATAAGCCCTGCGCGCCTCCCGTCTGAGGCCGCCCACCGCGTGGAGCTCGCCTGGGGATCGATCCGCCGCAGGCGCGGCCCACGCGCAGGGACTTGGTTCTGAGCCGCCTGACGATCCGACCCTACAATTGCGGCCGAGCACTATGGCAGTCCAGTCTTCCCCGCCGGGTGCGGCGCAGGCTAAGCGCGCCACGCATCCAAAGCTGCAGCGGGCGCTGCAGCGGCTCCGGGGCGTTGACCTGGCGGCGGCGTGCGGCGAGCCCGCGCCGCCCGACCTGTTGAAGGCGATCCAGGAGTTCAATGCGGCGGAGTTCTTCGAGCAGCACGAGACGCTTGAGCTGCTGTGGCGAGCCACGCCGGGCGAGGTCCGCCACCTGTACGAGGGAATCCTCCAGATCGGCGTGGGGATGCACCACCTGCTGGTGAAGCGGAACTACCACGGGGCGGCGATCAAGCTCGACCATGGCATCCGCCTGCTGAGCGCCTTCCCGCCGCTGTGCCATGGCGTGGACATCGCCCGGCTGGTGCGCGACGCCCGCCGCGCCCGACGGCACCTGCTGCGCCTGGGCCCCGAGCGACTGGCCGAGTTCGACCCGGCGCGCATCCCGCGCGTGCACGTGGCGGGGCTGAGCTGAGCTCGTGGCAAGCTCGACAGTCCCGGGCGCCCCGGTGCGCGACGAGATGGCGAAGCTGGCGGAACCCGGCGCGCTCCGACGGCGGGACGATGGTGGGCGGAGTCGGGCGACGGCTGCCGTGCGGCTGGCGGTCGCGGTCTGGCTCATGTGGGGCGCGGTCGTTGTGCTCGCCAGCCCTGAAGCGATCACCGCGATCGCCGCGGCGCGCGGCGCACCGCCCGAGACGGTGCTGCGGCTCGCGGGGCTCCACTTTACGCTGGGGATGTTCCTGCTGAGCGGCTTCATGAGCCGCGTGGCAGGGCTGGTGCTGGCCGCGTCGGCGGTCTGGCAGCTCGCGTCGATCGCCGGCGGGGTTGGCGAGCTGCTGCAGGGCGCGATCGGCCTCTATCTGATGCTGCGCGGTGGTGGCACGTGGGCGATGGACGTGTATGTCCAGAAGATGCAGGACCGCATCAGGACGAAGGAGGCCGCGAAGACGCCTGCGCTACCTGATCGTGACGGTTGAGACGCCGGTCTCGAGAGTGAGGTCGACGCGGTTCTGCGCCGTGTCATAGTCGGACGAACGGTAGAGCTGTGGGCCGGTCGCAGGGAACCTGGCCTGGTCCACGTTCAGCGTGCTGAGCCCGCCCTGGTGGCGGATCTGCGCCGCCACCCCGGCCGGCACCTCGATGGTCAGCGTGGTGGCGCCGGTCGACGCGTGCGCCAGCGTGGTCCCGGCGGCTTCCGGCAGGCGGACCCGGGTCGTCGTGGCGCCGGTCGAGAGCTCCAGGTTCGTGACCCGGAGCCGGCTCAGGTCCAGGTCGGCGGTGGCGGCGCCTGTCTGCACGTCGAGCGTGAGCGGCACATCGGGGGCCAGCAGCACGTCCATACGCGGTGTGCCGGTGCCGGCAACCCAGGGCCACCAGCCCCACCAGGCTCCGCGGCCGCTGGTCAGGTATTCCAACCGTCCAACCCCACTCGTGACGGCGTAGCGCGCCTCGAGGCCCGTCCCGGCCGGCCCCTGGTAGCTCATGGTGGCGAGCTGGTCGCCGGCCCGATTCGCCAGCGGGCCTAGCGTCAGCTCGCCGGCGCCGAACCGAATGGCTACGGCGACCTGGTTGGCCCCCTGGAGCGACTGGCTGAACGTCCGCGGCTGCAGCGTGCCCGAGCGGACCACCGAGGACCATTCGGCCGCGCCCAGGGCGACGACGCCGAGGATCGCGAGGAGCGCGATCACCAGCGCGAGCGTCGTGCCCCGGATCCGGTTGCCCAGGAGCAGCTCGAGGCCGACGAGCACCAGCACGAGCGGCCAGAGGCGCCAGATGTCGCGCCACAACGACCATGGCAGGTAGCCGAGGTTCTGCAGGAGCAGCACCCCGCCTACGACGATCAGGATGAGCGGGCCGACCACGCCGCCACGCCGCGGCGCCGGCGACCACGGACGGTTAGCAGACGGACGGGGCAGTGTGTCAGGCGTCGTGTCCATCACGTTCTCCAGCCCACCCGTCGCAGCAGCAGGGCGACGCCGATCGCGACCAGGAGCAGCGGCCACAGCAGGCTCCAGTTCACGCGGAACAGGCCGGCCTGCTGCGCGAAGATGAGCAGGCCGAGCACGACGAGGACGATCCCGGCCGCGCGCCGCGCCTCTCCCCGCTCGGACTCCCCGTCCGCCAGCGCGTGGGGGCCTCCCGCCCCGTTCTCCACCTGGCCCTCGCGCGGCATCACGATCCACAGGGCGAGGTACACGAGGACTGCGAGTCCGCCGGTGACGATGGCGGCCGCGACCCAGAGAAGGCGCATCAGCGCCGGGTCGACGTCGAAGTACTCGGCCAGGCCCCCGGCCACACCCGCCCACATCCGATCCCGAGCGCTGCGCGTCAGGCGTCGCCTCCCGTTCGCAGGGGGGGCTGTCCGTTCTTCCACGCCGATCTCCTCCTTGACGTTCGGCCGGAGCTCCCCCGGCCGAGCGCTCGCGTCCCGAAGCGTTGCGCGGATGAGACGCCTGGGAGCGCGATGTTGTTGCGGGGCCGGGCCATGGGTCGTGGGTCATGGGGATTGGGGATTGGGTCGTAGGGGGTTGGCGAGCAGGCTCCGGGCCCCCATCTGCCGCCTCACACCTGCCAGCCCACAACTGCCGGCTCAGATCCGCGGTCCCACCTTCCGAAACCAACCCCCAATACCCGATACCCGATACTGGGCCCCTGCCGGCACGTGTCAGAATGGGGAGGCGGACCGGCGCGTGTATACGGGAGGCGCGAACCTTTCGTGGTTGCAACAACGGGCCGCCTGGACGCGTCCAGTGACTGGAGCAGCACCCTAGATGGCTGAACCGAGCGCGGAGCTGGTTCGGCGGGCACAGGCGGGCGAGGAGGATGCACTGGTGCAGCTGGTCCAGGGCCAGCAGACCTACGTGTACAGCATCGCGCTCAGCATCATGCGCCACCCACAGGACGCGGCCGACATGACGCAGGAGGCGTTCGTGCGGCTGCTGCGCGCGCTGCCGAGCTACCGCGGGGAGACGAAGTTCACGACGTGGCTGTACCGCCTGGCCGCGAACATGTGCCTGGACGGGCTGCGGCGCAAGGGCCGGCCGGTGGCCTCGCTGGACCAGTGTGGGGAGGACGGGCAGCCGCTGGGTGACCGGCTGGCGGACCCGGACCGGTGGAGCGGCCCTGAAGACAGCTCGGCGCGGCGCGAGACGGCCGCCGACGTGCGCCGGGCTGTCCAGGAGCTGCCAACCGCGCAGCGCCTGGCCCTGACCCTCCACTACTTCGACGAGCTGCGGTACGAGGAGGTGGCGGAGGTGATGGGCCTGCCGCTTAACACCGTCAAGAGCCACATCCGGCGTGGGAAGGAGCGTCTGGCGCGGCTGTTGCAGGGGGGCGTTACGATAGGGGAGCTGCCATGGACTGTGTCACGGTAAGGGCGGAGCTCCTGGCGGGGTCGGACGCCGCCAGCCAGCCTGAGGTCGCCAGCCACCTCGACGCGTGCGAGCGGTGCGCGCGCGTCTCCGAGCGCGCGAGGCAGCTTGACGCGCTCGTCCGCCCCGCCCTCCTCGCGGCGCCACCCGCTGGGTTGCAGGCCCGGCTGCTGGCGCTGGCGCGCGCCTCCGCTCGTGCGACAGGCCGAACGGCGGAGGCTCCCCGGGCTGCCAGCCCTTCCGCACTCCCCCGCCGGTCGTCAGTCGGCCCGTGGCGGCCGAACGTGGCGGTCGCCCAGCTCGCAACGGCGGCCCTCGTCGCGCTGGCCGGCTGGCAGGCCATCGGGTGGCTCAATGCGCTCCCAGCAGCCGTCGGCGACGTCCTCTACGCACTGCAGGTGGTCCTGGCGTCCCCGGCGCTGCACTACGTCGGCACGCTCTCAGAGGACCTCCAAGGCCTCCTGCTGTGGTTGGCGGTAGGACTGGTGGGCTGGATGGTGTCGGAGGCCGGCCCGCTGCGGTCCCTGTTCGCGCCGCCGCGCGAGCTCCCCTGACTCGGCTCGCCGACCCACTGGGAATACGCGCCGCCACGGCGTGGGTCGTGGAGCAGGCGCAGGACGTGCGCATCGACCAGGCTGCCGTGGAGCGGCTGGCCGAGGCGCTGGCCGGGGGCTCACTGGCGCGGCCGGCGTGGAGAGTGGCGCCGCACTGGTGGGACGACGACCAGCAGGAGCGGACGGCCACGTACGTCCTGCTGCTGGACGCGCTCAACTTCTCGTTCTGGGGCGAGCCACGGTGGCGGGTGGCGTGGGGCGGAGTCATCTACGACGGGTACTGGGCGCTGGCGGCGGCGCTGAGGCGGGCGCTCGACGCCGGCGTGCCGCTGTACGACCCGGAGTACCTGGCCACTCGGGCGGACGCGGCCGCACTCCTGGAAGGCGTGGGACGAACGCCGATCCCGCTGCTGCGTGCCAGGCAGGCGGCGATCCGCGAGGTCGGCGAGGGTCTCCTGCGTCGGTGCGGTGGCTCCTTCCTGCACTGCCTCGCCGAAGCCGACAGCTCGGCTGCCCGGCTGATCCTGCTGGTCGTGGAGCGATTCCCGTCGTTCCACGACGTGGCCAGCTACCAGGGCCGAGAGGTCCCCTTCTTCAAGCGCGCCCAGATCCTGGTGTCGGACCTGTGGGGAGCGTTCGAGGGCGCCGGGCCTGGCCGGTTTGACGAGCTCGAAGCGCTGACAATGTTTGCCGACTACAAGGTGCCCCAGGTGCTGAGCGGGCTGGGCGTGCTGGCGTACTCGGATGCGCTCCGGGCGACGCTGGCCGCCCACGAGCTGCTGGGGTACGGCGACCGCCGCGAGGTCGAGATCCGCGCGGCGAGCGTGCAGGCGGTCGAGCGGGTCCGGAGCGCGGTCGAGGCGCGGGGCGTGCCGATGCGCGCCTTCGAGGTCGATTGGGCGCTGTGGGCGTTCGGCCAGGGACGCGACTGGCCGCTCCCCTACCACCGCACCCGCTCGGTGTTCTACTGATGGCGCCGGTCGCTTTCGAGATCACCCACCAGGCGCCAGGCGGCCGTGCGCGAGCGGGCATGCTGCGCACGCCGCACGGCGCGGTGGAGACCCCATTCTTCTGTGTGGTCGGAACGGCGGGGGCGGTCAAGGGCGTCACGCCGCGTGAGCTCGAGGAGCTCGGCGCCCGGGTGCTCCTGGCCAACACGTACCACCTGTACCTGCAGCCGGGCCACGAGACGGTGCGGGCGCTGGGCGGGCTGCACCGGTTCATGGCCTGGAACGGGCCAATCGTGACCGATAGCGGCGGGTTCCAGGTGTTCAGCCTGGGGTTCGGGCTGGAGCACGGCGTGGGTAAGCAGGTGGGGATGTTCCCTGACGAGTCACCCGCGCGGCCGGAGGGGCAGCGGCGGCGCCGGAAGGGGCAGCCGGCGCGGCTGATGCACGTGGACGACGGCGGCGTCTCCTTCGCCTCACACGTGGACGGCAGCCGCCACCGCCTCACGCCGGAGCTGTCCATCGCGATCCAGGAAGCGCTTGGCGCCGACGTACTGCTGGCCTTCGACGAGCCGACGTCGCCCTTCCACGACGAGCGCTACACGGCACAGTCCCTGGACCGGACGCACGCCTGGGCGCGGCGCTGCCTGGACGCCCGCACGCGGTCCGACCAGGCGCTGTACGGCATCGTGCAGGGCGGCGCCTATGCCGAGCTACGGGAAGCAAGCGCCCGCTTCATTGGCAGTCTCCCCTTCGACGGTGCGGCCATCGGCGGGTCGCTTGGCAAGACCAAGGCGGAGATGTACGTCGTCCTGGAGCGCTCGGTGCCGCTCCTGCCGGAGAGGTGGCCGCGCCACATGCTGGGGATTGGCGAGCCGGAGGACGTGCTCGGCTGCGTGGAGCGCGGGGTGGATCAGTTCGACTGTGTCACGCCCACGCGGCTGGCACGCCACGGGGTGGCGTACACGCACACCGGTAAGCTGGACCTGACGCGCGCGGAGCTGGGCGAGGACGAGGCGCCCATCGAGCAGGGGTGCGGCTGCTACACGTGCCGGGCCGGGTTCTCGCGTGGCTACTTGCGCCACCTCTTCGTTGCCGGCGAGCTGCTCGCGTACACCCTGGCCAGCCTGCACAACCTCACCTTCGTCCTCCAGCTCGTGCGCGACACGCGCGCCTCGATCGTGGCCGGAGCGTTCGACGAGTTCCGCGAGGCGTTCCTGGCGCGCTACCTCGACGCTCCGCGCTCGGGCTAGCAGGCCTTCACGCGCTTGCGGGGGCCGGAGGGCGAGGGCGCGCGGCTGGAGCATCAGGCAGGCGAAGGTAGCGGACGTGCCAGCTCGCGGGGATCTGGGACAGCCGCTCGCCTTCTGGAGCAGGTGGTGGATCACGCCCGGCTCCCTCGTCGTTCTGCCCGGTCGCTGGGCCGCTCCTCCACCGCCCGACGGGCGGTAGAATGGAGCGCTCCATGCCTTTCACTGTGGCCGACTTCCCGGACCT
>CAYSYM010000087.1:4287-7179 GCA_964435115.1 uncultured Chloroflexota bacterium | reverse complement strand
TGCCAATTCAATGGCAGCGCCTGGGTGTGGAAACCACAGGCTGCATCGGGTGCGCTCTACAAGACGGTGGCCACGGATTATTGCGGCGGGAAGGCCGTCATCGCCTGCTCGGCGGATGATTGCGGCGCACCGACATGGACGGGCGCCGCATGGATGCTCTATACCGGCGTCTATTGGAACAACACGCCCGCCGGCGGTGTTTGGCGCGGCTGGTTCATCAACGCTACCTATGTGATCTGCTCGACGTGACGCTATAGCGGCGCAATGACCTCGATGCGCGATTGCTCGTTCGGAAGCGCCACGTCATCAATTGGACTCGGCGCCGGCAACGGCGCACCCTCGCAAAGCATCGTGACCAGCGTTCGCAGCAGAACATCCTTAGCTCGCCCGATGTTGTCAGCCTGCGGTGATCCAGAGATGCGCAGATCAATGAAGTCTGGGAAGTCGATGTCCACGCGCCGTAGCCACTCGGTCACAATGGCGGGATAGGCCGGCAAGTGTTCCTTGAGAACCGGCCGCTGCCGCTTAGCGGTCGGCTTCGGGTCCAGCTTCTCGACGAGTTTCCATGCGGAGAGGTGAGCGTAGCGCTTGAGCATCTGCATGGACCGGTGCCCAGAGATCGAGGCGACCTCGATAGTATTCAGGCCGCGCTCGAGCAACGAACTGATCGCGCAATGGCGCAGATCGTGGAAGTGGAAGTCCTTGAGCCCGATGCTTCTCACGAACACCCGCCAGCTACTCTTAATTCCGTGCGAACAGTACATGTCGAAAATGCGTCCCTCGGTCTTTCGCGGCAGATGATCGTGCAGGATGCTGTACGCCTTACGGCTCAGCGGTACGTCGCGCGCATCGCCGTTCTTCGTGATCGGCAGATGCAGCGTTCGCTTCTCCCAATTGACGTGTTCCCATTGCGCGTTGAGCAGCTCGCCTTGGCGGCACGCCGTTTCCAGAGCCATGACGACGATGGGATAGAAGTGCGGATTGGAGTGGCGAGCGGCAGCGCGCAGCAGCTTAAATTCCTCGGCCTGCGTCAGCCGGCGACTGCGCCCAGGTGGCGGCTTCGGTTTCCGAATCTTGAGGACCGGGTTCTCCAGCTTGTCCATGCCCCATTCCGCCGCCGCGGTGCTGAAGACATGCGAGAGCAGCATCAACTCGGCCTTGACCGTGCCAGTGCCGAGCGTCTGGCCAGGCTTACGCGGATTCGGCGTCGCGAGCCGGTGATCGCGGAAGCCAACAACGTGCATCGGAGTGATCTCGCCCAGCGTCACGTCGCCGAGCAGATCGGCGATGGCCTTGATGCGAAAGATCTCAGTATGGTGGCTTCGCTTCCTGACGGAAACAGTCGCGATGTAGTGAGTGAGGATGTCGCGCAGCGGCGTGGCGAGTGTGGGAACGAACAGCATGGCGGTGCCCGTCACCACTCGACGATGCACGCGCCGTTGTTGCCAGCGCCATAGAAGCCACCGCCGCCACCATAGTCGTAATTCGCCCCGACAGCGGTTCCGTAACCACCGGCCCAGCTAGGCCCGCCGCCGATTGCTGTTAGTGCGCCAAAGCTCGACGTGCCGCCGCCAGCGCCGGCGCCGCCACCGCTGCCGACCGAGCAGGGAATTACCTGACCTGACGCTACCGAGAGAACGCCGTAAGTGATTTGTCCGTGGCCGCCCGGTCCCCAATCGCCGCCACCACCGCCACCAATAACGGTGGCCTTGACCTTCGATATGCCAGAGGGAACCGTGAAATTGGCGGTCGACGAAAATACCTGAACACCGTTAAATCCGCCGACACCAGCTGGCGACTTCCATATCCACGCATTGCTACTGAATTGGCAATGAGCACTTAGTAGTCGAGCATGACGCGGATGCATCCGGCTGTCCCTTGCGCCCACAAGCCGCCTGGCGCAATTAGGGTGAATCCACTCGGAACAGGGCCGTCTGGATAGACTTCGTTCCATGCCCATTGCTGGGCGAAGTTGTAGTAGGAGCAGTAGTAGCCGTGCTGCCCCGGCTTCCGCCAGACCCAGCTCGTGCCATTGTATTGGCAACTATGCCGCCGTCACGGCGACGGCCAGGTGGCAGTGCAATTACCATAGTCGCCCCACACCGAGATACCGGTCAGCGTCAGTGTCGTAACCCCGCAAGACGAAGTATTGACGCAGGTGGTCCAGGTGGTACTCCAGGCGGCCTTCAGCGTTAAAGTGCCGTTCGCATCAACGGAGGCATAGCCGCATGAACTGGGAAACGCGCCGCACGGACTGCCATATCCTGGCGCGGCGCATGAGATGCTCTTATTGCGCAGCGCATAGAAGACTCCTTGCAGTCCCGTCTTGCCGCTTCCCTGTGCGGGTTGCCAGGTCCAGGAACCGCCACTGAATTGGCAAGACGACTATCCGCACCGGTAGAAACCACCTGGTGGCGTTATGCCGTTGACCAAACATATGGACTGGCCCCATGGGCAGTAGAAGTAGCCGTTCGAGCCATAAGACCCGCTATCGCGCCACGTACCGATGAAGTTAGACCCGTTGGAATATCCGATTCCGACCCCATACGATGGGCTGTAGTTATTGCACCAAACCGCGACGTGAGTTGCAGGGGACCAAATATTGAATTGGCAACTATGCCGCCGTCACACAGTGCCGCTCATCGGTAGCAGTAATACAGGTACTGCTCATATCCTGAGATACCGGCAGCCAAGGTGGCAGCAGAGTAACCCGATGGGCAGCTACATGCGCCAGTCAGTGGATTTATTCGCGCGCATGACCCAGCGGACACCAGGCTGTAGCCACCGCCAAAAAACGCGGCGCCTTGCTTTCTCCATAACCAGCCCAGGCTACTATCGTATTGGCAACTATGCCGTTCGCGTCAATCTGAAATGAAGACGCCTCCGTTACAG
>CAYSYM010000087.1:0-4187 GCA_964435115.1 uncultured Chloroflexota bacterium | reverse complement strand
CTGCGTCGCCTTCATCAGCGTTTTCCAGACCCAGGCCGTGCCATTGTATTGGCAACTATGCCGTTCGCGTCAATCTGAAATGAAGACGCCTCCGTTACAGGTCGCGACACCTGCTGTCGGGGAGTACCAGTAACCGCTTGGGTTCCACACGATGGAGGCGACCGCCGCATAGGTGCCGGTGCCACATATACCCAGGTGCGCGACGGTCGTGTCGGTGCACGGATCATAGGGGCCGCAGTATGACGTAGGCTTTCTGAAGACGCCATTCTGGCAAGTGAGCAGCGTGCCGCTCGTCGTCGTGGCGAACGTTCCGTTAGGTGAGCATGCCTGCCATTCGGACGCGATCTGCGTCGCCTTCATCAGCGTTTTCCAGACCCAGGCCGTGCCATTGTATTGGCAAGGCGATCAGGCCACGGCCAAACATCGCCATAAGCCTGCGTTGACGTCATACATGCCATATACGTTGCCCGAATACTGACGGTTCTGATAGTCGCTATATTGGACTGATGGCAGAGCTTGCCATCCGGAGTCGAGTAGATAAAACGGCGAGTAGAGCCTCGTCACCACCGCCCCACCGACTCGTTTGAACGATGCGCTCCACACGCCGTAATCGCAGTGGTTTCGCGTGTAGCCAGTTGCACTATCAATCGGACCGCTTGCTTCCGCCCACACCCAGGACCCAGCACTGAATTGGCAAGATGGCCGTTGGTCTCAGCGCAGTTCGGCCCACCACTGAATCAGAGCGCTGGTGACGTAGTAGGTCGAGCCTGGCGGCACAACTCCATAGAGTTGATTGTAGGCACCTGGCGCACCGCCGATCCAGGTATATCCAACAGCGACGCCATCGACAAAGAGTTCCGAGCCTGGCGGATTCGAGATCGCATTGACCGAGACGAAGATTGTCCGTCCCGTTGTGTTGGTGTAGGAAACCCCGGCTGATCGCGCTGGATACTGCCAAGTCTGTCCGTTCCCGAGTCCTGATGCTCGCCAGACACCGGATTGGCAACTATGCCGTCGTCACGACATTACCAGCAGCGGACAGCGCAGCGCTGGCCGCCACCATTCGTCGCAGGTGTCTGGACGACCACCTGCCAGATGCCACCGTTTTTATAGACTTCACACGCGCCGGCTTGGCCGCCAAATGAAATGCTGCCCGTTAGCCAGCATGTCTTCTTGGACATGTTAACGATTTGGTAGTAGACGTTGGTGAAGCCGTCACTGGCGAGTGTGCAGCCTGCGTATCCGGGTGCGAGGCACTGGTAGACGGCTACCGGATCATCGGATGGTTGCGAGTTCTGCCAGACCCATGCCGTACCATTGTATTGGCAAGATGCGCCGTCACGTCACGGGCCAGTTGGCCGAGCAGCTATACGATCCATTCGTGACAGAGATGCCCCAAGTGGTAACCGTCGTCACGTTGATGTAAGGCGACCATCCGCCGCACTGCGGCTGGTTCGTGCAGTACGTCCATCCGTAGGGGGACAGATTCGCTTGCGAGCCCAGTGTGATATTGCCGTTGGCATCTACCGCGGCCGATCCGCTTGCCTGCCACATGGCACCGCCGCCAGAATTGCAACTTATCGCCTTCCCGCGCAGCGGATACCAAACTCCTTGTAGGCCAGTCTTACCACCGCCCTGCGCTGGCGCCCAGATACCGGATTGGCAATCACGACATCGGCATCCATTTGATCGCGTCGAATGCGGACAATTCTTCCAATTATTGATGATGGCACTGTCGTCGTCACGCGCCGCGGCTAATTCCAGGCACAGATACCCGCCCCTTTGTTCACCACGACCGCCTCAAGGTTCGCGGTAACTTGCATGGGATCGCCATAGCTGCAATCCTGCCCGTTGGCGACGGGTCCAACGATCCAACCAGTATCGTTGCACCCGCCCTGTCCCGTGACCCGAACGCTCAATGTTCCATTGGCGTCCACCTTTGCGTAGCCGATTGCGTAGGGCGTTGCGCAAACAACCGACTGTCCTGCGACGGCCTTCCACAACTGCCCTTTACCGCCTCCGGTGACGATGCCGCCGTTGGTGGTCCACTTCCACGAACCGCCACTGAATTGGCAACTATGCCGCCGTCACGATATACGGAAGATCGCGCTACAGAAAACGCATCTCGCTGTCGGACCAATACCGATCAGTGCCGGTTAACTGAATCGTCAACTCGGCCCAGCAGTTCCGGTTGTCGGCGGTGCGATGAATGTCGTCGACCATCTCGGCGATCTTGCGGAAGAGATCGGCATCGTTCTCATAGACCACCCGGAGTTCGTAGTCGCGAGGTCCGGTCTTTACCACGTGCTCGGCGTAATACCGAAGGTCGCAAAGTTCGCAGACCATCTGCGCTTTCTTTTGCCCACGGGTGAATTTGCTCTGATTCCGAAAGACGAGCCAGAGGGAAAGCGTAACTGTCTGCGTCACCGCCGGCACTCGCTACTACATACGGAACGATTGCCCGCCACGGTCCTGTTCAGGTGACTTGATGGAAAGCGACGCCTTGCCCTCGCGATAGCGCACGGTGGCGACTTCATCGACTGCGGGCTTCTCTTGCCAATCGCGAACATCGTGAATCGTGATGTCGCCGTGCCCGAGGGATTGAATGGCGTGCTGGCCGTCAGTCCAGAGAATGGAGCCAACGTATTCGCCGTGATCCTGGTCGACCTCTCGAAGTCGCTCGACCGGCGGATGCTCGTGCAGGTAGTCGAGCATGTCACGCGACAGACCGCCATCAGGTTGCATGGCGATCTTGTGCATCAACAAGCCATTGTTGGTCTTCCGCCGATCATCGCTATCGAAATAGCTGGTGCCGAATCGGACCCGGCTTTCAACGACGCTCAGCGTCAATATCTTCGCCTCATACCCGGCTTCCAGCCAGCGGTAATCGTTCGGCGCACCTCTTGCATATTTGGACACGGCCGTGTCATGCACGTCGAGGAAGTAGGCGGTCGTGTTCCCGAGCTTGACCGGCACCAGGCGCTCGCGCCACCCATCAGGAAGCACGGGCAGTTCCGGTGATATGGGATCGAGGTAATAACCGTTGCGCTCGTGGAACTCGGAATCTTCACCAAGAACCGAGGCGATGTCGCTGGCCCGGCCAGGATCGCGCAACGGGAAGAAGTCGATGTCGGTCGACATGGACATTCTCTCCGGCGGCGTGTCGATCAAGCCGAGAACGGAGAGACTGCCGGCAACGACGAACTCATGGTGATTGCTGATAGCGCTCGCGGCTTCGAGCGCCTTTTGAACGTCCTCACGCCGCATGCGCTATCTTGTACTTGCGCACAACCGAGACGAACGGCGAATTCTGCCGAAGCTGGGCAGCAGCAGGCGACTGCTCTTCGAGCATGTCGGCAGCTTGCTGGGGATGATTCAGAAGGTTATCCCACGCATCGATGTAGTCGCGGCTGCAAAGACCCTTGTCGCGCCACATTTTTACGTAGACCTTGGCCGCCGCAACGACGCCAGGGGCTTGCTTCGGATCGCGGAGCGCAAGCGCCACCGCGCGCAGCTTTTCGCGTCTGCGCTCGTTGACCTCTTGCTGCTGTTTCCGCGCCATTTGGCGCTGTTGCGACATGCTGTTCATGGCGGCCGACGATCTCCTGAACCCCATCATACGTTAACGGGCGGGCAGATCAAGGGGTTGACCGTCGTCACGTCGCCGGCCAGGTCGCCACGCACCCGCCCTGGGCACCACTCGTCGAAAGATTCGGATAACCGAGACCCCAAGAGGCTTGCACGCCCCATTTCTGCGCAACATACCCGGCTACCCACCCCGTATCGCCGGACGGCCCATACGTTACGACGCGCGTGTAGGGATTGCCGTTCGAGTCGACGTAGGCATAGCCAACGCACGCGCTGCTGTATCCCGCCACACACGCGTCGCCGCCAGGGCCGACGCTGCATGAAATCGTCTTGCCGGCGAGGGGCGCCAGGATGGCGGACATCCCCGTGCCACCGCCCGCGGCTTTCTTCCACTTCCACGACGCGCTGCTACTATCGTATTGGCAACTATGCCTCCGCCGAGAGTCAGCGCAACTCCAGCCATTGCGCGATCACGAACGCTCCGCAGTTGCACTCGAATTCGTAAGTGCCACCGGGCGGCACCTCGACGTAATAGTTGGAGCGAACATTGGCGCTCGCCGAGTCGCTGGCAACGAAGATGCCATTCACGTACAAGTAAC
>CAYSYM010000086.1:0-7181 GCA_964435115.1 uncultured Chloroflexota bacterium | reverse complement strand
CGTCCGGGACGACAAGAGTTTGCATGAGGAGGCTGCGCAGGAGCCGGGCAAGTGAAGGCACCCACGCGACCAGCTCGGCGGCAAGCCCGACCACGTGCAGGCCACGGAGTGCGGCCTCCCACGCCGGTTGCCCTGGTGGTGCCGGCCGGTCGACGGCGCCCAGCGCGTCGAGTGCACCTTGCAGCCGGTCGGCCTGCTGAGCCGCCGCCCGGGCCGCGTCGCGGGCGCTGGCCGCGGCTGCCGCCGAGGCCTGCCGCTGCGCCTCGGCCACTACCTCCTCGCGCGCCGCCTCGTCCAGGCGCGCCTGCGTCGCCGCCAGCTCGCCGGCCAGCCCGGCCAGCGCGGCGCCCAGGGCGTCGATCCGCGCCTGCCACTCGCTCCGGCGAGCCGCGCCCGCCGCCAGCGCGGCCTCCAGCGCCTGCAGCCGCTGCTGGTCGCGCGCGAGCGTGGACTCCGCCGCCACGCTGCGCCGCTCCGCCCCGTCGCGCGCCCGCCGCGCTGCGTGCAGCCCCTCCTGCGCCCGCCCCAGCGCATCCGTGAGCTCCGCCACTCGCCGACGCGCCTCAGCAAGCTCAGGCGCGTCCTCGTGCGCAGCCCCCTCAAGCGTGTCCGTCGCCCGCGACAGTGCATCCTGCTCGCCACGCAGCGTCTCAACCCGCCGCTGCAGCCGGTCGATCTCCGAGACCAGGGCCACCCGCTGCTGCGCCACCGCGGCGGCGCGTTCGCGCGCCACGGCCAGCTCGCGCTCGGCCGCGCGGGCCTGGTCCCGCTGCGCCTCCACGCGCGGCCGAAGCCCGGCCAGCCGCTCCTCCAGCGCCACCAGCGCGCTCTCGCCGCCCCGGCGTCTCGCCTCGGCCTCCTCAGCCGCCGCCTGGGCGCGCGCCAGCTCATCGGTGGCCGCGGCGAGTGCTCGTTCAGCCGCCGCGGCCACCGCCCGCACCTCGGCCAGTCGGCGCCGGTAGTAGCACGCCAGCAGCCCGTGCAGCTCTGCGCTCAGCACCTCCGCCCGCGCCGCCCGGTTCGCCTGGCTCTTCAACCGCCTGACGTGCGGCGCCAGCTCGGCGACGACGTCCTGCACCCGCACCAGGTTGGCCTGGGTGGCCGCCAGCTTGTGACGGGTCTCCGCGAGCTTGAGCTGGTGCCGACGGACGTCGGCCGCGCTCTCGAACGCGATCCGCCGCTCCTCCGGCCGCTGGAGGATCAGCTCGTCCACCGAACCCTGGCCGATGACGGTGTAGGAATCAGGCCCCAGCCGGGCGTGCAGCAGGTAGGTGGTGATGTCCTTCAGGCGGACGCGCGCGTTGTTCAGAAGGTACTCGCTCTCGCCGGACCGGTACAGCCGGCGGGTCACGCGCACCTCGGCGAACTCGAGCGGGATAGTGCCGTCGGCGTTATCCAGGACCAGCGACACCTCGGCCATGCCGAGCGGCTGGCGCGCCGCCGAGCCGGCAAAGATCACCTCCTCCGGCTTGCGGGCGCGGACCGCCCTGGCCGACTGCTCGCCCAGCACCCAGCGCACGGCATCGGCGATGTTCGACTTCCCCGACCCGTTGGGGCCGACGACCGCCACGATGCCGGGCGGCAGCTCGGCCACGGTTTTGGTAGCGAACGACTTGAAGCCCACGACCTCCAGGCGCTTGAGCAGCACGAGCCCGAGATTCTACGCGCTCCACCCAGCCTTCCCAGGGCGCCGCCACTCCGGCCCGCGGGTGCGAACGACCGGACGGGGTGTCAGCCGGTTCCCGTGCTGACTCCCTCGCCCGCCGGCAGCTCGTAGCCGTCGGTGATGTCCAGGCGCTTCAGCGCGGCGTGCGCGGCGGCTTGCTCCGCCGCGCGCTTGGAGGGGCCCGTGCCCTGTGCCACGACCCCTGCGCCCGCCTCTACCTGCACCACGAACTGCGGGGCATGCCCCGGACCCGAGTACTCCAGGACGGTGTAGACCGGCGTTATGTCGAACCGGGCCTGCGCCACCTGCTGCAGCCGCGACTTCGGGTCGACCACCCGCTGCGGGGTGAAGCCGCTCGTCAGCTCCTGGTCCACGAAGGGCAGCAGCGCCGCGCGCGCGGCCTCCAGCCCCCCATCCAGGTACACCGCCGCGACGAGCGCCTCGAACGCGCGGGCGAGCAGCGCCGGCCGCTCGCGGCCGCCACTACGCACTTCGCCTCGTCCCAGCAGCAGCTGCTCGCCCAGGTGCACCTGGCGCGCCCAGCGCGCCAGGGTGGACTGCCGCACCAGCCAGGCGCGCAGCACCGTCAGGTCGCCTTCCCGCGAGGACGGCCGGAGCTCGTACAGGCGGTGCGCCACGACGATGCCGAGGACGGCGTCGCCGAGGAATTCCAGCCGCTCGTTGGACTCCAACCCGCGGCTGGGTCGCTCGTTCACGTAGGACGTGTGGACCAGCGCCGCCCGCAGGAGGTCCAGGTCGCGGAAGGTGTAGCCAAGCCTCTGCTGAAGCTCCGTGAGGGCGGTTGGCGTGGTGTCGGGCATGGTGGGTCCGAGAGAGCCAGCGGTCGGGCAGGCGGTGGTGGTGCGGCCACGACCTACGGGAGGGTACTCGTTCCTCAGACCGCCGCGAAAGCGCCTCGTTGGTCCACCCCCGACCTGCCACCGCCCGGCGCGGGTCCCGCGCGCTATCCTGATCCGCGTGGAACTCCGCAGACTTGGCTGCTCCGGCCTGAAGGTCTCCGCCATCGGCCTCGGGGGCAACACCTTCGGCACTACCGTGCACGGCGACGACGCGATCGCCGTGATCCGTCGAGCGCTCGACCTCGGCGTCACATTCATCGACACTGCCGACGTCTACTCGCGCGGCCACTCCGAGGAGCTGGTGGGCCAGGCCGTCGCCGGCCGTCGCCATGACGTGGTCATCGGCACCAAGCTGCGCCACCCCATGTCCGAGAGCCCCTACGACGGAGGCCTGTCGCGCCGCTGGATCATGCGCGCCGCCGAAGACTCGCTGCGCCGTCTCGGCACCGACTACATCGACCTCTACCAGGCGCACGCGCCCGACGACGAGACGCCGCTGGAGGAGACCCTGCGCGCCATGGACGACCTGGTGCGGCAGGGCAAGGTGCGCTACACCGGCTGCTCCAACTACGCCGCGTGGCAGCTCGTGCAGGCACGCGGTCTCAGCGAGCGCGCGGGGCTGGCGCCGTGGGTCTCCGCCCAGAACCGCTGGAACGTGGTGGAGGGCCTGGACGATCCCCACCTACTCCCCGCCTGCCGCCAGCTCGGCGTGGGCATCATCCCGTACACGCCGCTCGCGTCGGGCATCCTCACCGGCAAGTACCGACCCGGCGAGGAGCCGCCCGCGGGCACACGCGCCGGCGATCTGGCTCGGATCCGGAAGCGGCTCACCGACACGACGCTCGCCGCCGTCGATCGCCTCGACCCGTGGGCTGAGGCGCGCGGCCACACGGTGGCCGAGCTTGCCATCGCCTGGCTCCTCGCCCACCCGGAGGTCTCCACCGTGATCGTGGGCGCGCGCACGCCCGACCAGGTGGAGCAGAACCTGCGCGCCGCCGGGTGGGCGCTCACACCAGCGGAGCGGGACGAGGTGGCCGCGCTCGCCGCGCCGCGCTGACGTCCCGCTGGCCGCTTCGCGCTGACGTTCCAGGAGCGCCACGCGGGAACCTGCCCGTGGGCGAGCCTGAGGTGCCTGCTGCGCAACTCTGGCCCCTGGCCTAAGACGCACCTCCGCCACCCACCACCCAACACCCGCCTGCGCCGTACACTCCGGCAGTGAGCGCGATCGTCGTCGTCGGCCTGGGCCCCGGCCCAGCCGACTGGGTCACCGAAGCGGCCCGCCAGGCGCTCCAGGCGCCGGGCGCCCGCGTGTTCGTCCGAACCCGCGAGCACCCCGCCGTGGCGGCCCTCCTGGCCGGCGTCGCGTACGAGAGCTTCGACGCCCTCTACGAGCAGGCTGCGAGCCTGGACGACCTCCACGCAGCCATGGCGCGCCGGCTCCTGGACGCCGCTCGGGCGCACGCCAGCGTGGCGCTGGGCGTGCCCGGTGACGGAAAGCTGGCGGAGGCGGTGGTTAGCCACCTGGAGCGCGAGACCGAGGTACGCCTCATCCCCGGCGTCCCACTCGGCACCGGCGCGCTCGGCGCCACCCGGCTGGTAGCCGCCGAGGGCCTCCAGTCGGTCGACGCCGCCGCGCTCGGCAGCTCCGATCCCCACCCAGGGGTCGAGCTGAACCCGCGCTGGCCGGCGGTGGTGACCGGCGTGTTCAACCGTTCGGTGGCCGGCGACGTGAAGCTGGCGCTCCAGCGCATCTACCCGGAGGACCACCAGGTCCACCTGGTCCGCCACCCCGGCCTGCCCGACCAGCAGGTCTGCCAGCTCCCCCTGCCCGAGCTGGACCGGGGGCGGGTGGAGCTGGACCACCTGACCCACGTGGTGCTGCCACCCGTCCCAACCGCCGTCCCCACCGGCTCGGCGCACGGGCTCCGGGCCATCGTCGCACACCTCCGCGCCCCGGGGATCGGCTGCCCCTGGGACCTGGAGCAGACCCACCGGTCGCTCGCGCCGTTCGTGCTGGAGGAGGCGTACGAGGTGGTCGACGCCATCGAGCACGGCACGAGCGCCTCACTCACCGAGGAGCTGGGCGACCTCCTGCTCCAGGTCACGCTCCACGCAGAGCTCGCCGACCAGGAGGGCGACTTCGACTGGAACGATGTGGTCCGGGCGATCAGCGCCAAGCTGATCCGGCGCCACCCGCACGTGTTCGGCCAGGTGGCGGTGAGCGGGGCCGCTGAAGTAGTCCGCCGCTGGGACGAGCTCAAGGCCGCCGAACGTGAAGGCGAGCCGCCGCCTGAGTCCGCCCTGGAAGGGGTGCCCCGCAGCCTGCCCGGGCTCAAGCAGGCGGCCGAGCTCGGCCGCCGGGCGGCGCGGGTCGGGTTCGACTGGAGCAGCCGCACCGGCGCGATCGACAAGGTGCGCGAGGAGCTGGACGAGCTGCTCGCCGCCACGAGTGTTGAGGAGCGGCGCGAGGAGTTCGGCGACCTGCTGTGGATGCTCGCTCACCTGGCCGAGCGCGACGGCATCGATCCCGAGGAGGCCGTGCGCGCGGCCAACAGGAAGTTCACGGCGCGCTTCCAGGAGCTGGAGCGCCGCGCCCGCGCCCGCGGCTGGGACGGCCTGAAAGGCCGCTCCACGGAGGAGCGACTGGGTCTGTGGCGTGAAGCCAAGCGGGCCGTGGCCGGGCGCGGCCCCGCGGCCTGATCACTCCCGCCGTCCGCGCCCGCTAGCCAAGGCGGCGCGGGTGCGGCCCCCACTCAGCGCCGTCTGGCGCCTCACGGGTGGCGGTTCTGATCCTGGACGCGCGGATTCGGGGCGGTCTGGCTCGGTTGCTGTGCTACCCGCGTGGCACAGCTGCAGCACACGTGTAGTACACTTCCCTGTCCCCGGCGAGTAGCGCAGCTTGGTTAGCGCGCCACGTTCGGGACGTGGAGGTCGGGAGTTCAAATCTCCCCTCGCCGACCACCAGGGGGGACGTGACTGGCGCCTTGAGCACGTCGGTGCGGGCGCCGGGTTGGGCAGAACGTGCTGCGCGAGGAGGAAGCGCGACGTCGACGCCGGCCACCGCCAGGATCTCCGCGTGCTCCGCGCCCCGTCGCAGGACGAGCCACTGCGCGGCTCTTCGTCGTGGATGGGCCCGGGGACGCGCCCGCACGAGCGCGCGGTACTCGTCGTCCCAGGAGCCGCGGTCATCCCTCCAGGCATCCATACTGCCCGCGACGTGCGTCGGCACGCCGCGAACGTACACCCCACTGCAGCGCGCGCTCTGCAGCAGCGCACGCTCCACGGGTCCGGTCCTACTCCGTGGGGCGGACGCCGACCTCGTCCAGGTGGCGCAGCAGGTCGGCCGGGTCCTCGTAGACGCGGTAGGCGCCGGCGCTCTGCAGCTCGTCCTGGCCGTAGCCTCCGGAAAGCAAGCCCACGCCGAGCGCGCGGGCTCGCCGCGCGGCCAGGAGGTCCCACACGCTGTCGCCGACGACGACCGAGTCGGCGACGTCGACGCCGAGCCGTTCGGCGGCCGCGACGAAGAGATCTGGATCGGGCTTGGCGTGCGGGACGAGGTCGCGCGTGATGATCGGCACCTCGCTGGGCACACCCAGGGCCTCCAGCGTGGGGCGGGCACTCTCCCGGCGGCCGCTGGTGGCGATGGCCCAGGGGACGAGACGTTCAGTGAGGTGGCGCAGCAGGTCGCGAGCGCCCGGCAGCGGCCGGATCTGCGAAGCCTGTTGCGCGTACGCCCGGGCGTGCCGCTCCTGCAGCCGCCGCGCCTCGTCAGCCGAAATCGGGCGGCCCGTCTCGCGCAGCAACGCGTTCACGAAGAGGCCCCCACTCATGCCAATCCGGCGGTGGATGCGCCACACGGACAGCTCGATCCCAGCCTCCTCGAGCGCCTCGCGCCAGGCCAGCACGTGCTGGTAGACGCTGTCGACCAGCGTGCCGTCGAGGTCGAACAGGAACGCCGGCCGCGGTGCCACGCTCAGCCCGCCTCGGTCGCGTGCGAGCGCCCCGGCCCGTTGATCCGCCGCAGCAGCAGCATCGCCACCACCAGCACCAGGATCAGTCCGGCCAGCAGCCCCAGCTCGATGACCAGCCGGCGGAACGCCTCCGCTTCACCCTGGAGCACGCGCTGCTCCTCCGCCGTCAGCACCAGGATGCGGCGGACCGTGGCGATGAGGGCCACCGCGATGAACGGCTCCACGGCCAGGATGTGCTCCCGGATCGACAGCCGGATGGTGTAGAACAGCTCGACGAAGATCAGCACCAGCAGGAGCTGGTCCAGCACGCCGACCACCGCCGCGCCGGTCGCCTCCTGGCCGGCCAGGGCGGCGAGCAGGCGCGTCGCCGAGGAGCCGAGGGCGAACAGTGACGCCGCCAGCAGGAGCAGGCCGGTGATAGCGTAGACCAGGTCTTCCGCCAGGCCGAGGAGTCCGGAGAGCCACTGGCCCCGGTCCCTGGGGCTCTGCAGCAGGCGGACCGGCGAGCGGGCGCTCGGGAGAGGCGGTTCGTCTGGCATGGCAGCGTCCCGCCCGGTGCTGGCAGCGGTCACCCCGCCAAGGATACCAGCCCCGGACGCGCCCCTCTCCGCCCCGGCCGCGGGGATTCCCGCCGGGCGGCGCCGCCCGGCGCTACCCTTCCGGAGGCGCACCAGCGATCCCCAT
>CAYSYM010000085.1:0-7801 GCA_964435115.1 uncultured Chloroflexota bacterium | reverse complement strand
CACCACGGCCAGGCCAGCGGCCAGGTGTTCCTGCAAGCAGGTCAGCTTCATGAGGTGTGCCCTTCCCGTCTCGTCGCGCGCCCGGCCGCGCGGCGGTCGATCCTTCTTCGGACCGAACATGGTAGGCAGCGCGGGCCGCTCCGGCAACACGCACGCACGCGCACCCTCTCCCCGAATCCGTGAGTCCGCGATCAGATCCGTCGCCCAGCGGGTGAAGCTTTCAATCGGGAATCCACGGGCTGGGGCCTCTCCCCGCACCAGGGTCGCCTGCCCGCTGGCGTGGCCGCACGCCAAGATGCCAGGGCGTGGCCGAGAGCGGGCCAAATCCACGTCCGCGCTGGACGGGGACCCGGTTGGAGCCCCGTGCAGCTTATCGCACGCGCGCCGGGTGTCAGATGGACCGAGACCCTCTCTGCCATCGTCCGGGCACCCGGATGCCGATGCCGGATGCCGGCACGGTTTGACAACGCCGCTATCGGGATGGTTTAGTAGCCGCCGGCCCCCCTGCCTGGGGGTCTCCGGCACAACTCAATACGGCCGAACCTCGCCAGACCCTCGAGGACGGCGAGGACGGGGGACCCACTCTTCGCACCGGGGTGAACGGCCCGCGAGGGCCCAGGGCATCTCTCCAGTCGCCCGAACCCGTCAGCTAACCCCGCAGGCGTGAACGCGCTGCACCGACCACCAAGGTCGTGTGGCGCTCAGGAGAGAGGAGTAGCGTCGGTCTCGTCTGGCGGTGTGACCTGCCGTCTGCACCTGGACAATCTAGCCCCTTCTCCCGGTTGCCCTCCGCTGGAGCGGGGCCGCGAACCACGCGGCCCGTCGACTCCGGACAACATCACTTTCAGGAGGGATGACCCTTTTGAGGCAACCTCACCTTTCCGCCACCGGCGTGCGGGCCGTCATCGCCCTGCTGGCGTGGGCCGCGCTCCTGGCGGCGCCCGCCTCGGCGCAGGAGGCGCCGACCGTGGCGCCGAGCACCCCGGCGACGCACGTGGTGGCTGGAACCGCTGGTTTCGGGCTCGCCCTGCGGGCGGGTCCTAGTCTCGCGCAGCCCGTGCTGGGGCTTCTCCCAGAGGGCAGTGGCGTCAAGGTCTTGAACGGGCCAGTTTCCGATGGCCAAGTGGATTGGTTTCAGGTACAGCTCGCGGGCGCCGGGACAATGCGCGGCTATAGCAGCGGCGAATACCTCGTGCCACTGACCCCGGCGCTCGCCGTACCCCTGGCGCCTGCTGCGCCCCCGGGCGCCCGGGTCATCTCCGCCGTCGTCACGGGCTACGCCAACGGGTCCGACGGTGGCGCAGTCGGCACGATGACCGCGTCCGGCACCCAGACGCGCTGGGGCACGGTGGCCGCGGATATTCGCCTTTATCCGTTTGGCACGCAGCTCCTGGTGGAGGGATTCGAAGGCACGCTCTTCGTGGTCGAGGACACCGGTGGCGCCGTACGTGGCAACATCTTCGACATCTGGTTCCCCGACCTCGCGACCGCGGCCGCGTTCGGCACCCAGCGCCGCCGCGTGACAGTGCTCCCACCCTCAGGCTGACACCAGGCACCGTCCACCGGGGCCACAGGGCGCACCCCAACCTCGTGGAACTTCCCACCGTCCCCGCGGCGCGGACGCGGAGTTGGCGCGCGGGCTTCGACAATCCCCGGCGACGTCAGGGCCAGAGCGGCGGTGGCGCCGGGTGCGCGGTGCTCGATACCCTCGGGGCGAGCTGCTCGCCGACGAGCGCGCTCGAGACGCCATGGCCGACGCTGACGCCGCACCCACCCCTCCCAGCCGCAGGCACCCGGTCCACGCGCCCCATCTGGCCCTGGCTCCGCTGCCCGAGCGGATGGAGGTTCTGCCCGGCATCTGGCGGCTGCCGCTCCCGCTCCGCGATAGCCCGCTCGGCCACGTCAACACCTACCTGGTACGTTCCGACGCGGGCTACTTGCTCGTCGACTGCGGCTGGGACACCGCAGACACGCTAGCCACGCTTGGGGCGCACCTGCGCGCACTCGATGTGCGCTTCGACGCGGTGCGCCACCTGGTGGTCACACACATCCACCCGGACCACTACGGCCTGGCCGGCCGGCTGCGTGAGATCAGCGGCGCCGACCTCCGCTTCCACCGCCTGGAGCGCCTGTACGTCGAGTCGCGCTACGCCGACGCGGACGCCCTGCTGGCGGAGATGCGCGCGTGGCTGCGGCTGCACGGGACGCCGCAGTCGGAGTTGGACGAGCTGAACCGCGCGAGCATGAGCATCATGGACCGCGTCCAGCTCGCCTTCCCCGACCAGTCCCTGGATGGGGGCGAGGAGATCCCCTGCGGCCGCTTCACCTTCCGGGTGCTGTGGACCCCGGGGCACTCGGCCGGCCACATCTGCCTGTACGACCCGCGCCACAAGCTGCTCCTGTCGGGCGACCACGTGCTCCCGCGCATCTCGCCTTCCATCAGCCTCCACATCCAGTCGGCCGGCAACCCGCTGGCGGACTACCTGGACTCGCTACGGTTGGTGGCCGGGCTCCAGGCAGAGCTGGTCCTACCGGGCCACGGCGAGCCGTTCCGGGGGCTGGTCGAGCGTACGGCGGAGCTGCTGCAGCACCACCAGGCCCGCCTGGCCGAGCTCCTGGGCCTGCTCGAGCGTCGCGGGCGGGACGGGGCGAGCGCGTTCGCGCTCGCCCGCCAGCTCCGCTGGAGCGGGCGCCGGACGTGGGACGACCTCGGCGGGTTCGAGCGGCGCCTAGCGGTCACCGAAGCGCTGGCCCACCTGGAGCTGCTGCACGCCCGCGGCCAGGTGGCCAAGCGATTTGCGGCAGGCACTGTGGCCTACTTCGTGCTGGGCGCCGGTTCGACCGTGCCCGTCAGCGCCCCAGGCGGAAGGTAGCGCCCTCGTTCCGCTCCCTCGCGCGGTCACCGAACGCTTGCCGCTCCGTCCTCCTGGTGCCACACCAGGGGCCGCTCCCCACGCCAGGCCACACCTTCCCCCGGCTCACCTGCCTGGCTGGGGTGCCCGCCCCGCTCAGGCAGCCTGGGCCCGCAGCATCCAGAGCTGCTTCTCCAGCCCCAGGACGACGTCGATCAGGATGTCCTGGGTGGCTACGTCTACCTCGCCCATTCGGTCCATCGCGGCGCGCGCCCGGCCGCCCACGGCCGCGACGCGGTCGGCCATGAGGGAGACCGTTCGGCGGTCGTCGATGGCGCCCGCCGGCAGGGGAGCGAGCGAACAGTCGCGGGCCACGGTGCGGGGATCCCCGTCCGGGTAGACGCCGAGGGCCACGAGCCGCTCGGCTACGGTATCAGTCCAGGCACGGGCCAGCTCGACGATCTCGTCGAGCTGCGCGTGGACCGGGCGGAAGTTCGGCCCAACCACGTTCCAGTGGGCTTGCTTGCCCTGCAGCGAGAGCGCGACCAGATCGGCCAGGAGCGGCTCAAGCTCGGCTCGCACCTGTCCGCGGCGCTCAGCGCTCAAAGGGGTGGCGGAAGGGAGCGTTGTCTGCTGGGTCATCCTTGCACCTCATCCTTTCCCTGGGACGGCGTGCCAGCCGTCGAGCGGAGTCCCTGCAAGGCCCATGCCGTCGCCCACGCGCCTCGGGGGTCTAGCCGGCCGCGGCGGCCGTGACCGGGACCGCCAGCACCTTGTCCACGCGGCGGCCATCCATGTCCATCACTTCGAAACGCAGCCCGTGCCAGTCGAACCGGTCGCCGACCGCCGGTACCCGTCCGACCTGCGCCATGGCCAGGCCGCCCAGCGTGTGGACCTCGCGCACCTCCTCCGCCGCGGCTTCCGGCAGGCCGAAGAGCTCCACCACATCGTCCACGGGCATCAGCCCGTCCAGCAGCCAGGACCCATCCGCTCGCTGGACCGGCCCGGTGGGCGGTTCTCCTTCGCCCGGCGCCAGCTCGCCGACGATGGCTTCCAGCACGTCGGTAGGTGTGAGCAGGCCGCTGACGCTGCCATGCTCGTCCACCACCAGCGCCAGACGGGGGCCCGCGGTCTTGAAGTGCTCCAGGGCCCTGTAGGCCGGCACGTGCTCGGGCAGGAACAGGGGCAGCCGCACCAGCGCCCGCAGGTCCGGCTGCTGCCCGCGCGCCAGGCGCACCGCCAGGTCCCCCACCGATAGGACGCCCAGCACCTCGTCGAGCTCGCCGCGGCAGACCGGGTAGGAGCTGTGCGGCGACGCTTCGATCTGCGCCCACACCGCCGGCAGGGGGTCCTCCACGTCCAGCCAGGCGATGAGCGGCCGAGGCGTCATCAGCTCGGAAACCTCCTGGTCGCCAACGGCGAACACGCGCTCCACGATCTCATGCTCGGTGCGCTGGACGATCCCCACCCGGGCACCTTCGGCCAGCAGGCTCCGCACGTCCTCCTCGGTCACGGCCGGTTCGGCCGAGGGGCGCACCTGCAGGAGGCGCAGCACGGCGTGCGTGGAGGCGCTCAGCACCACCACCACGGGCGCCACCAGGGCGGAAAGCACGCGCATCGGCCGCGCGACCGCCGCCGCAATCCGCTCCGGGTCGGCTAGCGCGAGCCGCTTGGGCACCAGCTCGCCCACGATCAGTGACAGGTAGGTGATCGCCACCACAACCAGACCCAGGGCGATCGCCTGGGCGTACGGTGCCAGGACCGGGATCCCTGCCAGGGCGGCGCCGAGCGGCCGGGCGATGGTGGCGCCGCCGAAGGCGCCCGCCAGGATGCCCACCAGGGTGATGCCCACCTGGACGGTGGAGAGGAAGCGGGTCGGCTCCTCCGCAAGCTGCAGCGCCGCGGCGGCCCCGGCGTCGCCCGCCTCGGCGCGCCGGCGCAGGCGCGCTTTGCGGGCCGAGACGACGGCGATCTCAGCCATCGCCAGCGCCCCGTTGAGCAGCAGCAGCAGGGCGATCAGGAGGAGCTCGGTGCCGACACCGGCCAAGGACAGGGACTCTCGACTCGTCGGACCCAGGGCGGCCACGGGACTTGCCGGCCGGTCCTGGAGGAAGTCTATACACTGCGGACGTGTCCGTCCGCGGACGGCCTCGCCGGCGCCCCGCCCACCACCAGGCAACGCGGGTCGAGCGTGCAGCAGACCACGTCCTCCGGGTGGTCGCACTGCTCCACCTGCAGCGTGGCGTGCTCGATCCTGAACCGGTCCTTGAGCACGCCCTGGACGTCGTGCAGGACGTCGCTGCTCGACCGTCCTTGCGCTTCGACGTGGCCGCTCATGGCCACGAAGCCGCTGGTGATAGTCCAAACGTGCAGGTCGTGCACCGACGCCACACCCGGCACCTGCCGCACCGCCGCCTCCACATCGGCGACCTTCACGGAGGGCGGCGCCGCTTCCAGCAGCACGTCCAGCGCGCCCTTCAGCAGCCGCCAGGTGCGCGGCAGGATGAACAAGCCGATCACCACCGAGATGATCGGGTCGGCCTGCCACCACCCCGTGAGAGAGATGATGAGTGCTGCCAGGATGACGCCGATTGAGCCCAGCAGGTCCGAGCTGAGCTCCAGGAAGGCGCCCTGCACGTTGAGGCTCTCGCCCGCACCGGCGTGCAGCAGCTTGGCGCCGATCAGGTTGACGACCAGGCCACCGGTGGCCACGAGCAGCATGGGCAAGCTGGCGATGTCGGGCGGCGCCTGGAAGCGGCGCCAGGCCTCGACCAGGATGTAGCCGGCCACCCCGACGAGCACGACGCTGTTGGCCAGCGCGGCCAGGATCTCAGTGCGGTAGAAGCCATAGGTCTTGGCGGGCGTGGCCGGACGCTGGCCGAAGCGGATGGCCGCCAGCGCCATGGCCAGGCCGAGCACGTCGGTCAGCATGTGGCCGGCGTCGGCCAGCAGGGCGAGCGAGTTGGTCAGCAGCCCCCCGACGACTTCGGCCACGAGGTAGGTGCTCGTCAGTACGAGGACGACGACCAGCCGGCGCTGGTGCTGGGCCGCGGCGCTGCCCGCGAGACGACGCTCCACACTCATGGCATCCGTTCCTCAACCGCGGCCAGCGGCGGCGCCGGGTCGGCCCGGTGGCTGAGGGCCATGGCGAGCAGGGCACGGACGTGGGCGTCCTCCAGGCTGTAGTAGACCGCCTTGCCCTCGCGCCGGCCACGCACGATGCGCAGTGAGCGGAGGAGGCGGAGGTGCTGCGAGACGGCCGGCTCGGATACGCCGACGACCTGGGCGAGGTCGCACACGCACAGCGGCTGCTCCATGAGCACGTGGACGATCCGGGCGCGGGTCGAGTCGGCCAGGACGCGGAAGGTCTCGGCCAGGTCCACGTAGGCGGCGTCCTCCAGCAGGCGGGCGCGGGCCTGCGCGACCCGCCCGGGATCGACGGCGCGAACGGCACAGCCAGCGGCCGGGAGGGGAGTGACAGGGGCGGGCGGAAGCGACGGTCTCATCGATGATTGCGCAGATGCTTAACCATACCACGGAGGTGCCGCACCGCTCAGTCGGCGACAACCTCCCACAGCTCGCGCTTCGGGAGCACACGCAGCCGAGGCGCCAGGGCGTCCAGCAGCGCCCGGTACGTTGGCGTCCGCTCGAATGTTTCGACCGCCACACGGCTCGCCCAGAACGGCAGGCAGGTGTGCTCGCCGGCGCAGTTGACGCGCCGCACCAGCGTCGGCCGCCTGCACGCAGCCTGCTCGCGCAGGAGAGGGAGCAGACGGTCCCTCAGCACGGCGGCCACCCGGGGCGCCTGCCCCTCGGCGGCGCGCACGGTCACCAGCCAGACGAACACGATCTCCAGCCCCCCAGACTGTCCTGGCGCCGCGCCGTCACGCGTTCTCCCAGCCGGCAGGCACCGGCAGCAGGCGCAGCCCGTTGGCGATGATCACGAGCGCGCTACCCTCGTTGAGCAGCAGCCCGGTCGTGAGCGAGAGCCAGCCAGCCAGCGCGGCGACGAGCAGGAACGCAACGCTTGCCAGCGAGAGCGCGATGTTCTGGCGGATGTTCGCGAGCGTCCGCCGCGAGAGCTGCACGGCGGTCGGCAGTTTGCCAAGGTCATCGGCCATGAGCGCCACGTCGGCGGTCTCCAGGGCGACATCGGTACCGGCCGCGCCCATGGCGATGCCAAGATCGGCGGCGGCCATGGCCGGCGCATCGTTCACGCCGTCGCCCACCATGGCAATCGGGCCGTACGTCGCCCGCAGCTCCTGGATCGCCGCCGTCTTGTCCTCGGGCAGCAGCCCCGCCCGGTAGGCGTCGATCCCGACCTGGCGGGCGATGGCGGCGGCCACCCGCTCGTTGTCGCCGGTCAGCATCAGGACATGGCGGAGACCCAGGCGGCGCAGTGCCGCCACCGACTCCCGTGCGCCCACGCGCACCTCGTCGGCGATCGCCAGCAGCGCAAGAGACCGTCCGCCCCGGGCGAGCGTCACGACCGTCTTGCCTTCCGCTTCCAGCTGGGCGACCTGGTACGTCGCGAGGTCGGTGGTGGCGCCGTTCAGGCGCCCCACGAAGAGGCGCTGGCCGTCCACCGTCGCCTCGACGCCGACACCGGGCGTGGCGTGCAGGTCCTGCCCGACCGCCCAGCCCAGACCGCGCTCCTCGGCCGCGCGCAGGACGGCACCGGCCAGCGGGGGCTCGCTCGCGGCCTCGCCGCGCGCCGCCATTGCCTGACGCGCGGCCGTCCCTTCACCACCACCTTCCACACCCGCTTTCCGGAGTATCTGGCGGCGCGTTTCATGGTGCCGCGGCGGCTGAGCTACGCGCTGATGCGGCGCTACCACGCGCCGTCGAAGGGCGTGATGGTGGCTACCGAGTCGATGCGGCGCAGCCTCGCTGCGCATGGCTTCACCAATCCCCTCCCCTGGAGCCGCGGCGTCGACGCCACGCACTTC
>CAYSYM010000084.1:0-9697 GCA_964435115.1 uncultured Chloroflexota bacterium | reverse complement strand
GCCCGTGCTTCTGTCGAACTGCGGGGAGTTCACCAGATCCGTGCCTTTCTGGCGCCCACGTGCTTAGGTCGTCGCGGCGGCTGCGCGGGGGGCCGCCGGCGCGTCGACCCGCGGAGCGTCTTGCGGCACGAAGTCGGGTTCGAGCTCCCGCAGGACGGCGCCTGTGTTCGCGCTGGTCACCAAGGCCCGATACCGGCGCAGCCACCGACTGGTGATGCGCCGCTTCGGCGGGGTGTTGGCCGCGATGCGCTCGGCGATCTGGCTTGGCGTGAGGTCGACGTCGACCGTCCCTCGATTCAGGTCGAGCCGGATGATGTCGCCGTCGCGCAGCGCGGCGATCGGGCCGCCCGAGGCCGCCTCGGGGGACACGTGGCCGATCGCTCCGCCCTTGCTCGCGCCCGAGAAGCGGCCATCGGTCAGCAGGGCGCACTTGTCGCCGAGGCCCATGCCGACGAGCGCGCTGGTTGGCGAGAGCATCTCCTGCATGCCGGGCCCGCCGCGCGGGCCTTCGTAGCGGATCACCACGCAGTCGCCCGCCTGGACCTTTCCGCCCAGGATGGCCTGGTACGCCTCCTCTTCGCTCTCGAAGACCTTCGCCGGGCCGCTGAATTGCCACATCTTCGGGTCGACGCCGGCGGTCTTGATGATCGCCCCGTCTGGTGCGAGCGAGCCGCCGAGGATCTTCAGTCCGCCCTGCGGCAGGAACGGCTCCTCCAGCGGGCGGATGACGGCGCGGTTGGTGTTCTCGGCCCGCGCGACGTTCTCGCCGAGTGTCCGTCCGGTCACTGTGGGGGCGTCCAGGTGCAGAATGCCTTCGCGGCGGCTGAGCTCCTTGAGGATCGCGGAGATGCCACCGGCGCGGTCGACGTCCTCCACGTGGACGTTCGGCTCCGAGGGCGCCACCTTGCAGATCAGCGGCGTGCGGGCGGCTACCTCGTTGATGCGCTCCTGCGGATAGAGCACGCCCGCCTCACGGGCAATCGCCAGCGTGTGCAGCACGGTGTTGGTCGAGCCACCCATAGCCATGTCCAGCGCGAAAGCGTTGTCGACGGCCTGCTCGGTGAGGATCTGGCGCGGCGTCGGGCCGTCGTTCTGGACGAGGCGCATGATGGCGATGGCTGCCTGGCGATAGAGCTCCGTCCGCTCGGGGGTCCGGGCGAGAATGGTGCCGTTGCCCGGCAGCGCCATGCCGATCGCCTCGCACAGGCAGTTCATGCTGTTGGCGGTGAACATCCCGGAGCACGACCCGCAGCTCGGGCAGGCGTTGCGCTCGATCTCCAGTAGCTCGGCATCGCTCATCGTGCCAGCCGCGTGAGCGCCGACGGCCTCGAACGCGGTGGCCAGGTCGATCTTCCGCCCGTCGGAGAGTGTGCCCGCCGGCATCGGTCCGCCTGAGACGAACACGGTGGGAATGTCGACCCGCATGGCGCCCATCAGCATCCCCGGCACGATCTTGTCGCAGTTCGGGATGCAGATCATGCCGTCGAACCCGTGGGCGCGAATGCAGGTCTCGACGGAGTCCGCGATCAGCTCGCGCGAAGGGAGCGAGAACTTCATGCCCTCGTGTCCCATCGCAATGCCGTCGTCCACGCCGATCGTGTTGAACTCGAACGGGACGCCGCCGGCTTCACGGACGAACTCCTTGATCACCCGCCCCACCTCCTGCAGGTGGGCGTGCCCGGGGATGATCTCTACGTAGGAGTTCATGATTGCGATGAAGGGCTTCCGGAAGTCAGAGTCGTCGCGGATGGCGCCGGTCGCGCGGAACAGCGACCGGTGGGGCGCACGCTCCCACCCGCGCTTGACCACGTCTGAGCGCATGGGTCGTGGTCCGTTGGCGCTGCCGTTCGACTCGCCGTTTGCCTTGACGTCCTGGTCTGTCATCGTGCGACTCCCCGCAAGCGCTTTACGCTCTGTCTCTCAGTGGCGAGCCTGTTGGCCGCCGGGCCTGGCGGGTCCGCGCGTTCGCCCACGTGCTTCGCCCGGAAGGTGCCGCGGGAGTATAGAAACAGGCGGCGAGCCTGTGCTTGGCGCAGGCGCCGCGAAGGCGCGCATCGCGCGATGCTGGACCCTATAGTTGAGCCCGTGCCTCGCCCGCTCACCGCGATCGTGTTCGATCTCGACGGTACGCTCGTCAACTCACACGACCTGATTGCCCGCACCGTGAACAGGGTCCTGTCGCAGCGACGGCATCCTCTGGTGGATCCGGCGGTGGTCCACGCCATGACCGGGCTCCCGTTGGTGGACATCTTCCGGTCCGTGCTGCCACCCGCCGAGGTCGAGAGCGCGCTCGCCTGCGTCGACACCTACCGCGTGATCTTCGACGACGAGGTCCTTCCCGCGATCGAGCCGATCCCCGGCGCTGTGGAAGCAGTCGAGGCGCTCGCAACGGTGGCGCCGCTCGGCGTTGCCACCGGGCGCCTGACGAGCACGGCCGAGCGCATGCTCGCACGCTGTCGGCTCGCGCCGTACTTCGGCGCGGTCGTCGGCATGGACCTCGTGCCGCGCCCCAAGCCCTTCCCAGACGTGCTGCTCGAGGCTTTACGGCGGATGGGCGGGATAGAGCCGAGTCAGGTGCTCGTGGTGGGCGACAGCGGCGCGGACATCGCCGTGGCGCGGGCCGCGGGCGCCCGCTGCTGCGCTGTGACGTGGGGAACCCAGCCGCGCGAAGCGCTGCTCGCCGCCGAGCTCGATTGGTGCATCGATCGGTGGCAGGAGCTCGCGGCGCTCGTGGAGCACGCCTGGTCCGTGCCCACCGCGTAGCGCGGCGATGGGGCGCCCATAGACGACACTGCCCCACCCCGGAGTCCCAGGGGTGGGGCAGTGTCTCGCGGCGAACCGTCAGACGGGGCTAGGGAGTGTTCGTCCCGGTGCTGCCGCCCGTGTTGCCGGACGTGCTTCCGCCCTGCTGCGAGCCACCGGAGGGCGGGTTCACGTTGATGTTGTTCGATGGCTGCTGCTGCGCCGGCGGGTTGTTGTTCACGTTCGTCGTGCTGCCATAGCCGCCGCGTCCGAGCGAAGCGAGCGGGCCCGTGAACAGGAACCATGCCAGCACGGCGAGCACTGCCAGGACGATCAGGACCGTGATCAGGTTGATCCCCGCCGCGGCGGTACGGTCGCCCGAGGGCTCGACGTACTCGCGCTCGGGGTTGACGTTGATCTGACTCATTGACGTCCTCCGACTATCTGGAGGTCGCCAGCATGTGTGGGCTGGCGCCTCTGTCCTCGGGCTAACGCACGCCGCGTGCCACGGCGTCCGGGCTCAGAGGAGCGGAGGACCGGGGTAGGCGGCGCTAGCGACGGAATCTTGCTCGGATAGCGCGCGTACACCGCCGAAGGCCGAGCATCCGACGTCCGGAGGACGAGCCGTGCGAGCTCGGTCCGGCGGAGGACTGCCCAGCGGCGTTTCTCGCTGCCTGCAAACTTGCGACGCCGCCGAGATACGCGCCCGGCCGGTCGCGCCGCCGGTGAACAGCAGGCGGAACGACCGCCCCGAGCGCCTCGCCCCGAGCACGGACCGAGGCGCTCCGCGCTCGGATTCCTGGAGCGGGTCGGCCTGCGTTGAGCTGGTCCCGCCGTCGTCCTAGAGCAGTCCGGCGTGCTGCGCGAGGCGCCGCAGCTCGGCGCGCTCAGCCTCGTCCACGCCGAGCTGCGGCGGGCGAACGGTGGTGTGCGCAATCAACCCTTGCAGCTTGAGCACTTCTTTCATGCGCGGCCGGTAGTCGCGCAGCGGGGCGCGCCAGCAGTAGCGCGCGAGCGGCCCAAGCCTGCCCCAGACCTCGTGCGCGGTCGCGTAGTCGCGGTCCATGACCGCCTGGCGCATGCGCACCAGCTCGCCGGTCGCCGTGCTGGCGAAGCCGATCAGCGCCCCGTCGCAGCCCAGCAGCAGCGCTTCCAGGATGAAGGTGTCGCTGCCGGTCATGATGCCGATCTTGCGCGGCAGGTGGCGCGCGGCCTCGATCGTCTCCAGCGTTCTCGGCGTGTCGAACGACGCTTCCTTGAGGCCGACGATCTCGGGGATCGAGGCGAGCCGCTCGAGCGCCTCCGGCGGGTAGTCCGGGCCCCACGCGGTGGGGAACTGGAACGCGACCAGCGGCAGCCCCACGCCCTCGGCGATGTCCTTGTGGTACCGGTAGATCATCTCGGTCGGTACCGGCTTGCCCAGGAAGGTCGGGAACGGCGGGAAGACGGCCAGCCCCTGGGCGCCGGCTTCCCTCAGGCCCTGGCCGTGCTCGACAGCCTCGCGCGTCCAGCCGGCGATCAGCCCCGAGAACACCGGACACAGGCCGTCCACCAGGCGGCGGACCTCGCGGATCACCGCGACCCGCTCCTCGGCTGAGAGCGAAGGGCCCTCGCTGGCATCCATGTTCATGGCGATCGCGGCCGGCTTCTGCTCCGCCACCCAGCAGATGTAGCGCCGCAGCGAGTCCCAGTCGATCGAGTAGTCCGGCCGCATGGGCAGGACGGGCGCCGAGATGATGCCCTGCAGAGGCTGCACGTGTGTCCCTCCGTCCCTCAGCCCCGCAGCACGCCGCGGGCGAGGAAGATCTCCGTGATGGTCTCGGTGATGGCCGTGAAACCGGCAGACTTGCGCGCCTCGAGCCCACGCGGGCGCGGCAGGTGGATGGGAATGATCCGCTCCACGCGGCCGGGGCGCGGCGAGAGCACGACGACGCGGTCGCTCAGCAGCACAGCCTCGTCCACGCTGTGGGTGATGAAGATGACCGTCTTGCCGGTCGCCAGCCACAGCCGCTCGATGTCGATGCGCATCTGCTCGCGCGTGAGTGCGTCCAGTGCGCCGAACGGCTCGTCCATCAGCAGCAGTGGGGGATCGTGGACGAGGGCCCGGCAGATCGACGTCCGCTGGCGCATGCCGCCGGAGAGCTGGTGCGGCCGGTGGTCGTGGCACTCGCTCAGTCCGACCATCGCCAGCAGCTCCTCCGCCCGCGGCCGGTAGGACTCGACCGGCAGTCCACGCAGCTCCGCCTGCAGCAGGACGTTGCCCAGGACCGTGCGCCACTCGAGCAGTACGGGACTCTGGAAGACGATGCCAATCTCGGTATGCGGTCCCGAGACCGGCCGCCCGCCAATACGCACCTGCCCCTCGGTGGCTGGCAGCAGGCCGGCCACGATGCGCACCAGCGTGCTCTTGCCGCAGCCCGATGGGCCGAGCACCGAAACGAACTCGCCAGGCTCGATGGTCAAGCTGACGTCCTCCAGCGCCACGGTGCCGGTGCGGAAGCGCTTGCTCAGCCGCTCGATCTCGATCCGCTGCTGGCGCGGAGTCGCCGCGACGGTCACTCGGGCACCTCACTGCCTTCCGAGGCGCGCTGCGAGACGTGCCACGGGATCACGAGTCGCTCGATGGCTTCGACCACGAAGTACAGCAGCACGCCGACAGTCGAGAGAATGGCGATGTCCGCGAAGGCGAGCCGCGTGTTCAGGTCGCCATTCGCTTGCAGCAGCAGGTAGCCGAGCCCGCGGTCCGACGCGACGAACTCCGCTACGATAGCCCCCACGGGGGCGAGCGCGGAGGAGACCTTGAGGCCGGCGAAGATGTTGGGCAGCGCCTGGGGAAGGCGAATCTTGGTGAACAGCCGCCAGCCGTTGGCGCCCGTGGACCGTGCCAGGTCCATCACGTCCGGGTCGACCGACTTGAAGCCCACGATGCCGTCGACCACGATCGGGAAGAAGCACAGCAAGAACGTGAGCAGGAGCTTGGAGCTGAAGCCAAACCCCAGCCAGATGACGAAGAGCGGAGCGAGCGCGATCTTGGGGATGTTCTGCGAGAACACCAGGATCGGGTACAGCGTGCGCTCGAAGAAGCGCGAGTAGGCGATGGCCAGGGCGAGCGGGATGCTGATGACGACGGCGAGCAGGTAGCCGGCGAGGATCTCCTGCCCGGTGATCAGCGTGCTCAGCAAGAGCGTCTCTCGCCTGGCGACCATCGTTTCGACGACGGCGCTGGGGGCGGGAAGCACGTACTGCGGCACGCGCAGGAGCGCTACGCCAGCCTCCCACACCAGCAGCACCAGGACGAACGTCAGCGGCCCCTCAAGCTTGCGCGGAATGCCGATGCCGCGTCCGTGCCGCGCGGACTGGCCATCGGCAGGCGCGGACGCGGAGTCGCGGGAGCGGGTAACCGCCGCGTCCTGAGCCTCGAGCGCCTCTCCGGCTTCCAGCACCTGTCGTCCTCCGCTCCCTCCCCCGGCCACACGCACCGGCCCGGCAACGGCGTTGCCATGCTAGCCGGGCGTGCCGCGCGCTTGTCAAGCGTGTACAGGCCTCCTACACTGGCTCCGCCATGCCTCGCCCCGTGGCAAGTCGCAACGGAGTTGCCGAATCTGATGGACGAGCGTCCGTCCTGTCCGTGGCCAGGGCGCTCCGCATCCTGGAGCTCTTGGCCAGCAGCAGCCACGGGCTGCGCCTGGCCGAGATTGCCGCGAGCCTCGGCGCGGATCGCGCCAACGCGCTGCGGATCCTGGGCGAGATGGAGCATCGCGGCTTCGTCTTCAAGGACGCGATCTCCGACCGCTACAAGCTGACCTTCTTGATCACGGCGCTCGGCTTCCGCCACCTGGAGGCGACGGGACTCAGCCAGTGGGCGCAGCCCATCCTCGACCGTTTGGCCGAGAAGACACGCGAAATGGTGCGCATGACGGTCGTCGAAGATGGGACGTTGCGGTGGATTGCCCGCGCGCAGGGGGCGAACAGCGTCTTGATCATCGACCCGGACATGGGCAACGACGTCGTCCTGCACACGACGGCGTCGGGCAAGGCGTGGCTGGCGACCCTCGACCGCGGCGAGGCGCTGCGGCTGGTGCTCCGCCGCGGGCTGGACGCGCGAACGCCGCACAGCATCACGAGTGCAGAGCAGTTCGCGGCGGAGCTGGACCGGACGGCGGAGCGCGGCTACGGCCTGGCGATCGAGGAAGGCGATCTAGGGGTCTTGGCGATCGCCGCGCCCATCTGGGCGCGGGGCAACGACGGCACCCCGACGGCCGTGGGCACCGTCAGTGTGGCCGGCCCGGTCCCGCGTGTCAGCAGAGAGCAGCTCGAGGGGTGGGCCCCGGATGTGATTGCCGCTGCCCGCCTGCTCGGCGAGACCTGGGGGCCGTACGTCGTCACCTTCACCAACGTCTCGCTCAGGCACCCGCCGAGCGGGTGAACGAGCGTTTCACTCAAGCCTTCGTCTATGCGGTTGAGCACACCTTCGCGGAGCGCACTCAGGCACACAAGGGGGTTCACGATGGAGTCAGCTATGCCGCGCCGCTTCACACGCCGCTCGATCTTGCAGCTCATCGTGGTCGGGTCCGCCGGCTCGCTGCTCGCCGCCTGCCAGCAGGCGGCGCCCGCCGCGGCGCCGACGACTGCCCCGGCGCCGCCGAAGCCCACCGCGGCCCCGGCGGCCGCGCCGACCACCGCGCCGGCGGCGAAGGCGCCCGCCGCCATGAAGAACCTGTCGCTGCGCCTGAACTGGTACATCGGCGGGCTCCACGCGCCCTTCCTGCTGGCGAAGGACCGCGGCTACTACGCGGCGAACGGCATCAACCTGGACATTGGTGAAGGTGGCGGCTCCGCCAAGACCGCGCAGCTCATCGCCAACAAGTCGGACACGTTCGGCATGGCCGACGCCGGCTCGCTCATGCTCACCGCCAGCCAGGGGGCCCCGATCAAGGCGGTGATGTCGCTGCTGAACACCTCCAGCTACGGTGTGATCTCGCTCAAGGAAGCCGGCATCAAGACCATCAAGGACGTCGAGGGGAAGAAGCTCGCGGTCACGGCCGGCGACGCGCTCAGCCAGCTCTGGCCGGCCGTGGTGGCGGCTAACAAGCTGGACGCCGGCAAGATCCAGCTCGTGCAGATGGACGCGGCCGCCAAGCCGCCCGCCGTCATGGAGAAGCGCGTCGACGCGCTGCTGGGTGGCATCGACGACCAGTACTTCACCATCAAGTACAAGGGCTTCGAGGTGGAGCAGATCAAGTTTGCCGACGTGGGCGTGAACACCGTCGGCATCACGCTGCTGGTCCACCCAGACTTCCTCAAGGACAACGCGGACGCGGTGCGTGGCTTCGTGCAGGCGACGGTTCGCGGCTGGGAGGACGCCAAGAAAGAGCCTGACGCCGCGGTGCAGGCAGCACTCAAGGTCAAGCCTGACCTGGACCCGCAGTCCACCAAGGACCAGCTCGCGGTGGACATCGTGCTGCTCGAGTCGGCCAACACCAAGGGGAAGCCGATCGGGTACGCGGCGCAGGCGGACTGGGAGCAGACGCTCAAACTCATGAAGGAGTACCGCGACCTGAAGACCGACCGGACGGCAGACAGCTTCTACACCAACGAGTTCATCCCGACCGCGTAGGGGCGCCTGTTCGACGTGCCGCATCGGCGGCGCCGGCTCCGGCTCGAACCGGGTCGGCGCCGCCCCATCGTGCCCGCGGGCATACTGAGAGGAGCGTCCTTGAAGTTCGGGATCGTGCCGACCGAGGGCGGCCTGCGCTATCGCGAATCGCTGGACGAAGTGCGCCTTGCCGAGCAGGCGGGTTTTGATTCCGTCTGGCTCTCGGAGCACCACCTGGCGGAGCAGCACTACTGGGGCACCCCGATGGTCGGGCTGGCCGGCTACGCCACCGCCACGCAGCGGATCGTGCTGGGCGCCAACGTGGTGGTGCTGCCGTTCTACCACCCGCTGCGGCTCGCGGAAGAAGCGCACCTGCTCTCGAGCATGTCGGAGGGACGCTTCGTGCTTGGCGTGGGCATGGGGTACCGCGAGGACGAGTACCGCGCCTACGGCGTGGACGTGCAGACGCGCGGGCGACGCTACGAGGAGGCGCTGAAGGTCCTCAGGCCGCTGGTACGGGGCGAGACGGTCACGCACGAGGGCCGCTTCTTCCAGCTTCGCGAGGCGCGCGTGCGCCCGCTCGCCCCGTACCCGGTGCCGCTCTGGGCCGGCGGCTGGGGCGAGCAGAACCTACGCCGCGCGGCGCAGTACGCCGACGAGTGGCTGCCCGGTCCGACGGCCGACCTGCCAAAGCTGCTCGCCGCCAAAGCGACCGTCGCGCGGCTGAGGTCCGCGACCGCGGCCTCCGAGTGGCCGCTGACGCGCGAGCTGATCGTGGCGGAGACGGACGGCGCCGCCGTGGAGGCGGCCGAGCGCTACCTGCTGCCCAACTACCGCGACGAGTACGGTGGCGGCTGGGGGCACCCGCTCATCTCGGGTGGCGCCGCGCGGGTGGATGGGCTGGAGACGCTCTCCGCTAACCGCTTCATCGTGGGCAGCCCCGAGACCGTCGTGGCGCAGGTCCAGGCCTACGCGCGCGACTTCGGCACCCAGCACATGATCTTCCGCCTCAGCAGCGCCACGACCCCGCACGCGTTCATTCTGCGGGAGCTGGAGCTGCTAGGCGAGTGGGTGCTGCCGGCCTTCGGCCGCGGCGCCACCGTCGTGTAGCTCTGGCCTGCACCTGTAGGCACGCCGCGCCGGAGCGACCCTCCGGCGCGGACATCAGGTAGATGCCGGATCGGCCGATTTCAGCCCGCCGGCCCTGGCCACTACCCGGGTCTATCCCTGCGGCCACGCGGAGATGGCCGACGACGGGGCAGTCACGAGCGTGGCTCCTCCTCAGCCGGAGGCCGGCCCTCGACGGCCCAGATGCCGCACCGAATCGAGTGCTACGACATCTCGCACGTGCAGGGGACT
>CAYSYM010000083.1:0-10061 GCA_964435115.1 uncultured Chloroflexota bacterium | reverse complement strand
CTCAGGCCGCGTGATTCCAAGCCGCTGAGCCTCCACCAAACTCAGGGCGATTCAGATATCCGCGTGGCTCCGCACTCGCCTTGGGCCCACGTGCCGCGCTCGGGGTGGCGAACCGGGCGGAGGGCCGTGGCCGCAGCGTCGCTTCAGCCAGCCGCCCAGTGCGCTCGCAGCTCGGCCAGGCGCTCGCGGAAGCCCGGGGCCAGGTCCTGGAAGAGATCGCTGTCGTAGAACTGGGCGAGCCTGGTCGCGCCCGGCCGGTCCCAGCCCGGGAAGAGGCGCGCCGCGTCGGCGAAGGCCCGCCCGAGCTCACTCCGCGCCAGCGCCGGGAACGCCTCCAGCCACCGCTGCCGTGCCGCGGCGCCGTCGCCGGACGCCAGTAGCGGCTGCTCGGCGAGCCACGCTGCCAGGTGCTCTTCCGACCGGAAGAGGACATTGTCGCGTCAACCCCCACCGCGGAACACCAGGGCCTCAGGTGGGACGACCGCGACGATGGCGCCGCGCTCGATCACGGCCCCTATATGGGAGGTGCAGTGTGCACAGGAGTCGGTGATCTCGATGCGCTCCTCGGGGTACTCGCCATGGGCCAGCAGGAGAAAGTCGACGGCGCAGGGGACGTTGAAGCGCTCGCCCGTCGCTCGCTGGACCGTGTGGAAGGTGAAGCCCAGCGGGCCCGCCAGCTCCCCCCAGCTCGGGGCGAGCTGGTAGGCCAGCGTCTCCCCGTCGTCCAGGTGCCACGCCAGCAAGCCGACGTGCCGTAGCGTCTGGAGCGCCGATTGGAGATCCGCCGGCGTGGCGTCGACGGCCGCGGCTGCATCCGCCAGCGCCATGCTCTGCCCGGCACCCTGGGCGAGGTAGCGGCCGGCCCGCTTCTCCCGCTCAGTCAAGATGAGCGTGCGGGCGCCCCACCGCTCGACGGTCGGGTGGATCTCGAGCTGGGCGAGCAGCACGTCGCCAAGGCGCAGGCGTCGGTCGATGTCTGGCGGCTGGCCCAGCGCCTGCATGCCCTGCTCGAGGGTGGTCAGGTGGAAGAGCTGGCTCCAAGCGCCCTGCAGGTACGTCAGGAGAGCCGCGTCCTCGGCGCTCACCACGGCTCCGGTGGGGTGCGTCAATGGCACGGGTCCCAGCGTACGCGACGCCACCTTGCCCGGCCCAGCGGCTGCGCTTCAAGGCCACATGCCCCGCGAAGCATCAACACCCCCGGGGCAGCTTGGCGCTTGGGCTGATGGCAGCATGAGGCGGCCTGCAGGGGCCAATCGCCAATCTCTCTGCGGAACGAGCCCTTCATTGCCAGCGTAAGTGGCAGCAGAGGAGCGAGATCCTGCGACCTACGCGGGTGTTGGGCGCGGCACGAGCTTGAGCGTCGCGGCGCGCGCCTGGGCGCTCACGATGCTGGGCACGATGCTCGGGTAGTGGCGGTACTTGGCCCAGTAGGCGGCGTCGATCGCGTCGTTCCCGTCATCGGTCTCCACGAAGGTGACGTCCTTCTCGAAGCCGCCCGCCCAGATCCGCCCCTCGTGGCGGTCCTGGACGCCGCGGAACCAGGCGGCGGCGCGCCCGTTCACGGAGCGGACGTAGAGGTCGTCGCCGTGGCGGGCCAGCCAGACGATCACCGGCTTGCGCAGCGTGCCGTCGGGGCGGACCGTGGCGATCCGCACTTCCTCCGCAGGGCCGATTGTGTTGAGCTCGTTGCTCGTCCATGAGGTCATCGGTACGTCTCCTGGCAGCGCCCTACGGGCGGAGCAGCGCCTTGATGCGGGCCACGCCCGCGTCGCCGCGCTCGGCCACGATGTCGGTCGCGCCGAACGCGCGGGCGAGCCGCTGCCGCGACGCGTGGCGGCTCATGGCGATGATCCGCGCGGCGCCCAGCTGCTTCGCGGAGAGCACGCCGAGCAGGCCGACCGCCCCGTCGCCGACGACGGCCACCGTCATGCCCGGCTGGACGTCGGCCGCCGTGGCGGCGAACCAACCGGTGCCCATGACGTCGGAGAGCGTCAGGAGGCTCGGGATCAGGTCGTTCGAGGGGAGCTCCGGCGTGGCCACCAGGGTGCCGTCGGCGAGCGGCACGCGCAGCCGGCTCGCTTGCGCCCCGCCGACCAACTCCCTGTGCATGCAGGACGTCTGGTAGCCGGCCCGGCAGTTGGGACAGGTGTTGTCTGAGGCGAAGAAGGAGCCGATGACGAACTCGCCGGGCCTGATCGAGGTGACGGCACTACCGACCTCCTCGACGAAGCCGCAGTACTCGTGGCCCATCGGCATCGGCGCCGCGTCCGGGTCGAGGCCGATGCCGCGGTAGGGCCACAGGTCGGACCCGCACACGCAGGTCGCGGCGATCCGGATGATGGCGTCCGTCGGTTCGATGATCGTCGGCGCGTCGCGCCCTTCGAAACGCACGTCGCCAGGGCCGTAGAGAACAGCTCCCTTGATGGTCATGGTTCATCTCCTCGCGTGTCTTTGGAGGCGCTCGCGCGCATCCCCTGGGCCCCCTGGTCGTCGGCGCGCCGCGCCTGGCCACGCTACTCCTCGTCGGTGACGTGGGCGCCCCAGGTCGCGCTGTTGCCCTCGTCGTCCACCTCCCACATCGCGACGTGCGTCATGGAGTGGTCGGGGGCCGCGCCGTGCCAGTGCGATTCGCCCGGCGGCGTGTAGATCACGTCGCCAGGGCGGACCTCGACGATCGGGCCGCCGCGGGACTGCACCAGCCCGCGCCCCTCGGTCACGTACAGCGTCTGACCCCTGGGATGTGCGTGCCAAGCGGTGCGGGCGCCCGGCGCGAACCGGACGACGTTGACGCGCAGGTGGGGGAAGTCGCCGTCCCTCGCGATGACGTCGTACCGGACGTCCCCGGTGAACGTCTCCGCGGGGCCTTTGACGCTGGCTTGCTTCGGCGGAATCTCCATTCCTAGCTCCTTTCCGGTGAGCCACGGACGGCAGAGCCCAGACGCTTTCTGCCACCCCCTGCGCGCCGCAGGAATGGGGCCATGGGCCGGCGGGCCGCGGCCGATGGCCGCCCTGCGCTCCGCCGCAAGGCGCGTGGGCCGAGCCGCGGCATCAAGCCGACGGCCTTTCGTGTGCCACGCGGCGGTCTCCCGTGAGGCCCGATAGCAACCGGCTGGCTTCCCGAGCGGTCTCGCGGTCACCGCGGGAACTCAATGCCAAGCGGCCACCCCCGGCGCGCGACCGCCCTCCGGGCGGCGCTCGGCCTATACTCTGGACGTGCCGGCTGTCGCCTTCGTCCCGCTGCTGCTACCAATGGACTGAGCCACGTGGCCCGCTTCGCGGTCGTGCAATTCCCCGGGACGAACTGCGAGCGGGAGACACTGCGCGTCCTGCACGAGCAGCTCGGACAGCCGACCGACCTCCTCTGGCACGCTGACGAGGAGGATCTGAGCCAGTACGGCTGCGTGGTTCTCCCTGGCGGGTTCGCCCACGGCGACCACCTGCGCGCGGGCGCCATCGCCCGGTTCTCCCCGGCCATGCGCTCGGTCGAGCGCTTCGCTCGCGGCGGCGGGCTGGTCCTGGGGATCTGCAATGGCTTCCAGGTACTCCTGGAAGCGGGACTGCTGCCCGGCGCCATGCGGCGCAACGCCAGCCTGCAGTTCCGCTCGGAGTGGGCCGCGTGCCGCGTCGAGCGCCCCGACACCCCCTTCACCAACGCCTGCCGCCCGGGGCAGGTGCTGCGCCTGCCCATTGCCCACGGCGAGGGCTGCTACACAGCCGCCAGCCCTGGCGCGCTGGCCGCCCTCGAAGAGCAGGGCGGAGTCCTCCTGCGCTATGTGGACGCTGGCGGCCGGGCGACAGCGCGGGCGAACCCCAACGGCTCGGCCCACAACATCGCCGGGATCCAGAACGCGGCCGGCAACGTCTTCGGGCTGATGCCCCATCCGGAGCGGGCGAGCGAAGCCCTCCTCGGCAGCGAGGACGGCCGGCTGATCTTCGAGTCGGCGGTGAGCTGGCTGAGCGCGCGGGCCGCACCAGCGCCGAGTCGGGCGGAGCTGCTCTCCGTGAGCCCGGGCGGACGGATACGGGTGGACACACGTGTTAGCTAGTGCGCTCACTCACACCTGGCGCTACCCGCTCGCCCAGCTTCGCGCCTTCGGCCTGCTGGAGGCCGAGTACGCGCAGATCGTGGAACGCCTCGGCCGGGAGCCCAACGTCGTGGAGCTCGGCATGCTGGGCGCCATGTGGAGCGAGCACTGCGGCTACAAGCACTCGAAGCGGCTGCTCAAGCTCCTGCCGACGACGAGCCCACGCGTGCTCCAGGGACCCGGCGAGAACGCCGGCGCCGTCGACATCGGCGATGGGCTGGCGGTCGCGCTCAAGATGGAGTCGCACAACCACCCGAGCGCCGTGGAGCCCGTGCAGGGCGCGGCGACTGGCGTGGGCGGGATCCTGCGCGACGTCTTCACCATGGGCGCGCGCCCGGTGGCCCTGCTCGATTCGCTCCGCTTCGGCGATCCCGCCGACCCGCGCACGCCGTACCTCGTGGAGGGCGTCATCGCCGGGATCAGCCTGTACGGAAACTGCATCGGCGTGCCCACGGTCGGCGGCGAGATCAGCTTCGCCCCGTCGTTCACCGGGAACCCGCTGGTCAACGTGATGTGCGTTGGCATTCTGCCGGTCGCGCGACTGACGCGTGCCCGGGCCTGCGGGCCGGGCAACCCGCTGATCCTGGTGGGGGCTGACACGGGGCGAGACGGCATCCAGGGCGCGGCGTTCGCCTCGAACGAGGATCCAGAGGCCAGCCACCGCGGCGTCATCCAGGTGGGGAACCCGTTCCTCGAGAAGCTGCTGCTGGAAGCCTGCCTCGAGCTGATCGAGGGCGGCCGGGTGCTGGCGATGCAGGACCTCGGCGCCGCCGGGCTCACCTCTTCCAGCGTGGAGATGGCCGCGCGCGGCGAGCTCGGCGTCGAGATCGACGTCACGCGGGTGCCGCGCCGTGAGACGGGCATGACGCCGTTCGAGGTGATGCTGTCCGAATCGCAAGAGCGCATGCTCGTACTCGTCGAGCGCGGCGACGAGGAGGTGCTGCTCCGCCACTTCAGCCGTTGGGGCCTCCACGCGGCGGTGGTCGGCCAGGTCACGGCCGACCGCGTGATCCGGGTGCGCGATGGCAGCGCCGTCGTCGCCGAGCTGCCGATCGCCCTGCTGGCCGACGAGGTCCCTGCCTACAAGCTGGAGCCGGAGCCGCCAGCCGGCGAGCACGGCAACCCGCTCACGCCCGGCGCAGGGGGCCACGCCCGGGCAGCGGCCGCACGGGTGGCCAGGAATCACGAAGAGGGCGCGCAGACCACTCGTGCGCACCGCCCGATGGGCGCGGGCGACGGGCCGGACTACGGCGCGATCCTCGCCCGTCTGCTGGCCAGCCCCAACCTGTGCTCGCGCGCCTACGCCTACTCGCAGTACGACTCCACCGTCCAGGGCAACACCGTGCTCGGGCCTGGGGGCGGCGCAGCGGTGGTGCGCGTCGAAGGCACGCGCAAGGGCATCGCCCTGGTGACGGACTGCAACCCGCGCTACACGCTCATCGACCCGCGGCGTGGGGCCGAGCAGGCCGTCGCCGAGGCGGCTCGGAACCTCGCCTGCGTTGGTGCGGAACCGATCGCCGTGACGGACTGCCTCAACTTCGGCAACCCCGAGAAGCCCCACGTCGCCTGGCAGCTCACGGAGAGCGTGCGCGGACTGGCTGACGCCTGCCGCGAGCTCGGCGTGCCGGTGGTGAGCGGCAACGTCAGCCTCTACAACGAGACCGCCGGCCGCGCCATCGCCCCGACACCAGCGGTAGGCATGGTCGGTCTCCTGGAGGACGTGGAGCGGCGCGTTCCGGCGGGCTTCGTAGCCGCCGGCGACCCGGCCGTGCTGCTGGGCGAGCCGGCGTCCACGCTGAGCGCCGGGGAGTACCCGGAGGTCGTCCTGGGAGAGCCGCTCGGCTCCTTCCCGCGCTTCGACCTGGCAGCCGAACGGCGCCTAGGCACGCTGCTCCGAGCGCTCGCCACGCGCCGGCTGGTGCGTTCGGCGCAGGACGTGGCCGATGGCGGCCTGCTGGTGGCGCTGGCCGAGTGCTGCCTGGCCAACGGGGTGGGCGTGGCGGTGGAGGGTGAGGCCTGGGCGGCGCTCCTCGCAGCCGCTGGCGGGTGCGCCGAGGCGGCCCTGTTCTCGGAGGACCAGGGGCGGGCGCTCGTCTCCTGCCACGCCGACCGGGTGGGGCAGGTGCGAGCGCTGGCGCGGGAGCATGGGGTGCCGGCGCTTGTGCTTGGCCGGACCGGCGGTCCGCAGGTGGTGGCGGCGGACGTGGTGCTTGCCGACCTGAGCGGCCTGCGGCAGGCGTGGGCGTCTGGATTCGAGCGGCTGCTGAGAAGGCGCGGCACTGATGCGTGAGAAGTGCGGCGTGGTCGGGGTGTACGCGCCGCGCGAAGAGCCTGCCCGGCTGGCGTTCTTCGCGCTGTACGCGCTGCAGCACCGCGGCCAGGAGAGCGCCGGCATCTGCACCGCCGATGGCGAGAGCGTGCACGCCCTGACCGGCATGGGCCTGGTCAGCCAGGTGTTCCACGAGCGCAACCTGTCCCGGCTGCCCGGGCCGCTGGCCATCGGCCACACGCGCTACTCCACCACCGGCTCGAGCCGCGTGGAGAACGCCCAGCCGTTCGTGGTCCGCGGCTCGCTGGGCGGCCTGGCCCTGGGCCACAACGGGAACCTGGTGAACGTTCCCGCTCTGCGTCGCGAGGTGGACGCGCTGGGGATCGTGCCGCGGACGTCGACGGACTCGGAGCTGGTCGCCCACCTGGTGGCGCATGCGCCCGGTAGCGACTGGCTGGCGCGCCTGCGGCATGTCCTGCCCAGGCTGGAGGGTGCCTTCTCGCTCACCCTGCTCACCCGCGACCACGTCTACGCCGCGCGCGATCCGTGGGGCATCCGGCCGCTGGCGCTCGGCCGGCTGCCAGGCGGCGGCTGGGTGGTCGCGTCCGAGACGTGCGCGCTCGACACGGTGGGCGCCACGTTCATCCGCGAGGTGGCGCCCGGCGAGCTGCTGGCGATCGGGGCCGAGGGTGTCCACGCGGAGACGGCCTGCCCACCGCGGAGACGGGCGGCCTGTTCATTCGAGCACATCTACTTCGCGCGGCCGGACAGCGTGATCGACGGTCGCCTGGTGTACGCGGCGCGCGAGCGGATGGGCGAGGAGCTCGCCCGCGAGCACCCGGTCGAGGCGGACTTCGTGATGCCCGTGCCCGACTCGGCCACGCCGGCCGCGATCGGCTACGCCCGCGCCGCCGGTATCCCGTACCGCGAGGGGCTGGTGAAGAACCGCTACATCGGCCGCACCTTCATCCAGCCACACCAACGCCAGCGCGAGACCGGCGTGGACCTGAAGTTCAACCCGCTGCCAGAGGTGCTGAAGGGCCAGCGAGTCGTGGTGGTGGACGATAGCATCGTGCGCGGGACGACCACGCCGCGCATCGTGGCGCTGCTGCGCCGGGCCGGCGCGCGCGCGGTGCACCTGCGGATCTGCGCTCCGCCGGTAAAGTACGCCTGCCACCTGGGCGTGGACACCGCGCCCGTGGAGACGCTGATCGCCAGCGCGCTGTCGGTCGAGGAGATCCGGGCGCAGACTGGTGCCGATACGCTGGGGTACCTCAGCCTCGAGGGGCTGGTGCGCGCCATTGGCCTGCCCGAGGGCGAGCTGTGCAACGCCTGCTTCCACGGCCGCTACCCCATGTCCATCGAGGGGCGGCTGGACAAGCTGGCGCTCGAGCGGGCCGCGGGCCACCGGTGAGCGGCTCGGGCGTTCTGCTATCTGAGATCTGCCATCTGGCTACCCATGACCCGTGACTCCATCGGGCCCCTGTCCTACGCAGGTGTCGGGGTCGACATAACCGCGGCGGAGGAGAACGTGCGGCGGATCGGCCGGTACGTCCGCTCCACGCACGGCCCGGCCGTGCTCGGCGAGTTCGGCGCGTTCGCCGGCCTCTTCCACCTCCGCGACGTGCGCGACCCGGTGCTGGTCGTCAGCACCGATGGCGTGGGCTCCAAGCTGCAGCTTGGGATCGAGCTGGGGCGCCACGAGACGATCGGGCGCGACCTGGTCAACCTCTCGGTCAACGACGTGCTCACCGCAGGCGCGCGCCCACTCTTCTTCCTGGACTACGTGGCCGTCCACAGGCTGGAGCACCCCGTGGTGGAGCAGCTCGTGCGGGGGATGGCGGCTGCCTGCCTCGAGAACGGCTGCGCGCTACTCGGTGGCGAGACGGCTCAGCTCCCCGACCTGTACGCGGCCGGACAGTACGACCTGGCCGGGTTCGTCGTGGGGGTGGTGGAGCGGGAGCGGCTGGTCAACGGCGCCGCGGTCCAGCCGGGCGACCGGGTGTGGGGCCTGCCCGCGACGGGCCTCCACACCAACGGCTACACGCTGGCCCGCCGCATCGTGGCGGACGCCCGGCTCGACCTGGCGACCGACCCGGGCGGGCTGGGCCTCTCGCTGGGCGAGGCGCTGCTCGCGCCCCACCCGTCGTACCTGGCCGCCCTCCAGCCGCTGCTGGAGCGAGGCGTCCTGAAGGCGATTGCCCACGTGACCGGCGGCGGGCTGGCCGGGAACGTGCCGCGAGTCCTGCCGCCCGGCGTCTCGGTCGAGCTGGAGTGGGGCGCCTGGCCCGTCCCGGCGATCTTCGGGCTGCTGCAGCGCGCCGGGCAGGTGCCATTTGCCGAGATGGCACGCGTATTCAACCTGGGCCTCGGCCTGGTGTTCGTCGCCGAGCCCGCGCTCGACCCGCGTCCGGTCTCGCCAACCGCGCTGGAGATCGGCCGGGTCACGCCCCGCCAGCCGGAGCGCGTGGTCCTGCAGGGAGCGCCGGGGTGAACGACGATGGAGACAGACCTCTCTCCCAGGAGGTGACCGCCCGGACGCTCCGCCTCGGCGTGCTCGTCTCTGGCCAGGGGACGAACCTTCAGGCACTGCTCGACGCGTCGGCCGCCGGCGTGCTGCCTGCCACGGTCGTCCTGGTCGGGTGCAATCGGGCGGAGGCCCCGGCGCTCGCCCGCGCCCGTGGCGCAGGAGTGCCCGTGTGCCTGGCGGACCGCGCCACGTTCCCGCGCCGCGCCGAGCGCCAGGGTGCTCTCCTGCGTGCCCTGCGCGCCGCCTCGGCCGAGCTGGTCGTGCTCGCCGGGTTCGACGAGATCCTCGAGCCGGCCTTCGTGGCCGCGTTCGCCGGACGGATGGTCAACACCCATCCCTCCCTGCTGCCCGCGTTTGGCGGCACCATGCACGCCGTGCGCGCCGCGCTCGAGCACGGGGTCAAGGTGACCGGTTGCACCGTCCACGTCGTGACCGACCAGCCGGACGGCGGTCCGATCCTCTTCCAGCGGTGTGTGGAGGTCCGTGAGGACGACACCGTGGAATCGCTCCACGCGCGCATCCTGGCCGAGGAGCACCGGTTGCTGCCCGAGGCGGTGCGCGCCTTCGCCGAGGGGCGGGTGGTGATCGAGGGGCGGCGGGCACGCGTGATAGCATCGGCCCACCAGCGGTAAGGGGCTCAGCTTGCGCGCCATCATCTCCGTCTACGACAAGACCGGCATCGTCGACTTCGCCCGGCGCCTGGAGGGTCTTGGCTTCGAGATCTTCTCCACGGGCGGCACGGAAGGGCTGCTGCGCGAAGCGGGCGTCTCCGTCAGGAGCGTCCAGGAGCTGACCGCGTTCCCCGAGATCCTCGGTGGGCGGGTGAAGACGCTGCACCCGGCCGTGCACGGCGGGATCCTCGCCCTGCGCGACGATCCAGGCCACCTGGAGGAGCTGGCCCAGCACGGCCTGAAGCCGATCGACGTGGTGGTGGCGAACCTCTACCCGTTCCTCGAGACCGTGCGGAAGTCGGGTGCTAACCTCGCCGCCGCGCTGGAGACCATCGACATTGGCGGCCAGACGCTCCTGCGCGCCGCGGCCAAGAATTTCCAGCACGTCCTGCCGGTGTGCGACCCCGCGGACTACCCGCGCGTGCTGCACGAGATGGAGCGGCCTGAGGGGGTCTCCCAGGACCGGCGCCGCCGGCTGGCGGCCAAGGCGTTCCAGCACTGCGCCC
>CAYSYM010000082.1:0-10498 GCA_964435115.1 uncultured Chloroflexota bacterium | reverse complement strand
TTGGTAGCCCCAGTCCGTCCGCTTCCGTGCGCGGTCAGGTCGACGTTCCGGTACAGCCGGGCCACGATCGTCCCGGACGGGATCGAGCCGAGCAAGTACCCGATCGCGCCGGCGAGGAGCGCCACCTGCAGCGTCACGTTCGCGTGCCCCTCTCAGTCCGGGCGGCTCACACGGCGAGCGTACCCGCGAGCTTGCTCGCCTCCCGCGTGGCCCAGGACCCATTATAGGCCGCCACCCGGCGCGAGCCGTGGCGGGCGGATGTTTCTGCGCCGCCCCACCCAGCAGGCGCCCACAACAATGGGAATGGACGTGCCCCGCTTCAGGCGACAGTGGCCGGGCGCGGCGGCGCCGAGGTCCTCCTGGATCAGCCTCTCCCGCCTGCTCAGCCACGGGAGCGGCCACGCGCGCCGGCTGGAGCCCGCCCGCCCCCGGCCGGCGCGCCGGCCGGGGCGGGCTGCGGGGGCGAGCCACCCGTCTCGTCGCCGACCGCCACGCGCAGCGCCCGCAGGGCGGGGGAGCGCCACGCCGCCAGCCCCACGCCGGCGGCGACCACGACCGCGCCTATGAGCGCGGCCGCGGGTCCGCCGGCGAGGCCCGCCACGGTCCCGGTCTGCACCTGGCCGAGTGGCGTGGAGCCGCGCGTCACCAGCACCACGATCGACATCACGCGGCCGCGCAGCGCGTCCGGGACGGCGAGCTGCGCCACGGTGTTGCGCGTCACGGCCGCCACGGCGTCAGCAATGCCAACGCCAAACAGCAGCGCGGTGGACAGCCAGAGCAGCTCCGACCGGCTGAAGCCGGCCAGGAAGAACGCGTAGGCACCGCCCACGACGAGGATGAGCGCCCCCCGCCGCTCCACGTGCACGGCGACCATCAGCAGCATCCCCACGAGCGAGCCGGCCGCCAGCCCGCTCAGGAGGGTCCCGAGACCCTGCGGCCCCGCGTCGAGCACGTCGCGCGCGACGATGGTCACCAGCGCCGCGTTCCCCCCGAACAGACCGATGAGCACCTCCAGGGCCAGCACGACCCGCAGGACCGGGTTCTGCCAGACGAACTGGACCCCTTCAACCATCCCCTGTCGCAAGCTCGGCCCGGCCGAACGATTGGTGGGGAGGTGCCCGAGGCGCATGGCCAGCAGGGCGAGCAGCATCCCGAGGAAGCTGGCGGCGTTCAGCAGGAACGGCGCCGCGTAGCCCGACGTGGCAAGGGCGAAGCCGGCGATCGACGGGCCGAGGAACGCGGCGCTCCGCACCGCCACCGCGTTGAGCACGACGGCGCTTGGCATGGCTGCTCGAGGCACCAGCCCTGGGAAGAGCGCCTGGCGCGCCGGGACCGAGAACGCGGCCAGCCCTCCCGAGATGAGGTTGAGGATGTAGAGGTGCCAGAACGCGAGGCGGTCGGTGGCGGCGAGCACGCCCACGGCCAGCGAAACCGCGAGGAGGGTCGACTCGGTGAACAGCAGGAGCGTCCGCAATGGACGCCGGTCGGCGACGGCCCCGCCCGGAAGGGCGAGGAGGATGAGCGGAGCCGCTCGCGCGAGGCCGCCGAGCCCCAGGAGGAGCGGCGACTCGGTCAGCTCGTACAGCAGCCAGGCCACGGCCGTCGCCTCGATCCAGTTGCCGAGCTGGGATACGAGCTGGCCGACGACGTAGAGCGTGTAGTTGCGTTCCCGCAGCGCGATGAGGCCGCGAGGCCACCGGCCAGCCGGGCTCATGCGGGCCCGGCGCGGCACGTGGGCCGCGGCTTGGCCCGGCTCCGCGCCGACGCAGACGGCGCTCCCGGTCCGGACTCGCGCGGGGGCGTGGCGTGATACAACGACGCCTGATGGTTGACGTGCCGAAGCTCCGGGCAGACGTGGCGCTGGCCAATGCCATCGTCCACCGGGCCGGGCTGGTCACGGCGTTCGGACACGTGAGCGGCCGCATTCCGGGCACGGACCTGTTCCTCATCCCCACTCGCGCCAGCCCGGCGCTGGCCAGGCCAGAGGCCCTGCTGGTGATGGACGTCGACGGCCACCTGCTGGATGGCGACGGGACGCCGAACACGGAGTTCTGGATCCATGCCCGCGTGTACGCTGCCCGCCCGGACGTGGGCGCGGTGGCGCACGTTCACGCCCCGGCGTGCGTGGCGCTCGGGCAGACCGGCCACACGGTCCGGGTGCTGCACAACTCGGCCGCCCCATTCGCGAGTGGCGTCCCCGTGTTCGAGCGGGTGGGGCTCATCCGCTCCGCGGCGCTGGGCGACCAGGTGGCCGCCACCCTGGGCCAGCACCGCGCCATGCTCCTGCGCGGCCACGGCGCCAACGTGGCCGAGGCCGACGTTCGGCGCGCCGCCGTCCTCGCCTGCTTCCTGGAGGAGGCGGCCGAGCTCCAACTGCGGGCGCTCGCGGCGGTCGGCGGCGATGCGGCCCGGGTACGCTTCTATGACGCCGACGAGGCAGCGCGCGTGCAGGCCGAGATCGATGCGCCCGGACCGATGGATCGCGCCTGGGAGTACTACGCGAGCCTGGCCGGGAGGCGGCGCACCGCGCCCGGCCGCCGGCGCTGAGCGGCGCTTGGGCGCTCCGCACGTCGCCCGGGCGTTCGGGCGGGGGGGACGGCTTGCGCATCCTGGCCGAAGGTAGGAACATCTGACCGACGCTCCACGAGGGTAGGCGCTCCCACCCTGATGGTCAAGCGGGTGCGGGTGCCTCGACCGATGGGGGTCGAGATCACGACGTCTGCCTGCTTGGAACGGAAGAGCCGGGACCGGCGGGCTGGCAGGGGAGAACCCCGGGCGCTCGAGAGTTGCCGTGCTACCCACGACCGATCTCCCGTCCTCTGCGGCGCGCGGCGCGGCGCTCGAGCTGCCGCGCCGCGCGCCTGGCGGCACCTTCAACGTCGCGACGCTGCTCGTGGACCGGCACGTGGCCGAGGGCCGCGGCGGCCGGCCGGCGCTCAGGCTCGGCGAACGCGCGGTCACCTACGCGGCGCTACAGGCGCTGGCCAACCGGGCCGGCAACGCCCTGCGATCCGCGGGCGTGGAACCGGAGCAGCGCGTCGCCCTGCTACTGCCGGACGGGGTCGAGTTCGTGGCCGGGTTTCTGGGTGCGCTCAGGATCGGCGCGGTCCCCGTGCCGCTGAACACGTTCGCCTCGGCGGGCGAGCTCGCGTTCTTCCTCGCCGACAGTCGGGCGTGCGCCCTGGTCACGACCCCGGCGCTCATGGACCGCGTGCCGGCGAATGAACGCACCGGGCTGCTGAAGGCCATCTTCGTGGTCGGCCCAGGCAAGGTTCCTGGGGGTGAGCGCGGCGTGGCACAGTCGTGGGACGAGGCGCTGGCAGCGGCGGCGCCTGAGCTGCAGGTGTTCGCCACGCGCGTCGACGAGCCGTGCTACTGGCTGTACTCCTCGGGCACGACGGGCCAGCCGAAGGGCACCGTCCACCTGCACGGCGACATGCTGGCGTGTGTCGTCCCGTACGCGGAAGAGGTGCTGCGGATCACGCCCGACGACGTGACCTTCTCGGTGTCCCGCCTCTTCTTCAGCTACGGGCTCGTCAACTCGCTGTTCCTGCCACTCTTCGCCGGTGGGTCCGTAGTGTTGGCGCCCGAGCGGCCTGACCGGGAGCACGTACTGCGCGTGGTGCGCCACATGCGGCCGACGTTGTTCTTCTCGGTGCCCACCTCCTATGCCGCCCTGTGCGCGGCGATCGAGAGCGAACCGCGCCGGGACGAGCCGTTCAGCAGCGTCCGCCTCGCCATCTCGGCCGGGGAGCCACTGCCGGGCCCGGTGTACCGCCGCTGGGTCCGCCTGACGGGCGTCGAGCTGCTCGACGGCATCGGCAGCACCGAAGTCGGCTACATCTACTGCTCGAACCTGCCCGGCCGCGTGCGGCCGGGATCGAGCGGCGTCCTGCTTGGCGACCACCAGGCGCGCATCGTGGACGAGCACGGGCGGGACGTAGCCCCCGGCCAGCCCGGAGAGCTGTGGGTGCGGGCGGAGTCGACCGCGCTGCACTACTGGAACCAGCGCGCCCGATCCAAGGACACGTTCGTCGGCCACTGGCTTCGCACGGGCGACCGGTACCGCCGCGACGACGACGGGTACTACTGGCACCTCGGACGCACGGACGACGTGTTCAAGGTCAGCGGGCTGTGGGTCTCGCCGCTGGAGGTGGAGAGCTGCCTCCTGGAGCACCCGGCGGTCGCCGAGTGCGCGGTGGTCGGCGAAGCGGACGGGGATGGGCTGGTGAAGCCGAAGGCGTACGTGGTGCGCCACGCGGCGTCCATCCCGGTGGTGGACGCGGCCGCCCTGCAGGCGCACGTGCGCACGCGCCTCCCACCGCACACTTGTCCGCGGTGGATCGTCTTCGTGCCCCAGCTCCCCAAGACCGCCACCGGCAAGGTCCAGCGTTACAAGCTGCGCGCCGCGGGCGCGTAGGGCAGTTCGTGGCTCCCCGGAGAGCGCGCTAGATGCGGTACTCGTCGAGCGTGCTCGGCGCGAACAGCTCCTCGACGGGGATGACCCGCTCCGCCAGGCCCTGCTCGCACGAGTAGCGCGCCAGGGCCTCGAGGGTCACGCGGTTCGCCTCGATGCCGTACGGCCAGTAGTCCTCGCCCATCAACGCCCGCGTCTCCTCCACCTCGGCGACCAGCCACGGCAGGGTTGCCGCCAGCGCCACCGGGCTGCCCAGGTCAGCCGTCGCCCGCGCCTTGGCCACGCAGAAGGCGGCGTAGAGGCTGCGCGCGACCCATGGGTGGCGATCCAGCACGCTAGCGCGGACGACGACGGTGTGCATGATCGGGAAGATGCGCGTGCGTCGGAAGTAGTTGGCTTCGACGGCCCGGAAATCCGGGAAGAGGCGTCTCACGGCGACGCCGTCGAAGGTGGAGGGAGCGCGGGCGCTGACGACCGCGTCCAGCTCCCCCTGCGCGAGCATGGCGCTGAGGGTCTGACTCGCCCCAATGGGCGTGACCGGGACGCCGGGGACCTCGACGGCCAGCTTCTCCACCCGGCCCGGTTGCTCCAGCCCGCCCTGGAACCAGTGGCTGTCGCCTGGCTGGAGGCCATAGTCGTCGCGCAGGAAACCGCGGACCCACACGGCGGCGGTCATCTGGTACTCGGGCACACCGATACGTTTGCCGCGCAGGTCTTCCGGGCGCTCGATCCCCGCGGCAGCGCTGACGAACACGCACGAGTGGCGGAAGGAGCGGGATGGGAAGACCGGGATGGCGACGAGCGAGGGGTCGCCGCGCGAGCGGCGGAGCAGGTGGGTGGAGAGGGACATCTCGGCCGCGTCGAACTCCGCATGGCGAGTCATGCGCCAGAAGATCTCCTCCACGGGGAGCCGCAGCACGGTGAGGTCGACACCCGCTGGGCGCACGTCGCCCAGGGCGAGCGGCACCGTCCGGTCATAGCCGCCGCAGGCGAGCGTGAGCGGGACGCTCACCCGGCCCTCAGGGACGGCCGGCCTCGGCCACGGGCGCCCGCCCGCGGCCGCACACCGTCAGGCAACGGCGTGGCGGAGCTTGCCCGCAACGTCGGGGATGGCCAGGCCGAGCGCCCGGATAGCCGCATCGGCCTCCACTTTGTACTCGCGGCGAGCCTGCTCGTTGGTACGCTGCTTGAGGCCCCACCGGATGTACTTGTGGTCGCGCTGGCTCCGGGGGCTGCCGAACATGTCCAGCGCCTCCGGGTACCAGCGGTCGATCGCTGCCTGGACCTCCGCCGCCCGGCCCTGGTCGACCAGGTCATGGCACTTGTAGTGCCCGAAGGAGACGTGCCCCTTCTCCTCCGCGAGGATTGGCGGCAGGACCTTGTTTAGCGGCTCGAACGACGAGTCCACGAACTCCTGGAGCTGGTACTCCCCCACCCGGTCGATGAGCAGGCCGAACACGGCCACGTCGGCCCACGAGGGCATCTCCCGCTTGAATGCGTCGACGTACCGTTCCTGCTTGTCCACCCACAGCCGGTCGTCGGCGCTCGAGCCGAGCATGGCCAGGAGTCGGTTGAACTTCCGGAAGTGGTCGATCTCCTCGGCGGCGATGCGGCTCATGCGCCACTGGTCGTCGGCGGTTGGGGCGGTGAGCACCCAGCGAGAAACGTAGAGGTGGGGTCCGCCGATCTCACAGTCGGCCTGGATGCGCAGAACCCGCAGCAGCAGCTCGCGGTACTCCTGCGGCATCTTCTCGAACTCGCCAGTGGTGCTGACGTGGTCGGTGAACTCCCGCGCCGGCGTGTCGTCGGGCACGCGCACGGGTGCACCGTGCACCCGTTCCTCAACCCCCGGCGGCGCGGGTCGATCGTACTTGCTCGCGAGCAGCTCGTCCTCGCTGTCCCACTCCAGGGCGCGTCCCGGGTTTGCCACCTCTCCCTCCCCTCGCGGGGCACGGCCGCTCGGCCGGCCTGCTACTATCTGTCGAAATCCGCACGACCGTGGCGAGTATGCGTCATATTGACGCTACCAGGCCGGGGCGAGGCTGTCAATGCGCACGAGGTCCGAGGGCCGTCCTGCGGTGGAGGCGCCTGTCAAGGCGCGCTCGATGCTGTTCGACCTCTACGGCGATTTCGCGCTGGAGGATGGACGTGACGGCACGCTGCGGCTGAGCGCCATCGTCCGCCTGGCGGGCGGTCTCGGCGTGCGGGAGTCGGCGGTCCGGTCCGCCGCGGCGCGGCTCATCGCCGATGGCTGGCTGGTCGCCCAGAGACGCGGGCGTGAGAGCGTGTACGCCCTCAGCGCGCGCGGCCGCGCGCTCATCGAACAGGGGCGCCCGCGGATCTTCGACGTGCCGGATCCAACCTGGGACGGTGCGTGGTACGTGGTCGCGCTCTCCGTGCCAGAGGCGCGCCGCGAGGTGCGCGACCGGATGCGCAAGGAGCTGGCATGGCTGGGGTTCGGCTCGCCATCGAGCGGGCTATACGTGAGCCCGCGCGATCGCTGCCCGGAGCTGCTGGCGCTGGCGGAGGAGCTGAGGGCCGGTGAGTACGTCCAGGTGTACCGCGCCACCGCGCTCTGGCCGGCTGATCCGAAGGAGCTGGTCGCGCGAGCCTGGGGCGGCCTGGGAGAGGTGGACCGGCGCTACGCGGCCTTCGTGCGACGTTTCGAGGGAGTGTACGCCGCGGACCGCGCCCGTGCCCTGGACGGGGCTCTCTGCGCGCCGGATGCCTTCCGCACGCGGTTCCATCTGGCGAACCAGTTCCGCAAGTGCCTGTTCGGCGATCCAGACCTCCCGCCGGAGCTGCGGCCTGCCGGTTGGCACGGGGTGGCTGCTCGCCGTCTGTTCCTGGCATACCACGCGCTGGTCACGCCTCCGGCCCTCGCCCACTTCGACGCGATGAGCGGGCGTCGGGAAGACCGTGCTGGCAGGACACCCGCCGCCGGCTGAACCACCCTGGGACAGGTCAACCCCGGGGCGCGTTCACCCGCCGTTCACCCGGGTCCACCGCCACCGCTACGAGCCACAGCCACACTGCTGAGGAATGGCTCGGCTGCCGCGGGCGCCAGGCCGCGCGGGCGGGAAGGAGCGACGCGTGGAGTACGGCAGAATCATTCGCGAGGCGTGGGCGACCACCTGGCGCTACCGGTACCTCTGGGTGCTGGGACTGTTCGCCGGAGGAGCAGTCGCCGCGCCGTACGGTACGGGCGGGGGTGGACCAGTCGAGTGGCGGACCTCTGGGGAGGAGGTGGAGCAGGTCGCGCCGTGGCTCAGCCGGGCGGCGGGCGATGCGAGCCGGTGGCTGGTGGCGAACGTGCCGCTCGTGGTCGGCGGCGCGGCCCTGCTGCTGGCGCTCGCGCTGGCATTCGTCATCGTCTCGCTGATCGCGCAGGGTGGCATGGCGCGAGCGACGGCCGACCTGTCCGAGGGCCAGGCCAGCTCACTCGGTCGGGCGTGGGCGGCGGGCCTGCGCCTGTTCTGGCGCTACCTGGGGCTGTGGCTCCTGCTGGCAGGCATCGCCATCCTGGTCGCGGTGGGCGTTGGCGCACTCGTGGCGCTGGTTGCGGGCCTGGGCATCGTGGCGGCACGGCTCACGCAGACGCCGCCGATCCTGCTGGTAGCGCTCGGGGCCCTGGTCGGCGTGGCTCTCCTGATCGCCGCCATCCTGGCGGTCATCGGCGCCAGCATCGTCCTGGCGTACGCCCAGCGCGCGATTGCCGTCCGCGACATGGGGCCGCTCGCGGCGCTCCGGGCCGGCTGGGAGCTGTTCCGTACCCACCTGGGGACCAGCCTCGTCATCTGGCTGATCAACGTGGGGCTGGCGATTGGCGCCGGGATCGCGGTCGGTCTGGGGGCGCTGGCGGTGTTCGCCGTACTCGGCGCGCTCGGCGCGGCTGTCTGGGCGCTGCTGGGTATGACCGCGCCCACCATCGGCTACATCGTGCTGGGCGTCCTGCTGCTGGTCGCGGCGATCCTCACCTTCGTCGCGATCGCCAACACGTTCTTCTGGAACTACTGGACGCTTGCCTACCTGCGCCTGGCCGGCCCGGCGGCGCCGACTCCGGCCGTGGGCTGATCCCCGGCGCTCCGGGCGGCGCTCCCGGTGCGTCCTGTCCTGCCATGAGCGCGGTCCGGCTCCACCTGTGGGCCTGAGTTGGCCGCGACTCCGCGGCGTGCCGGCCCATGCGGTGGGCCGCCGAGACAGCCACGCGCGGAGGGCCGCCCAGCCCCGCCCCGGGGCGATGGGTGCGCTCGGTGACGAGGACGAACACTCGCCCCCGGACGGGGAGAGGGCAGGTGTCCGCGCCCACCAGGACCGCGCAGCTCGACGCTTGCACCAACACCCGGCCACTCGCTGGCGCGTTCTGTGATGAGGAGGAGGGCCGGGAGCACTCCTGTGCCTTCAGGCCGCGGTGTCCGGCACGAGCGAGATGCGCGGGACTCCGCTCCAGGTGCAGGTCGAACGTCTGAGTGGGTTGGTGCACCCAACGGCGGGGAGGCCGGCTATCCTCCCAACGAGGAGACCGCATGCCGTTTTGCCCGCGCTGCCGCACCGAATACCGAACCGGGATCCTGACCTGCGCCGACTGCGGGCTTCCGCTGTCGGCCACCCTGCCGCGCGAGCGGCCGGTGGGCGAGCCCATCAAGGAGGTGGTGGTAGCGCGCTACGGGTCTGAAGCCGAGGCGGCGATGTGGGCGGAGCTGCTGCGCCAGGCCGGCATTCCCTCCCGGTCGGTGGCCTACCTGGCCGACCTCGGAGCCTACTGGGCCACCGAAGCCACGCCCCACGAGCTGCGCGTGCGGTCGACCGACGCGGAGCGTGCGCGCGAGCTGCTCGGCTCGGCCGAGGAGTAGCAGGGGTGCAGCCGCGTAGCCGGTGGACGCGACCTTCCACGCCGGAGTCGCGAGGGGCCAGCCGGCCCGGCAGGTGTGGACGTGCCGCCGAGCAACCCGCACCTGCTGGCCAGGGCTGATCACGCGGGGGCCTGATAGTCGGCGCGAGACTGCGAGGCGACCTGGCGCTGGGCCTGCTACTCAGGCCGCGGAGCGGGCGGGCCGGCTGGTGGCCCGGCCGCGGCACGAATGGCAGCGTTGGCCGCCTCGAGGTCGAAGGCTTCCGCATCGAACGAGCCGCCGACCCACTCCAGGTACTCCCCGTGCTCCGGGTGCGCCGGATCGCCGATCGCCTCGAGGAAGCCTGCGTAACCCCAGATGCCGCCCACGTCCTCCGGGGGGCAGGCTCGGCGACCCGCCACGCAGCGCGGGTACATCTCGCCCGGCTCCAGGGGGAGGACCTTCTCCACGAGCACCAGGTGCTCCCAGCCGTCGCCGAAGTCGTACTCGAAGGTGAACCGGCTGCCCGCGTCCGGGGCGATCTGGTCCAGGCGGAGCGTGGCTTCGTCTGTCACCTGCGCCCAGTCGTCCTCGTCCGGCACGCCGATCTGCTCGCCGCCTACGACGAACTGGTGCAGGTGGTAGTTCAGCCAGCCCATCGCCGCCAGCAGCACGTCGCTGACGACCGGCAGGGGCGTGTCCGAACGCACCAGCAGCCGGCGCCAGATGGGCGGCTTCGAGCCTTTGAGCGTGATCTTGAGCTGGTACACCACCGCTGGGCCACGCCGCTTCGGCCGGCGCTGCGGTCGCCGCCGTGGCACTCCGAACGGAAACCCGAGCAGCTGCGCCGCCTCGGGGTAGCGGGCGACGAGGGCGTGAACACTCGGGTGGCTGGGAGACCCACGGCCGGGGCTCACGCCCACGGTGTAGCACAGCGACCGCCTCGAACACAGGGGGGAGCAGGCTCACCCGGCCGGCGGAGCGCCGGTCGAACACTCGCTGAAGCGGCCCAGGGGCAACCCTGGACGCGCCGGCAGTGCAGTGCCGGACTCATGGACCTCCCGTGCCGGTGTCTCGGCCGCACGCTGCCTGGACGCCGAGGTAGCGGATCTTCGCACCAGGGGTCCCCTTCGCGGAGCGAGCCCCTTCAGAGGGCGGAGAACACAGCACGTGGAGCCGTCCCTCGCGGAGGTCCCCGGATGTCGATCGCCAGGGTCATTGAGCCGGGTCGCCAACATCATTGAGCCAG
>CAYSYM010000081.1:0-10551 GCA_964435115.1 uncultured Chloroflexota bacterium | reverse complement strand
GGGTGGCCTAATGGTCGTGGTGACGGCCTGGCCTAATGCGCGTGGTGAACGACATAGAAGCTAGGAACGCCAGCGCGTCTTCAACCTGTCCTGGCCGGGCAGCCTTGCCCTCGATCATCACATAGGGACCATCCGTCTCTGTCAGCACGCGATCTGAGGGCAGACGCTCGATGATGGCTCGCCCCCGTGCACTCCGAACCATGGCGGCGTTGATGGAGCAGGCATGGCCGAGGCGGAGGAGACGATCCAGTTGGGTGAGGGGTCCGCTGTACCAGTGGAAGACGACTGGTCCGACGCCGAATTCCTCCAGGAGGTCCAGCACCGCAGCCTCGGCTCGGCGGGAGTGGACGGAGACGAACTTGGGGCGCGCTTGGACGAGTTCCAGCACGTGCCGGAACGACGCCAGTTGCTGATCGCGCGTCGGGAGACCCTCGGTTGAGAAGTCCAGGCCGACCTCTCCGACGTAGCTCGTGCGCGTGAGGTGCTTCACGAAGCGCGCCCGTTCGGCAGCGTGCCGCGAACCGAGCAAGGGGTGCAGGCCCAGGGCGAGGCGGATCGAGCGGAGATGCCGCACGTGCTGATAGGCGCGCTCAAAGGCTGACGGGCAGTCCGTGACGGCGATGGTGAGGATGCGCGCGCGCTCGATCTCGTGCGCCATTCGCAGCGGATCCGGGTAGGCGTCGAGATGGCAGTGGGCGTCGATCATCGGATGCCGGCCCTCCGTCGCATCGCGGCGTCTCCCTTGTCGAGTACCAGCGCCCGCAGCTCATCCAATCCCCGCGCGACCACATCGACAGCCGTCGCGAACCGATCTCCGAGCGGTCCCGTCATCTCCACCCGCTCCTCGATGGCGGCCCGAGCGCGCACCTGGTCGAGGCAGTCCAGGGCGGCACGCAGATCGGCTGCGACCGGTGCTTCGAGGTCGAGTTCGCCGGCGCACGCGTCCAGCCCATACTCGGCGCCGTCGTCTTGCCCGACCCGATGCAGGGCCGCCCGCCGGATGAGGCAGGGGACGCAGTAGCCGCAGTTCCGGGCCGAGCGCCTTCGCCAAATAGCACGCCTGGATGGGTGGGAGCAGGAGACGGTCTCGCGTGCTAGGCGGAGCAGCGCCGTCCGGTCCCGACAATCCTGCAGCACTTCACCCTTCGTCTTGTCCCCGAGCGGGTTCGTGATCGGGTTGCAGAACCCGACCGCGCCGATCGCATCCCGCACCGCATCCAGATAGTACGGGTGCGTCGTGCGCGTGCTGCAGGTGCCGACGCGCGACGGCGTGAGCGGGATATTGACCGCGATGAAGCCATTCTCCGGCACGAGGAGCGGCGTGCGGTCACCGAGCGCGCGGGCGGCGTAGAGGCCGAGCGCCAGGAAGGCGAACGAGCGGCTGCGGAGCGTGGACTCGCGCCCGCTGCGCGCCGGCTCGACGCGCTGGCCCGGCCGGGCGAGTCGCGGGGGCAGCGGCCGTATCCGTGCCCGGCGCAGATCCGTTCGCCCCTGGTACGGCGTGCCTTCCATGAGTCGCCAGAGCCGCCACTGGTCACCGGCCGGGAGCGTGGCGTCATGGTGCCCGAGCAGCATCAGCGTTGCGGAGGCGTCCTCGGCGAGGTAGTCGAGGGTGCCGGTGAGCGAGTCGACGCCGCCGGAGAAGAGGCTCACCGCCTCGGCTGCCGGCGCGCGTACGGGCCGACGCTTCGTCCGTGTGGGCACGAATAGGCGCTCGGGTCGTCGGCCGAAGGCCACCGCCCACTCGTCGCCGGTGAGGAAGGTGAGCGCGCGCTCGAGGTGTTCGGCCGCCGGTGCCCAGCGGCGCGGGTCGGAGACCGGGAACTCGACGGCGAACTCGCGCGTCCAGAAGTCCTCGGCGCTGCGGCGGGGCACCGCCTTGTCCAACACGTAGACGATGCCACCGATCAGCAGCAGGTCCAGCGCGAGCGAATCCGGCTCGCCGAACGCCTCGTGGAGGACGTCGAAGCTCAGGTCGAGCACCTCGTGCACGCCGAGGTCCGGGACGCCGATGGCGACGGTGGCGAAGCCATCCCGTAGGGTCACCCGATCGGTGATGGCGATCTCGACGTTCATGCGCCCGCCCCGAAGATCTGCAGCGTCTCCGCCAGGATCCGCTCCGCAAGTTGACGGCCCTCGGCGCCGCGCCAATCCACTTCGATGGGGTTGCGCCCCGCGAGCTTCGCCCGGAGCGAGGCGAAGATGGTGCGACGGACGCTCTCGACCGAGCTCCGCGCCTTCTCTCGACGCCGACGCTCTTGTCGAGCCGCTCGTAGAAGTCGCGGGCGAACCGCTCGTACAGGTAGTGGCCGTAGTACTGGATGAGCAGACCGGCCACCTGGACCTGCTCGAGCGTCGACCGAAGGATGCGCTCGACGTCCTCGAACGTCTTGGCCGCCCCGAGGAGCTCCTGCCGCAGCTTGTTCAGCGCAATGCGGGCCAGGGTCGCGTCCATCGTGCTGCCCGGGCCGGCGAGCCGCTCGACAATTGCGCCGGTGACCTCCGCCGCCGGCCGACCGATCAGATCGGCGAGACCGAGCTCGCGCAGCGCTGTGGCGAGGCCGGCCTGTCCGACGCGCGTCGCGAAGCCACCGAGGTTCTGGCCGACACGGCTGACCGGGCGCCCGATGCGGCGCGGCCGGCCGCCGCCAGCCCCTGGTCCGTCACCTCCGCCACCTCTGCGTCCCTCGCCCCCACCCGCGCTGCTGCTCAGTCCTGCCATGGTCGCAGCCCCGCCGTGCGCGCCGATGTAGGCGGCGAGCAATTGCGCCGGCGTGAGGGACGGAGACGGAGTGGGGCCATCGGGGGGCAGGGGCGGGACCGGCTCTGGGAACGGCGGCAGGGGCGGTAGTGGATCACCCCCGCCGTCTGCCCCGAACTGTGTCACCAGCTTCTTCAGGGGCGGCCATCCACCACCCGTCGGCGCGCCGTATGGCCGCGACGTGCCCATCAGCCTCTGCCTCCCGGGGCCTTGTCCAGGTCCGCCAGCGCCGACTTCGCCGCGGCGCCGATCCGTGTGTGGGTACCTGACCACCGCTCGAGGAGTTGCCGCGCGTCCGCCCGGCTCGCCCTGCCCTCAACGATCAACGTCTGCAACTCGAAGGCGATGCTGGGTTCGACGTTCGGCGCCGGGAGGAGCGCAAGCGCGCCGAGTAGAGAGTCGGCCGCGCCAGGGATGCCGCGCTCGATGAGGGTGAGCAGGCCATCCACCCCTCCGCGCCCGTCCGTCTGCCGCTGGACCTGCTGGCCCAGCAGGTGGAGCAGTTCGCCGAGTTCGCGCTGGTCCAGTTCCGCGGCGCTTGTCGCGGCCGCCTGACGCTCGCCCGGATTGGCCGACACGAGCCCTTCGAACAGCCGCCGCACGAGGGGCGAGACCATCGTCAGGCCGGTGACCGCCGTCTTCAGCTTGTCGCGGGCGATCCAGAAATAGTCACGCAGGTCCACATCGCGTAGCGCCGGTCCGAGCCTGAGCCAATCCAGCGCCGTCCGCTCGGCCCACTGTGGCGCGATCCCGTCCGGAACGGGCGGCGCCGCGCCGGGCATCGTCGCCCCCTCCCCGGGGAGCTCAGCCTGCTCGACCCACTCCTCGAGCGCCTTGAGTTCCCCAGGCCGGCCCTCCGCTTTGGCCTGCCAGACGTAGAGTTGGTCGAAGAGGGGCTTGCGGGCGTACTCCAGCAGCATCAGCTTCACGAGCACGTCGTCCCGAATTGCCAGGCCGGCCACGTCCGCGAACTGCTTGCGCAGCATGAGCGCGTTGAGGAAGCGCTTCACCTGCCGCGGGTTGCCCTTGAGGCCCTCCGTGAACGCCGGGGCGACTGCCCCGGTCCACAGCAGGCGTTGTCCGAGTTCCTCCGGCACGCCGCCGCCGAGCGCGTCCTCGACCATGCCCGCCCCGTAGGTGACGTACAGATTGCGCTTGCGGGCCGCCTCACAGTGCGCCTGCACCTTCTCGAACTGGCCGTCCTCCTTCAGGTGCAGCTGGCAGAAGAGCAGCGTCGCGTAGGTCTCGACCTCGCTCGGCGACAGACGGGGCAAGTGGTAGGGGATCTGAATGAGCTTCTCGACGTAGTCGGTTACGAGGTCGTACGGCTCTTGGTCGGCCGGCTGCTCATCGCGGAGGCGCGGCGCGGCGTACCGAACCGAGACAGCATGGCGCACGATGCGCTCGTCGGCGGCAATCACGAAGGCAGTCTTGGGGACGGCTAGAAAGAGGCGGATCGCCTCCAGGTTTTCGATGAGCCGGTCGGGCATGCACCGGTCCAGGTCATCGATTAGCACGACCAGGGCCCGCAGATCGGTCTCGGCAAGCAGACGCTCGAAGTCCCGGCGGAAGGTCCGGACATCCAGCACGCTGGGCCTGGTCTTGTCTTCGGCCAGGAGCTTCGACCAGTCGACCGATTCCCCACCGCCATCCTCGCCGGACCGGTTCTCCTCGTCGTCCGTCTCGTCGTTGGGGCGCCCTGCCTGAGAGCCGATCGCCGACCCGACAGCCGATGCCAGGGGGATGCCAGCCATGGCGGCCTGGGGATCGACGCCGAAGTAGGATGCCCCCGCGCTGAATGCCAGACCGGCGAGTGGCGCCGCGCCACGCTTGAGCACGAGCGGCAGCACGCGCATGAGGTCGACGCGCTTCAGCAGCGGTACCACGCGATCGCGGACCTTGGGACCGAAGCGCTTGTGCTCGCCGAGCTGCAGGAGGACCGAGCTGATCAGCGCCGCCTTCGCGTCGTCGTAGCCCTCGAACGTCCAGCCGCTAAAGTAGAGGCAGGCGACATCCGGATAGGCGTCCTCCTGCTCCAAGTCCCGGCGGAGCATCCGGAGGATGCTCGACTTGCCCCCGCCCCAGTCCCCGAAGACGCCCACGGTCAGGGGTAGCAGGTCGTCGTTGGTGACGAGCTGCCGGATGAGGTCCTTGTGGACCCTGAATCCCAGCAGATCGGTTTCGGTTTCGTTATCAGCCCACATGCGCCTTCCCTGTCCCCACCGTGCCATTCGCGTTGGTTGATAGGTCGTTCCGTGTGTTCAGCAGATTTCGCTGATATCCTGCGTAAACAGAGATCAGCCGATCGACGTGTAGACGTACAACCGGCCCCGCTCGTCGCGCTCCTCCTGCCGGCAGGCCAGTCCGAGGTTGAACAGCACCTTCAGGCGCGTGCTCGCCGCACCAATATCCAAGCCTTGGCTGTTGGCGAGTTCGCGCGCCGTGAGCTCGCGGTGCCGCCGCAGCGTCTCGAACGTCTCCCGCACGTGGTCTTCCGCTTTGCCCACCAGCTCCACCTGGCCGCGGTCGTTCAGGACCGGCAGCACGCAATTCCGCAGGCCGGGCTCGCGCACCGGTCGGCTCGTCACCGCCAGCACGAGGTTGTCGTAGCTGGTGGAGTCGAGGTTGCGGAGAACCAGGCACCCTGAATGCCCGGCCCGGCGACTGCGGCCTGCGGCCAGCTCCGCGAACACCTCGTCGGCGAACGACCCGTCCATCATCCCCACGTCGGTGAAGCTCAGAAGGAGGCACCGCCCCTCGTTCCCGGACAGCAGCTCCTGCAGCCGCGGGAGGAAGCGTCGGCCGAGCGGCCTGGTCACCAGCTGTTGGCCGTCGATGCCAGCATCAGCGGCGAGAGTCGTCGCCAGGATTTCGCAGGTCGGGCAAGCCACTGTTCAGCACCTCTTGCTGAACAGTGTACCTTACTTCGGGGCCGTGCGCTACCCGCACCGGCCGCCCTACCAGATGCCGGTAAGCGATCCCTGAACGGTGATCGTCACCTGGGTGCCAGGGATGTCGGCGAGCTCGTCCCAGGTCTCTATCTCCTCGGCCGACACCCGGACCATCGACCGGCCCGAGCGGATGACGAGCGAGCCCCTCCACTCCTCCACGAGGCTCCTGACCTGGTAAAGTCCCATCCCGCCAGCGGTGTCCCGGCTCGTGACGCCGAGCTGGAGGGCGTGCAGGATGTAACCAGAGCCGCTCTCGAGGCGTACTCCGTTCGGATGGGCGCGGGCCTTAGCCCGTAGGGACGCTTCGACCCCGATTCCCAGGTCGCCCACGGCCATGGTCACGCGGCTGCTGAGGTGTTGCATATCGCCGCGGTAGCGTTGCATGAGCGCGAAGCCTTGATCGCGGCTGTGCACGACGTTGCTGGTGATCTCGGATAGCATGGTGAGCAGTCGGCCGACCGCCGCGGCGTCCGCGTCGAACCACGCCCGGATGATGCGCGCCGCGCGCGCAACCGCCGCCGCCACATCCCGCGAATTCCGGTCTTCGTCGCTGGAGATTGGATGCATCTCGAGCAGGTTGGAACTGGCAGGGGCGCGATCGAAGCGCTCCTCTTCCGCCAGTGTTCGCTCCTCCTCGAGCCAAGTACCGCATTGCCTGAGCACGTCCATCCGCTCGCAGTAGCGATGCACCTCCGGCCGCAAATTGCACAGCCGGGCGCGCTCCCCGGTTGCCTGGTGCCACAGACGGGCAGCGGTCACCAAGGCGATGATGCCCTCAGGGGGAACGAACCCCACCCACGACAGATCCAGGACGAGCGGCTCTCGGGGCCGGCAGGTCGAGAGGACCGCCTCGGCCTGTCGGTAGAACTGCTCGATACCGGTGATGCTGTTGAGGTTTACGGGCCTTAACGTCGTCGCACGCAACAGTCCGTCCCTGCTTCGATTCCGTCACGCTAGCGGCGCTCGCAGCAAGTGGGCACTGCTCCCTCGGCACGCGCGCCAGCCCATCCTCCTCCTATTCTCACCAGCAAACGCCGATCCGACGAGTGGATCGGTACTGGCGGCGCAGCGCGAGGCAGCCGTTAGCGCAGCGTCGACCAGCGTCCGGTGAGGGAGCCTCGATATCCTGAGCCACCACTACAGCAGCAATTGCGCATTTCGGCGAAGTTGGCCGGTCGTTTCGCTGCAAAGTGACCGGGCGGTTCGGTGCAAAGTGACCGACCGCAGGGGGGCCGGCACCGGGCGGCGCAGCGCGGTGGTCAGGTCCCTGGGTCGTGGTCACGCCGGCGTGGTCGTCGGGCCATCACCTCCCTTCCGCATCGTACGTGTCCGGCGGCACGTCTGGGAGCGGGCGCGTCTGGCGCTGCCGCCAGGCGGCCACCCGGCAGCGGGCGGAGCAGTAGACGGGCGGCCGACCGGGGCCGTCGCGCAGGATGAGGTCGCCACACGCCGCGCACGTCCGCACCCACTTGGCGTGCCGGCGGGCGCGGTGGCGATCGTCGCGTCGATCCTGGGGCATCGTGGTGGCACTTCCGTAACAGCCGGCGCGGCGCGTCACGGGGCGGGTGGCTCAGGGGGTGGTTGGCGGCGCCGCATCGAGCTGCCCGTCAGCGCCAGCCGATGCGCGTTGTGCACCAGCCGATCCAGCAGGGCGTCCGCCAGCGTCGGGTCGCCGGCCGCCAGGGCCGGATGCCACGCCTCCACCGGCAGTTGGCTCACCACCAGCGTGGCGCGGAGCTGGCTGCGGTCGTCGATCACCTCCAGCAGGTCCTTGGCCTCCAGCACGCTCGGCGGCGTCAGGAGGAAGTCGTCCAGCACCAGCAGGCTCAGCTTGGCCAGGTGCGCCAGCCGCCGCACGTAGCGCCCATCGCCGCGGCTGAGCGCCAGCTCCGCCAACAGGCGCGGCGTCCGCACGTAGAGCGCCGTCTGGCCGCGCTGGACCGCGGCGCGGGTCAAGGCACACGCCAGGAAGCTCTTGCCGGCGCCCGTTGGGCCGGTGATCAGCAGGTTGTGGTGGGCCGCCACCCAGCCCGCCTGGGCCAGGCTGAGAATCACGCTCTTGTCCAGCCCGCGCGGGGTGCGGAAGTCCAGGTCCTCCACCGTCGCCTCCTGGCGCAGCTTGGCCGCCTTCAGCCGCAGCGCCAGCCGGCGGCTGTCACGCAGGTCCGTCTCCCGATCCACCAGCAGCCCCAGCCGCTCCTCGAAGCTCAGGCCGAGGTAGGCGCTGCCTTCCTGCTGCTCGCGCAGCGCCAGCGCCATGCCACTGAGACCGAGGGCTTCCAGCTTGTCCAGCGTCTGGCTGATCAGCATCGGGCCGCCTCCACCGGCTCCAGCGCCTGCTCGTAGTAGGCCGGGCCACGCAGGTTAGCGTGGGTGGGGGCCAGCACCGCAGGCGGAGCCGCCCCGATCGGCACGCGGTCGAGCCCGCTCTTCAAGATGGCGTCCACGCTGCGGTACGAGGCGCCGCCAATGGCCAGGGCACGCGCGCAGGCCGCACTCACCCGCTCCACGTCGTACTGGCGCACCAGGCGCATCAGCCCCAGGCAAGCGCGGTAGCCGTGCTCGGGGTGCGGGCGGGTGCGCAGGATCGTCTCGATCAGCTCCGCCACCGGCGGCCCGATGGTGGCGCCCCACGCCACCAGCCGCGAGGGCGTCCACTCCAGGTGCGCCCGGTGCGCGGCGGGCATGTGCTCCGGCTGGGTGATGAAGCGCCGCCGCCCGTAGGCCCGCAGGTGGCTGGCCACGCGCCGGCCGCGGTGGAAGACCTCGACCGTGCTGGCCGTGGCGCGCAGCTCAATGGGCTCGCGCACCAGTTGGTACGGGACGGAGTAGTAGTGTTGGTCGAACTCGACGTGGTAGTCGATGTTCACCTTCGCGCCCTTCCAGGTGGCCAGCTCGTAGGGCGTGGCCGGCAGCGGCTGCAGCACCGGCCGCTCCAGCGCCTCGAACAGCGCCCGCCGTGAGAGCGCCTGGCCGCGGAACGGGCGTTCGTTCACCTGGCGCACCTGGACGCTGATAGCGCTGTTCAACTCGCCGAGCGAGAAGAAGCGGCGGTGACGCAGCGGGGCCAGCACCCAGCGTTCCGCCACTTGCACGCCCACCTCGACGGCCGCCTTGTCCTTCGGGTGATTGGGGCGGGTGGGCAGGACGGCCATGGCGTAGTGCTGGGCCAGCTCCAGGTAGCTGGGGTTCAGCTCGGGGTCATACCAGCACGCCTTGCTCACCCCCGCCTTCAGGTTGTCAGGCACCAGGACGCGGGGGGCACCCCCGTAGAACGCCAGCGCCCGCACGTGCGCGCCGAGCCAGGAGGCCAGATCCTGCCCCCGCAGCGCTTCGGCGTACAGGTAGCCACTGGCGCCCAGCACGGCCACGAAGACCTGCGCGTGCCACACCTCGCCCGTCTCGGCGTCGGTGACCGGCACCGTGTCGCCGGCGAAGTCCACGAACAGCCGCTCACCGGCGGGGTGCTCGAAGCGCAGCACCACGTCCTGGCGCCCGAGCCACTGGTGGTAGTGCGCACAGAACTGGGTGTAGGCCCAGCCGTCCGGGTGCGCCTGCTTGTACTCCAGCCACAGCAGTTGCAGTGTCACGTGCTTGCCGCGCGTGCGCTCGCGGTGCACCGCCAGCCAATCGGGCACCGGTCGCCCCGGCCGGTACTCGTCCGCCGAGCGGGTGAAGAGGCGCGCTTCGAGGGCCGCGGCGTCCAGGTCGTCGGGCAGCGGCCAGTGCAGGCCAGCCTGCTGGGCGCGCTCCAGGTAGTTGTGCACCGTGGTGCGGCTGATGCCGACGCTGCGGCTGATCTGGTGATAGCTGAAGCCCTGCGCGGCGAGGCGCAGCACTTCGCTGATCTGGCGCATGGCAAGTCTCCGTCGGGGCACCACGTCTCCTCGCTGCTGCAAAGCTCAGCGAGGACGCTACGGCCCCTGCACATCGCCACCACGCCACGCCGGCGGCCGGTCACGTTGCCCCGAAAGCGCCGGTCACCTGCGGCCGAAACGGCCGGTCACTTTCCTTCGAAACGCCCGGCCGTTTTCCGCCGTCGCGCGCAAGCAATCGGGCACGGGCGAGCCCTCCCCGGTCTGGGGTAGCCTCTGCTGCACGATCGAGCAGACCCAGCGGGAGCTGGCGGACGAGGGAGCTCCCAAGGTCGAACCGGAGGCCGTGGACGATTTCGAGCCAACGCAGGCCATAGGCGGCGTCCTCGATCCGCCGCAGATTGGTGCGGTGCTCCTCGCCGAGTCCGCAGTCGTGCGCCACCTGGCAGACCCAGTCGCCGTCGTGCGCGCAGTATCGCCTTCGTAGCCCCCCTGGCGACTCGAGCGCCCGCAACTCGTCCAGAATCGCCGCCACCACGACGCCGACCGTCTCACGCGGCGGCCGCTCACGCGAGGCCCGGCGGTACCAGCGCACGCCGCGGTCCCACGACTCTGGCACACCCGTGCCGGCGATGGCGGCAGCTCGCAACTCGGGCCAGAGCCGCGCCTCCAGGAGTTCTATGAGGCGTTCCCGCCGGATGCCCTCGGGGACATTGATCCCGCTCTCCCACTGAGCGACCGTCGAGGCGTTGCCCGCACCGACCACCTCCGCAATCTCGGCTTGGGTGATGCCGTAGCGCGCCCGGAACTCCACCAGCCGCTGGCCGAGCTCCAACCAGTGGCTCCGGAAGCGGCGGACCTTGGGCCGGCCGTCACCACGCCTGCCCTTGTCGTCTGGCAGCGGGACGGTGATTACGAGTTCCCGATTGACGTGATTCGGAACTATGGTATTTGCCGACGCATGGGCAAGGGTTGCGGGCGCCGACCAGCATGAACTGGGCCGGGAAGGCCAGCGTCCGCCGGG
>CAYSYM010000080.1:0-11434 GCA_964435115.1 uncultured Chloroflexota bacterium | reverse complement strand
GACGTGGGCGCCGACCTGGTGGGCAAGGTGGAGGCGGGCATTCCCGAGGACGACCCGCGCAACGCGGCGGTGGTGGCGGACCTCGTGGGCGACAACGTGGGCGACTGCGCCGGCCGAGGCGCCGACCTCTTCGAGTCGACGGCGGCGGAGAACATCGGCGCCATGATCCTGGGCGTAGCGCTCTACGCAGCCACCCGGAACACCGCCTGGGTGTTCTTCCCGCTCGTGGTCCGCTCCATCGGCATCGTCGCCTCGATGGTCGGCATCCTCGCGGTGGCCGTGGGCGAGGTGAAGGACGCGCAGCAGAAGCTGAACTCGGGCTACTGGGCGATGACGCTCGTCGCGGCGCTGGGGATCATCGCCACGACCATGTTCATGCTCAACAACGTCTGGTTCGTCCTGGCCGGGCTCACCGGCCTGGCGACGAGCGTGGCGTTCGTCTACATCACCCAGTACTACACAGCCGGAAGCTGGCGCCCGGTGCAGGAGCTGGCGCAGGCATCCAAGACCGGCCCGGCCACGAACATCATCTCCGGCTATGCCATCGGCCTCGAGAGCACGGGGATCACCGCCATCATCATCTCGGTGGCCCTGGGCCTCTCCTACTTCTTCGGCCGGCAGGCGGCGACGGTCGATCCGGCGCTGGCGAACGTGGACAGCGGCCTCTTCGGCACCGCCGTCGCCACCATGGGCATGCTGACGACGGTCGCCTACATCCTCTCCATGGACACGTTCGGGCCGATCACCGACAACGCCGGGGGCATCGCCGAAATGTCGCAGGCGCCGGCCGACGTCCGCCGCATTACCGACGTCCTGGACGGCGTGGGGAACACGACCAAGGCTCTCACCAAGGGCTACGCGGTTGGCTCGGCGGCCCTCGCGGCGTTCCTCCTCTTCTCGGCCTACATCGACGAGGTCCGGCTCCGCATGGGCACCGCCGGCCACTTCCCGGTCGACCTCTCAAAGGTCGACGTCTTCATCGGCGGTTTCCTGGGGCTGACGCTGATCTTCTTCTTCAGCTCGCTGGCCATTCGCGCGGTGGGGAAGGCGGCGGGCAGCATCATCGAGGAGGTGCGGCGCCAGTTCCGCGAGAACCCGGGCATCCTGGCGGGGACGGTCCGCCCCGACTACGCCCGCGCGGTCGACATCACCGCGCGCGCGGGCCTGCGCGAGATGGTGGCGCCGGGCTTGCTGGCGGTCGCGGTCCCGGTGCTGGTGGGCGTGATCCTGCGGGCGGAGGCGGCGGCGGGGCTGCTGATGGTCGGCACGATGGGTGGTATCCTGATGGCCACGGTGTTCAACAACTCCGGCGGCACCTGGGACAACGCCAAGAAGTTCATCGAGCTCGGGCACCTGACGAACGGGAGTGAGACGCTGGGTAAGGGCACTGAGGCCCACTCGGCGGCCGTGGTGGGCGACACCGTGGGCGATCCCTTCAAGGACACCGCCGGCCCGTCGCTGCACGTGCTGGTGAAGCTGCTGAGCACGATCACCCTGGTGATGGCGCCGCTCTTCATCGGCCGCTGAGCACCACGCGCGCTCTGGTCGCGCCGACCGCTCCGCGCGTAGGCCGACTGGCAGCACGCATCGGCGGCGGTGCGGCCGGCGGGCCGGGCGGGTACGCTTGCGCACGTGCGTGTGCGGGAGGCGCTCGACCAGTCCACCACGGCCGCTCTGCGGCGCATGGCAGCGCTGCATGGGCTCCCCGTGGACGATGCGACGACGCGGACCGAGCTGGTGGAGCGACTTTCCGAGCGGCTGGGCGACCCGACCTACCAGCGCGGTCGGCTGGAGGCGCTCGACGAGCGGGAGCGGCGTGCGCTGGCCGCGGCCCGGGCCGCGGGCGGCGAGGTGCGCGGCTACCTGCTCGTGCGCCTCCTTGGGTCGGCAGGCCTGGACGCGGCGCGGCCGCTGCTCGAGCACGGCTTCCTGTTCCGGACCTTCGCGGCGCTCGGGCCGCACCGGGGGGAGGTCTTCGCCGTCCCCGAGGAGATCCTGGCGCTGCTACCAGGTGAGGCACCGGCCGGCGCGGACGCGCCCGGCGGGCTCCCGCGGGGGGTCGAGCCACCGCCCCGGGAGCACCGGCGGGCGAGCGACCCCGTCTTCAGCCTCTTCGTGCTCGCCAGCTTCCTCCAGCGGCACGCGAGCGACGCGCCCGAGGAACCCGGTGCCCAGGCATCGGCCTTCCAGGCGGAAGGGGCCGGGTGGGCGCAGGAGCCAGGCGGCTGGCCCTGGCAGGAGCGGTGGGCCTTCCTCCGTCACCTGGCGCTCGGGGCCGGGCTCCTCGGCCGGCGGTCGGACGGAACCGCCACGCCCACGGCGCTCCTGCTCGAGGCGCTCTCCGAGCGACCGCGCCTCGTGCTGCGCCTGTGGCGGGCCTATCTCGACGACCGGGAATGGTCCGAGCTGGTCCGTGGCGGCGTGCCACAGGCCGCCGAGCTGGCCGAACAGGTCGATCCCCCGTCCATGCGCCAGGCGGTCCTACGCGTCCTCGGCCGCCTTGCCCCCGGCACCTGGACCCGCCTCGACGACCTGCTCGCCTGGCTGGAGCGCGCGGTGCCCACCTTCCTGCGCGAGCAGCTCGACGCTCGCAGTGCGGCGCTGCTCGATCCCGCGACCGGACAACCGCTGCTCGGCGAAGGCTCGTGGGGCCGCGTGGAGGCCGTGCTGCTGCGCTACCTCCTGCTCGGGCCGCTCTACTGGCTGGGCGTCCTGGCGACGGACGCCGATGGCGAGCGCGTGGCCACCACGAACGTCGGCGCGGCGCTGCTGGGGCGCGCTCCCCCCATCCCCACCCGAGCCGCGGAGCCGTGCACCTGGGACGGGTCCAACCGGCTGCTGGCGCCCGCACGCGCCGACCTGGGCGCGCTGCTGCGAGCCGAGCGTTACCTCGAGCTCCGGACCCGCGGACAGCCGTCCTCCTACACGCTCGACCGCGGCCGGGTCGGCGCGACGCTCGAGTCGGGCGGCTCGATCCAGGAGTGCACGCAGCTCCTCGAGCGGCTGACCGGCGGCCCCCTCCCGGGCAGCGTGGCCGCACAGCTCGCCGCGTGGGAGAGCCGCTTCGGCGCCCTCGCGCTTCGCCCCGCCGTTATCCTCGACGCCCGCAGCGCCGAGGAGCTGCAGGCCGCGGCAGCCCTGGAGGGGGTGAAGCCCTTCATCCGCCGCCCCCTGGGCCCGACGGTCGCCGAGGTCCCCGCCTCGCACGCGCTGGAGCTGGCCCAGGCGCTGCGGGCAGCCGGGCACCTGCCGCGGGTCGACGCAGCGCTACGGCTCATGGCCGGCCGGCGGGCCTACGCCGCCTTCGTCGACGAACGCGTCCTGGAGTTCCTCCTGGTGAGCCTGCTCGCCTTCCAGCGCGCGGAGCCGCAGCACCTGGCCCAGCTCGAAGGCTCGCTCACCCTCCTCGAGCGGTTGGAAGGGCTCTTCCCGCCGGAGCGGTTGGAGGCGCTCCGCGCCGCGGCCAGCAGCCTGGCCGGGGAGCTGCGAGCAACCGGGCGGCGCGCACGCTCCCGGCCACTGGCGCTGGGAAGAGGTGGAGGGGTCAGACGGGCGCGATGAGCTCGAGGCTGGGGAAGTACGTCCTATAGCGCGTCGCATCTCGTGTGAGCAGTCGGTAGCCCGAGATCGCCGCATGGGCGCCGATATAGAAGTCGGGTAGCGGGGAGCGCCGGGGTCCGCCTGTCTGGCGATACCGAAGAAACGCCTTGCCAGCGAGGAATGCGGCCTCATACGGCAAGGCAGCGCGACGGTACAGATCGAGCGGGAGCGCCGCTTCGAGCGCCTCGATCGAGGCGAAGCCGATCGACACCTCGGCGTAGATGAGCGCGTTGATGACCAGGATCGCCTCGTCGGCCGCGCGGGCGAGCGCCCCGCTCGACCAGCTGCCCCAGGTCGGATCGTCGGTGGCGACGTCGAGCAGGACGTTGCTGTCAACCAGGACCGGCGTCACGCATCGCCTCGGGTCAACGCCATGATCTCGTCGGTGCTCATCGCAACGTGCCCGAGGCTCTGGCGCAGGCGCTCGATGGCCATCGTCCCACGGCTGGGCCGCCGAGCTTGGCGCGCCTTGACGATACGCACGCCGTGCCGGTCGACGATGAAGTCGACCTCGGTGTGCGGTAGGAGGCCAGCCTGCTCCCTGACGTGCTGCGGGATGGTGACCTGGCCCTTCGACGTGATGCGCATGCGTGTCCTCCTTCTTACTGGTAAGAGTACGGCCAGCCACGCTGGCGCGGCAAGCGCCGCGGCGACCACCGGGCACCCGGTCTGCGCAGCGCGCGGCGACGCTGCTATACTCGTCCGCTGTCCGCCGACAGGGCGGCGCGCCGCCCTGTCGGCTGCCCGTCACGCCCCGCGATCGCGTGATCGCGCCGAGTTCGGGGCCATCCCTGCCCGAAGGCGTGCACCAGCATGGCGGGCCCTGGCTGACGTCGCAGCCAGCCACCGGGCCGGCTGACGGTTGAGACACACAGGGTTGAAATGAAGACCGGGGACCCACGACATGCCTGAGCTCGCCGACCTGCTCCACCTCCCGCGTCGCGCCGACCTGCCCGCCATCCGGCCCGGCGACACCGTGCGGGTGCAGGTGCGCGTCGTCGAGGGCAACCGCGAGCGTCCGCAGGTGTTCGAGGGCGTCGTTATCGAGGTCAAGAAGCCCAACGCCTACGATGGGTCGTTCCGCGTGCGCCGCGTCACCCATGGCGTGGGCGTCGAGCGTTCTTTCATGTTCCAATCGCCGCGGGTGGAGAAGGTGGAGGTCGTTCGTCGGGGCATGGTCCGGCGGGCCAGGCTCTACTTCCTCCGTGGCCTGACAGGCAAGGCCGCGCGCATCAAGGAGCGCCGCGCTCCACGCGCCACCGCCTGAGCGCCGGACCTCCTGGGGTAGCCGAACGCGGCCGGACTGCATGATCGTGCCGTCGCTGGCCCACGAGCGTCCGCTGTGGGACGCGGGCAAGCGACGCGTCGTAGGGGTGGACGAGGCCGGCGTGGGCCCGCTCTGCGCGGCCGTCGTGGCGGCCGCCGTGCTCCTCCCGCCCCACGTCGACCCGGCCGCGCTCGGCGGCGTTCGCGACTCGAAGACGATCGCCAGCCCGCGGGCGCGGGAGCGCCTGGCTGAGCGGGTCCACCAGGTAGCCGAGCGGGTGGCCGTTGGAGCCGCCTCCCCGCACGAGATCGCCTGCCTCAACGTGCGGGGCGCCACGGCGCTGGCGATGCGACGGGCGCTGCGCCGCGTGGGCCCCTTCGACCACGCGCTGGTGGACGGCCGGCCCCTGCGCGAGCTTGGCCAGGAGCGCCACACCTTCGTCCTGGACGGGGACGCCCTCTCGCTCTCCATCGCCGCGGCGTCGATCGTCGCCAAGGTCGTGCGCGACCGGCTGATGGGCCTGCTCGCCGCGCGCTACCCCGGCTACGGCTGGGAGCATAATGCGGGCTACGCGACCGCCGAGCACCTGGCGGCCCTCCGGCGCCTGGGCCCGACGCCACACCACCGGCAGCGGTACTGGCCCGTCCTCCAGGCTGCGCTGGACCTGGGCGAGGTGGGCGGTGCGCGCCCCGTCGCGCCGCGCCCGGCGGGGGCGGGCGCGCCTGGGTCCGCGAGGGCGGGAGGCGTGCCCCGGTGACGCGCGAGACCCGCGATCTTGGCCGGAGAGGCGAGCAGCTCGCGGAGCAGCACCTTGCTCGCGCCGGCGCCAGGATCCTGGCGCGCAACTACCGCTCCAGCCTGGGTGAGCTGGACCTCGTCGTCGAGCACGATGGCGACCTGGTGGGCGTCGAGGTGAAGACGCGGCGGGTGGGCCAGGCCGCCCTACCAGAGGAGGCGGTGGGCACCGCCAAGCTGGCGCGGCTGGAGCGCCTGCTGGGCCAGTTCGCCCACGAGGCGGAGCGCGAGCAGCTCGGCTGGCGGATCGACGTGGTGGCCCTCGAGGTCGCCCAGGACGGCTCGGTGGCACGCATCGAGCACATCCGGAACGCGTACCAGTGATGGAGGGCTGATGGCGGCACCGGAACGGCTTCAGAAGATCCTGGCGCGCACCGGCGTCTGCTCACGCCGGGCGGCCGAACGGCTCATCCGGCAGGGCCGTGTCCACGTCGACGGCCAGCCCGTCGCCGAGCTTGGCCAGCGCGTCGACCCGGAGGCGCAGCGCATCGAGGTGGACGGCCGGCCGGTCCGACCGGGCGCCACCGCACACGAGTACGTGGTGTTGAACAAGCCCCTCGGCGTCGTCAGCACCGCTCACGACCCGCAGGGCCGGCCGACCGTGGTGGCGCTCGCGCACGCACGGGGACGCCTCTACCCAGTCGGCCGCCTGGACGCCGACTCTGAAGGCCTCGTGCTGCTCACCGACGACGGCCCGCTGACCTATCGTCTGACGCATGCGCGCTACGGCGTGGAGAAGGAGTACCACGTCCTCGTGCGGTGCGCGCTCGATCGCCCGCGGCTCAAGCAGCTCGTCGAGGGGGTGGAGCTCGACGATGGGCCGGCCCACGCCGTGCGAGCGGAGCTGCTGCGCGAGACGCGCGACGGGACGTGGGTGCGGGTGGTGATGCACGAGGGACGGAAGCGCGAGGTCCGGCGACTGCTGGCGGCGGTTGGGTGCCCGGTCGAGCGGCTGCTGCGGGTGCGCATCGGGCCCCTGCTGCTAGGCGACTTGCGTGTGGGCCGCTCACGCCGGCTCGACGACGCCGAGGTCACCGCGCTGAAGCAGGCGGTTGGACTGGCGGAGCCGGCAGGCCAGCATGCCTGACGCAGCGACCCCGGGCACCGAGCGGCCGTTCGTCATCGCGCTCGACGGCCCCGCCGGCTCGGGCAAGAGCACCGTGGGAGCGGGCGTCGCCGGGCGGCTCGGCTTCCTGTTCTTCGATACCGGCGTGCTCTACCGGGCTCTCACCTGGCTGGCGCTCGACCGCGGCATCGACCCGGCGGACGGCGAGGCGCTCGCCCGCGTGGCCCGCAGCAGCCGGTTCGAGGTGCGCCACCCCTCCGTCGACGACGGCCGCCAGGTGGACGTGCTGGCCGACGGCCGGGACATCACCCGGGCGATCCGCGAACCGCGGGTGGACGCGAACGTGTCGGAGGTGTCCGCCCATGCCGCGGTGCGCGAGGCGATGAAGCCGCCGCAGCGGGCGGCGGTGAGCCCGCCGGGGACCGTCCTCGCCGGCCGGGACATCGGCACCGTCATCGCGCCCGACGCGCCGCTCAAGGTGTGGCTGAACGCGAGCGTCGAAGAGCGGGCGCGGCGCCGGTCGGGGCAGACGGGCGAGCCGTATGAGGCCGTGCTGGCCGGGATGGTCGAGCGTGACCGGGTCGACCGCACGCGCGCCGTCGCGCCGATGCTGCGGGCGACCGACGTGGTCGAGATCGACACGGACCACCTGTCCGTCGAGGAGGTCGTCGAGCGGGTCGTGGCACTGGCGCTGGAGCGCGGAGCGCGCCCGGCCGCGCCGGCGGGCTGAACCCTTCAGGAGGAGGCGCGGGCGCGCCTCGAGCGGAGCCGGCGGCGAGATAGCGTATGGTTTCGCCGATGGCCGTCGAGGCTCTGACGGCGAAGTCCCCGGATCGAGCGGTGCACGGGCTGCGGGTGCAGGCCGTCGCGCCTGCCTCGGCGCTCGGGCAGGCCGGCCTGCGGCCGGGTGACCTCCTCCTGGCGGTCGACGGCTACGTGCCGCGCGACCTCGTCGACCTCCAGCTCGACCTGGCGTCCGCCCGCCAGCTCCTCGTGGAGCGCGCCGGCCGGCGCCTGGCGGTGCGGCTACCCGAAGGTGGCGCCGATTCGGCCGGCCTCGAGCTGGCGGACCCGCTGCCGGGAGGCATCCGCGAGTGCAACAACCACTGCGAGTTCTGCTTCATCCGCGGGCTGCCAGGCGGCCTGCGGCCGAGTCTGTACGTCTTCGACGACGACTACCGCTACTCGTTCCTCTGGGGCACATTCCTCACCCTGACCAACCTGGACGAGCGCGACTGGGGGCGCATCGGCTTCCAGCGGCTCTCGCCGCTGAACGTCTCCGTGCACGCCACTGACACGGCCGTGCGGCGGCTCCTCCTCGGCAACCGGCGCGCGCCGGCCATCCTGCCCCAGCTCGAGCGGCTGGGCCGCCTGGGCGTCCGTGTGCACACCCAGGTCGTGCTGTGCGCCGGCCTCAACGACGGCCCGGTGCTGACGCGCACACTGGATGACCTGGCCGCGCTCTACCCGACGGTCCAGAGCGTCTCGGTAGTGCCGGTCGGGCTGACCCGCTACTCACGGGTACGGCGCGTGCGCCGACCCACGCGCGAGGAAGCGCGCGCCGCGCTGGAGACGTGCGAGCGCTTCCAGCGGACGCTGCGGCCCACGCTGGGGGTTGGCCTCGTGTACCCGAGCGACGAGCTGTGCCTGCTGGCCGGGCACGACGTGCCGCCAGCCGCGGCCTACGATGGGTTCCCGGTCCTCTCGAACGGCGTGGGCCTCCTGCGCAGCATGCTTGACGAGTGGGAGCGGTTGCTGGCGCGGCGGCGCCAGGCGCCACCGGCGCGCAAGGTCGCGTGGCTCGCCGGACAGCTCGCCGCGCCCGCGCTCGCGGCGATGGCCGACCGCTGGCAGGCCCACGCCGGCTGGCGGCCGGAGGTCCGGGCGGTCGAGAACGAGCTCTTCGGCGACCAGGTGACGGTTGCCGGACTGCTGGCGGGCGTCGATCTCATCCGCGCCCTTCGGTCGGTGCCAGCAGACGTGGAGGATGTCGTGCTCCCGCGCAGCGCCTTGGGGTTCGACGGCCACCGGACGCTGGATGGCGTCTCGGCCGCGGAGGTCGGCGCCGCTCACCCCGGCCGTGTGCACCTGGCCGCCACCCCGGCCGAGCTGCTCGCGATCCTGGGCTGACGGCGGTCGGCCAGGGGGCGACGGCGCGAGCTGCGCCCCGCATGGCAGCCGGGTCCGTTCGCTCGGCGCGTGGGCTATGGCCTGGGTGGCATCCGCCCAGGCACGGCCGACCCGGTCAGGGCGGCGTGATGAGCAGGTCGCCGTAGGGTGTCGGCTGCTTGACGTAAGCGAGGCCGCGTCGGAACAGCTCGAGCACCGCCAGGAAGGTGGCGATGACCTCGTCCACTGATGCCCCGGCGACGTCGCGAAAGGGGACCTGGCCCAGGGACCGGAGGGCCTGCAGGATGTGCGCCGCCTTCTCGTCCACGCCAACCCGGGCAGCCAGCGCCGGTTCGGCCGGCCGCGGTACGGCCGCCGCGTGCAGCCGCTTCAGGGTGGCGAGCAGCTCCTGAGGGGTGATCGGCGCCAGCGGCGCGGGGGTCGCGCTTGCCACCGGCTCGCGGGTCGCCGGGTAGGTGCGTCGCCCCTGCTGCTCCAGCGCGTGGAGGTGCTCGGCGGCTGCGCGGAAGATGCGGTACGTCGCCAGGCGCTCCTCCAGATCCGTCGCCGCCTCTTCGGCGACCGGGTCAGGCTCATCCACGAGCAGGAGGGCGCGCGACTTGAGCAGGAGCAGCTTGCCGGCAATTGCCAGGAAGTCGGCCAGCAGGTCGGCGTTCAGCTCCGGCAGCGCGCGGACCTGGGCGAGGTACTGGTCGGCGACCTGGGCCAGGCTGACCCGGGTGATCGGCAGCCGGTGCTGCTCGATCAGCGTGAGCAGCAGCTCGAGTGGGCCTTCGAACTCGTCCAGCTCCAGCCTCGGTTGGAGCGCCGCCTGAGAAGAAAGCGCGAAGCGGTCGGGCACGGCCGGTCTCACCCTGCGGCTGGGTACCGTGTGGCGGCCTTCATCGCCTCCAGGTACGCCCGTGCGGCCGCGACGGGCTCGGCCGAGCGCTCCACGAGGTCGGCGAGCGCGCTGGCGACGATCACCCCGTCCGCGCCGAGCGCGGCGACCGAGCGGACGTGCTCCGGGCGCGCGATGCCGAACCCCACCACGAGCGGGAGCTCCGCTGCGGCCCGGACGCGTTCGAGGAAACGGCCGAGCGCGTCCGACAGCTCCTGGCGGGCGCCGGTGACGCCGACCAGCGCCACGCAGTAGATGAAGCCGCGCGCCCGCGCGCTCACGCGGTGGACTCGCTCGTCAGGGCTGGTCGGCGCGAGCATGAGGGCGAGGTCTAGCCCCTCGGTGGCGAGCGCGCGCGCGAAGGGAGCCGCTTCTTCCGCCGGGAGGTCAGGCACGATGGCCGCGTCGCCGCCGACGGCAGCGAGGTCGCGCGCGAACTGCGCCTCCCCTCGGGCGAGGAGGGGGTTGTAGTAGGACATGAGGGTGACCGGGATCGAGGGCGAGCGGTCGCGGATGAACTGGGCCAGGTCGAGCGCAGTGTCGAGCGAGGCGCCGAGCCCGAGGGCCAGGGCGCTGGCGCGCTGGAGGGTGGCGCCGTCGGCCATCGGGTCTGAAAAGGGGACGCCGATCTCGAACCCGTCCACGTCGGCGGCGAGCGCGGCCTCGGCGAGCGCCCGGCTCGTCGCCACGTCCGGGAAACCGGCCGTCAGGTAGGGGAAGAGGCCGCACGCCCGCTCGGCGCGCAGCCGACGGAAGGTCGCGGCCAGGCGGGTCACCGGAGCATCTCCCCCTGCCCCGTGGCCTGCGCGACCGTGTGCACGTCCTTGTCTCCCCGGCCGGAGAGCGTGACCAGCGTCACACCCGGGCCGGGGTTCGCCGCCACCCAGGCCAGGGCGTGCGCGGGTTCTAGCGCGGGGAGGATGCCTTCCGTTCGCGTGAGCAGGGAGAAGGCGCCGAGCGCCGCGGCGTCGTCCGCGGCCACGTACCGCACGCGGCCGGCGTCCTTGAGGGCCGCGTGCTCGGGGCCCACGCCGGGATAGTCGAGGCCGGCCGAGATGCTGTGCGTGCCAGCGATCTGGCCGTGGCCGTCCTGGAGGACGTACGAGTGAGCGCCGTGCAGCACGCCGGGCCGGCCGCTGACCAGCGTCGCGGCGTGCTCGCCAAGCTCTGGCCCGCGCCCACCTGCCTCGACGCCGACGAGCTCGACGCCGCGATCGTCCAGGAAGGCCGCGAACGAGCCGATGGCGTTCGAACCACCGCCCACGCAGGCGACGACGCGGTCTGGCAGGCGACCGACCTGCTCCAGCGCCTGCGCGCGCGCTTCCTGGCCGATCACTGCCTGGAAGGTGCGGACCACCTGGGGATAGGGGTGCGGGCCGACCGCGGAGCCGAGCAGGTAGTAGCTGTCGGCAACATTCGTCACCCAGTCACGGAACGCCTCGTTGATCGCATCCTTGAGGGTGCGAGTGCCGGTCGCAACCGTCCGCACGTCCGCTCCGAGCAACTGCATGCGGTAGACGTTGAGCGCCTGGCGGCGCGTGTCCTCCTCGCCCATGTAGACGACGCACTCCAGCCCGAGCATGGCGCAGACGGTGGCGGTGGCCACGCCGTGCTGGCCGGCGCCGGTCTCGGCGCTGACGCGGCGCTTGCCAATGCGGCGGGCCAGCAGGCCCTGGCCGAGGGCGCTGTTGCTCTT
>CAYSYM010000079.1:0-12279 GCA_964435115.1 uncultured Chloroflexota bacterium | reverse complement strand
GCCACACTGATCTGGACGGCCACGGCGATGCCGGCCAGCTCATCCGTTACGGCGATTACCTGTTCGTCGGCCACATGAGGGCCACCGGCACCAGCATCGTCGACGTGCGCGACCCGACCCGACCTCGTGTCGTGAAGCGCCTCCCGGTGCCCAGCGGCTCCACCCATGCCCACAAGGTCCAGGTCGCCGCCGACCTGCTGGTGGTCAACCATGAGCAGCTCCCGACCGGCGGCCACGGTCAGCCGCTCGCCCCTGCACCCAGCGCCCGCGGCCCGGAGCACAGCGCCGGCATCCAGCTCTACGACGTCGCCAACCCTCTCGAGCCGAGGCCCATCAGCTTCTTCGAAACCGGTGGCAGGGGGGTGCACCGCGCCTGGTTCGCGGATGGACGCTACATCTACGCCTCGGCACGACCCAGCGGGTACCGCGAGCGCATCTTGATCATCGTGGACGTGGCCGACCCCAGCCGGCCGACCGAGGTCGGCCGCTGGTGGCTGCCCGGCGTGTGGGAGGCCGGCGGCGAGTCGCTGCCAGAGGGCTGGCCGGCCGAGCTGCGCTACGGCATGCACCACGCGGTGGTGCACGACAAGCGCGCCTACATCGGCTGTCTCGACGCCGGCATCGCCATCGTCGACCTCACCGTGCTCCACCACCCCCGCACCCTGGCTCGGGTCTCCTGGCCCCCGGAACGGAGCCGCAACGCGCACACCACGCTGCCCCTGCCCCGGCGGAACCTGCTGGTCGTCGCCGAGGAGGAGACGCAGGACGGGCCAGCTGGCGCCGCGCCAGGTGCGCGTGCTGGACCTGAGCGACGAGACCCAGCCGGTGGAGATCGGCCGCTTCCCGGTGCCCGAAGGCGACTTCCCTCAGCGCGGGCTGCGCTTCGGGCCGCACAACCTGCACGAGAACCGGCCCGGCTCGCTGGCCAGCGATCACACCATCTACGTCACCTACTTCAGCGCCGGCGTACGGGTGGTCGACCTCTCGGACCCGCGTCACCCGGAGGAGGTGGCCTGGTACATCCCGGAGGCGCCGGCCGGCCAGCGGGCCATCCAGATCAACGACGTCTTCGTCGACCAGCAGGGTTTGATCTACATGAGCGATCGTGCCGGGGGCGGCGTGTACGTCCTCGAGCGAATGGGTGCGTAGCAGGAGCGCGTAGCCGCAGGCCTGCGCCCGCGCCGGGCGCGGAGCAGGACCCACAGGGAGGGAGACATGCCTCGGACCAGAGCAGTCGCATCCACCGTTCTTCTGGTGCTGGTGCTCCAGGCAGCGCTGGCGTGCGCGCCGGCGGACATGGAGCGGACCGGCAGCCAGGCGGATTCGGTTCGGCCTTCGAGGCGGACAAGGAGCCGGCGGGTTCCCAGGCCCGGCCGGCAGAGGACGCTACGTGCCGCGGTGCGAAGGGCCGACTGTGCCACACTGCGGCGGGAGGTCGGATGCGTTTACAGGACCGAGTAGCTATCGTCACCGGCGGCGGGCACGGAATCGGCAAGGCCTACTGTGAGGGGCTCGCGCGCGAGGGAGCGAAGGTCGTCGTCGCCGACATCGACGGCGCCGCCGCGGAGCAGGTCGCCGCGGAGCTTCGCGGCGGTGGCGGTGAGGCGCTGGCGACGCGAACGGACGTCGTGGACCTGGCGAGCGTCGAGCAGATGGCGGCGCAGGCACTCGAAACCTTCGGGCGGATCGACGTGCTGGTGAACAACGCTGCGCTGTTCGCCACCATCCCCATCAACCGCGGGGGGTTCGACCAGATCGACGAGGACGAGTGGGACCGCGTGATGGCGGTGAACGTCAAGGGCGTCTGGTTCTGCTGCAAGGCGGTCGTTCCCACCATGCAGCGCCAGGAGAGCGGGTCCATCGTCAACATCTCGTCCTCCACGGCGCTGTATGGACCTCCCGGGCGCATCCACTACGCAGCGTCGAAAGGCGCGGTTGCGGCGATGACGCGCACGCTGGCGCGCGAGCTGGGCGGGTCCAACATCCGTGTCAACAGCGTAGCGCCGGGTTCCACGCTCAGCGAGGAGAACCCCACCGAGGACATCCTACGCATGCGCCAGGCGCCGATCGCGGTCCGCGCCATCAAGCGGGTGCAGGTCCCCAGAGACCTGGTGGGCGTGGTGCTATTCCTCGCCTCGGACGACTCCGCCTTCATGACCGGTCAGACACTCGTGGTCGACGGCGGCAACGTCATGTACTAGAAGAGAAGAGAAATCAGAAGTCAGAAGTCAGGAGACGAAGAGAGCGACCGTCCGGTCGGTCCCTGACGACTGGGCCCTGACTTCTGGTGGCTCCTCCAGATAGCCAAGCGCGCCGGCGGCCCTGGCCGGGAATTGGCATGACCACGAACGCGTCTGAGCCCCCGGTATTTCCGACCGGGGGCTCACAGTTCGAGGATGCTCCGTGCGGATCCTACGCGCGGCTGGCGGCGCGCTCCGGCCCCACGTGCGTCCCGCCGCGCGGCTTCCCGCGCACGAGCACGTCCACGAGCCAGTCGCCAATGTACTCGTGGGCCAGGACGCGGTTGTCGTTCTGGCAGTGGGCGGCGCCGGTCTCTTCCTCGGTGAAGATCTTGAGCTCCTTCTGGGGCGAGCCCGCCTCCTCGTAGACACGGTAGGCGTCTTCGACGAAGATCTGCGCGTCCTTCTCGCCGTGCAGCACCAGGAAGGGGCACGCAATCTGGTGAAGCACGCCTTCCAGGCGCCAGGCCCGCATCTTCTCGGACACCTCGTCCAGCGTCCGCGCGCCCATCACGTGCAGGGCATGGCCCGAGGGCGTCGGCAGTGCCCCACGCGGGTTCCGGCGCCGGCGCTCCCAGACCTCGCCGAAGTCCCACACCGCACCCCAGGCGACAGCGGCGGCCAGGCGGTGCTCGAACGAGGCCACACGCGCCGCGCGGTACCCGCCCATGCTGGCGCCCACGACCGCGATGCGATCCGGGTCCACCTCCGGACGGGTGAGGAGGTAGTCGACGATCGCGGCGGCGGGCACTTCGTAGTCGTGCCGGTTGACCAGGTCGCGGAAGAGGACGGCTTCGCCGATGCCGGGGCCGTCACACGACAGGACGTTCAAGCCGCGCTCGGCAAGGGCCAGTGCCAGCCCGACGCCTTGCTCTTTCGTGCTGTCCCAGCCCGGGAGGTAGAAGGCGGTCGCCGTGCGGGGCCCGGCTCCGTGGCCTGGGAAGAACCAGGCCAGGAAGGACGTGCCCTGGTAGGGGATGTCGACGTACTCTGCGGCCGGGCGCAGGCGCGACGCGAACTGGCCAAACGCCTCGACGGACCGCGCGTGCGTTTCGGCGCGCCGGGGGTCGTCGTGGTCCATGAAAGGGAGAGCCGTCTGGTAGTAGTTGCAAGCGCGGAGAAAGCTGTCGCGCGCGCTGATGTCGTGCCCGTCGGCGCTCTGCGTGTGAGCGCGGTCCCACACCAGGTCGCCGATGTCCCGCCAGGCGGCGTACCAGGCCTCGGCGTCGTAGTCGGCCGCAGCGTCCTGGAGGGCCTCGACGACCTTGACGGCCTCGCCGATGGATCCGCCGGTGAAGAGCATGCGCAGGACTGCCTGCGACCACATGTAGTTGCCGGGAAAGAAGTGGTACATCGACTGTTCCCCCAGGACAGGTGGCGTCCGAGCGGCGCGCTCCGGCATTCGTCCAAACGACTGCGGAGCGTTGCCGCCTGGCAGCGGCCGGGAGCGGCACCTGAGATAGCATCCACAGCCTGGCGCACCCGCTCGTGGCGCCTGGGAGGGATGGAATGGTTCAGCTCGCGCCGGTTACGCCGGACTTTTACCAGGTCTCGGACGCGGAACGCGACCGCCGGTGGTCACGCATTCGCGAGGAGATGAGCAGGCGGGGTGTCGACTGCCTTCTCCTGAGTGGCAACTCAGGACGCTGGAACGAGATGCTGGCGAACGTCCGCTACGTCTGCGGCTACGCGGACAACCTGTCCGGCATTGGCTATGCCATCTTCCCGCTCGCCGGCGACGGCACCCTTCTGACCCAGATGGCGACCAAGCGCAGCGTGTACGCCCTGTCGTGGTTTCGCGACATCCGGCCGATGGGGACGAGGAACGTGGTCGCCATCCTCGAGGAGCGGCTCAGGGAGCTCGGGATCGAACGCGGGACCCTAGGGCTCGTCGGCATCTCGTTCCGTGGCGACGAGAGCATCGGCCTGCCGTTCAACACGTACCAGGCCATCCAGGAACGGCTTCCGGGACTGAAGCTCGTCGACATGACGGACTTCTTCTACGAGCTGCGCTCGGTCAAGAGCGACGAGGAGATCGCCTGTTTGGAGCAGTCCGCCCACCTGGTCGACATCGGCTATGGAGCGCACCTCGACCTCGCCCGGCCGGGGGTGACGGAGCGGGAGGTGTACGCGGGGGTGGTGCGGGCAATGGATGCCGCGGGGGCGGAGCCGCCAACGTTCCTGCTGCTGGAGTCTGGACCTATGCCCGGCCGCCAGCAGGGAGGAGACTTCGTCCCGTCGAACCGCGTGCTCCAGGTGGGAGATGTGATCTGCTCGGAGACGAGCCCCAAGTGGGCGGGGTACCAGGCTCAGGGCCTGCAATGCTTCGTGCTTGGGAGCCCCACGCCAGAGATGCGAGAGCTGGCCAAGTACGGAGCCGAGGTCTACCTGACGTGCGCGGAGCAGCTCCGACCAGGGAACACGCTCCAGCAGGCTATCCACGCGGCCGACCACGTCGTCGAGCGCGCCCGCCGCACGCTTGGCGACCTGGCCGACGGCCTGCGGCCAATCTGCGGCGCCGCGGGGTTGGGCGGGCCAGACCCGGAGCCGCGACCGGAGGTCCTTCAGCCGAACCAGGCGTTCATGCTGGAAATCGGCCCCGGCGGTCGCCCGTACAACCCGCGACAGCACGTCTACGGCGGGTACTGCATCGTCACGACGCAGGGCGCACCCCGCCACCTGGCTGGTATCCCCATCGAGCAGATGCTGCTGACCGCCATCGACTGAGGGCGGAGGGCTCCCGCGAGGGATCCCTCTACGTCACTCCGGGCGGCGGGACAGACTCCGCAGGACTCGCGACGCGCCGTTCTGGACGGCGACGGCGAAACCCAACTCGACAATCTCCGCCTCGGAGAACTGCGCGCGGAAGTCGTCGAAGGTGGCGTCGTCGATGCGGCCCTGGTTGAGCAGGGCTTCGGCGTAGCGCAGCGCCGCCTGCTCCCGTTGCGAGAACCCATCCAGGTTGAACGCGCGCAGGGCCTGCCGCTCACGGTCGCCGACTCCCGCCGCGACGAGCGTGGGGCTGGTTGCCGGCGCCCACTCGGGACAGTCCACGAGTTCGGCTACCAGGGCTCGCAAGAGCTGCTTGATGCGCGGCTCGACGGTTCCGCCTTCGACGACGGCGTCGTACAGGGCCGTCCAGGTACTGGACACCTGGGGGTGCGGTAGCAGGAACCTGACCCACGCCGGCGGCGGCGACTGGCGGCGCTCCGCGTCGGCGAGCATCGCCTCGGGCGAACGCAGCGGCGGCGGAGGGATCTCGGGAAGGGGGACCGGGTTGTCCGGGTCTGGAGCGTAGGCGAGACGGACAGGCAGCGCTTCCAGCACGACCTTTCCGTCGCGCTTGTACGCCTCGGCGCCCCACGACGACATCATCGCCGGGCCGCCAAACTGCCAGGCGCACAGCGCGACGACCTCCACGAACTGCTGCGCGTCGAACGCGCTCCGCAGGTCGTCGTAGTCATCCGGGCCCAGCTCCCACCAGCGATTGCACAGCTTCTCCGCGAACCGCAGGGCGATCGCTTCGAGGCGCCGCTCGCTTCCGGCTTCTGACGCCAGGACCGCCTCGAGCTCGTCCGCCGTGAGCGTGTGCCGCCTCGCCGAGGCGGACTGGTGCGTCGCTCAATACTCGCAGTCGCGCCAGGCCGCGATCTGCAGCCGAAGCTGCTCCTTGAGCGGCTGGCTCACCGTACCGGTGTGGAAGAGGAGCCACATGTGCCGCCGTCCGGCCTTCTGGGCGGTGGGGTTATGCGCGTCGAGGGAGAGCGACGTCGGGGGCGGGGTGCCTTCGACGTAGGACACGTGGAAGTACGCCTCGATCTCCGGGTCGTTGCGGCTCTCGACCACGTGAGCCGGCACGAGGCTCAAGCGCTGTCTCACGGCGATGGCCATCTGCTCCATCCCCTCCTTGATCCCGTTGGACGCCTCACCCAGCGCCACCGTGCCGGCTGAGCGCCGCCGTTCTTCCTCGGGCGGGCGTCGGGTCGCCATCGCGCGCTGGTGGAGCGACGGCGACGCATGCTAGCGCGTGATACCAAGCTCCTTCTGCGCCTTGTCCAGGACATCCGAACGAATGAGCTGCTGAGCCGTGTAGCCGGCCGGAATACGACCCGCGTCGATCTCGCGCTGGAGGACGATATTGGTGCCTTCCGGGTTGAGCGAGCCGTCGCGCGTCATGAGTGGGCGCTGGAGCTGGAGCATCTCGCTCCAGTCCTTCTCGTCCACGGAGACGTCGTTCTTCTTGAGGATGTCCAGGATCTCGCGCTCGTTCGCCGGATCCTGGAGAAACGCGAAGCCGCGGATGAGCCCCTTCAGGAAGGCGACGGCGGTGTCCGGGTGCTCGTCGAGGATCGCCCCACGCGCCGCCGTCACCGCGAACTGGTAGTTGGGGTAGATCTCCGAGACGTTGGCGAGGGCCACCGCGCCGCCCTGGCGCAACCGCGGAAGGTCGGCCACGGACCCGAGGGCCGCGGTTGCGACGCCGGTCATCATGGCCTGCTCGCGCTCCTCGATCGTTCCCGCCACGGGCACCAGGTTCACGTCCGACTTCTGGAGGCCGTACTTCTTCAGGATGTCGAGCGTCAGCAGCTCGCCCGTTCCGCCCGGCGCGTCCGTGGCGATGACCTTGCCCTTGAGGTCCGCCACGCTGGACACGCCCTTGCCGAAGAGGGTGTAGTTAGGCCCGTTGGTACTGCCCGCGACGGCGTACACCTTCTCTCCTTGCGCGTTCGACCGAGCAAGGGTGTCCGTGCTCAGGTTGATGCTGAAGTCGAACCCGCCGCCGATCAAGGCTGCCATGTGAGTCGGGGCGGGGCCGACGACCGTCAGCTCGACGTTGGTCAGCCCTTCCTGCGCCCAGTAACCCTTCTCCTTCGCCACGAGCGGCGCCATGCGCACCGTCCAGGACGTGGAGACGCTCGCGACCTTCACGCTGGTCTGGCTCAGGGTGGGCGGCGTCGCGGGAGGCGTGTAGTTGAGGGCGACCGGCGCCGACTGCCCTGCCGCGGAGGCCGCGGGCGAGCTGGCGGGACTGGCGGCCGGCGCGACAGAGGCGGCCGGAACGGCCGATGCCGGTGCCGGTGCCGGAGCTGACGTGGCGGGCTTGGCAGCCGGCGCGGGTGCGGAGGTGGGCGCCGCCGGAGCCGCCGGCGTGCAGGCGGCCACGAGGCTGGCTACCAGGAGCGCCGCCGCCAGTGCCGTGACCCCTGAGGTGCTTCGATGTCGCTTCATATCACTCCAATTCGAATCGTGAGCTCGAACCGGCCCGAACGAGCAGCGGTGCCGTAGACGCTGCCTGTCTGGTCCCCTGTTCCCCCAGGCCGGTTCTGCGCGGAAACTCCCGGGTTCCTAGCCGATGCCCAGCTCCTTTTGCGCCTGCTTCAGCGCGTCGTCGCGCACCATCTGGTGCCAGTCGTAGGAGTCAGGGACGCGTTTCCCTTCCTGCTCGCGCTTGACGACCAGCTCGGTGCCCTTCATGTTCAGGCCGCCGTCGCTCGGCCAGAGCGGTCGCTGCAGCGACATCAGCTCCATCCAGTTGGCCTCGTCGACGGTGACGTCGTTCTGCTTCAAGACCTGGAGCACCTCCTGGTCGTCCTTGGGATCCTGGAGGAACTGGAACGACCGGATCATGCCCTTCAGGAAGGCGACGGAAGCTTCCGGCTGCTTGTCGAGGACGTCCCCTCGGGCCGCGGTGACCGCCTGCTGGAAGTCGGGGTACACCTCGGACAGGTCGCCCAGCCAGTTGAGCCCCTTGGCCTTGAGCGTGGGCCAGTCGCTGTTGCTCCCGAGCGCCGCACCCGCGGCACCGCCGACGACGGCTTGCTCGCGCTCCTGGATCGTGCCGGCGATGGTGACGAACTGGAAGTCCTTGCCGGGTTCCAGGTTGTGCTTGGCCACCAGGTCGCGGACCAGGTACTCCGTGCTGCTGGCCGGGCCCTCGATGGCGACGGTCTTGCCCTTCAGGTCGTCCCAGGTCTTGACGTTCGGCGCCCCGAAGAGGACGTAGTTGATCTTGTTCGAGCTGCCGGCCACGGCGTAGATCTTCTCGCCCTGGGCCTTGGAGCGGGCGATCAGGTCGGTGTTGATGTTGAGGCTGAAGTCGATGCTGCCGCCGATGAACGCGGCCATGTGCGCGTTGCCTGGCCCGACCACCGGCGTGGCGACCTCCAGTCCGTAGTCCTTCCAGTAGCCCTTGGCGGCTGCAACGAGCGGGACGGCGCGCACGGTCCAGGAGGTCGAGACGGTGGCAGCGGTGAGCTTCGAGCCGGGCGGTACCTTGCTGGCGGCGACAGGAGCTGTCGTCGGCTTGGCCGCGGCGGGGCTCGCCTGCGCGCCAGGCGCGGCAGCGGGCGCGGGCGCCGTGGTCGGCGCAGGGGCAGCCGTCGGCTTCGCGGCGGGCGGCTGGGTGGCCGCCGGGGCGTTCGCGGACGGCGCGGCGGATGTACATGCCGCGAGCCCCACCGTCGCGGCGATCAAGCCGGTCGCCCGCAGGAAGGCTCGTCGACTGACGGGCCGTGAACGAAGCGCATCTTCTCGCGCCATCACCTCGGACCTCCTTTCGATGGGGCCAGGACCCTGCCAAGCAAGGGTGCGTCCGCACGCGGTGAGAACGGCACCGCGGTCACAACTGCGTCCGCTGGCGCCAGGGCGTCAGACGCTGCTCGACCACGCGCATCAGCTCGGTCAGGGCGACGGACGCCGCCACGAGGATGAGCACGCCGACGAACACGCGGTCTACGCGGAACTCGGTCCCGCTCCGAAGGATGTAGAAGCCGATGCCCTGGTCGGCGCCGACCATCTCCGCCAGGAACACGCCGATCACCGCGCGGCCTACCCCGAGGCGGAGGCCGGTGACGATCAGCGGCGAAGCGGCGGGGAGCACGATCTTGGTGAAGATGGCCCAGCGGGAAGCGCTGAACGACCGTCCGACCGTGATCAGCGTGGGGTTGACGTTCTTCACTGCCGAGGTCGTGTTCAGGACCACGACGAAGAAGACGAACAGAGCAACCAGCACGATCTTGGGGGCGAAGCCGATGCCCAGCGCGATGATGAGCAGCGGCAGCCACGCCTGGCTGGGAGTCGCGTACATGCCCAGGATGTAGGGGTTCAGGGCCCACTCCAGGCGACGACTGGCGCCGAGCAGCAGCCCGAGGGGGACCGCGAGAACGACCGCAAGGACGTAGCCAGCAGCGAATTCGACGGCGCTCGCCTTCGCGGCCAGGATCAGGCGCCCGGACGTGAGATCCGTCCAGAACGTCGCGGCGATCCCGGAGGGCGGCACGAGGAGCTGCGGGTTCACCCACCCTAGACGGACTGAGGCCTCCCACAGGGAGACGAACGCGACGAAGAAGGCGATCGACAGTACGCGTCGTCGGGTCGCGGGCGCGATCCTGCGTGCAGGTCGCAGGGCCGCGGGAACGTCCGCGGCACGGGTAGGTGAAGCGGCGACAGTGCTGCTCTGCATCAGAGGGTCGTGTCGCGCTGCCACGGGGCCAGGCGGTGCCCGAGCCACCGGAGCGCCTCGGTGAGCAGGACGGAATACGCGGCTAGGACGAGGACGCCGGCGAGGAGCGTGGCTGCGCGGAACTCGTATCCCGCGCGGATGATCAAGTACCCGATGCCCGCCGTGGCGCCAAACATCTCGGCGACGAAGGCTCCGATCAGGGCACGACCGACGCCGAGTCGCAGCCCCGCCAGGATGTACGGCACCGAGAACGGAAGGACGACCTTGAAAAAGGTGTGGACGCGACCGGCCCCGAACGACCGGGCGGCACGCAGCAGGACCGCGTCGACGCTGCGAGCCCCCGTCATCGTGTTGAGGGCGATGGGGAAGAAGGCGCTGAGAAAGACGAGGGCGATCTTCGAGCTGGCGCCGATGCCCATCCACACCAGGAGGAGGGAGATGAAGGCCACCCGCGGGGCGGCGTAGAGCGCCATCAGGTAGGGGCCCAGGACGGCCTCGACGTCCTGACTCGTCCCGAGCAGGAGCCCGATCGCCACGCCGACCACCGCCGCCAGCAGGAAGCCCGCGAAGAAGACGGTCCCCGTGGCCACCAGGTGCTCGAACAGCTCGCCGGTGCTCGCGAGCTTCAGGAGCGTCTCGGCGACAGGGCCAGGGCCGGCGAAGACCGAAGGCCCGAGGTGGCCGAAGACCGCGACGGCCTGCCACGCAGCCACGAAGACGGCCAGAGACAGGACGGTGACGACCGCGGCTTCGTTGCGCTTGAGCCAGCGGCTGCCGCGTCGCGGGGGCGTCGCCGCCAGCGGCGGCGTGCCTCGTGCCGGGAGCTCCGCGATCATCGAAAGCCTCTCCGCTCAGGCGAAGGCCGCGGGCGCCGCGGCGCGCGCTCTGGTCTGCACGGACGTGGCCAGGAGCTCCCAGATCCGCTCGCGCAGCTCCTGGTAGCGCGGAAGCGCTTTCAGATTGCGCTCCCAGCGCGGCTTGGGGAGGTCGACGTCGACGATCACGGCGACCTGCGCCGGACGCGCGGTGAAGACGACCACGCGGTCGGCAAGGGTGAGCGCCTCGTCGATGGAGTGGGTGACGAACAGGACCGTCTGGTCGAGCTCGCCCATGAGCCGCAGAAGCTCCTGCTGCATGACTTCGCGGGTCATCGCGTCGAGCGCGGCAAACGGCTCGTCCATGAGCAGGATGCGCGGGTGGAGCACGAGAGCGCGAGCGAGCCCGACCCGCTGCTGCATGCCGCCCGAGAGCTCGTAGGGGTATCGGCGCTCGAACCCCACCAGCCCGAGCATGTCGATCGCCCACCGCACGCGGTCCGTGGCGTCTCTGGGGCGCTGCTTGCTGACCTCGAGCCCGAAATGGATGTTGTCCCAGACGGTGCGCCAGGGAAAGAGGCCGTACTCCTGGAAGACCATCGCGCGGTCGGGACCCGGGCCCGCGACCGGTCGGCCGTCGACGCGGACCTCGCCCGTAGCAGGCAGGATGAGCCCGTCCACGATGGAGAGGAGCGACGTCTTGCCGCACCCGCTTGGCCCGAGCAGGCACACGAACTCGCCGCGCTCCACGCACAGGCTGACGCGGTCGACCGCGAGCAGGCGGTTCCCGTCCCGCTCGCTCTCGTAGACGACGCTGAGATCCTGGATTTCGATGAGGCTCACGTCGAGAGGTCGGCTCTAGCGCAGCGCCGGTTGCGCGGCAGGCTCGCCCACGCGGGCCAGGTACTCGAGCGTCTCGTCCAGCGTGACCGCGTCGCAGTACTTGGCGTGCATGTCGAACAGGTTGCGCTCGCACAGCTCGTCGGTGCGGTCGATGACGCACTCGCGGACGGTCATCGTGCGGTAGTCGTGCGAGAAGGCATCCACGGCAGTGGCGCGCACGCAGCCGCTCATGGAGGAGCCCGCCAGGATGACCGTGTCCACGCGTCGGCCGCGCAGGAAGATGTCGAGGTCGGTGCCGAAGAAGGCGCTTGGACGGCGCTTGCGCACGACGTGCTCGCCGGGAAGCGGAGCGAGGTCTTCGACGATCTCGGCGCCGCGCGTCCCTTCCACCTGGCACTTACCGGTGGCGTGCGCGCGCCCCTTCCACAGGCCCACGTCGGAAAGGTCCGGCGCGACGAGGCCCTGGCTGAAGAAGACGGGGATGCCGGCCTCGCGGGCGGCGCCGAGCAGGCGCTGGATCGCGGGCAGCCGCTCCTGGGCCATCGGCGCGCAGGTGGACGGCGAGTCGGGATCGACGAAGTCGTTCTGCATGTCGACGATCAGCAGGGCCGGCCGCTCGCCGAAGCCTACGCGCGTGGTGCCCCAACCTTGCTCCTGGTAACGCTGCTGCGTCAACCCGTCGCCGTATGCCCCGCTCGCCATCGGTGCCCCCTGCGTCTCGTGCTCGGACCGGCCGATTATTGCATGCCCTTGCATGCATCGCCCACGACCGGTTTCGGCGTCTTCCGAAGCAAGAACTTCGAAGGTGCCGGCGATAGTACCATGTGCAGACCGGCCGCGGGGCACGGGAGGACGGGTGGGGAGTTGTCGTTCACCACGCGCATTAGGCCAGGCCGTCACCACGACCATTAGGCCACCC
>CAYSYM010000078.1:0-12876 GCA_964435115.1 uncultured Chloroflexota bacterium | reverse complement strand
GAGGGAGAGGGGACTCCCGGCCATGCCGCATTCAATAGCGGGAAGCATTTAGCGCTCGACGCCCAGCCCGGCGGCGCGCCAGGCCTGCATCCCTCCTTCCAGGTTGTAGACGTTCTTCATCCCCAACGCCGCCGCCATCTCGGCCGCCACCGCGCTCCGCTGCCCCACCTCACACACGAACACCACGTCGTCCTGGTCGGCCAGGGCTTGCTGCGGCCGTGCAATGATCTGCCCCAGCGGCACCAGCGCCGCGCTGGGGATGTGGTCGCGAGCGTACTCCCACTGCTCGCGGACGTCGATGACGTGGAGCTCGCCACTCTCCACGCGCTGTTTGGCTTCCTGGGCGGAAAGCCGGCCGAACGGTTCGACCGCCGTCTGCGGTGCCATACGCTGCCTGCTCCTTGCCTGGGAGCGCCCCCCGGCGGGGACGCCCTTCTTCAACCGCCTCCCGGGTGGTTGGTCCCGGAAAGCTAGACCTGGTGGATCAACTACTTCCCCAGGCAAAGGATACACCCCGCGCTGGGCTGCCGGGCCACCACCCCGCTACCATGCGCCCCGGGTGGAAATGGCGGTGAACAGCGCCTTGCGACCGGCCAAGCTCGTCTCGCTGGCGGAGGCGGTCGCGCACCATGTGCCCGATGGCGCGTCCGTCGCCATGGGCACGGCGCTCGAGTCGCTCATCCCCTTCGCCGCCGCCCACGAGCTGGTCCGCCAGGGGCGACGCGATCTCGAGCTGGTGGGCCCCATCTCGGACATGCTGTTCGACCAGCTCGTGGGCGCCGGCTGTGTCCGCCGCGTGGCTGCTGCCTGGGTCGGCAACGTCAGCGCCGGCCTCGGGCACAACTACCGCCGGGCCGTGGAGCAGGGCGTGCCCCGCGCCATCGAGCTCGAGGAGCACTCCAACTTCTCGATCGGCCTCGGCCTGCTCGCCGCCGGCCTGGGCGTGCCGTACCTGCCCACACGCACGCTGCTCGGCTCCGACCTCGTGGCACGGAACCCGCGCCTGCGGCGCGCCGAGGACGGCCTGCTGCACGTGCTCGCCATCGAGCCCGACGTGGCCATCCTGCACGTCCAGCGAGCGGACGCCGCGGGCCATGCCCACTGCTGGGGCAACCTCGGCGTCTCCAGGGAGGCCGGATTGGCGGCGAAGCGGGTCATCCTGGTGGCCGAGGAGATCGTCCCTGCCGACGTGATCCTCAGCGACCCCAACCGCGTGCTCCTTCCTCCGCACCGCGTCGCCGCCGTCGCCCACGTGCCGGGCGGCGCCCACCCGTCGCCGGTGCAGGGCTACTATGGACGCGACCACGACGCGTACCACGCCTACCACCAGGAGACGCGCGACCGCCCCGGCTTCGAGGCATGGCTGCGCGCGTGGGTGCTCGGCATCCCCGACCGCGCCGCCTACCTGGCGAAGCTGGGCAGTCGCTGGCCGGCGCTCAAACCCTCACACCCCCGCCTGGCGGCAGCGGTGGACTATGCCTGACGCTGCTACCCTCGCCTACACCCCGCAGGAGCTGATGGTGGTGGCGGCGGCGCGCGAGATCCACGACGGCGAAGTGGTGTTCGTCGGCATGCGCCTGCCGCTGCTCGCCTTCGCCCTCGCCAAGCGCACGCACGCACCGGGAGCGATCGGCGTGTTCGAGAACGGGCTGGTCCGCGATGCCCTGCCGCCCCCCGGCCTGTACACGATGAGCGATTCGCCCAACGTGGTCGGCGCCGCCTGGGCGACCGGCCTGCTCGAGGTGATGGCGCTCCTCCAGCGTGGCGACGTGGACCTGGGATTCATCGGGGGAGCCGAGGTGGACCGCTTCGGCAACGTCAACACGAGCGCGATCGGTCCGCCCCAGCGGCCGCGCGTCAAGCTTCCGGGCAGCGGGGGCGCTGCCGACATCGCCTGCCTGGCTCGGTGCCTCGTCTGCTTGATGGAGCATGAGCCACGCCGGCTGCGCGAGCGCGTCCACTTCATCACGTCGCCCGGGTACGGCGATGGCCCCGGCTGGCGCGAGCGGCAGGGGCTGCCGCGCGGCGGCCCGGCCGCGCTCATCACCACCCTGGGCGTCCTCCGTTTCGACCCGCTCACGTGTGAGGCCTACCTGGACTCCTACCACCCGTTCAGCACCCCGGAGGCGGTACGGGCCGCGACCGGCTGGCCGCTGCGCCTCGGTGAGGGGTGCCGCCCGACTCCACCCCCCTCGCCGGAGGAGCTCCGGCTCGTCCGCGAGGCTGACCCGGCCGGCTTCTGGACGCGCCAAGCGCTTCGCGCGTCGCCCTGAGAGAGCGAAGCCCCGGGGACCACCTCTGTTCGGATCCCGGCCACACGCTCGCCCTCGCGCTTCGCCCGGAGTCGCGCGCATGGTGCGCACCCCGGCGGGCGTGGCGGCAGTGGTACCATGCCGCCCGGATGATCTTCGTCGACTACCTCGGGCCGGCCGGGCGCTTCTCGCGGGTGCGCCAGGTCGCGGCGGCCGAGGTGGCCGCGGCCTTCCGCATGCCCGAGAGCCAGGTGGTCGTGCGGCGTATCCTCGCCGAGGACGCGCGCGACGCGGTAGAGCTGTGGATCGAGCTGAGCTCCGAGGAGCAGCTCTACCGCCTCGGCCGCCAGGTGGCGCAGCGTGTCGCCGAGGCGCTGCGCGCCGGCGACGGCCCTGACGAGGTGTGGGTGATGTACCGGATCGTCCCCCTCAGCCACGCCTTCCTCAATGGCGAGCCCCGTGGACGGGGGATCCCAACGTTCGAGTAGGGGCGCCGCCGCGCCACCGGGTGATCCGATCGCCCGGAGCTGTGACCCACGTCCGCCACGGTACGCCGAGCTGATCGTGCAGCGCTCGGCTCAGCGGACGCCCGGCGGTGGGGGTGGAGGCGCCGGCTGTGGCTGTGGGGGAAGCCGCGGTGGATCGGGCGGGACGTCCGGCAGGCGGAAGTAGCGACGAAAGATCCGCGCCGCGATCGGCGAGGCGTCGGTCGTGCCACTGCCGCGGTCGACGAACACCGTCACCGAGACCACCGGGTCGTCGGCGGGTGCGAATCCGGTGAACCAGCCATGCGTCGGCAGGTTCCGGTTCGCGTCTCGCGGGCCCTCGAATTCGGCCGTGCCGGTCTTCCCGGCTGCGCGCAGTCCCGGGATCTTGAACCACTTCAACCAGGGCCCTTCGCTCCAGGACCACTCCATCGCCTCGCGCATGAGGGCCAGGTTCGCGCCGCTCACACCCACCGGGCGCGTGCTCGGCTCGAACGTGCTGACCACGTTGCCCTCTGGGTCCAGCTCAGCCTTCAGCAGGTGCGGCTGATAGACCGTGCCGCCGTTGGCGATGGTGCTCGTGACGTTCGCCACCTGCAGCGGTGTTGCGAGCACGTCGCCCTGGCCAATGCTCATGTTGTAGGTGTCGCCCTTGTACCACTTCTCCCCCTTGCGGAGCTGCTTCCAGGTCTGGTCGGGGACGAGCCCGTCCGCCTCCCCAGGCACGTCCAGGCCGGTGCGAGAGCCGTACCCGAACGCTCGCGCGTACTTCGCCAGGCGATCGACCCCGAGCCCCTCGAAGATCGTCCGTCCCCCCTCCTGGTAGCCCCCGCCCAACCACCAGAAGTAGATGTTGGAGGAGTTAGCCAGCCCCTGGATGAAGTTCTGGCGCCCGTACGCCGCGTTGTCGGGCAGCCTGTCGCGGACCGCCGGGTACTGGTCGCTCTCAACCTCCATCACCCCGCGCGACTCGATGATCGTCTCGCGGGTAGCCACCCCCTCCTCGAGGGCGGCGGCGCCGGTGACCAGCTTGAACACCGAGCCCGGGGCGTACTGTGCGCCGTAGGCACGCGGGAACATCGGCAGCCGCTCCTTGTCGTTGAAGAGAGCGAGCAGCTCGTCCTCACGCGAGGGGTCGCCGATCACGTTGTTGTCGAAGCTAGGCGTGCTCACCAGGGCCAGGATCTCGCCGTTGCGCGGGTCCATGACGATCGCCGCGCCGGCGGGCGACTGGCGCAAGCCTTCCTGGAGGATCTTCGCGACATCCCGCTGCAGCTCCAGGTCGAGCGTCAGCAGCAGGTTATTGCCGGGCCTGGCTGGCTCGCGCCGCAGCTCCGCCACCTCCTGCCCGGTCACCTCCACCTGGTACAGCCGCTTGCCCGGTACGCCGCGCAGGTCGCGCTCGTACTGCTGCTCGATGCCGGCCGAGCCCACGCGGTCGTCCAGGCTATACCCCTGCTGCACCAGCCGGTCGGCCTCCTCGGCCGGGATGGGCCCGATGTAGCCGAGGATGTGGGAGACGAGCGACCCCTCCGTGTACCGGCGCGTCGACTCGACAGCCACCTGGACCCCGGGCATCTCGAACGAGCGCTCCGAAATGCGCATCACCGCCGCACGGTCCACCCCGCGGTAGACCGGGATCGCCTTGAAGGGGGTGTAGTCGTTCCGCTCCTTGCGCCGGTCCAGCTCGCGCTGGATCTCCGAGGGCGGCACGCGCAGCTCGTTCGCCAGGCGAACGACGACTTCCGCCAGCTTGCCAGGCGGCACGTCGGCATCGGCCGGCGTGATGGTGGCCACGAAGATCGGTGCGTTCGAGGCAAGGATCGTCTTGTTGCGGTCGAAGATCACACCGCGCTGCGGCGGGATGACGGCCGTGCGGAGCGAGTTCAACGCCGACCGGCTGGTGTAGGCGCGGAAGTCGACGATCTGGAGCCGCCAGAGCTGGGCGGTCAGGATCGCGAACAGCAGCAGCACGACGCCGCGGAACACCCACATGCCCGCCCGCGGCCGTTCTTCGCCGGGGGGGCGCGTGTCGGCGGCGCGATCCAGGGTCAGGCTCATGGGAGGGGCCGGCTCGGCCAGAGCGCGCGGAGCGGACGCGCCGGCACGCGCGGCCATTCTACTGAGCCCACCCGCCCCACCCACACACGCCGCAGGCCCGGCCGGGCAGTCCGGGTGCGGATCAGCGTGGCGAGCCTGCTGGTCGGGGTTCTCAGGCGGGCGGCGCTGCCGGTCAGAACGCCCAGGCAATGACCCTGCAGCGCCCGCCCGGCGTCGCCGTCTGAGCGCCACCTGCTACACTCCGGCCCAGCACGGCGAAACGCTGGGGGTGCCTTCGGGCTGAGAACGGGGCGAACTGGGTCCCCGTACCCCAGGAACCTGATCTGGGTCATACCAGCGGAGGGAAGCGTTTCCACGCCTGAGCAGGCGCCCGGTCGCTCGCCCTCCGCCGGGAGGGAACCGTGGCACTGGCGCGCTTCCAGCTTCACGTGATCACCGAACGGCTCGGCCAGCCCGCGTGGTGGCTGCCGCGCGTGGTGGCGGCGAGCGAGGGCGGCGTCGACGCCGTCCAGCTTCGCGACAAGTCGGCCGGGGCGCTCGATCTCCAGCGTCACGCCCTCACCCTGGGCCAGGCTTTCCGCGCGCGCCCGGCCAGTAAGCGGCCGCTGGTCCTGGTGAACGACCGGCTCGACGTCGCGCTCGCCGTCGGCGCAGGCGGCGTCCACCTCGCGGGCAGGAGCCTGCCGGTCGCCGATGCCGTGCGGCTGGCGGACGGGCGGCTGCTCGTCGGCCGCTCGGTCCACTCACTTGAAGAAGCACGGGAAGCGGAGCAGCAGGGCGCGAGCTACGTGACCTTCGGTCACGTCTTCCCGTCGACCTCGAAGCCCGGCCTGCCTCCGCGCGGGACCGACGCGCTGGCTGAGATCGTGCGCGCGCTCGCCATCCCGGTCCTGGCCATCGGCGGCATCAGCCGGGACAACCTTGGCGGGGTGCTGGCCACCGGCTGCGCGGGCGTAGCCGTCATCTCCGCCATCCTCTCGGCCCCCGACCCGCGGGATGCCAGCCGCGCCCTACGGCAGGCGCTGGACGCCTCGCCGTACACGCCGCGCGTGCCCTTCCCGGTCGCCGCTCGCCCTGCGGCGGTCGTCCTGTCGGCCTGACGCAACGTCGAGCCAGGAGAAGAACCAGCATGCAGATCCTCGTCAATCGCCAGCCGTTCCAGCACCCCCGGTCGCTCTCCGTACGCGACCTGCTCACCGCGCGAGGTGTGGCAGAGGACAGTGTCGCCGTGGCCGTCAACCAGCAGGTGGTAGCGCGCGAAAAGTGGGGGGAGGTGTGCCTCCATGAGGGTGACCGGGTCGACATCGTGCGCGCGGTCGCCGGTGGCGCCGCGGAGGACGACCCTCTGGTCATCGCCGGGCGGACCTTTCGCTCCCGCCTCTTCCTGGGAACGGGCAAGTACGCCACCCCCGACGTGATGGTGCGGGCCCTGCAAGCGTCCGGAACCGAGATGGTGACGGTAGCGATCCGCTACATGGACCTTGAAGGGCGGGGGGACGGGCTGGACATCCTGCCCCACCTCGATCGCTCGCGCTACCACCTGCTGCCGAACACCGCCGGGGCGACCACCGCCGAGCAGGCGGTGTACCTGGCCCAGCTCGCGCGGGCAGCCACCGGCACGAGCTGGATCAAACTCGAGGTGATCGGCGATACCAGCACCCTCTGGCCGGACACGGCCGGCACGGTGGAGGCGACCAGGCGGCTGGTGGCGGACGGGTTCGTCGTGCTGGCGTACACGAGCCCGGACCTCGTGGCGGCCCTCCGCCTCGAAGACGCTGGCGCGGCGGCAGTGATGCCGCTCGCCTCGCTGATCGGCTCGGGCCAGGGGTTCCAGGACTGGGCGTCCGTGCGGCGGATCGCCGCGCGCGTCCGCGCGCCCGTCGTGGTGGACGCCGGACTCGGCGTGCCGTCCGACGTGGCGAAGGCGATGGAGCTCGGTGCCGACGCCTGCCTCGTCAACACGGCTATCGCCACGGCCGGCGACCCGGTCGCCATGGCGCGTGGCATGAAGCTGGCGACGGCGGCCGGGCGTCTCGGCTTCCTGGCCGGGCGCATGCCGCCGCGAGAGGACGCCGCGCCCTCGAGCCCCACGCGTGGTGTGGTGGGAGCGGTCGTGGAATGAGCCACGCCCGCCACCACGGCCCCCCGGTGAGCGGCTCGGCCGACGTCGTGGTTGTCGGGGCCGGCGTCGTCGGCCTCTCCGCCGCGCTGTTCCTGGCCGACGCCGGCGCCCGGGTGCTGGTGCTCGAGCGCGAGTCTCTCGCCTGCGGCGCCTCTGGCGCCGCGGCGGGGATCGTCTCGCCCTTCGCCGAGGTGGAGGGGCCAGAAGCGCTCGATCGCCTCGCCGAGGCAGGCGTCGGCCTCCATCGTCTGCTCGTCGCCCGCCTGCGCGACGAGACGGGCATCGACGTCGTGTTTCGTCCACTGGTGGTGCTGCGGCCCGCCCTAGCCGACGCTGACGAGACGCGCCTCCGCGCCTCAGCAACGGCGCGGGCCGCCACGGGTGTGGAGTGGGTGGACCGCGCGGCGGCGCTGGCGCTGGAGCCGCGCCTCACGCCACGGGTGCGCGGTGCGCTCGTCGCGTCGCGGGAGTTCCAGGTAGACCCCTATCGCCTGTGCCTGGCTCTGGCGCGGGCGGTGGAGCAGCGCGACGTGGAGATCCGGTACACGTCCGCCCTCGGGCTGGCGCGGCAGGGTCGCCGTGTGCTGGGGGTGCGCGTGCCGCACGGGTGCGTTGAGGCCGAGCGCGTGGTCCTGGCCGCCGGTCCGTGGACCGGCCTGATGCAGGCGTGGGTCGAGTGGCCCCTGCCGGTCAGCCCACTCCGCGGCCAGATCGTCTACCTCCAGGCGCTCGCGGGGGCATTCCACTGCTGTCTGATGCGCGGCGGCAACTACGTGCTCCCGAAGGAGGCCGGCGTCGTGCTCGCCGGCACGACGGAGGAGCGCGTGGGCTTCCGGACGCGCGCCACGCGCGCCGCCCAGCGGGCGATCCTCGCTGGCGCCCTGCTGCTGGCGCCATCGTTGCGGGACGCCACGGTGGTGCGCCAGACGGCGTGCCTGCGTCCGCTGAGCGCGGACGGGCTCCCGCTGCTGGGCGCGGTACCCGGCTGGGAGAACCTGTTCGTCGCCACCGGCCACGGCCGGCGGGGCATCCTGCTCGGGCCGATCAGCGGGCAGGTCGTGGCGGACCTCGTGCTCGGCCGCGCCCCGCGCCTTCCTATCGGCCCGTTCGACCCCGCTCGGCTGGTGCAGCCCGTCGCGGCGTAGCGCGCCACGGGCTGGCGGCGTCGCCCGTTGGCCGCCGCGCGATCGCGCGGCAGGCCGGTGCTGGGGCGGACGTGGGCGGGTATGATCGCCAGCGCGAGGCGCGAGGCGCTCGCCGCCACCGGGAGCACGCCGTGCCCAGACAGATTGCCATCACCACCGGCGGGGGTGACGCCCCGGGCCTGAACGCCGTGATCCGCGCCGTCGTGCGGTCCGCCAACCAGCGCGGGTGGGAGGTGCTCGGCATCGCGGACGGGTTCGACGGCCTGCTGCAAGCCGGCGAGGCCGGCGTGCGCCCGCTCACCGGCGAGAGCGTGCGCGGCATCCTCCCTCGTGGCGGGACCATCCTCGGGACCACCAACCGGGGCAACCCATTCGCCTACCCCGTGGTCGAGAACGGCCGGGTGCGGCTGGTGGATCGCTCCGCCGAGGTGGTGGCTCGCGTCCGGGCGCTCCGCCTGGACGCACTCGTCGTGATCGGGGGCGACGGCACGCTACGCATCGCGCACGAGCTAGCGCAGCTCGGCGTTCACCTGGTGGGCGTCCCCAAGACGATCGACAACGACCTGGCGGCCACGGAGGTGACCTTCGGGTTCGACACCGCGCTGGCGACCGCCTGCGAGGCCATCGACAAGCTGCACACGACGGCCGAGAGCCACCACCGGGTCATGATCCTCGAAGTCATGGGACGCGAGGCAGGCTGGATCGCCCTCCACGCGGGCATCGCGGGCGGGGCTGACGTCGTGCTGATCCCGGAGATCCCGTTCCGGCTCGACGCGCTGGCGCGCCACGTCAAGGCGCGCAGCGACCGCGGGAGCAAGTTCAGCATCATCGTGGCCGCCGAAGGGGCGCGCCCCGAGGGCAGCCAGGCCATCTACCAGCCCGATTGGCCCGCCGACCCTGGCGCGCCCCGGCGCCTGGGCGGGATTGGCAACTGGCTCGCCGAGCAGCTCACCGGACGCGTGGAGCACGAGGTGCGCACGACCGTGCTGGGCCACCTGCAGCGGGGCGGCAGCCCGACACCACACGACCGCGTCCTAGCCAGCCGCTTCGGCGTCCGCGCCGTGGAGCTCGTGGAGGAAGGCCGGCTTCACCACATGGTCGCGCTCCGCGCCGACCGGGTCGAGGCCGTGCCTCTGGCTGAGGCCGTGGCCCGGCCGAAGCTCGTCCCGCCTGATGGCGAGCTGGTCCGCACTGCCCGCTCGCTCCAGATGTCCTTCGGCGACGTGTAGCCGGACTCGCCTGGCCACGCCCGGGTTGGAACGGGCGCGTCTCGCTACCTGCCGCGGCGGCGACGCAGGAACGACGGCATGTCCCAGTCCTCGTCGGCCTGGGCCGGCCGCCTCGGGCGCTCTGGCAAGCGCTCGTACTCGCGCAGGCGCGGTGGGTGGTCTGGCGCCGAGGGCGGCGCGCCGTCGCGCAGCGGCAGGTGGCGCTCTCGCTCCGGCGCCCGCTCGGCGGGTGGCTCTGGGCGCGCGGGCCGCGGCCCGCTCACAGACCCCTGGGTGGGCCGCGTGAGTCGCGTGCCGCTCTCCGTGCCCGCCAGGCGCCCGGCGTCGCGCAGGCCCGTGGCGATCACCGTCACCCGCACCTCGTCCTGGACGCGGGGGTGGATGACTGCGCCGAAGATGATGTTGGCCGTCGGATCGACCGCCGCGGCGATGGTCTCGGCCGCCTCGGTGACCTCGGCCAGGCTGAGGTCCGGACCGCCAGAGATGTTGAGCAGCACGCCCCGGGCGCCTTCGATCGATACATCCAGCAACGGGCTCGAGACGGCGGCCCGCGCTGCGGTGGTCGCCCGCCCCTCGCCGCGCCCCTCGCCAATGGCCATGAGCGCCGTCCCGGCGTTGTGCATGATCGCCCTCACGTCGGCGAAATCGAGGTTGATGAGGCCCGTCATCGTCACCAGGTCGCTGATCCCCTGGACGCCGTGGCGCAGGACGTCATCCGCCAGGCGGAAGGCCTCGACCACGCTCATCTGGCGGTCGGCAAGGTGGAGGAGCCGGTCGTTCGGGATCACAATCAGCGCGTCCACCTCGGCGCGCAGCTTCTCCAGCCCCTCCTCGGCCGTCTTGCGGCGGCGGAACCCCTCGAAGCCGAACGGCAGCGTGACCACGCCCACGGTGAGCGCGCGCTCGCGGCGGGCGATCCCGGCGATCACCGGCGCGGCCCCGGTGCCAGTACCGCCCCCCATGCCGGCGGTGAGGAACACCATGTCGGCGTTCGCCAGCGCCTCGGTCAACTGGTCGCGGCTGACCTCTGCCGCCCGCTCGCCCTGCGCCGGGTCGCCACCCGCGCCGAGGCCCTTGGCGCTGCGGCCGCCAATCACCAGCTTCTTCATGGCGCTCGAGGCCTGGAGGGCCTGGGCGTCCGTGTTGACCGCGATGAACTCGACGCCCTGGACGCCCGCGTCAATCATACGGTTCACGGCGTTGGTGCCGCCCCCACCCACCCCCACGATCTTGACTTCGGTGAACCCGCGCGCCTGCGACTCCCGCGCTGCGTCCAGGATCTGCGGCACGATCGACGCCGGTCGCGTCAGGTCTGCCAGCCGGTCCGGGTTGAAGCCGCCCTTCGGCCGCCCGTTAGCCGGCACGTGCGAGGACCTCGTCGGCCAGCGCCAGGTACGCGTCCACGGCCTTCTCCGCGCCCGCGTAGTGGAACACGGACGTGCCGGCGGACCCGGCCTCCAGGATCTTGCTGTTGGTGCCGACCTCCGTGCCGAAGACCCGGGCGCCCCAGCGCTGGCGCAGGTACTCGGCTACCTGCCGCTCTTCCTTCAAACGGCGGTCCATCTTGCTGAGCAGGACGCCGAGCACCTCCAGGCGCGGGTTGAGGTACAGAATCTCTTCGATACTCTCTTCCAGCATCTGGAGGCCTTGCAGCGAGAAGAAGCGCGCCTCGGTCGGGATGATCACCTTGGTGGCCGCCACCAGGGCGTTGATCGTCAGCACACCCAGGGCGGGAGGCGTATCGATCAGGACGAAGTCGAAGTCGGGCTCGATAGGAGCGAGCTGGTCCCGCAGCCGCAGCTCGCGGCCCAGCTTGTTCATGAGCTGGGCCTCGGCGCTCGCCAGGCTTACCGCCGAGGGGACGACCGCCAGCGTACGCTCCGCTGCATTGCCACGAGGCACTCTGTCCGACGCCCCGTTCTGGATCGCGACCACCGGCAGCGGCACATGGCGGTCCAGCAGCGACTCGGCCACCGTGCGCTCGACCTTCTTCTCCAGCCCGAACGAGCTGGTCAGGTTGCCCTGGGGATCGAGGTCGACCAGCAGGACGCGCCGCCCACGGATGGTGAGGGCCGCGCCGAGGTTGGCGGTGGTGGTGGTCTTCCCGACCCCGCCCTTCTGGTTGGCAACGGCGATCACGGTTGCCATACAGCGCGTCTGGCCTCTCGTCGATATGGTGGCAGAGTGAAGGCGCTCCAGCCGGATGAAACGAGGCAGGAGCCAGGGAAGGTGCGGCAGCAGCGTCGGTTGTCGGAGCTGCTCGCCCCGGAGCCTGGCCGGCGGTGGCTTCCGGTTCGCGGGCGGCGGCATCCTAACATAGGGGTCTGCCCTCCGCAATGTGCACCGCCCGCGCGGGGTCCGGTCCTGAGTCCCTTGGGGCATCGACGTCGCGGTCTGCCAGCCCGCTGCTCCGAGCCGGAGCTCGCCCGGGGTGCCGCGCTGCGATCGGCCTCCGCAAGCGGCCGCGCCGCGGGCCTGCGTACCCCCCGCCGCGAGCGCGCATGCCCAGCTCGCCTCAAGCCCTGCCGGACCGCTCCCTGCTGGTCGGGATGAACCCGTGATGGCCAACCCACCGCCGAACCCAATCGCGGACGAGGTGCTCGCGTGCCCCGGCTGCGGCGGACGCAACCAGCGGGATGCGGCCGAGTGCGACTGGTGCGGACGCGCCTTCCGACCGCAAGGCCGCCGGCTGCGGCCGAGTGGGTGGCAGGTCCTGAGCACGCTGCTGGTGCTGGCGGTCGTGCTGGCTGTGGGAGCGCTGGGCTTCCTGAACGCCGCGCGAACGGTGCCGCCTCCGCGCCCGGCCACCCCCACGCGCGCCGAGGCCGCTACCCTCTTGCCCACGCCCGCCGTCACCCCGCGCGTGACGTCCCCGCTCACGCCGACTCCGGCGCCAAGCTCGACCCCCACGCCTCAGCCGCCGACCCCTGTGGAGGCGCGGCGCCTGGCCCAGGTTGCCCGGACGGGCGGTACCGGCGTCCAGGTGCGCGCCGAGCCAGGCGTGCAGTCACGTTCCCTCGGCACGCTGCGGGAGGGCGCGACGGTCGCCCTCACGGGCGCCGAAGAGAGTGTTGCTGCGCGCCTCTGGCGAGAGGTCGAGACGATCGACGGCAGCCTCCGGGGCTGGGTCTCGTCGGATTACCTCGAGCCGCAGCCTTGAGTGGAGCCACTTATGGCGAGGAGCACGAGTCCAGGCCAGCCTATAATCGGAGTGAGTCGCGACTCCGATCCAGGCATGCCCTCTTCGTCGCCTCCGCCCGATCGCTTCCAGCGCGAGATCGAGGACATCGTCCGCCTCGCCGAGAAGCGGCTGGAGCGGCAGTCTCCGGGCTACCGGGCGCGCAAGGCCACGCATCGGCTCGGCCGGGCGTTCGGCGGTGTCAGCTTACGGCTGCCCGCGGTCGAAGTGATGGCCGGGTGGGGGCTCGCCCTGCTGCTGCTGAGCTGGCTCATCGGCCTGCTGCGCATCAGCCCACTGCTGGGGTTCTGGGCGCAGGTGCTTCGCGTCGCCTGCCGGATTGTCGCGCTCGTCCTCCACGTCACCCGCGGACGGGCCGGCGGCGGTGGCGGCGGCGCCACGAA
>CAYSYM010000077.1:0-13280 GCA_964435115.1 uncultured Chloroflexota bacterium | reverse complement strand
TTCCCGCTATTGAATGCGGCATGGCCGGGAGTCCCCTCTCCCTCTGGGAGAGGGCTAGGGTGAGGGCGTCCTACGGCTGAAGAAGGACCGCCATCGTGCAGCCATTCGCGGGAAGCACTTAGGTCGAGCGGGCGTGTCGCTACACGCCGTGTGGCTGGAGCGCGCGCACCGCTGCCGCCACGGCGCGCGCGGCCAGCTCCGCGCAGAAGCGCTTGTCGGCGGGCAGCCCTCCTAACGCCCGGTCGAGCGCGTCCGCGTCGATCGACCAGGCGTCCCGTAGGGACGCGCCCACCAGGAGCTCGGTGGCGGCGCTGCTGGCCGCAACGCAGGCGCTGCACCCGAACGTCCTGAACGTCGCGCGCTGGACGCGACCGCGGACCACCTTGAGGTAGATCGAGATGGTTGTCTCGGTCTCCGGGTCGTCCACGCGCCCGACGGCGTCGGCATCAGCCAGGCGACCGACGTTCCGCGGGCGCTGGAAGTGGTCGATCGTCGCCGCCGCGTAGCGGCTCAGCCCGCCGTCCTCCCGCTCGGGGTGCCCAGGCACGCGAGTCCTCCAGGGCGCGGGCCGCGACGGCGCGACGACCGCTACGAGCCGCCGCTCGTGCCCGACTGCTCGCCCTCCATCGCGCCACCCGCCGTGGTCTCCGCCGCGCCGTCGCCCGCCGTGTTCGTGGCGCCGGCGGCGGGTGTGCTGGTCTGGGCGGTCGTGCCGTACGAGGTGGAGCCACTGTAGGGGGCGTACGTAGTCGCCCCCTGGTCGCCGCCCATGCCCAGGAGGTCGCGGCCAAAGGACTGCCAGGCCCAGTAGCCGAACGCGCCGATCACCACGCCGAACAAGAACCGGAACATCGCGCACTCCTTACTGTGGAAGGTCGTAGCGACGGGCAGGCGCGTCCGTGCCACCTGCCTCTGCCTTCAGCCTACGGGAAGGGCGAGACAAATGCCAGCACGGTGTTTCGGTTTTCCCCATCCCCTGCCCCTTTCCCCAGAGGAGGGGAGCGAGGTTCCCGCTGGGGGCTGACGCCCCCAGGCCCCCACGAGGACGGAGAACGGCTCGGCGCACCGAGCACTGGAAGATCCTGCAAATGCCAGCCATACCACTGCGCGCCTGGGCGACGGGCCGAGGGGCGGGCGCCCTGCGGCTGGCACAGGCCGTGCTCATCCGGGCGGAGGCGGACGCGCCCGGCGTGCGCCGATCAGCCGGGAGGCCAGCGTGAGACACGATGAACGGGACCCTCAGGACGAGCTGGCGCAGCGGGCGCGCGAGCTCGAAGGGCTGCGGGCCAGCGAGCAGGCGACGGCGTTCACTGGCGACCAGCGGGAAGAGACGGGTGAGCTGAGCCTGGTCGACCAGCACCCCGCGGACGTGGCCGACGTCACCTTCCAGCGCGAGCTGCAGGCGACGACGCGCGAGATCCTGAGGCGCGAGGCGCAGCAGGTGGAGGACGCCATGCGGCGGCGCGCCGAGGGCCGCTACGGCGTGTGCGCGAGCTGCGGCCGGCCTATCTCCGAGGAGCGGCTGCGGGCGCGGCCGCAGGCGACGCTGTGCATTGGCTGCCAGCAGGCGCAGGAGGCGGCACGGCCCGGCGGCGCCTGAGCCGCGATGGGATCCACGCGGGCCGGCGGCCGGGGGTGCGCCAGGCGCACCCCCGGCGCGACGCCTCCTGTCCGGCTCGCGGCGGCGGTGGGGCAAGGCCAGCGCTACTGGAGCGGCTGGAAGACGCCCGGGTTGTCTGGCCCGCTCACTTCCAGGTAGCCAGCGCCGCCCTTCTCCAGCCGGCCGAGGCTGTGGTCCACGAGGACGTAGCTACCCGGCACGTCGGCCTTGAGCTCCACGATCGCCGCGCCACCGGCGGGAACCTGCGTCGTCTGGACATTCTGGAGGACCGGCTCACTCGCTCCCTCCGGGTAGACGCGGTCGAAGATCTCGCCGATGACGTGGAAGCTGGAGGTGAGGTTCGGGCCGCCGACGCCGAAGAAGATGCGCACGGTCTCGCCGACCCTGGCCACCAGGGCGTTCTCCTGGCTGAGCTGGCCGACCGCCCCGTTGAGGAGCACGTAGTCGGGCTTCTCGTCGAGTAGCTTGGCCATGTCGAACGCCCGCAGCCCCTCCTGGCCCCGCTCGCCCTGCAGGTAGAAGTCGCCCTGCATGACGTAGTACTCGCGGTCGACCCTGGGGAAGCCGTCTGGCGGCTCCACCACGATGAGGCCGTACATGCCGTTGGCGATGTGGGTTGCCACCGGCGGCGTGGCGCAGTGGTAGACGTACACCCCGGGGTTGAGCGGCTGGAACTGGAAGCTGGTGCGGCCGCCGGGTGGGGTCTGCGTGATCTTGGCGCCGCCGCCCGGCCCCGTCACCGCGTGGAGGTCGATGGAATGGGTGAGCTGGCTGTCGGCCGCGTTCCTCAGCCTGATCTCCACCGCGTCACCCTGGCGAACGCGCAGCATCGGGCCGGGGACCGTCCCGTCAAACGTCCAGAAGGTCGTCGCCACCCCGTCGGCGACGAGGGCAGTGACCTCCTTCGTCTCCAGGTCGAATGTGACGCGCGCGGGCGCCGTGCGGTTGACGGGCGGCGCGACCTGTGGTGCCGGCAGGCGCGCCAGGCCGGCGGGCAGTGGCTTGACACCGGCAGGTGGCTGCTGAGCCGCAGCCTGGCTGGCCGGCGCCGCCGGCCCAGCCGCGGCGGGCGCGCTGCCAGCCACGGTGAGCGTGCCCCTCATGCCCGCTTCCTTGTGGCCGGGGATCGTGCAGACCACCGCATAGGTGCCGGGCGTGTCGATGGCGACGCTGCCGCTGGCCGACTGGCCGGCCCTGGCTGCGATCCGGAGAGTCGTTCCCTCGATGCTGAGGTCGTGTTCGATCACACCCTTGTTGTCGAGGGTGATACTGAGCTTCTGTCCGGCGGTCGCCTGGAGCGTCTTCGGCGTGAAGGCGAACTCGGTGGCGGTGACCGTGGTCTCAGCAGCTGGCAGAGCAGCCGCGGCCGGCGCCACCGGCTGCGCCGGCTGCACCCCGGCCGGCCCCGCGCGGGCGGCCGGCTGCGCTGCCAGGTATGGCGCGCACGCGGCGGCGAGGACCAACAGGGACACGCTGGCGATCAGCAGGTGCTGCCTGTAGCGCGTGAAGGATGTCGGCATGGATGGCTCTCCAGACAGGGCGTCGCGCGGCGCCGACGGGCCGAGAGCCTCGGCTCGGGCACCGCCGCGTGCTTCGTCGGGACTATCAACGACCCCTTTCGCAGCGTCTTTGCGCCAGCGCAAAGACGCTGCGCCTGTCACAGGGTCGGGCGGACGTACACTGCTCGACGACTGCGCTGGACCCTTCCTCCCCCAGGTGGTGAAGCACGTGAGCGACGCCGGCCCTGAATCCCGCCCCACGGCTGGCTGCCTGCTGCGCCGTGCCATGGCCCGAGCGCTCAGCAGGCGGGCGCGCACATGGCGCTGAGCTCGAAGGGGCCCACCGGGCGCAAGTGGGACGTCCACGAGCGCGCCAGCTTCCTCTCGACGGTGGAGCTGTTCCGTGGGCTGCCGCCGGACACCCTTCGGGCTGTGGCGGCCGAGTTCCGGGCCAGGGCAGCCCGGCGCGGAGCGTTCATCTTCCTGGAAGGGCAGCCCGCGCAGCACCTCCACCTCGTGGCTGAAGGGCAGGTGAAGGTGGTGCGCGAGACCGACGACGGGCGCGAGGTGATCCTGACCCTGGTGGGCCCGGGCAGCATCTTCGGGGCCGCCGGCGCGTGGGGCCAGCGCTCCTACCCGGCCAGCGCCGTGGCGCTGGAGGATAGTCTCGTCCTGCAGCTCCGCGCCGAAGTAGTCCGCGAGGTCATGGCGCGCCACCCGCCCTTCGCAATGGCCGTGGCCGGCGAGATCGGGGCTCGACTGCGTGAGGCCCACACACGCATCCGCGACCTCCAGACCGAGCGGGTGGCGCGCCGGATCGCCCGGACGCTGCTGCGGCTGGCCGGGAAGACGGGCGTGAAGACGGACCGGGGCATCGAGATTGGCGTGCCGCTCTCACGCCAGAACCTGGCCGACCTGGCGGGCACGACACTCAGCACGGCCAGCCGGACCCTGAGTGCGTGGGGCGCCCAAGGGATCGTGGCCTCCGGTCGGGAGCGGGTGGCTATTCTCAAGCCGCACGCGCTGGTGGCAATCGCCGAAGAGCTGCCCGGCCCGGGCGAGTAGTGGGCAGGGGCCCGCCCCCCGGGAGACGAGCGGCAGGAGCGGCCCGGCGGTGTGGTCGCGTGCGTGCACCCAACGCGAGGTGAGCTGGCCGGCCTCGCTGGCCGAAGCCCCCTGGATGGGCGCGTGACCGAGCTTGGCAAGGCTCTATATTGTGCTGGCTCAAAGACGGGTGGGCCGCCCGGCTGCTAGGCTCGGCTCGCGAGGCACGACATGTGTGGAGACGCGGCGAGTGGAACGCAGGCCATCTCAGGCGCGACCAACCTGGACGAGCTGGTGACCCGCCACCCCCACGTGGCGCAGGTGTTCATCCGGCGGAAGATGCAGTGCGTCGGCTGCGAGGTGGCGCGTTTCGAGACGCTGGCGATCGCCTGCGACATCTACGGCCAGCCGCTGGACACCGTGCTGGCTGAGCTGCGCCAGGCTATCTGCCAGTGCCACGGCAGCGCGGACCGGCAGAGCTGACCCGGGGCTGAGCCTCATCCCCGGCGCTGCACGGCTGTGACGCTCGGGTCGGGTCCGTCCCCCACGTGGCGGGGCGGGTCGTGCGGGGCGTAGTAAGGTACAGGCGCCGCGCGTCCGGGCCTGCGCCATCCCGGCTCCCACGCGCCACCACTCGTCGGGAGGACCTTCCTTGAGCGACACCATCGCGGAGCGGCCGGCGATCGCCCCCGGGCCGACCGCGTGGAGGGCTGCAGCCGCCGCCGCGCGCCGTGCGCGGCCCCCCAGGCTGTGGGAGGTGCTGCTCGCGTTCGTGGCGCTCAGCGTGCTCTACGGCGTCCTCGTGCCATTCGGCGAGCACCCGGACGAGACGTTCCACATGTCGTACGTGGCCTGGCTGGCGGACCGCCGGGTGCTGCCCAACGCCTTCGCACCGGACCGGCCCGTCCGTGAGGCGCACCAGCCGCCGCTGTACTACGCCGTCGCCGCGGTGGTGTGGACCGCCATTGCCCCCGGGCTGCCCGAAACCCAGCAGCTGGCGGATGCCACGCTGCTGGTACGCAACCCTGACTTCGGCAGCCCGGACGGTCGCCAGAACAACCGCTACCTCCACACGCCGGACGAGCGCCTGCCATTCGCGCCGTGGGTGCGCGCCATTCAGCTCCTGCGGCTGGCGCTGCTCCCGATCTCCGTGGGGATCGTGGCGGGCACGTACGCCCTCGCCCGTCGCCTGAGGCCCGAGCGGCCCGGCTTCGCGCTGTTCGCGGCCGCCGCGGTGGCGTTCCTACCCCAGTTCATCTTCCTGAGCGGGAGCATCACCAACGACCTGCTCCCAACGCTGGCGGCGAGCTGGACGCTGGTGATCCTGGGCGGCGCCATCCGCGCGCAGGCGCTCTCGCGGTCGCAGGCGCTGGGGGTGGGCGCCCTGCTGGCGGCCGGCCTGCTCGCGAAGGACTCGATGCTCACCCTCCTGCCGGCGGTCTTCGTCGGGCTGGCCCTTGCCGGGCGGAGGGTGGAGGACGTCGTGCGCGGGGGCGCGTGGCTCGCCGTGCCGGTGGTGCTGGCGTACGGGCCGTACGCGCTGCGGAGTCTCGTGCTCTACGGGAGCGTGCTGGGGAGCGCCGCCCAGAGCGTGACCGTGCCGTACATGGTGCACGACCCCCGTTCGCCGTTCTCGCCGTACTTCCTGGAGACGGCGCCGACTGCGTGGAGCTCGTTCGTGGCCTACTTCGGCTGGCTGAGCATTCCACCCGGCCGGTTGCGGCTCCCGTACGATGTCTTCGCGCTCCTGGCGACGAGCGGGCTACTCCTCTTCGTCGTGCGCGCGGCCCGGGGCCGGCAACTGTCCCCAGAGGTGAAACTGGTCGCCATGCTGGTGGCGGCGGTGGCCGGCTCGGCGATCGGCTACGTCTGGCACAACCTGAGTATCGATTCGCCCCAGGGGCGACACCTGTTCACGGCGCTGCCAGCCTTCGGCGTGCTCGCCGCGCTCGGGGCGGACGAGGTGGCGCGGGCCCTCCGGGCGGGACCGTCGCTGCGCCGGGCCAGCCTGCTGGCGTTTCTCGCGATTGGCCCGGCCTACGCAGCGGCCGTGGGCCTCGTGCGGCTGCTGCCCAACTACGGCGGCGTCGTCCTGCCGTAGGGCGCGCTGGCGGTCCACCCGCGGTGGGCGCCCGCCCGGCCGAACCCTCCGTTGCTTCGGCCGGGCGGCGACTGACTATCCGGAGCGCTCGGCCCGGGCGGTCGAACGGCGCGGCACACGCGCCGCCGAGACGATGAGGACGACCGCGAGTCCGACCAGCGTCGCGAACCCGGCCTCGTACCCACCGGTGAGGTCGCGCAGCACTCCCACGGCGAACGGTCCGACCATCGATCCGACGTAGGCCAGGGCGAGCATCGCCCCGGCCGTGGCGCCCACCCGGCCCGGTGGAGCCAGCGCGGCTGGCCCGGCCAGCGAAACGCTGAACGCCGCCGTCGTCCCGGCCCCCACCAACACCACCCACACCCAGACCGGCTCGTTCGTCCACCCTACCAGGCCGGCCTGCCCGACGAGCGTGACCAGCCCGGCGCCCACGAGCAGCGGTCGGGACCCGACGGTGTCGGCGAGGGCTGGGGCCACCAGGCCCGCGGGGATCGCGGCCAGCGCCAGAAGCGACGTCGGTCCCGCAGCGGCCTCCAGCGCCCAGCCACGCGCCGCGAGGTAGGCTGGCAGCCAGGTACCGAGGGCGTAGTAGACGGCGCTCTGGCTGCCGAGGACCACGGTGAGCGCCAGAATGCCGGGGGTCGCATACACGTCGCCCATGCTGCGCAGCCCGCCGAAACGGGCCTGCCGTTCCCCACGATCGTGGCGAGCGCTCCAGGCCATACTGGTCGTACCAAGCGCGCCGACGACGGCCCAGGCCAGGAGCACGCCCCGCCACGAGAGCGGCCCGGCCAGCACCAGCAGCGCCGGCGCCAGCGCCGTGCCGAGGTAGCTGCCGAGCACGAACCCGTTCGAGTACAGGGCCGTGGCCAGCCCGACGCGGTGCGGCCAGGCCTCGCGAGCCATTGCGGCCAGCGCCGGCTGCATGATGCCCACCGCGGCCCCGAGCGCCAGGGTCGCGGCGACCAGCCAGCCTGCCGACGGCGCGGCCGCGCGCGCGGCTCCGGCCAGGGTAATGCCCAGCAGGCTCGCGGCCGTCAGACGCCGGGCTCCGAACCGGTCCGAGACGAACCCGCCGGGGATGGCCAGGAGTCCCATGAGGACCAGCGGCACACTGGGCAGCACGCCAGCCACCGTGAACGAGAGCCCCAGGTCGTCGACGACGAGCGGAAGCACCGGTCCGAGCGCGAACAGCGGCGCTCGGGCGTTGACGGCGGCGAGCCAGGAGAGCGCCATCAGCCCCCAGTGGGGGCCGGCCGACGCTGCGGCGCGGTGCGTCATGCGCGGGGCGGCGGCGGCATGCGGCTCTGCCTGGATGGTACGGCCTGAGGCACGCCGCCCCCGCCCGCGGCTCCGCACGCAGGCGGACGAGTGAGGGGTGCGAAAGGACGCCGCCCACCCCACCTACCCCCCGAATCCGTGGATTCCAGACGGAAGCCTTCACCCGGTGGGTGAAGCCTTTGACCACGGACTCACGGATTGGGGGGCAACTGGGTGTACCCGACTTTCGTGCCGGCCTCGCTGTGGGCCGGCTCGCATCCGCCACCTGCGAATTGGTGATCGAGCCACGACTGCCTCCCGGCAGAGGGGCAGGGACGATTTCCGGGTACCCCCGGGGCAACTCGGCGAGTTGACAGCATCCCCCACAGACGTACAATCGTCCAGTCCGCTGGTAAGAACTGCGTTCTCCCATAAGGAACAGCCCTGAACAGCGACCCGTCGGAAGATGGCCTCCTACCTCCTGCGCCGACTGCTCCAGGCGATCATCACGCTCCTTGGCGTCACCACGATCGTCTTCTTCGTCGTGCGTCTCAGCGGTGATCCGGCCGCCTTGCTCCTGCCCGAGCAAGCCAGCGACGCGAACATCGCCGCCCTGCGGAGCGCGCTCGGGCTCGACCAGCCGACGTACGTCCAGTACCTCAAGTTTCTGTCCGAGGCGGCGCGCGGGAATCTCGGCGTGTCGATCCGGCAGGGAGAACCAGCGCTTAGCCTAGTGCTCGAACGCCTGCCCGCGACAGTCCAGCTCGCGACGGCCGCGTTCGCATTCGGACTGGCGCTGGCGTTCCTGCTCGCTGTAGCGGTCCAGGTCTTTGGCAACGCGGTCTTCCGCGAGCTCGTGCTGTGGATCGCCTTCTTTCGCCAGGCCGTCCCGGTGTTCTGGTTCGGGCTCCTGCTGATCCTGGTGTTCTCCGTCACGCTCGGGTGGCTGCCAGCCCTCGGGAGCGGGACGTGGCAGCACCTCGTCCTGCCCGCCCTCACGCTCGGGACATTCGAGGTCGCGCTGTACCTGCGCCTGTTCAACGCTGGCCTCGGCGAGCACCTTCGTCACGACTATGTGCGGACCGCCCGCGCCAAGGGGCTGCGTGAGACTGCAGTGGTCTTGAAGCACGCGCTGCCGAACGTGCTGCTTCCAATCGTGACCGTCGCCGGGATCAACCTCGGCGTCCTGCTCAGCGGTGCCGTCATTACCGAGTCAGTCTTCAACTGGCCGGGCGTGGGACGACTCGTCGTGCAGTCCGTGACCCAACGAGACTATCCCGTCGTGCAGGCGGCCATGCTGGTCATCTCCGTCATCTTCGTGTTCGTGAACTTCACCGTGGATCTGCTGTACGCGTACATCGATCCACGGGTGAAACTGCGGTAGCCACGTGATGAGCCTGCGTCTCGCCAGGGTCTGGACGCCGGTGGCATTGCCGAGCCGATCCGTCATGCTGCTCCGGCCCTTCCGTTCGCCGTCGCTGGCGGTGGCGTCGGGCTTCCTTCTGGTGATCGTCCTCGCGAGCTTCGTCGTTCCGCTCCTGCCGGGGACCGACCCCTACGCGCAAGATCTATCCGCACGGACGAAGCCGCCGCTCTTCGTCAGCCTCTCCGGTCAGGTGTACCTGCTCGGCACGGACTCTCTCGGTCGCGACCTGCTGAGCCGGCTGGCGCTGGCAGGCCGCATCTCGCTGCTCCTCGCCGGTGTGGCGGTGATCGTCTCGTGCGCTCTCGGGACGACCCTCGGGCTGGTCGCTGGCTACGCGGGCGGACGAATCGAGAACGTGATCATGACGCTAGCAGACATCCAGCTCTCGATCCCGCGGATCCTGCTGATCATTGCCGTCGTGGCGGTGGTCGGTCCAAGCCTGACCAACCTTGCGCTCATTCTCGGCGCGACGAGCTGGGTCGGCTACGCCCGGGTCGTACGCGCCCAGGCGCTGTCGCTGAGAGAGCGGGAGTTCGTGCTGGCGGCGCGTGCGCTGGGCGCGCCGGCTCGGCGCATCCTGGGCCGCCACATCCTGCCGAATGCGTTCCCCCCGGCCCTTATCCTGGCTTCCTTCGAGATTGGCCAGATGGTCGTCCTGGAGGCTTCGCTCAGCTTCCTCGGCCTTGGCGTACAGCCGCCACTCCCGGCCTGGGGCAGCATGATCAACGAGGGGCAGGCATTCCTCCGCTCGTTCCCCTGGCTGATGATCCTGCCAGGCGTGGCCATCTTCATGGTCGTGGCGGGCGTGAACTTCGTGACGCAGTCTTTCACCGCCGAGCGGCGCCTCCAGCACTCGAGCGGGACGGCGATCTGAATCCGGCACGGCGCCGCAGAGAGCGAGGGAGCGCATCGATGGCAACCGAGCAGATCAAAGCGATCGACACGGTGGTCAACCCGTACACCCCGGAGATCGTCGCCATGCGCCCCGCCTGGAGCCGAGAGTTCCTCGGCGCCAAGATCGGGCGACCGGATGAGGACGTGTCCGGTGTCGAGCTCGACGCGTTCGTCGACAAGATGGACCGGGCAGGCATCGAGCACGCATTCCTGATCGCCGTCAAGGCGGGGCCCGCGCACCACCCGGTCAGCTTCCGGCTCCCGTATGAGAAGGTGGCTGAGCTGGTTGCCCGCTACCCGACCCGCTTCAGCGGCCTGGCTGGCCTCGACCCCACGGAGGGGATGCGCGGCGTCCGCGCGCTCGAGGTCGCCATCAGGGAGCTCGGCTTCGTCGGCGCCCACCTCTACCCCCACTGGTTCGAGCTGCCGCCTGACCACGCCAAGTACTACCCCTTCTACGCCAAGTGCATCGAGCTCGATGTCCCCATCCAGATCCAGGTCGGCCACTGCCTCCGCTACTCGGCCGAGCGCCCGCTCCGGAGCGTCGGCCGCCCCATCACGCTCGATACGGTCGCCTGTGACTTCCCTGAGTTGAAGCTGGTCGGGATTCACATCGGCTGGCCGTGGACGGAGGAGATGATCTCCGTCGCCTACAAGCACCCGAACGTCTACATCGGCTCCGACGCCTACGCCCCCAAGCACTGGCCGCCGGAGTTCGTGCGCTACATCGACTCCTGGGGCCAGGACAAGGTGCTCTTCGGCACCGATTTCCCCGTCATCGACCCCGAGCGCGCCCGCCGCGAAATCGACGCCCTCGCCCTCCGGCCTGAGAGCAAGCGCAAGTTCCTCCGCGACAACGCCCTTCGCCTCTACAAGCTGAACCTGCCCCGGAGTCAGAACGCCTCGTGACTGACAGCCCTCCACTCGAAGAGCTCACCCTCTCGGAGATCCTGTACCGGCCGCTCGCCGAGGTGAAAGCGCTGCAAGACGGGCTCTTGCGCCGCACGATCGAGCTCTGCTACCGCGGCCACCCGTACTACCGCCAGCTCATGCGAGCGCGAGGTCTGACCCCCTCAGACCTCCAAACGACTGAGGATCTCCAGAGGCTGCCGGTGACGTCCAAGAAGGACTTCATGGCGGACCCGGAAGCGTTCCGGCTCCAGCTGCCCGATCTACCGCTGGAGGAACGCGTGATCTGGGAGGTGATGTATACGACCGGTACGACCAGCGGCCAGCCGGCAGCGATCTACACGACCACGTGGGACCATTACGCCTACCTGTTCCACGCGGCGCGCTGCTCAGAGATCCTGGGGATCGCCGAGACAGACATCATCGGCAACGTCTTCCCCCTGACGCCGTACCCGATGGGCGCGTACACCCGCGCACCGGCCACGGCAGCCGCGACCGGTGCCGCCATCGTGACCGTCAACCCGGGCCGACCACACCCGAGCTTCCCCGTCCACCGCACGCTCGACGAGGCGGTGCGGATGGTGGAGCGCCATCGGGTGACCGTCCTCTGGGGTATTCCGAGCTTTGTGCGGCGGATGCTCGTGCGCGCGCGCGAGATGGACGCCGACCTCTCGAGTGTGCGCATGTGCTCGATTACCGGCGAGGCCACTTCGAAGGCGATGCGAGAAGAGATGCGCCAACGCCTGGTGGACCTCGGGGCCAAGGAGCCGCGCGTGCTGAACCGCTACGGCTCCACGGAATCGAGCAGCCTGCTCGAGTGTGTCGAGGGGAGCGGCTGGCACAACCCGTCGCCAGACCAGACGTTCCTCGAGGTTGTCGACCCCGCCACCGGGGCGCGACTGGGGAACGGCGAGCGCGGACTCCTGCTGATCACGCATCTCATCCGGCGGGGGACGGTGCTCCTACGCTACGCGGTGGGCGACATCCTGGCGATGACTGACGAGGTGTGCCCGCACTGCGGGCGCACCGCCGAGCGGATCGTCTCCCAGCCCGTCCGGACGAAGGACATGGTGAAGATCAAGGGGATGCTGGTGAATCTCGAGCTGCTGCAGGAAGAGCTGGACGGCGTGCCTGGCCTGCACGAGTACCAGATCGTGATTCAGAAGAGCGTCCCGGAGGACCCCTTCTCGATGGACGAGCTGGTCCTGCGCGTGGCAGCCGCCGCCGGCGCCCGGGGCCGGGTGGTGGAGGAGACAGTGGCGCGCGCCATGGAGGCCGCCCAGATCCGGCCCCGCGTCGAGGTGGTATCGGCGAACGAGATCTTCGACCCGGTCCGGAGTCCCAAGGCGCAGCGGGTCGTGGACCGGCGTCCGACCGTCGATTGAGCGACCGGCGGAGGTCCTCTGGGTGTCCCCGAGTCCGAATCCGCTTCACACGCAGCTCTGCGACGACTTCGGCATCGAGTTCCCCATTGTGGCGTTCAGCCACTGCCGCGATGTCGTCGCAGCCGTGAGCCGGGCAGGGGGGCTCGGTGTGCTCGGCGCTGCGCGCTACACGCCCGACGAGCTGGACGTGGAGCTACGCTGGCTGGATGCCCACTGCAGTGGGCGGCCGTACGGCGTGGACGTGCTGCTGCCGGCGTCAGCAGAGAAGCCACTCGACGAGGTGGAGCGGGAGATTCCGGAGTCCCATCGAGCGTTTGTACGGGCGTTCGAGGCTCAGCACCAGGTTCCGCGGGCGCGGCCGGACGCGGACCGCTCGCGAGCGCGTGGGCTGATCGCCACGCGCGACGTGGGCCGTCGGCACCTGGAGGTGTCGCTAGCGCACGACGTTTCGCTCGTGGCCTTCGGGCTCGGAGACCCGGCGCTCCTCGTACCCGACCTGCACGCCCGGGGACTCAAGGTGGCCGCGCTCGTCGGCAGCGTCAGGCACGCCCGGCGTGCGCGAGACGCGGGCGTGGACTACGTGGTCGCACAGGGATCCGACGCCGGGGGCCACACCGGCGAGATCGGGACGCTGGCGCTGGTACCCCAGGTAGTGGACGCTGTGAGGCCGCTTCCGGTACTGGCGGCGGGCGGCATCGCCTGCGGCCGGCAGATCGTGGCCGTGCTCGCCCTGGGCGCAGCCGGCGCCTGGATCGGGACGCTCTGGCTCACATCCCACGAAACCGAGCTGGATCCGATCGTCGTGGAGAAGCTCCTCCACGCGACGGAACGCGACCTGGTGCGCAGTCGCGCGTTCACGGGCAAGCCTTCACGGCAGCTCCGCACGCCCTGGACCGACGCGTGGGAGCAGCCTGGAGCGCCGCTGCCCCTGCCGTACCCACAGCAGGGGTTGCTGGTCCAGGATCTCGTCACGCGGATCTACGATCGACGGGTCGCCCCCCTCATGAGCACCCCGGCCGGCCAGGGCGTGGGGATGATGAACGCGTCGAAATCCTGCCGGGAGATCGTCCTCGAGCTCGTCGAGGAAGCCCTCGAGACCCTGGACCATCTGGCTCCCTCGTGAGGGCGCGCGGCCCCGGCG
>CAYSYM010000076.1:0-13515 GCA_964435115.1 uncultured Chloroflexota bacterium | reverse complement strand
CCGTTTTCCCGCCACCCTGCGCCGCCTGCCAACTACCGGATTGGCAAGAAAGTATTAAGCCTGGGGTCACCGAACTCTGCGCTTGCGTACCAGATCCATATCCGGCACAACTCGAATTGTCGGCCGCCACAAGGGTCGGCTGTAGCGTGTTCGCGGACAGATTGCCCGTTACCGATACATTGCCGCCGACCGTGGCGTTGCCTGTGATTGATGCTGTGCCAGCCGTTAAGGTGCCTGCTACGACTAGGTTGCCGGTGTCGCTGACGCCGATCGGCTGCCATGCAGCGCCATCGCACGTATAGGCGCGCGGCCCGGATCCCACAGAGGGAAGTTGAACTACCCGTGTCTGCCAGGCGATCGCCGCAGTACATGGGTAGGTGGCATTTAGCAGGGCATAAGTTTGGACCGGATCCTGCCAGTACGCGGAGCCCTGCGTCTTCCACTTGCCGCCCATGCACGACACGACTTCGCCACTAGGGCCGCTGGCAACGTCCGCAGCGCTGCTGCAGTTGCTGTTGATGGCGACGGACAGAAGTCCGGTGATCGTGTTTCCACCCATCAACAGATGGGCCGTCAATGCGCCGGTGCTGGCGTCCCGCGCATAGAAGCGCGACAGGCCCGATGAACCGAAATTGGTCTTGATGACGAAGATTCCCGCCACGTTGCCGAGCGGATTCGGGATCGTCACACCGTTGGCGGCGGTGCAGTGCGTCGGGTCCGCCGGCGTCGAATAGCAGGCGCTACCGCCGATGTGCTGGAGCATTGCCCCAAGCCCGTCTTCGTCGACGGTGGTTGTGCCAGGGATATAGACAGGACTGGAAAGCGCCACGGTGCCCAGCAGATCGCAGGCCGGCGCAACGCAGCCGGCGGGAACCTTCGTGACGTTCAGGAGCCAATTACCACCCAGACCATTGGTAGCCGTGAAGCCCTGGTTCAAGGGGCCCGTCGGCGGCGTCTTGATTTCGGTGATGGTCGGCGCCATCGGGTTGGCGTAGCCAGCCACTACCGGCGCTGCCGATGCCAGTTGAGCGTAATTGTTGGTGTTGTACGTCGTCAGCGCCCCGGCGACCTCGTTGGCCTGGTCGGAAACCGTCGTCAGTCGCGAGATCCAGTTATCGTGAGCTTGCCACTTCACAGCCTCGGCGGCGAGGAGCATCGTGACAATCAGACCAAGCGAGATTTCGACTAGGGTGACGCCCCTCTGCCGACGCTTCATGCCGTTTCTCCCTGCCTTATGCGGCGATTGACTCTATGGCCCGCTGGAAGCGCAGCTGTTGCGAGCTGATCGTCTGGTTCAGTTGATCGAGCCGCACTTCGTGGTTGCCGATGATGTTGATAGCCCCCTGTGCGTCCTTGTCGAGCAGGTTCAGCATGGTGACCTGCGGTACGGTGTGCTCTCGAATTTGATGCACCACGACGCGCAGTGACTGCGCCAGCAATGCCCTCGCCTCTGCGATGTCCATTTCCCGCCTGGCGATCATGATCAGGCGGTTGAGCAATGCGACGATGTTGTTGCCATGCATGGTCGTCAGGACCAGATGGCCGTCGAGCGCCGTGCGCAGGAGCTCACCGGCGGCGATGTCGTCGCAGATCTCGCCGAACATCAGCATCGAGCGGTCATTGGACGGGAACGCCCGAAGCGCCCAACGCATTTCTTCGCGGTAATCGCCCTGGATCTGGACCTGCCGGCAGAGGCCTCGATCGCCGTGCCAGCCATCCATCTTGTACTCGATCACGTCCTCAAGCGTCAGGAGATAGCCGCCATAGAGCTCCAGTCGCTTCACCGAGATCGCCGACGCCGACGTCGTCTTTCCGGAGCCAGTAGGCCCACCGAACAGGACAAGGCCGCCGCGGTTGCGCAGTTCGCGGCTCAAGAGAATGTCTGTGTAGGGCGCCGGAATCCCGAGCTCCTCGGGCGTCAGTGCCTTGTCGTGCAGCGTGCGCAGCTGAAAATAGGGAAACTCCAGCGGCTGCACGCGATAGCGAATCCCCTGACAGACAATGCCGAAGGTCTTGCGCTGGCGGTTGGCCTCGTCGTATTTCTGGAGTACCTCGGCGGCCAAGGACGAGGCGAACTCGAACTTGAGCCCGTCCGCTGGTGCAAGACGCGTGGGCCCGGGGAATATTCCGGAATTCTCGATCGTCTGGACGTCGAGATTCCAATCGGACGTCTTGCGCAGTTCGGCGATTTGCTCTTGTTTCAGCGCGTTCATCGTTCTTCGTTCTTACTTCGTCGCCAAGAAGACAAGGGTGTTGTTGGATCCGGCGACGCAGGCCGCCTCGAGCGCGCCGTCATTGAGAGGGTTGCCGATCGTCTTGACGACGGTGCCATTGGCGGTGATCGATCCAAACGTCGTTGCTAATCCGCTGCCGACGGCCGTACATCCGTGCTGCGAGTAGTTGGCGCTGGTGAAGGTGAGCGAGTCGTTGGCCGTCGTTGTCGTTGCGACACCAACCGTAACCGGTCCCTGCCAGTAATTGATTGCCGTGCCGCTCGACTGCATGGAATTCGAGAAGCAGCTATAGACCGACGCTGTCGTTGTGCCGGCAAAATTCGACGCCGTGACCTTCCGATGTTGGATGCACTCCAGGACCTTCGGAAAGTCGTTGACCTCGCGGTACGCCTTAATGGTGTCTCGTATGGAGTCGAAGCCACCGAGCACATAGGTGGCGACGAAGAGAATGGCGATGGTTCCGAGCGAGATTTCGACCAACGTGACGCCGCGCTGGCGACGCAGCGGGCTCGGCGGGATATTGCGTGTCTTCATGAAATGTCTCCTGTGAGGGTGAGTGCTAGAACCGGAAGCCGCTACTGGATGCGACGATGGTGTTGATGACGAGCCCGATGAAGGCGATGATGACGACGTACAAGAGCAACGTGGAAAGGCCCTTTACCGTCCGCATGTTGGCGAGGATGCTTTCCTCTACCTTGGCGAACGAGTGACCGGCGAGCTTCCCGATGGCGCTGGTGAAGTCGCCTTGCCTGATGTAGTCGGCGATGCGGTCCATCAGGTGTTCGTTGAAGAGCCCCGTGTCGAGCACCTCATGCATGCCAAGGGCAGCCTCGATGTTGGCGATGGCGCGGTCGCAATGCACCTTGAGGTATTCGGGCGACTGCTCGCCAATCTGTTCGAGGGCACGCGCAATGGTGTCGCCTTGCGACATGCGGCGATTGAGTGCAACGAGCAGCCGTGCGGACGTGTAGTCACGGTAATAGGGATAGGGCGAGAGCGGAAACGTGTCGAGCCGGTCGCGCAGCCAGCCTGTCCAGTTCTCCATGCTCCAATCGATCGTCTTGTAGATCCCGACGCCGAGGGCGAGCACCAGCGGCCACCACGTTGGGATCCACTGGCCGAAGTAATAGAACCCGCGCGTCGCCGGCGGCATTTTCGCCAACGGTACGAAGGCAGCGATCTCGGGCGTATAAATGATCGAGAAGAATAGGATCGCTGCGAGGATCGCCATGAACGGCAAGGCGATTTCACGGACCATGCCCATGACGGTCTTCTCCAGGCCCATGAGACGCTTAACGTCCTCGGCGAGCTCGATCAGCCCGGTGCCGATCTGGCCGATATGCTCGCTGGTGGCGATCGAGACGGTCTCCATCTGCGGTACGGTGCCCTCGATAGCCGTGGAAAACAGCCCTGTCTCACGCATGCGCTCCGACCACACAGCGAAGATGTGCGCGATGGGCTGTTTCCGGCCGGCGGCGCGATCGCGCCAGTCTTCAAGTTGGCCCAGCAGCGTCCAGCCCGATGCACTCGTTCCCGAGGCGTTCTTGACAGCGTTGCCCAGGTCCTCGTAGATGTCGGCCCGGCTCTTCATGAGTGCCCGGTGCGCCCGGCGTTCGCGGAGCCTGGCCGGCATCTCGGAGGCGAACTCCCTTGCTCTCCAGGCAAGTTCGGCGATGGATTCCACGTCGATTCTCATATGGGGGCTTAGTTGGCAACGACGTCGTAGAAGGCGAACGGAATGATGGCGTCGAGCTCGAACGGATCGACCATGCCGATCGACACCAGGTAGATGCCATGCTCATAGGCCGTTTTGCCGTCGCAGTTCGGATCGTCGAACGGTGCCGTCCGCTTCCTTCGCCAGTATTCCTTGGCGTCGGCGTCGCGCCCTTCGCGCCACAGCTTGAACATATGGGCATCCGGCACGACGACTTCGGCGATCAGGACGCGATCCACCGTGCCGGTCCCTTTGCAATGAGGGCAATCGCCGCCGGCGCGACGCGTCCGCACGCCATCAAGCGAGATGCCGAACTTCTGTTGCAGAAACAGCAGCGCCTCTTGTTGCTCTTCGTCCAGGTTCAATGTCGAATCCGTAACTGGCACGGCGCAGTTGCAGTCCGGATCGGGGCACAACTTCGGCATCAGGCGCTGGCTGATGACCGCGGCGAGGAAGTCCTCCGTGGCGACGGTCTCGCGTGATATGCCGATCTCCCGTCCGGACAGGCGAGGAATCGCGGAGAAGGCTGATCCCAGGTGTAGCGTTGCATAGCCTTTATGCCCCGTCTGGATCGCCGCCTCGAAGGCGCCAGCGGTTTCGCGGTCGCGAATCTCGCCCACGTAGAAGACATCGATATCGCCGCGCAGGAAGTCCCGCATGGTGCGCGCAAAGGGGTTGACGTCCCCGCCGCGCCCAGCCGCTTCGGCACCGCGTTGGATGGCCACGCGAGAAACTTTGTGGCCCATAACGTGACCTTCAATCGGGTCTTCGGCGGAAGCGATGTGGAGTTCTTCGACGTTCGGGGTGTTGAGCACCATGCGCTGCATGGACGTCGTCTTGCCGGTATTGACCGTGCCGCAGAGGAACACCGCCCCGAACTTCTGCCTGGCGATCTTGCGCAGCAGCTTCAGTTGCGATGGCAGGTAGTGCAGCGCCGCCATGTCGTTCGAGTCGCTTTCACGCTCGTCGGGAATTCGCAGCACGTAGCGGTTTCCGTGCTGGATGCAGAAGGATTGGTAGCGCAGCGTGCGGATCAGTCCACCGAGCTCCAGGGTGACGGTGGCGTATTGGTTGATGCCTTCCGAAAAGGTGCCCTCCGAGTTCGATCCGGCGTCGATACGCGCGCCGTAGACGACCTTGATCATGTCGCGTAGTGGCGCCGCGTACTTGACCTCGCAGAGATAGGGGTGAGGCCGAAGGCGGCCGTCGATCCGCAATTTCACCAGCACCGAGGCGCGCCGCGGATCCTTGTCCCGGATAGCGATGTGAACGTCGCTGGCCCTTTCCCGCACGGCGTACTCGAGTAGCTCCTTGAGCAGCTTGTCGGCGTGCGTATCGTTAGCGACCGATGTTGCCTTCGCCTCGCCGACGTCGCGGCGGCATTGCGCCAGCAACTGGACGTGCGAGTACGGGAGCTTGATTGTTTCGACGATTTCAAGCCCGAAGCCGCGCGCGCGCGCCAGGACATTGTCGAACTCGGGGTTGTCCCAATAATCGTCGTCGACGATCGCGACGGCCCTGTCGGTTTCTACCTCGAGCAGCGCCATGCGAAGCTGCATTTCCTGCGAGAGCTCAAGCGGATGGCCGCGCGTCGCCGTCAGGATGCGGCGGAACGGCGGCACTCCCTTGATCTGCCAGTCGCGCAGGTCGCCGGCGACCGGCGCTGGCGAGGTACTGCGGCGCATCGGAAAGCGGGATACCTGATTCTGGCCGAGGATCGCCATCATTGCCTCCATTCATTGGGCGGCATCGTGAGCGGCGGGCTTCGTCCATCCTTGACGGCCCCATTCGCATTGCTGCGGCGACTCTCTTCCGACTCCGAAACCTGCGGTGAGGCGGAGAAATACAGCCGGATGATTTTCTTGCCATCTGTCAAATGAACTTCCAGCGGCAGGATCATCACGACCTTCAAGCCATGCGGCAGTTCGCTTCCGACCGTCCTGTCGCTGATGAGTTCTCCATCTACGACCAGGTCAGTGCGTAGAACGCTGCCGAGCCCGTAGATGGCCCAGATCTTCAGGTCGCGTGAGCGCCGACGCTGCGCGTCCGACGCCCCAGGCCCGGAGGCATCTTTCCGCGCCGAGGCATCGTCCGCACGATCCGCGATGGCATCGATCGTGTTGGCGGCCACAGGCATGGCGACCGCCCAAATCGCGCTGGCCAGCCCTATGAGCAATGTCCTAGCGAACATAGAAGTTCCCCTTGGCAGTGAATTTGATGGGATATTGAGAGGGAGCACCGGGGCGCCCCATCTCCTTGGCGGCTGTCGTCGTTTCGACCAGCAGCGAGGTCAATGTCACATTGGCAGGCAGTTCTAGCAGTGCGCTACGCAAGGCGTAATCGCCGGAGATCTCCCATGTGCCAATGCGCACCAGTGAGATGCCGTCCATCGGCGCGCCGTTGGGCACGGTCCCCACGATGGGCAGGCTATTGCCTCCGTCAGCCGAGAGCGTGACGGTAAGGCCTGCGCGCTTCATGACCTGGAACCGGGAGCCGGTCCGGATCAGGAACTCCTGCGTTGCCGGCAGACTGTCGATGTCGACGACCGCCGAGCTCGGCGGTTCGATCTTCAGAACTTCCTGCGCGGATTTGAGGTCGGTCAGAAAACGGACATCGCCGCGTGCGGCGACGATAGCCTCATTGGTGGTTTTTGCTTTGTCGTTGTCGCGCGTCCATGTGACAGTGCAGGCCAGGTTCGCGCAGTCGGCCTTCGAGAACTTCCAATCGCGCGAATCCGGCGTGGCTGTATCGGGCAACGGACCAACAGCCCGGAGCAGCGCCTCGGCGCTCGCCGCCGCCGGCACTGCATTGCCAATCACCGCGCGCACGGACTCCGCGTAGGCCAGCTTGGGATCCGGGACCGCTTTGGTGGCCTGTGCGGCGGCAGCCGCGCGCGCCGCCTGCAGACGCGCCTCCCGCGCTTCGGTCGCCTTGTAGTCGTCGTAGAAATAGCCACCGACGCCAATGGCGACGATTAGGACGGACAACGGCACAACTAGGCTGACTTGACGCAGGGGTCCCAGCGCGGCATCCGTCTTGGCGATGCTTGAGCCGGAAAACAGATCCGGCAGGCTGGAATTCGGGTGGAACAGCGAAAGATCGAAATCCGGGCCAGGCTCGCCGACGAAGTAGAACGACACGCCAGTCTGCTTCACACGTCCAATGAATTCGCCGGCTGTCTTCAGTACCTGGCTTGTGTCCCCGACCATGTCGAAACCCACGGCCGGGAGATGATCGCGAATGCCGATGAACGCATAGCGATTCGGGCCGAGCACCACGACCAGGGCTGCGTTGGCCTCGGTGATGGTCGCGCCGAACACCTCGGCGGCGGCGTAGATCTTGGGCGCCTTGCGGCTGGTCGCCTGCTTGCGTGCCGCTTGGCCTATAGCATCATTGGGCAAGAGGCCGACGACAGTTGCGCGTCGGCGTACTCGAACGCCCAGGCTGGCGCCGCCCTGGATCTCGCCGGCGTACTGCGCGACCTCCTGGCCCTCCTTCATCGACCGGCCTTTGCGATTGAGACCGGTCAGCCGGCGCCATTCAAGGCCGAACGCGACCAGGTAGTTGCCAGAAAAGCGCAGCTGTGCGGCCGGAACGAGCAATGCCATCGCCTCAGTCCTCGACCACGACCGGCGTAAGCAGGATCACGATGGACTGCACGGCGCTCGATCCGGAGAAGCTTCCGATGGAACCGCCTTCGCCCAGGCCACGCTTGTCGTAGGAGCCGGTACGCTTCTCCAGCGCCGTCATGACGAGCGTCTCGCCGCTCTTCACCTCGGACGCCTGCAGCATGTCCGCGAGATCGGTGATCAGCGGCTGCTGGACCAGCTGTCCAGCGCTGACCGCCTCCGCGACCTTTTTCAGTTCCGAGAAGTCGAACGATCCCTGGATCGAGATGCGACCATTGTCCAGGACCGTTGGCGTCAGCGTCAGCGTATAGCCGACCGTGTAGGTGCATTGCGTGATGCCGGGGGTTCCGCCCGTCGTTCCTCCAATGCTCGACGCCGCGGGGGTCGTGTTGCAAATGTAGCTGCCTTGGTCAGTCAAGGCGAACGACGTGGGCTGGTTGTTCGGCGCCATGCGCTGCGTGCGCATCAACGCAGTGGCCTGGCCGACCTGATTCATTGCCTTGAGCAGCGCAGACGATCCGCTCATCGAACGGGGATTTGCGGCGCCACCCTGCCCGTTCATAACGGTGTAGGCCAGGGTCGCCACGGATGACGAGACGAGCGACGCCGGCGACGTGAACGACAGCGACCATTCAGGTGCAACGCTGACCAAGCGCTGGTTGATCAGCGACCAATCGAGGCCGAACTCGTGGTCGGACGAGGTGATCGCGTTGATGATCTCGAGGATGACTCGAACCTGCTTTCTCGCCGCTTGGTTCCGGCGGTCGATGATCGCGCCGATCTTTTCGACGATCTCGGGCAGATCGGTCACGACAACGCTGTTCGATTCCTTAGAAATCGAATAATGGCCGACCGGAGACTTGACCGCATCAATGTCCTTGCCCAGGCTCGACCACGGCGACATTTCGGTATCGGCCGATGTTTTCACCGTGCCGTCATACGACGTGGATCCTGCGTTGCCGCCGCCGTTCGCGTTACCGCTGGTGGCGTTGATGTTGCCGGATCTACCCACCGAGACGTTGGACTTGGACGACGTGACCGTCGGCGCGCGATAGGCGAACACCTTGGTCATCAGACGCGAGATGTAGAGCGTGTTGTCCCGGTACTGCCAGTGCAGGCCGCGGGCGCAGACGAGATCCAGGAAGCCGGCCAGCGAACCCCTGTACGGGCCCTTGAAGAGGGCATCGTATCCGCCCGTCGCCGCGGCGGCCCCGACGCCGTAGGGCGATGTCATCGCTGGATTAGGCGCCGGCGCGGCGACGCCTTGCGCTGTCGGCACCGCTGTCGCGCTGGGCTGTCCGGCCGACGCCAACAGCGTCTGCATGCTCATGAAGACATCGGGCGCTAGGCGCACTGGAATCCCGGTGATCAAGGTGATCCGTTCGGCGATCGCTGACATGCCGACGCGGTCGCCGAAGCTATAAACGAATTCGCCAGTTGAAGCAGGCAAAGACCGGCCGCTGTCTGACGAAGTGGAGCTACCGAGCCAGACGCCGGGGATCTTCTCGATCACGCCATCGAGGGCCGCAGCAGAGGCCTTGTCTTTCTTCTCGAACGCTTCAGTACGGCGCTGGTGCATGGCCTGCGCTTCCGTGTCGAGCGTGTCCTGCATCTTCTGAGTCGCCGCGCATCCGGCGAGAATCAGGCAGGGGATGATGCGCATGGGGAAAGGAATAAATCGCATGATGGCGCCCTATTTGAGTTTGCAGACAGTCGGCTTCGGGACGACGCGCAGGACGTTGTTGTCGTAGGTGCAGCCCTTGATTGGGTCGGCGCCGACGGTATAGGGCAGCAACGCATCATGCGCGGCATCGGCGAAACCACCATGCAGCGTCGCGTGGAAGTTCACCGGGTAAGGTTTCGTTGCCTCCCAAGAGATTTGCCATCCGGCCGTAACAGCCCATCGACGCAGCAGCGTTTGGAGATCCTGGTCTTCTGGCTTGACTTCCCACTCGGTCGGAATGGCAGGCACCACCGGCGTCTGGTCGGCGCCCGGGGTAGTTGAGCCGTCAGCAATCGGTACCGCGGTGTTCTTCTTCTCGTCAGCAACCGCTTTCTGTTCGGCTGGCGACTTCTGAGCAACTTCTATGGGTGCGGTTTCCTTCTGCGGCTTCGCGGGTTCGGGATCGATCGCCATCGGTTCCTTGTGAGCCGCAAGGATCTTGTCTGCAGGCATGGGGGCCGGCGCGGATCCGCTGATCTTGGCAGGGGCCGTCGCGCCAAACATCGCCGCGTCATCCTGACGGCGCGTGGTGCCGACGTAGCGCACATTGACGCGGGCGCGCCCCAGCACGATCGCCAGCTGCTGCTCAACGCGATCGATCACCAGCATTTGGTTTTCCGTTCGCGCCGGCAGCATCACTTCGCCAGCCGTCGTAATGGCGAAGACGACGGGCTGCGGATTCAGCTGAGGTAGCTGCAGCCAGGTCCGCTTGCCGTTGTCGAAAACCTGCAGCGGCGTAAGGCGCGGGTCGCCGGTCGCCGTGTAGGCGAAGTCGTAGGTTTCCGCGCCGGCGGCGCCGGCGAGCAGCGCCAGCAGCAGAAGTAGTGTCGATCGCATCTCGTACCTCATTCAGTTGGACTGCGAAACGCCGGTGAGGGATGGCGGGAGATCCATCTCGCGATTGGTCACGATCGTGAGCTCCTCGCCAGCCTTCAGGTAAAGCGTGTCCTTGATATTTTGGTTGCGGCTCAGCATCTGCTTGACGACGTCGGACAGGGCCTGCGTAGCCACGGCGCTGCCATTGTTGCCGCTGGTCCCGCCCAGGTTGATCGTGACGTTGGAGCCACCGTTCTGGGCGCGCCCAGCGATCATGGCAACAGTTCCCACGGCGATCGCCGAGCCGAACTGCCTCCAGAAGTGGCGGTCGACCTCCCCCTCCGCGCCGGCAGCGCCGGCAAGGTCGGAGCCCGGCATGCCCTTCATCACGAGCTGCGCGCCGGACGGAAAGCGCATGGACTGAAACGCGAACAAGAGCCGATTCTGCCCAGGCGAAATGTCGCTGTTGTAGCGGCCATAGACTTTCATGCCCCACGATATGAGTTTGTGGCCATAGCCGCGAGAGTCGTAGACGTCGCGAGTCACCATCGCGGTGAAATTGCCGGCGAGATCGCTATTGATGTCCTGCAGCAGTGCGATGCGGATCGGCGTACCTTCGTAAACGGCGTACTGTGACGACGAACTCATCTTGGGACGCAAGGGCTCGTCATCCGCGTTGCCCTGCGTCTGTTGGGCGTTGAGCCATTCGACACCGCCGCTGTGATTCGATGAAGTTGTCGGTTGCCTCTGCTGTGCCGCCGCGGCTCCGCCCTGCTGTAGCGTCCGCAGGTAGTCGGCCATCGCCTGGGGATTGCCCTGTCCGCCCGCGTTTTGCTGCAATTGCTTCAACTGATCGAAAAGCGCATTGGCTGGATTCGGCACCGGCAAGGCAGACCCGCTCGATCCTTCTTCGTAGCCGGCGATATCGCTGGCACGCGCCTGCGCTCGGATGCGCTGGGCGAGTGTCGAGCCCGTACCCGCGCCGGTATTGTCGTCGTAGCCCTGGGAGGCGGCGCCTGCAGGCGCGAGCCCGGCTGGTGAGGGCCGGCCGTCCGGCATCCGAAGCGCCACGCCATCAGGCGATCGAGCCCCTTGATTCTGAGGCTGCGCGGCTGCGCCACCCTGCGCAGCGGGACGCGCCGATGCCGGTTGGGACGAAGCCGGCCTGCCAGCTGTCGAACCGTTCCCGGTCGGCTGGCCCGCGCCCTGCGCTGGCGTTGCCGCAGCCGTTCCAGCGGTGCCGGCCGCAGAGGCAGCACCGCCCTGGCCAAGCTCAGCATCCGTGATCTTGGCGGCGTCGTTGCGTTGGTTGTCATACATCGCGGCGATCGCGCCGGGCGATGTCTGGGTGCTTTGCGAGACAGCCTGGCGCTGCTTGGCCTCTTGATCGTCCTCGCGCTTCCTTTCCAGCGTGTCGCCGGATAGAAACCGCTGGGCGAGCACGACGGCACTGAGAATGGCAAGCGACCAGAGGAAGATCTGGAGCAAGTTGCGATTTGTCTTCGGGACACGGGACGAAATCGGCTGTGCCATCTACTGGTCCCGGAAGTTGCTAACGGCCTTGCAGCTGGTGTTGAAGAAGCCGCCGCAGTCCTGCGTGTTTTTGTTGACGATGCGAATCTCGACCTTGCCGAGCTTCAGCAACGCGCCGCCAGGCATTAGCGCCTGCACGACGAGATGACCCTTGCACGGAATGAAGTCCGTGATTTGCCCCTCGCCCGTCTTCGGATCCAGCGCGAACACCGGCGGCACGTCCTGGAGCTTGGGGAACTTGAACCAGGTGAAGCGGCCGTCGTCGAAAACCATCGTCGGCTTGAACGGCGCATCGCCGACGATCGAGTAGTTGAAATTGAGGCGGTCTAGCTGAATTCGCTCCTGCCCACACCCGGCCGACGATGGGCTGCCGGTATTGTTGGTGAGGTCGGCGGCCGGATTTTGCATCCCTCCAGCCCCTGCGAGATTAGCCTTCAGCGCTGCCAGCGGATCCAATCCACCAGCGCGCGGCAACGGCGCATCGCCCGCCTCGTAGGCGCCGTCTTCTGTTTCCCAGGACACGCGCTTGTACCAGGCGGGCCCGGCGCCTTCCCTGGTAACGGTGGCCGCCTGCTCGCAAGACGTGCCCTTGTACGAAGTGCCGCCCGAATCTTCATCGCCCACGCACAGATTGAGTTCGTAGCGCCGAAGGTTCGTGATGATGGTGGCGCCGGCTTCGTTTTGCGGAACGACGGGTTTCACATAGATGTCCCGCTTCGTCGGGGACACCTTGAAGTTGAACAGCAGCTTGTCGGGGAGGCGAAATTCGACGATCCGTTCGTTCTCTGCGAGCTCGATGTGCGTGTAGTCATCGAGCTTCGTCAGGATCGGATAGACATAGTCGGGCGTGTACGGGAATCGCACGAGTCGTGGATCCAGCGGCGAGGAAATCGCCCGGACCACGCCGCGCTTCCCCACCAGCTTGGGCTTGGCAACCGGTGCCTTCGGCGCCGGCGCCGAGTCAGCCGCCGGATCCGCGGCTGCGATGGCGCGGCCTGTAATCCAGTAAGCCAGGAAAATGCCAATGATGCCGAGCCGACGATTCATCATTCGTCGCCTATCGTGAAGTGGATGATGGCCAGGCCAAGGGGGTTTTCGTCGCTGAATTGTTCCGAGACCATCTCGTAATCGATCTGCATGAGCTTCTTCAAGCGCCCGATCTCCACGCCTTGCCGGCGCTCGATGAGCTCGATGTGGAAGAAGACCGTCTTGCCCTGGCCGTAGCTCACGGCGATCTTCTTCTCGAACGTCCTGGTGTAGTCGGGATCGCGCGCCTGGCGTTCGCCGGGGCGATCGCGTTTGTCGACCCACTCGTTGAGCTCGTTGCTTCCTGCGCCGCGGGCCCACGGCCCGGCCTTTTCGAGGTTCGACTTGGTCTGCGAGTCGATGGTCAAAACCCAGCGCGCCCACTTCTTCAGGTGGTAATCGATTTCCCGCTGCTTGATGTTCTCTTCGGTCAGCGGCTTGAACTTCCCGACCTCGCGCAGCTTGCCGTCCTCCTCGTCGAACTCGGCGAGATACGGCATCGGCTTGTGAAGCGGAATAAGCTGCGTAAGCGCTATTCCTTCCAGGATCGCGATGATGCCGATGATGGTGCCCAAGCGCGAAGTGCGGCCACTTTCGGTGAAGGGCGCTACGAAAGCCTCGAACCACCGCTTATGGGCGCCGGGCAGCAGATCTTCTTTGATGGTGCCGGGTAGTGGCGGCGCCGAATGGGAAGAAGAAAGCTCTCGGCCATGAATCTCGCGGCGGTTGCTGCGGCGCAAGAATGAGAGAAGTGATGGCATGTTCGCCTTCGCGGAAAATGACCCGGCGAACCTTATAGAAGCGAGGTTTTGATGTCTCGGGAATTGTCCAGCGCGGCGG
>CAYSYM010000075.1:0-15226 GCA_964435115.1 uncultured Chloroflexota bacterium | reverse complement strand
GCTGGGCGTCCAGAGCGCCAGCATCGACGCGCTGTACCAGGCGCGGGCCCAGGGTGCCTACGAGGGCCTGACTGTCCCGGCAATCAACGTCCGCGCCATGGCGTACGACTTCGCACGCGCCGTCGTCGCCTCGGCCAGGCGCAGCCGGGTCGGCGCCTTCATCTTCGAGCTGGCCCGCAGCGAGATGGAGTACACCGACCAGACGACCCACGAATTCGCCACGGTGATGATGGCCGCCTCGATCAAGGAGGGCCACCAGGGCCCCATCTTCATTCAGGGTGACCACTACCAGGCGAACGCCAAGAAGTACGCGGCTGATCCGGAAGCCGTCATGGACGGCCTGCGGACGTTGATGCGCGAAGCGGTGGCCGCTGGCTACGGCAACATCGACATCGACACCTCCACCCTCGTCGACCTTTCCCTGCCCACCGTCAGGGAGCAGCAGCGCACCAACTTCGAGCGCTGCGCCGAACTGGCCGCCCTCATCCGCGAGCTCGAGCCTAATAGCGTCACCATCTCGATCGGCGGTGAAATCGGCGAGGTGGGCAAGAAGAACAGCACGGTCGAGGAGCTGAGCGCCTTTATCGAGGGGTTCACCGAAGCGTTCGCCGCTTGCGCCGGGTCGGGCTCACGCGGTCTCTCCAAGCTGAGCGTCAACACTGGCTCAACGCACGGGGGCGTGGTCCTCCCGGACGGCACCATTGCCAAGGTGAAGATCGACTTCGACACGCTGCGTGAGCTCTCCGCGGCCGCCCGGCGCTACGGGATGGGTGGGGCCGTGCAGCACGGTGCCAGCACGCTGCCACCCGAAGCGTTCGACAAGTTCCCGGAGGTCGGCACGCTCGAAGTGCACCTGGCGACGGAGTTCCAGAACATCATCCTCGACGGCGGCGCTTTCCCCGACGACCTCAAGCGGCAGATGTACGGCTACGTGCGGGACAGCCTGAGCGGCGAGCGGGGTGCTGACGACACCGAAGAGCAGTTCATCTACAAGACGCGCAAGAAGGTGTGGGGCCCGTTCAAGAAGCAGGTCTGGACGCTGCCCGAGGACACCCGCGCCGCGATTCGTGGCCAGCTCGAGCAGAAGCTGGGGTTCCTCTACCAGAAGCTGGGCGCCGTCGACTCGGGGGCGCTGGTCACGCGTTACGTCAAGCCAGCGCGCATCTCCAAGCCGCAGCCCGAGGCGCTGAAGGCCGTCACCGCGTAGCCAAGCCCGGCGCGTCCTTCCCGGGCGGCTCAGCGCGTGGGCCACGGCCGGGTCGTGGTCGACGTCTGGGCCAGCTCACGCCCTGGGTCGCGGGGCCCACCAGCTCGGCGCGGGCATCACGGCTGCTCGACTGCGAGAATCCGCTCGGCCACCTCGGCCAGGTCCGCGCCGACCACGTCGGGCCGCTCACCGGCGGGGTCGAGCACCATGTTTGGACGCGTGACGAAGGCCGCGGCACAGCCGGCTCGGATGGCGCCGGTCACATCCCAGGCGTGGGCAGCCACCAGCCGCACCTGGGCAGGCTCCACGCCGAGGCTCCGGGCCGCGTGCAGGTACGGGTCGCGGTGGGGCTTCAGCCGCCCCGCCGTATCCGCCGAGAGCACCTGCTCAAACAGGTCGCGCAGGCCCGCGTGCTGGAGCTGCGCCTCGGCGACCTGCAGGGTGGAGTTCGTCAGGCTGGCCAGCCGCACGCCCGCATCTCGCAGCCGCTCGAGGCTGCGGCGCGCCTCCGGGTGCGGCGGCAGCGTGCGGATTCCGCCCAGGATCTCCCGCTGCTGGCCCTCGGACAGGGTTACGCCTCGACGCTCCGCCGTCATCGCCAGGGCGGCCCGGCCGAGCGTCCCGAAGTCGCTGTACACGTCGGTGGCGATCGAGACCAGCGTCGACTGCAGGAGCTGCTGGAACCACTGCTGGCGAACGGCCCCGTCGCCGAACGCACGCTCGAAAGCCGCGTCCAGTCCGCGCAGGTCGAGCAGCGTCTCGTTCACGTCGAACACGCACACGCGGGCCATAGCCACCCCTCCTGTCCGGATCGCCCCCCGCTCCAGGGGCGCACACCAGCCAGGGCACACCGGCCCGGCCGTCCACCCGCTACCGTCCCATCCGTCCCATGACCTCGCCGCCCTGCCGTCTTCACACGGTCGCAGGGATGCCCAGCGCCCGCGCACCCAGCGTGAGCCCGACGTTCGCCACTACCCGTGCGACACCCTGGCCCATCCAGGCCTGCTCGAACACCACCTTGCCCGCGTGCCACAGCCGCCCCGGTGTCCGCAGGCGTAGCTCGGGGTTCGGCTCGGCGTAGAAGTCGCCGACGGCGAACGCGGCTCGGCCGGCGCCCAGCTCCACCCAGCAGTAGCCGAGCCCGTCGAAGCGGGCCGGCGCGCCGCCGCGCAGCTCGGCGGCGAGCGTCTCCGCGACCGCCTGGGCCTGGGCGTGGGCGAACACCCCCGCCTTTGGCAGCGGCTTGCCGTTGGCGAGCGTGATGGTCGCCGCGTCGCCCACGGCGTAGACGCCCTCGAACCGCGTGCGCAGGTCCCTCGTGAGCTGCTCCGGGCGCCGCTCACCCACCATCAGCCACAGCAGCGAGGGAGCGAAGAGGTGCTCGCCCCGCTTGTCCACAAGCACCACCCGGTGCGAGGTATCCAGGCGCCGACGCAGGGCGTTGGAGGCGGTGAGGCCGCCCACCCCGCCGCCCAGGACCACGATCGTCTTGCCAGCCATCGCACGCTCCTCTCTCGATGCTAGAACGCGCCTGCGACGCGGCCGCCATCGGCCAGCAGCAGGTCCACGAGGCGTGTGAGGTCCACCAGCAGAATGCGCTGCCGGCATCCGCCAGCTTGGCCAGCGTCCCACCCATCTGCGTCTCCGCGTCGTCGGGGTGGGCGGCGATCACCAGCGCGTCGTAGCTCACCCGCGCGCCTCCACCGGCACGGGTGGTCCGCCGGATGCGGCCTGGCGCAGCGAGCCGTCGCGTCCGCCGCGCCTGGTGGGCAGCGTCTCGTACATCCGCCCGAGCACCACCGCGCCAGAGGCGAACGTCAGGGCGGCGACCGCCGCGATGGCCCACGGCACGCCCAGCAGGTCGGCCAGCACCCCGGCCAGCAGCGCACCCACGGCGTAGCCGCCGTCCCGCCACAGGCGGTAGACGCCCACGGCCGAGGCCCGCCAGTCGGGGTGCGCCACGTCGGAGACGGCCGCCAGCAGCGTCGGGTACACCAGCGCCGTCCCGAGCCCGAGCAGCGCCATCGCGGCGGCCCAGGGCGCGAAGCCGTGAGTGAGCCGCACGAGCGCGAGGCCCGCGGCCTGCACCCACATCCCGGCCACGATCAGCCCCTTGCGCCCGAGGTGATCGGACAGCGCACCGGTGCCGAGCTGGGCCACGCCCCACACGCCGGGGTAGATGGCCGCCAGCAGCCCTACCTGCTCGACCGCCAGCCCCGCCGCGGCGAAGTAGAGCGGGAACAGGCCCCAAGCGAGGCCATCGTTCAGGTTGTTGACCAGCCCGGCCTGGCTGGCCGAGAAGAGCGCCCGATCCCTCCAGCTCGTGAGCAGAAGGATGCGCCTGAACGACGGCTGGGTGATAGCGGAGCGCGCGGTGCCGTTCGCGGCGTCCACCTGCCGCGCCTCGTGGCGGGCGTGGGTGTGCGAGTCCTTGACCAAGAGCACCGAGAGCAGCAGGCCCGCCAGGGCAAACGCCACGCCGAGGTAGAAGGGCTGGGGTCGCAGCGCGTAGGTCGCCGCCAGGTAGCCGGAGGCGAGCGCCGCCAGGGAGACGGCCAGGTAGCCGGCGAACTCGTTGAGCCCCATCGCCAGACCGCGGCGCGCCGGGCCGACCAGATCGATCTTCATGATCACCGTGGTCGACCAGCACAGGCCCTGGTTCACGCCCAGCAGGACGTTGGCGAAGACCACCCACGCCCAGGACGGGGCGAGCATGACCAGGAAAGGCACCGGCAGGCCCACCAGCCAGCCGGCCACCATGATGCGCTTGCGCCCGACGCGGTCGCTCATGCGGCCGGCGAAGAGGTTGGCGAGCGCCTTCACCACGCCGAAGCTGACGATGAACGAGAGGATGACGGTGCGGGAGGTCTGGCCGAAGTCCTGCTCCGCCAACAGCGGCAGCACGGCCCGCTCCAGGCCTACCATGCCGCCGACGAAGGCGTTGACGACGACCAGCAGCGTGAACTGCCGCCAGTTGGCCCGCAGCCCGAGCCGGACGCGCTCGGCTGCCGAGGTCACACGCGTGCCTCCTGGCGGTGCGATGCCTCACCGCGCTCGACCGGTAGCCCGGCCGCCTCCCATGCCTCGAACCCACCGCTGATGAGCCGCTGGTCGTGGTAGCCGGCGCGTTCCAGGAGCGAGAGGCCCGTGGTCGCCCGCGCGTCGTGGCCGCAGTGGGCGGCAATGGGCCGGTCCGCCGGCAGCACCAATCCGCCGTCGGCGAGCGTGCCGGCCGGGGCGGCCAGCTCCCGGCCGCCCGAGACGAAGTCGTTGTGCACGTGGGTCTCGAGGACATGGGTGATGCGCACGCCCTCCACGCGCGCGGCCTCCAGGTAGCGGTCCACGTCGCGCAGCGGGTCCACGAGCGCCGCGACGCCGGTGCGCGCGGAGATGACGAGGTGCGTGCTGTTGCCGAGCCCCTCGTCCACGAACTGGCGGATCTGCATCGCTCCCCTCCCTCTCCTGAATCGGTGCGCGTCTGGCGCCTACGCGGCGGGTACGTCTGTTTCGACAGGCAGTCCGGCGGCCTGCCACTCGGGGAAGCCCTCCTCGAGACGGCGGACGCGGAAGCCGTGGGCGCGGAGGGGCCGAGCCGCTTCGTCGGCCAGCACGCAGTACGGTCCCCGGCAGTAGGCCACGATCTCCCGGTTGGGCGACAGCTTGGCCAGCCGGCGTTCGACCTCCTCGACGGGGAGCGAGACCGCGCCGGCGATGTGCCCCTGCCGGTACTCCACCGCCGGCCGCACGTCGAGCACCGTCACGCGCCCCTCGGCGAGCAGCCGCGCCAACTCCTCCTTGCCGATGGGCGCCAGGGAGGTGCGGTCGGTGAGGTAGGTCTGGACGAGCCGGTCCACCTCCGCACGCCGCGCCGCACCCAGATCGCGCAGCGCGCGCCAGAGGTCGAAGACCCGCGGCTCGGCCAGGCGGTAGTACACCCACAGCCCCCGCTTCTCCGCCTCGACCAGGCGCGCGTGGCGCAGCACCTGGAGGTGGGCCGACGCGTTGGCGACGCCGAGCGCCGCCTCGCGTGCCAGGTCTTCCACCGACCGTTCGCCCTGGGCCAGCAGGTCGAGGAGCTCCAGGCGATGGGGGTTGGCGAGCGCCTTGCCAGTGGCGGCGAACTCGGCGTACAGACGGTCCTTGAACGCCCGACTTCCCATACGCACCCCAGCTTCTCAAGTATTCTGTTGAATACTCCACCAGCAGAGGACACGCTGTCAAGGGGCTAGCCCACTGGCCGGCTGCGGCGCGGCCTCCACGATGCGCGAGGCGTCAGCCGGTGTCGTTGATCGCAGCTCCAGCGGCCATGGTGGCCGTCGCGCCCGCGCCCCGGCCGCGCCGCCGGCCAGGTTACGCCGCGTTCGCGCCAACCCGCCCGTCCACGGCTGGACCCCTCCCATCCCTGCCTCCGCCGCGGTCTGCTTCGTAGACGGCGAGGATCACCGCAGCCAGCTCAGCCCGTTCGAGGCAGACGCCGCAGCCGCGCTCACGATGCTGCCGCATGGCTGGCTGGCGGGCGCCGGGCGCTCAGGCCGTTACGGCGACACTGATCGCGTGGTAGCCCGAGGCGCCGGCGGGGAAGGGCGGCTCCGCCGTACTGGCCTGGCGCTCCCCTTCGCCGTCCGTGGCGCGCACTCGGACCGTCCGCCCGCCAGGCGCCACCTCCACGCGCGCCCGCCAGAGCTGCCAGGCGTACGGCGAGAGCGCCGGCTTGACGCGCGCGTCCTGCCACGTCTGCCCGCCGTCCGCGCTCACCTCGACCCGCTGGATGCCCCGATCCCCGGCGTAGGCGATGCCGGCGACCTCGATAGGACCGCCCGCGAGCGTGGCCCGCCCCGGCGGCACGTCGATGCGCGACGTGGTCCGGTACACCGCCTCGTCGTCCCAGCCACGCACCTGCCAGTAGCCCTTGAAGTCCTCGCGTACCAGCGTGATCCCGGTCAACCACTTCACGTTCTTCATCCCGTAGATGTCAGGGATCAGCAGCCGCACGGGGAAGCCGTGCTCCTTGGCCAGCGGCTGTCCGTTCATCTCCCACGCCAGCAGCGCATCCGGGTGCAGCGCGCGGTCGAGTCTGACCGAGTCCTTGTAGCCGTCCGCGGCCGAGAAGACCACCTTCAGGGCGCCATCGCGGACGCCGGCCTGCCCGAGCAGCCATCGGAGCGTCGTCCCGCGCCAGTGGGCGTTGCCGATGAGGTCGCCCCCCACTTCGTTGCTGATGCACATCAAGGTGTAGAAGCCGGCGCTCTGCGGAAGCTGCCGCACCTGCTCGTACGTCAGCTCGACCGGACGCTCCACCAGCCCGTCCACCCGCAGCCGCCAACTCCCCGCGTCGACCGCGGGATCGAGCATGTTCTTGGAGACCGTGTAGAAGGTGGCCGTCGGCGTGACTTCCGGGGAGAGCCCGGCCACGTCGAACGGCGGCGGGTTAGCAGCCACCGGCGCCAGCCCTCCAGTGGGCACTTGAACACCGTCCTGCGAGGCGCGCTGGAGCCGGCGCCAGCCGACGCCGCCGACCGCGACGAGCCCCACGACGGTGGCGGCCCGCAGGAGCGCCCGCCGCCCCTGGGCGGCGCCCGGCACCGTGCATTCCTGTGCCGCCCGCTGCAGCCGGTCGAACAGCAGGTGCAGCGTCCCTGCGTACAGCCCGAACAGCGCGAACAGCGCCGCCGCGTGCCAGCTCGGGCCGGCCCGGAGCGTCGACCCGAACAGCCCCGCCCCCGCCGCCGGATAGACGCCCAGGCCAAAGACGAGCCAGGTGCCGATCGCCAGCCCGGCGGTCCGCCGCCACCCGGGCTCGGCCGCGTACCAGCGTCCCAGCAGCCCGCCCACCGCCACCGCGCCTCCGCCAACCCCCAGGTACAGCAACGGTTTCGCCGCCCCGCGCAGCGCGTCGAGGATCGCCGAGAAGGTCGTGCCGGGCAGCGCCAGGAGCACGCCGTCCGCGACGACCTCGGGCAGCGAGGTGACCCCGGTCGCGAGGCGCAGCGCGACGATGCCCGCCAGCATCACCAGGGACGCCACAGCTCCAGCCACGACGCCTGCACGCGCCGCGTGACGTGGAGCGAGCACCGGCCTCTCGTCGCTCACCCGGCCCCCCATCCCCTCCTCTGAGACGCCCCGCCTGCCACCGGTGAAGTGTACGGGCGAGTGCCGCCCACAGATGTCGCTCCCGCCCCGGCTCCGCTGGCGCGTGGGCCGAATTCGCCGCCAGGGCCCCGGAGGCCGTATAACGTTCCCAGCAAGGCGGCGCCCGCACCCGGGCGCCACGTCGGGACGCGAAAGAGCAGAAGGGCGGAGGCGCGGGCTGCGGTGCGGCCAGGCGCCTCTTCCTTTCTCGCGCCTGCGGGCGTCGAGAGAGTAGCGCGCGTCGTCCGGAGGTCTGGGTCCAGGAGAGCAGCGACTCGGAGCGACGGACACTTCGCTGGACCACACTGGACCACACACGACCTTCGGAGGACACGACACTGGTACTTCAGATTGAGACGAGCGGGCCCGCAGCGCCCGCACCCCGCGCGAGCCGCAATGGCGCCCGGCCAGAGGCCAACGGGCTGGCGGGGGCGAGCGCTCCGCCCGCGCAGCAGGCCGCGCTCGCCGCGGGCTTCCGGGCGCTCGGCCTGAGCGCCGAAACGCTGCGCGCCGTGGCCGACATGGGGTTCGAGCGCCCCACCGAGATCCAGCAGCGCGTCATCCCGCTGCTCCTGGACGGCCAGGACGTCATTGGGCAGGCGCAGACTGGCACCGGCAAGACGGCCGCGTTCGGGATCCCACTCGTCGAGGGGATCGACGAGACGCGGCGCGTCCCGCAGGCCCTCGTCCTCGCGCCCACGCGGGAGCTGGCCCTCCAGATCTCCGAGCAGCTGCGGCAGCTCGCCGCGCACATCCCCGGGATCCGGGTGGCGACGATCTACGGCGGCGCGGCCTACGGGCGCCAGTTCGAGGACCTGCAGGCGGGCGCCCAGGTGATCGTGGGCACCCCGGGCCGGGTCCTCGACCACCTCTCACGCGGCTCGCTCAAGCTCGACCAGGTCGACTACCTCGTCCTCGACGAGGCCGACCGCATGCTCGACATGGGCTTCCTACCCGACGTGGAGCGGATCATCCGCCGCACGCCCCGCGAGCGGCAGACGGCGCTCTTCTCCGCCACCATGCCCACGGTCATCCGTATCCTCGCCCGCCGCTACCTGTACCAGCCGGTCACGGCGCAGGTGCAGCCCCAGCAGGTCACGGTCGACGAGGTGGAGCAGGTCTACTACGAGGTCGCCGAGCGCGACAAGCTGGCCGGGCTCCTCAGCCTCGTGGAGAGGGACCCGCCCGAACGCGCCATGATCTTCCGCCAGACGAAGGCCGGCGTGGACCGACTGGAGAGCGCCCTCCGGCGCAAGGGGCTGGGGGTCGCCGCCATCCACGGCGACATGACCCAGCACGCCCGCGAGCGCGTGCTCCAGGACTTCCGCGATGGCACGCTCCGGTACCTGGTGGCGACGGACGTCGCCGCGCGCGGCCTGGACATCCTCGACGTCTCGCATGTTTTCAACTACGACATCCCGGACGACCCCGAGGCGTACGTCCACCGGATCGGCCGCACGGCGCGCGCCGGGCGATCAGGGCTGGCGGTCACGTTCGTCAGCGAGTGGGACCTGGACAAGCTCGAGCCGATCCAGCGGCTCGTCGGCGGGAGGGTGGAGCGCCGCATCCTCCCGCTGTACCAGGCTGCCTGACGGTGGGCGCTCGGCGCGCAGTGTTCCCGAGGGCCAGGCACCGAGGCTAACGTCCGGTCCGCTCGTGCGCGGGCGCGGCCGCCTCGCTCGGCAGCCGGGGCGTATACTCCTCCGCGCGTGGGCTCCGCTGGCGCCAATCTGTACCAGGGGTGAGCCCACCTACCGGGCACCCTGAAGAAAGAACGCGCCGCGCGCACGCCGCCGGAGGGCTCGACCGTTGACGGACGTCTCACACCTGCACGGCATCTACCCGCCCATCCTCACGCCGCTGACCACTGACGAGCGCGTCGACTGCGCGTCGCTGCGCCGCCTCGTCGACTTCCTGATCGAAGGTGGCGTGCACGGCATCTGGGCGATGGGAACCACCGGGGAGTTCGCCGCATTGCCCGAGGACGAGCGCGCTCGTGCGGTCCAGGCCACGGTGGAGCAGGTGGCCGGCCGCGTGCCGGTCATCGCCAACGTGGGCGATGGCTCGACCCAACTCGCGCTGCGCCACGCGCGGCACGCCGTTGCCGCCGGCGCCGACGCCCTGGCGCTGACCCCGCCACACTACTACCTCCACACCATGGACGAGATGCTCGCCCACTTCCGCGCCATGAAGCAGGCGTTCCCCGACCTGCCGCTCTTCATCTACAACATCCCGCAGACAGTGAAGGTCAAGATGACCGTGGGCACCACGCTGCAGCTCGCCCGCGAGGGAACGGCGAGCGGCATCAAGGACAGCCAGAACGACCTCCAGTGGTTCCGCGCCCTCGTACTCGGGATCCGCGAGGCCGGGCTGGAGCAGCGCTTCCGTCTGTTCCTGGGGACGCGCACGCTCATCGACGCCGGCGCCGCCATCGGCGCGCACGGGGCGATCCCGGCCGTCGCCAACATCGCACCGGCCGCGTGCGCGGCGACGTACGAAGCGGCCAGGACGGGAGACTTCGCCGCGGCGGCCCGCGCGCAGGAGGTCGTGCTGCGCTACGAGGCGCTCTCCGAGGTCGCCCGCGGGGGCTGCGCCGACGCCGCCCGCTTCACCGCCATGAAGCATGTCCTGCACACCTGGGGCGTGATCGAGAACGCCACGCTCACCCGCCCCCTGCGTCCGCTCGCCGCCGACGAGGTGGCCGAGCTGGAGCGTCGCCTGGAGCGACTGCCGGTGGGGACCGTCCTGCCGCGCACCGAGGCCGTCCCGGCCTAGCAGCGCCGCGCGCTCCGACCTCTACGGCACGACGGCCGGACCAGCACGTGGGCTGGTAGCGGCCAGGAGTCACGCGTCGTCAGCCGCGAGCGAGAAGGCGACGTCCCGCCCAGGCCCGAAATCTGCCATGCGCACTCTGATATCCCGTGTGGTGCGCGTGCTGCCCTCCTCAAGGCGAGGTGCGAAGCGCTTAGGGCTCGGGCCACAGCCGCTCCAGCGGCGGGAGCCCGAGCGCGTCGCGCGCCTCGCCCACGACCACCAGCGAGCCCGTCACGCAGACGACGTCGCCTGCGTCCGCGTTCCCCCTCGCGTCCTCCAGCGCGTTCGCCACCGACGCGTGCTCGTGCACGGGGCGCGACGCCAGGTGCCGGCACAGCGCTGCCAGGTCGGCGGGCGCCATCGCCCGCGCGCTTCCGGCGGCGCCCGCCACCCACGCTGACGCGGCCTCTCGCAGCAGCGGCCGCAGGACCGCGCGAGCCTCCTTATCGCGGTTGACCCCGACGACGAGGTGGATACGACGTCCTCGCGCGTACGCCCGCAGCTCCGCCGCCAGCGCCTCGGCCGACGCGTCGTTGTGGGCCCCATCCAGCACCACCGTGGGGCGGCCGGGAATGACCTCGAACCGCCCGGGCCAGCGCAGCTCCTCCAGCCCGCGGACCACCGCCTCTTCTGGGATCGGCAGGCCAGCGGCGACCAGGTGCCCGGCGGCCGCGACGGCCAGCGCCGCGTTCTGCCGCTGGTACTGCCCCAGCAGCCCCAGCCGGACGCGCCGGGCCCCGCCCCGGTCGCCCAGAACGACGCTCTCGCCCGCTCCAGTCCCCCCGTCGGCCGCCGGCAGCGGTGCCACCCATTCACACGCCGCACCCACCGAGCGGCAGGCGGCTGCCAGGGCTCGTGCCGCCGTGGGCCGCTGGTACGCCAGGAGCGCCGGCACGCCGCGCCGCAGCACGCCGGCCTTCTCGCGGGCGATCGCCGCCAGCGTCCCGCCCAGGATGGCGGTGTGGTCGCGACTGATCGGCGTGATGGCTGCGACCGCCGGGTCGACGGCGTTGGTGGCATCGAGCCGGCCTCCCAGGCCGACTTCGACCACCGCCACCCGGCAGCCCGCGTGCGCGAAGTGGGCGAGCGCGAGCGCCGTCGTCACTTCGAACGTCGTGGGCGGGCCCGCCTCCGGGGAGCGCCGCCGCAGCTCTGCCACCCGCTCGCGGAGCTGCTCCACGGCCACGGTGAGTGTCTCCGCGTCAAGCGCGACGCCGTCGACGCGGATGCGCTCGCGGTAGCTCTGGAGGTGCGGCTTGGTGTACAGGCCCGCGCGGACGCCGGCCGCGTGCAGGATGCTGGCCAGGAAGGCGGCGGTCGAACCCTTCCCCTTGGTCCCCGCGATCAGCACGCAGGGCAGCGATCGGTCCGGGGCGCCCGCCAGATCGAGGAGCGCGCGCGTCCGCCCGAGCTTCCACTGCTCCGCCGGGCTGGCCGCCGGGTTCCAGCCAACGCCGCGTTCCTGGTCCGCCAGGCTGAACAGCCAGGAGAGCGCATCTCGCCCCCGCCGATCGGCCTCGAGCTCGGACTCCGCCAGGCGGCGGCCACCCTGGATAATCCTCACCCGATGCTGGCTCCGCTCGATTCTACGTTGGGTCCGGTCCTCGCGCGCGGCGTGCCGACGCGCATCATGGGCGTGCTCAACGCGACCCCCGACTCGTTCTCCGGCGACGGACTGGCCGCGGCCGTCGAGGCCCTCGTCGCGCGTGGCGTCGCCCAGGTCCGTGAAGGCGCGGCGATCCTCGACGTCGGCGGAGAGTCGACCCGGCCGGGCGCCACGCCCGTCCCGGCGGCAGAGGAGCTACGCCGGGTCCTGCCGCTCGTCGAACGCCTGGTCCGCGCCGTGTCCGCACCGATCTCCGTGGATACCATGAAACCCTCGGTGGCCGACGCCACCCTCGCCGCCGGGGCGAGGATGCTCAACGATGTGTCCGGTCTGCGGGACCCCGACCTGGCCGGTATCGCCGCACGGCACGGCGCCTGGCTGGTGCTCACCCACAACCGCTGGGCCGCCCGCCCGGTCGCCGACCACCTGGGCGGCTACTACGCCGGGGAGGGCCACGGGGACGTCGTCGACGAGGTCGCACGCGACCTGGCGGATCTCGTCCGCCGGGCCGTGGAAGCGGGCGTGCGTCCAGACCGCCTGGTCGTCGATCCCGGGCTCGGCTTTGGCAAGTCGCCGCGCGAGAGCCTCGAGCTGCTCAAGCGGGCGGCCGAGCTGCGCGAGCGTCTGGCACCCTATCCCCTCCTCGTGGGTCCATCACGCAAGGGGTTCGTCGGGCGCGCCCTCGGGCTGCCGGTCGACCAGCGCCTGGAGGGCACCCTGGCGTGTGTCGCGCTGGCGGCTTTCGCCGGCGCCGAGGCGGTCCGCGTCCACGACGTGCTGCCGGCCGCACGGGCCGCTCGGATGGCCTGGGCGGTCCGCCTCGGGCGCCTGGCCGAGCTGGCCGGCGGCTAAGCACTCTGGGCGGCCGTGGCGGCCCACTCGACACCGGTCGCCTCTCTTAGCCAGGTGGCGGCGGCGGCGATCATCGCGTTGCCGACCGGGGTGCTGATCACGCTCGGCTGACATGGCCGACGCCGAACAGCGCGACGTCAACGAGCGCCTGGAGGACCGCCGCCGCGTCGTCACCGCTCGCCGCGTGCGGGCGAGGAGGCGGCCCGCAGCAGCGCCAGGTGGTGCTCGATGGCCTGGAGCGCCTCCCGGTCGCCCAGCTCGCGCGCCAGCGCCTGGCCGCGCTGGAGCAGCGCCTCCGCCGCCGCCCGCTCGCCCTGCTGGGCGAGCGCGCCGCCCAGGTTGCTCAGTTCGACCGCCATTCCGCGCCGGTCCCCGATCTCCTCGTCCAGGCGCAGCGCCCGCTCCCAGTGGTGGCGCGCCGTCTCCCAGTCGTCCTCCTGCCAGGCGAGGTCGGCGAGGTTGTTGCAGGCGAGGGCGATCCCCCGCTTGGCGCCGAGGCGCTCGTAGGCGGCGAGGCTCTGCTGGTAGAGCGCGCGCGCCTCGGCTGGGCGGCCGCGCAGCCGGAGGACGTTGCCCAGGTTCGCGGCCACGGTGGCGGCGGCGAGCGCGTCGTGCCCCGCCCGCGCCGCGGCGAGCGCCTGCTCGAACGCCGCCTGCGCGCCCGCCAGGTCGCCGGCGCGGGCGGCCGCGATGCCGAGCGCGCGGGACGCCGCTGCCCGCTCCGGCGGCACGGCCGCCCCCTCGAGGCAGGCCAGCGCGTCCAGGCTCCAGCGGCGGGCCGCCGCCAGGGCTCCCATGTCCAGCGCCAGCATGGCGCGGGCGATGGCGAGGCGCGCCCGGGGCAGGGGCGCCCCGTCGCGCCCCAGCGCGGCCGCGGCCCGCGCCAGCCCGGCGCGGGCGCGCGCGTACGCCCCGCGCCGTCGCTCCACCTCCGCCACCCGGCGTAGCAGGTCGGCGCGCGCCTCCCCGCCGGGCTCGGCCTCCAGGGCCAGTCGCAGGGCGGCCAGCGCCTCCTCGTCGTCGGCCAGCACCTCGTAGGCTGCCGCCTGCGCGGCCAGCAGCGCCGCGCGCTCCGCCCGGTCGACGCCATCGCGGCCGAGCCGCGCCAGCGCGGCGGCGTAGGCGCGCAGCGCCTCCTGGTTGAGGGCGAGCGCCCGCGCCCGGTCGCCCGCCGCGCGCAGGTAGCGCACCGCCCGGGCGTCGTCGTCGCTGCGGGCGAAGTGCAGCGCCAGCAGTGCCAGCCGGTCGGCCACCTCGGCGTCGCCCAGCCCTTCGAGCGCCCGCCCCGCGCGCTGGTGGAGCAGGGCGCGCGTGGGCGCGGGCAAGCTGGCGTAGATAGCCTCCTGCACCAGCGGGTGGCGGAAGCGCCAGGTCGGATCGGCGCCCCCGGCGTCGCGGCTCGCCCCCGGCGCCGGGCGGACGAGGAAGCCCCGCGTCGCCAGCCGCCCGAGCGTGGCGGCGTCCGCGTCCGGCCCGCCGACCTGCCGCAGGAGCGCGGCCGGGAAGGTGGTGCCCAGCACCGCCGCTACGTGCAGCACCCGGCGCGCCGGCTCGTCCAGGCCATCCACGCGGGCCAGGACGAGGCTGCGCAGGTGGTCCGTCAGGTGGCGCGGCGGCCCCGGCGCGGGGTCCCCGACGGCGGCGAGGGCGCCCGCGTCGGCGAGTGCACCGCACAGCTCGACGAGGAGGAGCGGGTTGCCCTCAGCCCGCTCGACCACGAAGGCGACCGCGCCCTCCGCGGCCGCCTCGCCGAGCAGCGCCCGCGCGAGCTGGCCGCTGGCGCCCGCGTCCAGCGGCTGGAGCGTGACCCGCGCTGGGGCCGCCGGGGCGACGGGCACCGGCCGGCCAGCCGGCCCGTCGGGGCTCCAGGCGGCCGCCGGGTCGCGCCCCGTGTCGCGGCGGACGACGAGCCAGCCGACCGCCGTGGCGCGCAGGTCGGCGATGGCCTCGGCCAGGATGGCCGCGCTGGCCGCGTCCAGCCACTGGGCGTCGTCGACCACCACCACCAGCGGCCGGGGCGCGGCCCAGGCGCGCAGGAGCGCCTTCGTCGCCCGGGCCAGCAGCCCCTTGCGGAGCTGGGCCGGGAGCCGCGGGGCGGCCTCGGCCGGCCCGTCCGCCGGGTCCCCCGGGCGCCCAGCCAGCAGGTCGCGCACGACCGCCGCGACGAGGCGCCCGTCCAGACCGTCGGGCCCCGCGTCGCGCAGGAGGAGCTGCTCGAGCGCGCCCGGCCCCGCCTGCCGCTCCAGCCGGGCGAGCGCGGCGCGCAGCAGGGCGGCCAGCGTGGCGTAGGGCAGGTCCTGCCCGTACGGGGGGCAGGCCGCGGCCGCCCAGCCGTACCGGCGCGCCTCGCGCGTCGCGCGGACGGCCTCGACGAGCGCCGTCTTGCCGACCCCCATGGCGCCGGCCAGCTCGACGACCGCCTGGCGGCCGGCGCCCAGCGGCTGCAGCGCGTCCAGCAGCGCGCGCACCTCCGCCTCGCGCCCCAGGCAGGTGGTGCGCCGGGCGGCCGGGTGGGGGTGCGCCGCCAGTCCGAGGACCACGTAGCTGCGCACCAGGGCGTCCCGGCCGCGCACGCCGAGCGCCCGCCGCCGGCGCAGGCGGAAGGCGCGGCCCAGGGC
>CAYSYM010000074.1:0-16228 GCA_964435115.1 uncultured Chloroflexota bacterium | reverse complement strand
GGGTGGCCTAATGGTCGTGGTGACGGCCTGGCCTAATGCGCGTGGTGAACGACACACTCCCGCCATCTCGCTCGCCCAGGCTGCCTGAGAAGCATGCCTTTTCTTCATCTACGTGCTTAGCGTATTCCGCAGTCGCACCGGGCGGCTTCGCTTGTCGCCACCGCACGGCAAGTGACACGATGGACCTACACCGGCCGCCCGCTCACGGCTTAACCTGCTCAGACATCACTGCCAGGCTGTGCTGGGTGCGCCAGCGAGCGCCACCCTGGCGGCGCTGGTTCGGGCGCTGGCCATGAGCGGGCCGTTGGGGTGGCGCTGGTCGTGGAGGCCCAGCTCGGGCCAGCCGTCGTCTCGTAAGAGGCAGCCCGCGCTGCGGCACCAGCCCGCTCCCGCGGCGGCCCCCGGCGGCTCCGGGCGTTCTACTGCACGCACGGCAGCCGGGCGTGGGCCGACTGCGCAGGCCGGGGCTGAACCAGCCAGGTACGCCGGCGCCCAGGTGTCTGGGGGGCTGGTCCTGGGCGGCCTGCCAGCCGCGCGTCGTTTCCGACGGGGCGCAGTCGGGCTGGGGCCTCGCGTGCGTGCCTGGCAGCGGTCCGCGCCCCGTCGCGGCCCGCTATACTCCTTACACCAGGAGTAAGGACCACGTATGGCGACCGTCACCAGTAAGGGCCAGGTCACCCTCCCCAAGCCCGTCCGGGATGCGCTCGGCCTGCGGGCCGGCTCCCAGGTGGAGTTCGAGGTCCAGCATGGGGTGGCGATCCTGCGGAAGCGGCTGGCGCCCGAGACGCTGCCGCGCTGGCGCGGCTACCTGCGCCAGCGCGGGGCGCGCGGGTCGGTGGACGAGCTCGTCGCCGCCCTCCGCGACCCGTGACCATCGCCGTCGACAGCAACATCCTGTTCGACCTCCTGCTGAGCAGCGCCCCCCAGGCCGACCAGGGGGCGGTGTGGCTCCGGGCCGTCGTGGAGGCCGGGCCGGTGGTGGTGTGCCCGGTCGTGTACGCCGAGCTGGCGTCCCAGTTCGACGCCCCGGCCGACCTGGCGCGCTTCCTGGACGACCTGACCCTCCGGGTGCTCGACTTCACCCAGGCCGCGCTGCTGGAGGCGGCCCACGCCTGGCGCACCTACACGCGCCACCGTGGCGACGAGGTGCAGTGCCCGCAGTGTGGCGTCCAGTTCGGCGTGGCGTGCCCCGCCTGCCAGCGCCCGGTCCGCTGGCGCCAGCACCTGCTGGCGGATTTCCTGATCGGCGGCCACGCCCTCGCGCAGGCAGACGCCCTGCTGACGCGCGATCGTGGCTACTACCGCACCTACTTCCCCGGGCTGCGGCTGTGGCCCGCTGACGTAGATCCGGCAGGTTGAACTCAGGCCGCGAGCCGGACGATACGGCGTGTCCAGCCCAGGCGCAGGCGCCGGCTGGGTGGCGTCGCCAGGGGACGCAGCACGATGGTGTGGCGCGCGACCGTGAAGGTCCCCAGCCCGTCTACCTGCGTGGCGCGGCAGGCCCGCGGCGCGTGGATCACCGGGACCGCCTGGTCGGCAGCGGGCCGCGCCGCCGCGTCGGCGAGTTGCAGCCCGATGGCCAGCGTGCGTGCCGGCAGGCGGAAGCCGACCGCTACCCGGCTGGCGGCCCGCCGCGGCGCCAAGCGGGCGAGCCTGGCGCTGGCCCATCGGCTGCTGGTGATCGCCTACCACGTGCTGCGCGAGGGCACCACGTACGAGGACCTCGGGGAAGCCTACCTCGACGAGCGGGACCGCACCCGCGTCGTGCGCCGCTCGGTCCAGCGGCTGGAACGGCTCGGCTACAAGGTCACCGTCCAGGCGGCCTGAACCTTCGCGCGAGTCCATTCTCGGGGGAAGTGAAGGCGGCGTAGTCTCCGCACGGTCGGCCTGAGCAACCACCGAGAGGAGCGCTACGCCGATGGCAAGCATAACGAGCACACCGGGAGCGCGCGTCGCGCCGAGCGCCCGGCTGGAGGCACAGAGTGCGGAGCTGCTGAGCGCGGGCCTCAGCGATGCTGGTGAGCGGTTGAGCGAGCTGGGGCGGCTGGGCGCCCGGCTGGTCCTGCAGCGGGCCGTGGAGGACGAGGTGGCCGCGTTCCTGGGTCGCGCCCGCTACCAGCGGACGCCGACCGCCACTGGCTCGCGGAACGGCAGCCGGCCGAAGCCGATCCAGACGGCCGAGGGGGAGCTCACCGTGGCCATGCCGCAGGTCCGCGGCAGCGTCGAGCGCTTCGTCAGTCAGGTCATCCCGGACACGAAGACGGTCATCCGCACCCGCCCCCTGGAGGCGCTGGTCATCGGCGGCTACGTGCGGGGGCTCTCGGACCGGGACATCGAGAGCCTGGTCGCGGAGGCAGGGCTCGGCCCGGTCTCCAAGAGCACGGCCAGTCGGATCTGCCGCGCGCTGCGCGACCGCTACCGGGCCTTCTGCGCCAAGAGCCTGGCGGAGGTCGCCCTGCTGGCGCTGTTCCTAGACGCCATCTACCTGCCCGTGCGGCCGAGCGGCGCCAAGGAGGGGGTCCTGGTGGCCTGGGGCTACACCACCGAAGGCAAGCGGGTGCTGCTGAGCGTGCGCTTGGGCCAGCGCGAGTCCGACGCGGACTGGCTGGACCTGGGCCGGGATCTCGCGCGCCGCGGCCTGCGAGCGCCCTGGCTGGTGGGCAGCGACGGCGCACCAGGGCTCATCAAGGCCATCCAGGCGCTGTGGCCGGCGGCGGATCGCGGGCGGTGCGCGGTGCACAAGCTGCGCAACGTCGTGGCCAAGCTGCCGGAGCGGCGGGGCCTGCACGAGCGCATCAAGCGGGCGTACTGGGCGGCGCTCGACGAGGCGACCGACCCGGCCGACGCGCAGCAGCGGCTGCGCGGCCTGCCAGTGGGCGAGTTGGCGGACGCCTATCCCAGTGCCGCGGCCTGCCTGGCCGAGGACCTGCCGGCCCTGACGGTGCACCTCCAGTACTTCCCGCCCTTGCGCAAGCGGTTCCGCGCCTCGAATCTCTTGGAGCGGTCGCTGGAGGAAGTGCGGCGACGGACCAAGGTGATCGGCCGCTTCCCGGGCGAGCCGAGAGGCCCCAGCCTCTGTTGGGCCGTCCTCGATCTGGTGCTCGCCGGCGCGCGCGGCCTGGGGCTGTCCGACCTCGACTACCAGCAGGTGGTGCAGATGAAGAACGCCCGAGCTCAGCACCAGGACGACCTGAGCCAGGTCGCGTAAGATTCCCCTGCCGCCGGAGCTACGCCGTCGCCTTTTCCAGCACCTCCGGGACGCCACCAGTGCTACTTTTGCTAGTACATGCTACACTCTGGGCGTGAGCGTGCTGCAGGACATTGACGCCGAGCTGGCGGCCCTTGACCGCGACCTGGCCGTAGGTGACCTCGCGCCCGCCGTCGCCGAACGCCTGCGCGACCGTGTGGCCGCGCTCCGCCGCCGTGTCGGCGCCCCCGACGCGGTCTGGATCGGCACCACCGACGCCAAGCGGCTCATCGGGGTGAAGACGGAGCACACCATCAAGGCGTGGGCGCGCCTCGGCCTACTCCGCAGCCGCACGTTGCCCAACGGCCGCGTGCAGGTGCACCTGGACGATGTCCGCCGCCGCGCAGCCGAGCGGGAGGCGCTCACCACGCCCTGGGACGGGCCGATGACGGACGAGGAGCTGGATGTGCTGGCCGAGACCCGGCCCGGCACGCCGCCCTGGAAGCGCACCCCGCCGACCACCGCATCGCCCGCCGCGTGACCGCCCGCGCGGTGCTGGATGCGAGCGTGCTCGTTTCGCGCTGGTCGCGCCTGTTGCTCCAGGAGCTCGCCAGCGGGGGCGCACCGTCGTTCGCGCCGGTCTGGTCCGAGTGGACGATCGCCGAAACGTGGCGGGTGCTCGCCTGGCGCGCCTGCCAGCGGGGCGCCAGGTGGCCCGAAGTGTCGCGAACGGCCAACCTCATGCTGCGCTACCTGCTGCCGGTGATGCACACCGTCCGGCTGCGCGAGTTCGTCGGGCCGTCCGCCTGGCCGCAGTTGATGGATGTGGACGATGAACCCTTGTGGGCTGCGGCGATCCTCGGCCCGGCCGCCTACGTGGTGAGCGACAACACACGCCACTTCCCGCCCCTGGTCGACGTCACTGGCGTGGATGGCGCCCCTGAGCAGCGCCATGTCTATGAAGGTGTCGAGTACCTGACCGCCATCGAGTTCATCGAAGATGTGCTCGGTGCGGACGCCACGACGATCCTCGGTGCCGACCTGCCCACGGTGCTGGTGCGGAGCCGACGCCGCACCGGTGGTTCACCGACGGCGCCGTAAGCCACTGGCCACGCGATAGGCAACCCGTGGGTCACGGCGATGGTGCACTTCCTGGATGAGGAGGGCTTCCCCGCCACACTCTTCGGCCCCGCGGCCGGCCTGGTGACCCACCTTGGGGCGATCACGAGCGCCGGCACCGTGGCCCCTGCGGGTGAGGTCGTGCACACGCCGCTGCCCTGCCGGCGCCGACCCGGCCGGCGCCCGTGTCCCGGCCGCATCCGGCTGCGACGGGAGGACGTGCCGCGGCGCATCCTGTGGGAGGGCCCGGTCTGTGACGACAATGGCGTGATCACCGGCTGGCAGGGCACCCCCTGGGACCTCACGCGGCGGCAATCGAGCGTGCCGGTGGGAGAGGAGAACGGCACGGCCCGTATCGTCTGGCTCAATGCGGCCGAGTACCGGCTGCTCCGCGATCTGCCACTGCTGGATCCTGAGGCCCAGCGCCTCGTCTTCGGTGCGCGGGAAGAATCCGCGGGCATCCGCCTGGAGGACAACGCGGCGGCGTTGGACGAGCTGCTCGAGGGGCTCGCGTCGGAGACGAACGCCGAACAACGGGGTGCCCGGCGCCGCGACTTCGACGCGCTCTGCGACTACTTGCGGCGCGGAGCCAGGGGAGTCCGGTGTAGGTAGGGAGAACGACGATCGCGCTAGCGTGGCAACGCTCCCTACCATCGGCAGCGTGGTGCGTGAAGGGGTTCCGATAGCAATGGACAGAAACCAACGTGAACGCCTGAGTCATCAGCCTGCATCAGGCGCGGGCGCGGGTGATGCAGCGAGGAATCGGCGGAGGTCCCCTGGCGGGTCGGACGCGGCATCCAGGCCGAACCGCACGCTGTAGCCCATCTCTCCGTAGCCGCCGAGTCGCCGCTTCAACATGCGCAGCAGGACCGGGACGCTCACATCCGCGTAGTCGTAGATCTGCACGAGGACCTTGCCGGCATGCTCCCGGTGCAGCCGACCGGCGTACTGCTGGAACGTCCCGCGCCAGGAGATGGGCAGCGTCAGGAAGAGCGTGTCGAGGCGGGCGTCGTCGAACCCCTCGCCCGCGTAGCGGCCGGTAGCCACGAGGACGCGCGGCTCGTCCACGGGAATGGCGCGGAGCGCCTCGAACAGGGCGCGACGCTGCTTCGCACGCATGCCACCCCGCAGGACGAGTACGTGTGGAATCTGCCGTTGCAGACGCTCGGCGAGTCGCTGGAGGTGGTCGGTTCGTTCGGTGAGAACCAGCGGCGACCGCCCGCTGCGCACCGCCTGGAGCACGTCCGCGACGATCCGCTCGGTCCGTACCTCGTCAAGCGCCAGCGCGGCGTAGAGCGCCTGGATCCCCGGCGCCTCACCGCCGTCGCGGAGCACGTAGCCGGTCGGCCGGATCACGACCTCCTGCGCGAACGGCGGTGTCGCGGGATCGGTCTTCGCGTCCGCCTTCCAGCGGACGGGCCCGCACTGCATGGCCACGATGGGCTGATGTCCATCCTTCCGTACCGGCGTGGCGGTCAGGCCCACGACGTAGCGGGCCCGGACCTCCCGCAGGACGCGCTCGAAGTTGAACGCCGGCACGTGGTGGCATTCGTCCACGATCGCCTGCCCGTAGCCGGCGACGAGGTCCTGGACCTCCCCTTTGCGGCTGAGACTCTGCAGCAGCGCGATGTCCACCCTGCCCGTGCGGCGGCGCCGGCCGGCGCCAATCTGGCCGACCGCCCGGGGCGGCAAGCCGAGGAAGGTGCCGAGGCGCTCGCGCCAGTGGTCGGCCAGATGCTGCCGGTGCACGAGGATGAGCGTGTTCACCCCACGCGCGGCGATCAGCCAGGCGGCCACCACGGTCTTGCCAAACGCCGTCGGCGCCGCGAGCACGCCCAGGTCCTGCGCCAGGAGCGCGTCCGCCGCGGTCTGCTGGCGCCCGGTGAGGGCACCCTGGAACGTCACGTCGATGGGCGTGCCCGGCTCGCGTGTATCCCGCAGCTCGAGCGAGATGCCGTGCTGGCTCAGGAGGCCGCGGACCGCATCCAGGCAGCCGCGCGGGAGCGCCAGATGCTCGGGGAACACCTCCGAGCAGTCGATGATGCGCGGCTTGCCGAAGGTGGAGAGGCGCATCGCCTGCGCCCGATAGAACTCGGGATTCTGGAAAGCCGCCAGCCGGCGGAGACGACCAACCAGGGGTGGCGGCAGGTTGCGCGTCTCGATGAAGAGGCGCCCGGCGAGGACTGCCTGGACGGTGAGTGGCAGGGGGCCGGCAATCGGCCGCTCCGGCGCGCGCCGTGACGGCGGCAGGGTCCAGGGCTGTCGCGCCGCATCAGCCTCGGTCTCGTGCCACTCGGTCCCTACTGCCAGGATCGCCGCGGCCCGCGTCGCCTCGCGCACGATCGTCTGCACGTCGGCTGGTGTCATGGGCTGGAGGGTGGCGAGGGCGTGCCACTGGTCGGGGAACGGCTCCAGGGCGCGGTCGAGGAACACCGTGTTGCCGGCGCGGCGACTCGCGCCCTGGAGAGGCAGCGCGATGAGGTTGCCGAATCCGCCCGCGGGCAGCGTGTCCTGGCTCGGGAAGAGGCGGTCGTAGGAATCAAGCCCGAGTTGATGGCGCTGGTCGAGGGCGCGCGTGAGCACGGCGCTGCCGAGATTCCGCGCCAGGGATGCGGCGACTGGCTCGGCGAAGAAGATCCACAGATGCGCGCCGTGCCCGGAGCGGGAGCGCTCGAGCACGGCGGGAATGCCGAGCGCGTCGCACGCCGTCAGGGCGGCGCGGACGTCCTCGTGCCAGCCGGCCTTGTCGAAGTCGATCGCCAGGAACCAGCACGTCTCATCCGCCAGGAGCGGGTAGACGCCGACCGTGCGCGTGCCGACGAGGTGGCTCCGCACCACGTCGTCGGTGAGCGGCAGGTAGTCCTCGGGCGCGTGCGTGACGCCGCGCCCGCGCGGCACGCCCGGCCGGAGCGCCGGTGCGTACCCGCAGCGCCCCGCTGGCTGCTCCCAGCGCGTGGCGTACACGTCTTCCCGTCCGCGGAACAGGCGCCGGAAGAGCGCCAGTCTCTCGGTCGCGGCTGTCGGTCCCGCGCTTGACCTCGCGTTAGGGGACGGAGTCGCGACGCTGGCGGCGTCGGTGGCGGGCAGCGTGGTCGCGCGGGCGCGTTCGAGGGCCTCGAGACGCTGGCGGAGGCGCGCGTTCTCTGCCGCCAGAAGCTCCACGGCGCGCCGGGCCGCGGCCAGGGTGCGCGGGCGAGGGGCAGGCGCCGCCGTCCTTCGGGCCACGACGCGCAAGACCCGTCCCGGTCTGAGCGGCGCGGCCCTGCTAGGCCGCCGGTCGGGCGGCGAAGGCGACGCGGGTCCCGTCTGACAGACGCGCGTCCGCGTAGACCGTCACCTCGTCCTTTGCGGTGTCCAGCCAGGTGGCGGCGCCGGGGGTCATGTCCAGCACGATCTCCATCCTGAGCTTCTGCGCGAGCTGCCGCAGCGTCCCCAGTGTTGGCTCCCGCTCGCCCAGCTCCAGCCGAGCCACCACCGGCTGCTTCCAGCCGAGCTGCGCCGCCAGCTGCCGCTGCGAGAGGCCGTGCTCGACGCGGTAGCGCAGCACCCACTTCGCCACGGCACGGGCGACCGCCGTGCGCTCCCACTCGGCGCGCAGGGCGGGATCCTGGAGCGCCTCATCGCGGACGGATTCGAAGGTCGGGAGTTCGTGCAGCTTCACAGTTCACCCCTCAGTCGTCGTCTTCTTCTTCAATCGCGTCCAGACGTTCGACGGCGGTAGCCACTGCCGCGCGGAAGCCCCGTGGGTCGGCGTGCGCCTCCGGACCGATCGCGCCGACGACCAGGACGTCGCCGATACGGCGGTAGAACGCCCGCCAGGCCGAGCGGCCCGCGCGCGGCCGGAGCTCACGGAGATCCCGCGCACCCTGCACCTTGCTGGTGGTGGGATAGCCGAGCCGGATGTCGAGGTCGCGGAGCTTGTCGAGCCCGTTGAGCAGCGCCTGCTGCTCCGCTCGTGGCAGGGCGAGCAGCTCTGCCCGCGCCTGGGATGTCAACCGCACCTCCACACCGCGATGATAACCCGGAAGGCATCACCGCGACGAGCGCAGGTGCTGACAGGGTGCTGTGCGACAGGGGCTGGCTGTCACAGCGGGCGGGACCAACCAGGCAGGTGCCCTTTCGGCAAGCCCCTCGCGCTCAGGCCGCGGCTGAGTCTGCAAGGAGGTCTGTGAGGACCCCTTCCGCTACCGGCCGCGGACCTTCATTCAGCGTGAACCGCACTCCTGGGGCGAGGCACCCAGCCACGAGTTCAGGGACAAGAAAGCCGATCTCGGCGCTGAACGGCTCGTCAAACCCTGGGGCACTGTCGAGATACGTGATCACCATACTCACCTCGCCCGGATCCTTGGACGGATCGACTGCGAGCCGTCCAGTCGCAGCGGAGATGGAGCACGGCGGCCTCCTCGGGCACGATCCGCAGTTGGCCGTCCTCGACACGCCGCCCATACGGGGCGAGCCCGCCGTTCCACTTGCCGCGCTTGGCGCGCAGCTTCATGTCCTCGGCCACTCGCTCGGCGGTGATGCCCCGCTCCAGCTCGGCGATGGCGCCCAGGATGTGCAGCATGAAGCGGCCAACCGGGCCCGACGTGTCGATGTTGTCCCGCAGGGAGACGAACTTGACGCCGTGCTGCTCGAACAGCCGCATCAGGTCCAGCAGGTCGACCAGCGAGCGGCTGATCCGGTCCAGCTTGGTGACAAGGAGCGTGCGCACGCGCCCCGCCCGGACATCGCGGATCAGCGCCTGCAGAGACGGACGGTCGGTGTCCTTGGCGGAGACCCCTTCCTCCCTTAGTAGAGGCGCAGGTTCAGCACATGCGCGACCGCGTGCGCCTCCAGGGCCTGGACCTGGTTCTGGGGCGCGTCCCGCCCGAATCCGTGGGCGCGAGTTCGATTCGTTCACCCAGAAGGTGACACTTTCAATCTGGAATCCACGGATTGGGGTCCCGCTCCACCTGCATGTCGGTCGAGACGCGGGGATAGCCTGCGTCCCACTGCTCAACGACGGGTCGGTTGGTGCTTCGCGTCACGCGGGCTCCTGGGGTTCTGGCTTCCGCCGTCGGCGGGCGGGCTTGGCCGGCGTGCCCTCGGAAGTCGGGAGCTCGTCAGCGAGGCGGAGGATCTCGTGGTAGAGACGGGGGCTCATCCAGAAGCTCTGGCGCACGAGCTCCTGGATGAGCGGGCGCACGGCAGGGATGCGCCCGCGCCGCTTCGCCAGCAGGATCAGCCCGACAATGCCGCTCGCCTGGGGGATCGCCTCCCGGAGCACGGGCTCACTAGCCACGAGCGCCCGCGCCTTCCGCTCGTCGAGCAGCACGGCCGCCCGCGTGGCCGCGGCGGCCGACACCACGGTTGCCTCTCCGGCGTCCAGCTCTGGATATGCGGCGGGGTCACCTTCCTCGACCACGACCAGGAGGCCGCGGTCACGGGCGGCAAAGAGCGCGGTCACGCCCGGCCGCGCCGCGTCCCCAGCCACCTCGCCCCAGACGTGGGCCGTCACGCGGATGGGCGTGGGCAGCAGGTCCAGCCGGTCCAGCCGGTCAATCCGCGCCAACCCAATGAGGGCCGTCGCGTCGGCGTAGACATCCCTTGCCTGCTTGGCCGCGCTCACCCCTGGGTGGCCGCGGCGCGCTCGAGCTCTTCCAGCGCGTCCACGTCCGCCAGGAGCCCGCCCTCCGGCTCCCACAGGACCGGGATGCGCAGCCGTCCACACAGGTCGATGAAGGCGCCGAGGTCCAGGCCCGCGACCTTTGCGCCCTGGCCGAGCGTAAGGGTGCCCTGGCGGTACAGCTCCGTGGCGACAAGGGTCAGCGCGTGCCGGTAGGCATCGCCACCGTCGCCGCTGGCAGCGGCCACACGGGCGAGCTGCTCGGCGCTCACCAGCCACGCCGCCGGGCGGTTTTCCTTGCTGACGAGGACGGGCTCCTCCAGCGCCTCGCGGACGGCGCGGGAGGCGCCACCGTGCCCCAGCTGGGCAAGGGACATGGTCTTGGGCACGGGGAGCTACCCTCCTAGTATGATCACATGTAGTGTGCTGATTATGCCACATGACGGGTGGATGAGCCGCGCCTTGGAGTCATAGGCCGCTGGCGCGACTGCCCCGGCGCGGGTGGTGTCCGGTGGGCCAGCCCACGTGGCTCGGTTGTGGCCACCGCTGTGGCACCTCCACTGCTCGCCAGGCGCGCGGCCCGATGGCACACCGCCTTAACGATTAGCCTGCGTAGGTCGGCCGCGCGATCGTGGAGTTGCTCGACCGTGAGCGGCGGGCGATCAACCTCCGATACTGTCATGGGCCGGGTACGCCCTCGCCGCGGCGCCTCCGCCGTGGGCGTACCGGCGTTACCGTGCGTGGCCATACCGCGTCCGGACAACGACGTGGAAACCTGATCTGCATGTGCTCACGTGGAGGACACCTCCGAGGTGGATTGGGCACCTGGCCTCGCTCCCACTCTCATCAGCGCCCGTCAACGCCGCGTCAGTTGACGGTCCGCCGATCGTCAATCCTGCTTCTCGCCAACCCACCGATGCCCTCGGGCGGACGCCAGCGGCTCCGCCTCCATGCCGCCAGGCACAATGGCTCGGCGCGACCGCTGCTGTTCTCGCCAGCGGCCAGCGCCAGGACGACCTGAGCCAGGTCGCGTAAGATTCCCCTGCCGCCGGAGCTACGCCGTCGCCTTTTCCAGCACCTCCGGGACGCCACCGGAGAAGGGCGCTGACCAGTCGGAGCAGGAGTTCCGCCAGTGGGTGGGACGGCCCATCGAGGACTGGCTTAAGCGCGATTTCTTCAAGCGCCACGTTCAGCAGTTCAAGCAGCGCCCTATCGCCTGGCATTTCGTCTCGCCGGAGCGCACGTTCGAGGCGTTCGTGCTGTACCACAAGCTCAGCCGCTCCACGCTCCAGAAGCTGCGCGCCCAGTACGCCGGCGGCCTCATCGCCCGCCTGCGGGCGGAGCAGGAGCGCGCCCGCCAGGCTGGCAAGGCAGCCGAGGTGAGCAGTCTCCAGTTCAGGATCGAGGACGTCGAGGAGTTCCGTTCGCGCGTCGAGAAGATCGAGCGCGGCGACGAGCTGAAGGACCGCATCCGCTGCCGCTGGAAGGGCGAGGAGGAAGATGGCCGCCCCGGCCCGTATGACTTCGACATCGACGACGGGGTGAAGGTCAACATCCGCCCTTTCCAGGAGGCGGGGCTCCTGGCGGTGAAGGAGGTCATCAAGAAGTGGTAGGCCGCAGTCGGCGCCCGGACAGCGAAACGCCGTCTGGCAACCTGCGCACCCCAGGCCTGGTCGCGCAACGACTGGGCGTGGACCCGGAGCGGCTCCGCGCCTTCTGCCGTGGCTGGAAAGTGGCCGAGCTGGCGCTCTTCGGATCCGCGCTGCGGGATGATTTCGGCCCCCGGAGCGACGTTGACGTGCTGGTCCGCTGGGAGCCTGGGGCCACCTGGGGTGTGCTCGACCACGTGCGCATGGAAGAGGAGCTATCTCAACTCTTCGGTCGAAGCGTGGACCTGCTGAGCCGGCAGGCGGTGGAGCGCTCCACCAACTGGATCATTCGCCGTGCCATCCTGGACACCGCCGAACCGATCTATGCCGCGTGACGGCGCGACCGTGCTCCAGATCGTTGAGGCGGCGCGACTCGTGCGCGAATTCGTCCAGGGACTTGATCGACAGATATTCGCCCAGGATGTGCGCACCCGGTCGGCGGTGCTGTACCAGCTCCTGGTGATTGGCGAAGCAGCCAAACGACTGTCCGACGAGACCAGAGACCAGCACCCGCGGATCCCCTGGCGGGCGGTGGCGGGCATGCGTGACAAGCTGATCCACGGGTACGACGTGGTAGACGTGGACCAGGTGTGGCAGACGGCACACGCGGACGTGGCTGCCCTGCTGGACGAGCTGGAGCCGCTTGTGCCGCCTGAGGAACCCAGAAATGCGTGACCAGCGCGAGGTGCGCCCCTGACGCTCCTGGACGTGCTGGCGGATGACCTGCTGGCGAGCCTGCGCTCTGCTCCGGATGGCGCGCCGCGCCAGGTGCTGCTGTGGCTGGACCCGGAGCAGCAGTTTGCGCGGCTCGTGGAGCACCTGGAGCCGCCGCTGCTGGCGCGCCAGGCGCAGCTCTTACGCCACGATCCGCAGGCCGGCACGGGCCAGCTCGTCCTGAAGGTCGCGCTGCTGCGGGTGGAGGCGGACCCGGCTTCGAGTGCGGTGGTGTACCTGGCCGGTTTCGACGGTCGCGCCCTGGAGCCGAGAGCGGATGGCGGCGTGCCAACGCTGTGGAGCGTGTACGAGTACCGCTATAAGGGCGCTGTGTGGGGGCTGGGCAGCACGCAGCAGGTGGGTGCCGTGCCGGAGCCGCCCACGTTGCTGGACTGGCTCCAGTCGCACGGCGTACAGGCAGCCACCGAGAAGGCGCGCCGTGAGCTGAGCAAGGGCGGCGCCGACGCGCTCATCGGTCGCTACGCCGAGCGGCAGCGGACGATCGCGCCCGCGGAGTGGCCGCGCCCCCTGCGCCTGTCCGACGTCGAAGCCCTGCTCGGCGGGGACCCACGCGATGCGCTCCGCCGGCTGCTGGCAGCACCGACGAACGAAGTGAAAGGATGGGGCCAGGAGCGGCCGACCGTGCTGAGTGGAGTCGCGTCCGTCTTCGGTCTGAAGGCGCCGAAGCACGCCGAAGATCCGGAGACCCTCGCCGATGCCTTCGCCCTGGACCTCGCGCTGGCCGAGGCGTGGGACGCGTTTGGCCGGCCCGGGACCGCTGCGGCCGCCGGCCGCCGGCGCTCTGGCAGCGACCCGTTTGGCGGCCGGGGGCCGGGGGCCAGGGGCATGGTGCTATGCTCGGCGGCTGACTCATGTCCGAACCTGTCGAGCTCGAGGTCCGGGGCGTCGTGGTGGGGCTGTTCCAGGAGAACTGCTGGATCGTCGGGTCGCGCCGGCGGGGCGAAGCCTGCGTGATCGACCCGGGCGACGCGCCCGGCGAGATCCTGGCGCTCGCCCGCGACATGGGCGTCTCCGTCACCCGGGTCGTCGCCAGCCACGCGCACCTGGACCACATCCTCGCCGCGCGCGCGATCGTGGAGGCCACGGGCGCCCCGTTCCTGCTCCACGCCGCCGACCTCCAGCTCGCGCAGAGCCTGCCGCTCCTCGCGCGGCAGTGGCTCGGCCAGGCGGCGCCGCCGGCCCCGCAGCCGGCCGCCTTCCTGGCGGATGGGGACGACCTGGAGGTGGCCGGCGTCACGCTCCGCGTCCTGCACACGCCCGGCCACACGCAGGGCAGCGTGTCCCTGCACGTGCCCGAGGCCCGGCTCCTCTTCAGCGGCGACACGCTGTTCCGTGGCTCCATCGGACGGACCGACCTGCCCGGGGGCGACTACCCGCAGATCTTGCGGAGCATCACCGAGCGCTTGCTGGCGCTGCCGGACGAGACGCGCGTCCTCCCTGGCCACCTCCAGGAAACGACGATTGGCCAGGAGCGCGCGACGAACCCATTCGTGCGCCAGAGCTCCTGGCAGGGGCTGGTCCCGGAGTGACCGGCTGCCTACAATAGCCGCCGTGGCATCGCCGTCGGACCCCGAGCAGCGGTCGTTCGCCGAGACACGCCGGGCGCTGCTGGACGCGCTCGAGCGCTTCGAGCAGGAAGCGCGCGAACGTGAAGCAGAGATCGTCCGGCGCGCCGAGCAGCGGGCCCGGGAGATCGTCGACGCGGCGGAGCAGCGCGTCGCCACGCTGGACCGGGACCTGGCCAAGCTTCGCGACGAGATCGACACGGCCCGGGCCGCGCTCGCCGCCATTCGGGAGCAGCCACCCGCGCCTGAGCCGGTCGAGCCCGCGCGGGCCGAGCCAGAGGCAGGCGTGCCGCTCCAGCCGCCCGTGCCGGCCTCGATGGAGCCGCCCGAGGCACAGCCGGCCGAGCTACCGGCCAGCGAGCCCAGCGCTGTGCCCGGCGAGCCGGGCCCGGCCGCTCCACCCGCGCCCCGCTGGGCCGAGCCGCAGCCAGCCCCCGCCGCCGAGCCGGCGGCGGCGTCAACCTCGCCCCAGGAGACGTTGCGCGCGCTGCGCGCCGCCCTGGAGGCGCTCAACCGGCCACGCGAGGGCGAGGAGTCGCCCCGGTAGGCCTGGCGCGCGGCCTCCGGGACGGCGCGGTCGAAGCCGCCGCGCAGGCGGCCGTTGGGCAGCGCTCGCTGCCAGTTCACCCGTGGGGCCCGCGGGTGGGTTCCGCACCCTGTTGCGGCGACCTGCCCGGGCGGGCGGTCAGGAGGAGGCGCGCGCCTCCTCCGCGGTCAGCTCGGCCAGGTGTGCGGCGTCCCCATGCCGGATCAGCGCGCCCCGCCCGGTCCGCGGGTCCCACGCCACCTCGGTCAAGCTGGCGTTCGGCACCACCCAGCGACGCCAGCGGGCCGGTGATTCCCCGTGCAGGAGCGTCATGAACGTGGCGATCACACCGCCGTGGGTCACCACGGCCACCGCTTCGCCCGGGTGGACCAGGGCGATGCGGTTGAGCACGCGGTCCACGCGGGCGGTGAAGCCGCTCCGAGACTCGCCGTTCGGCCACACGAAGTCGTCTAGCTCGGCGTCCTCGTCCGCTTCCAGCAGGTGCCCGTACGACTCCTTCAGTTCCTCGAATGGCAGGCCGTCCAGCTCGCCGAAGTACACCTCGCGCAGGTCGTCCAGCAGGCGCGGCGTCTGGCCGGTGAGGGCGCCGATCGCCTCGGCCGTCTTCCGCGCACGCGTGAGAGGGCTGGCGTAGATGGCGGCCACGTGCGCGTGCGCCCGGTTGAAGTGCTCCGCCAGCAAGCGCACCTGCTCTTCGCCCCGCGGGCTCAGGTCCGCGTCCGTCCAGCCCGACAGGCGGACGTGCACGTTGTCCTCGGTCTCGGCGTGCCGCACCAGTAGCAGGGTCGTCGCGGCTGCCGCCAGGTCAGTGGCGGTCGTCTCCATCACGCCAGGATGGTACCCGCTGCGCCCTGGCGCGCCCGGATTGCCCGGGCCGGGCCGCGCCGCCAACCCGCGCCTACGGTGCGTCCGTGGGCTGCGCGGCGAGCCCCTGGTACGCTGTCAGGGCGGCGCCCAGCAGCCCGGCGTCGTCGCCCAGCCGGGAGGCTACGATCGGGAGGTCCCTCGCCCCGTCTGCCAGGATCTGGCGACGCGCGATCTCGGCGGCGGCGTCCACGTAGCGCGGCCCGAGCGCTTCGGCAATGCCCCCGCCGATGACCACGACAGCCGGGTCGAGCAAATTCACCACGCCGCCGATCGCCAGGCCCACGTAGCGGGCGCTGCGGCGTGCCGCCCGGATCGCCACGCCGTCGTCCTGGTCGATCGCCCGGGCCAGGTCCCGACTCGTCAGGGCGCGCAGGTCGCCGCCCAGGATCGCGGTGAGGAGCGTCGCCTTTCCGCGCGCCACGTCCTGGCTGACGTACCGCGCCACCGCGTCGCGGGCTGCCACCGCCTCCAGGTCGCCCCACCGCCCGCAGCCGCACCGCGGCCCGCCGGCCGCGATGACCAGGTGGCCAATCTCGCCCGCCCCGCCGTGGCTGCCGTGGTAGAGGCGCCCATCCACGATCAGCCCGCCGCCCACCCCACTGCCCACGAAGACAGCCAGCATCGACGTGTAGCCGCGGCCGGCGCCCAGCGCGTGCTCGCTCAGCGCGGCAGCCCGCACGTCGTTCTCCAGGAACACGCGGGTGCCGGGCAGGCGCCGCTCCAGCTCGTCGCGGGCCGCCACGTTGTCCCAGCCGAGGTTCGGCGCCACGATCACCACCCCGCGCGTCGGGTCCAGCGGGCCCGCGACACACACGCCCACCGCGGCCACGCCGTCCCAGGCCACCGCGGCAGCCGCGGCGGCCCGCCCCGCGCCTTCCGCCCACCGGTCCAGCCGCGCCGCCGGCCGGTCGCGCCCGTCGCCACCCGGCACACCCCCACCCCACAGGACGGTCA
>CAYSYM010000073.1:0-16496 GCA_964435115.1 uncultured Chloroflexota bacterium | reverse complement strand
GCAACATGGCCACCTCCTCGGCCGGCGCCGTGGGCTACGGCCAGTTCCTGCCGTCCACCTGGGCGCTCCCGGGCATCGGCAATGGCGGTGATCCGTACGACTACCGGGACGCCATCCCGGCGATGGCCCGGTACCTCTGTGCTAACGGCGCCCCGCGCGACCTGCGCGCGGCCATCTGGGCCTACAACCACGCCGACTGGTACGTCGAGCAGGTCCTGGCCATCGCCGTCCGCTACGGCTACCTCGCGCCCGGGGCGCCGAGCAGCCAGGTCGTCGACCTCGCCCGCGCCCAGATCGGCATGCCCTATGTCTGGGGCGGCGCCAGCCCCACCACGAGCTTCGACTGTTCGGGGCTCGTCCAGTGGGTCTACCGGCAGGTCGGGGTGGCCTTGCCGCGGACGGCGCAGCAGCAGTTCGACGCAACCATCCGCCTCGCCCCTGACCAGCTCGAGCCGGGCGACCTGGTCTTCTTCGCCCACACCTACCCCTCGGCCGAGCCCATCACCCACGTCGGCATCTACGTCGGCAACGGCCGGATGATCAACGCCCCCGCCCAGGGCGACGTCGTACGGGAGATGCCGGTCTTCACCGGCTACTGGGGCGCCCACTACGCGGGCGGCGGGCGGGTGCGGCGGTGAGCCTGGCGCGTATGCAGGCACGCGACCCACCGCGGGCCAGGGCCGGCCCGGCCGGCGCCCCGAGCGACCCGTAGAGCCGAAGCAACACCAAGCAGTGGAGGGAATGCGCCATGGAGGCGATCAACAGCCTGTTCACCAATCTCCTGAATATCGGCCTCGGCGTGGCCGTCACCGTCGCCGCCTTCTTCCTGATGTGGGGGGCCTTCATCTACATGTCCGCGGCCGGCAGCCCCCACCAGATGGAACGGGGCAAGTCGGCGATGGTCAACGCGCTCTTCGGCCTGGCGATCGCGCTATCGGCGCGGCTGATCGCCGGCATGATCCAGTCGGCGCTCGGGGCCGGCCGCTAGGAGGCAGCCATGACCACGAAACGCCACGAGATCCCGACCCATCTCAACGTCGAGGACAAGGCCTTCTACGGCCTCTCCGTCCGGCAGGTGATGTACCTGACGGTCGGCGCCGCCTCGGGCTACGGCCTCTGGAATCAGTGGGAGGCTTTGCCCGTCGGCCTCCGCCTCGGCGTCGCGCTCGCCTGCTTCCTGCTCGCCGCGGCCGTCGCCCTCATCCGGCCACACGGCCGGGGGCTGGAGGAGTGGGCCTTCGTCGCCCTGCACTACGCCGCCGTCCCGAAGGTGTGCGTCTGGCACCCCCGCGAGCCCGACCCGGCCGCCTGGCGGCCCGCCGGCGGGCGTTGGGAGGAGCTCGCCCCCCGCCTGACCTGGCAGCCCGACGCGGACGAGGCCGACCGGGAGGTGGAGCGATGAGCCGTATCGGTTTCGTCCAGACCGCCCACGTCGGCCTCGAGGCGATCGAGGAGGACGTCGCCCGCCTCGCCGGCGGCCAGTACCGGGCGGTGCTGGAGGTCGGCAGCCTGAACTTCGCGCTCGTGGGGGAGCGTGAGCAGGAGGCCATCGTCGCCGGTTTCGCCGGCTTCCTCAACAGCCTCAGCTTCCCCGTCCAGGTCCTCGTCCGGGTCCTGCCGATCGACGTCGACGGCTACCTGGCCGGCCTCGAGCGGCAGGCGCGGCAGCTCCCGGAGGGGCTGGCCGAGCTCGCCCGCGACCACGCCGCCTTCCTGCGCCAGCTGGCGCGCCGGCGCACGCTGCTGGAGCGCCGCTTCTACCTGGTCGTCCCGGCCCAGGCCGGCGCCGGCCCGCGCCGGCGCGGCTGGCCCTTCGGCCGACGGGCGACCGAGGTCGGGGCGGACGCCGCCCGCCGGCAGCTCACCTTCCGCTGCGACGAGATCGAGCGGCAGCTGGCGCGCTGCGGGCTGGCCGTCCGCCGCCTGTCGGGCCTCGAGATCGCCCAGCTCTTCTACGCCTGCTGGTGCCCGGAGCTGGCGCGGGTCCAGCGCCTGGGTCGCGAGCTCGCCCAGTACACCGCCCTGGTGGTGCGGGCCGGGTGCGGTCGTGGCGGGTCGGGCCGAGCCCGACACCCCGACCGTGTCCCCGGGGAAAGGAGCGCGTGATGTCGTTCATCCGCTTTCACCGCTGCGCCGAGCCGCGGCCGACGCTCGGGCCGGACGAGCGCCGCTTCGCCCTCGGCACGCGCTCGCTCGCCGACCTGGTCGCCCCGGCCGCCGTCGAGGTCGCCCGCGACCACCTGCGCCTCGACCACCAGTACGCGCGCACGCTCGTCCTGACCGGCTACCCGCGCACCGTCGGCCCCGGCTGGCTCCAGCCGCTCATCGACTTCGAGGAGCCGCTCGAGGTCAGCCTCCATCTCTATCCGCTCGACACCGGGCAGATGGTCTCGGCGCTCACCCACCAGATGGTGCGGCTGCACTCCTCGCGCCTGCTGGCCGCCCGCGGCGGCCGGCTGGCCGACCCGGAGCGGGAGGTGGCCTACGAGGACGCGGAGCGCCTGCGGGACGCCCTCCAGCGCGGCGAGGAGAAGGTCTTCTCGGTCAGCCTCTACGTCCTGCTGCGGGCGCCGTCGCTCGCTGCCCTCGACACCCTCACCCGCCGGGTCGAGGCGACGCTCGGCGGCCTCCTCGCCCAGTCGCGCGTCGCCGTCTTCGAGCAGGACGGCGGCTTCCGGAGCTGCCTGCCCGAGGGGCACGACCACCTCGGCGCCTACCGCAACCTCGACACGAGCTCGCTGGCGACGATGTTCCCCTTCTCGTCGAGCACGCTCTCGATGGAGCGCGGGGTCCTCTACGGGGTGGCCAAGCATAACCACAGCCCGGTCATCTTCGATCCCTTCGACAGCAGCCTCGAGAACGCCAACCTGGTGATCTTCGCCAAGAGCGGCGCCGGCAAGTCCTACTTCACCAAGGTGATGGCGCTCCGCTCGCTGCTCACCGGGGTCGACTTCCTCGTGATCGACCCGGAGGGCGAGTACCGGGCGCTGGCCGAGGCGGTCGGTGGCCAGACCATCCGCCTCACGGCCACCTCGCCGCACCACCTCAACCCCTTCGACCTGCCGCCCGCCGACCCGGACGACGCCGAGGGGCAGGACCCGCTCGCGGAGCGGGTGGCCGCCTTGCTCGGTCTGCTCGACCTCCTGCTCGCCGAGCCGGGACACCCCCTCGGCCCGCGCGAGCGGGCGCTCCTGGATCGGGCGCTCTACCGGACCTACGCGGCGAAGGGCATCACCCCCGACCCGGCCACCCATCGGCGCCCGCCGCCGCTCCTGCGCGACCTGCGGGCGGCGCTGGCGGACGAGCCGGGCGAGCTGGCGGCCGACCTGGCCCTGCGTCTCGGCCCCTTCGTGGACGGCTCCCTGGCCGGCCTGTTCGCCGCGCCGACGAACGTCGCCCTCGACCGGCCGCTCGTCGTCTTCAACACCCAGACGCTCGAGCCGCAGCTGCGTCCGGTCGCCATCCACCAGGTGGCCAGCTTCGTCTGGAACCAGGTGCGCCGCGGACGCAAGCCGCGGCTGTTCGCCACCGACGAGGCCTGGAGCATCGTGCAGTTCCCCGAAGGCGGCGCCTTCCTGGCGGGGCTCGCCCGGCGGGCGCGCAAGTACTACCTCGGGCTGCTCACGGTGACCCAGGACGTCGCCGACTTCCTCGGCTCCGAGCACGGGCGGACGATCCTGACCAACGCCGCCGTCAAGCTCTTGATGAAGCAGGACAGCAGCACGATCGAGCCCGTCGTGGACGCCTTCCGGCTCTCGCCCGAGGAGCGACAGTTCCTGCTCGGGGCGACGAAGGGCGAGGGCCTCTTTTTCGCGCGCGGCAGCCATGTGGCGCTGAAGGTCGAGGCCAGCCCGGCCGAGCACCAGTTGGCGACAACCGCGCCACGCGAGCTTGCCGAACGAGCGGCCGCCGGCGCCAGCCCGCCGAACGGCCCTGCCCGCCCGCGCCGGCGCCTCGGCCCGCCGTCCGAAGAAGGAGGGGCGTGATGGAGACCACCGCCGCGCGCCGCTACGACGTCGCGGCGCTGCGCCGCGACCACCCGATCGACCAGGTCGTCGCCGGCTACGGCGTGGAGCTGCGTCGGATGGGCCGCGCCCTCGTCGGCCGCTGTCCGCTGCACGCCGACAACGGCCGGCCCAACCTGCACGTCTACCCCGACACCGACAGCTGGTACTGCTACCGCTGCCAGGTCGGGGGCGACGCGATCGCCTTCGTCCGCCTGTGCGAGAACGTCGGCTTCCGCGAGGCCTGCGAACGGCTGGCCGGGGCGCCGCGGCCGGCCGCCCCTCCGCCGGCCGAGCGCCCGCCCCGGCGCGAGCGGCGCTGGGACCGGTTGACGCTGGAGGAGCAGGTGGTGATGAACACCGCCTGCGCGCTCTACCAGCACGCGCTCTGGCGGGAGCCGCGGGCCCTCGCCTATGTGCGGGAGCGGGGGCTCCCCGACTGGGTCATCCGGCAGTGCGCCATCGGCTACGCCGACGGCCACTCGCTCGAGGCCTACCTGCGCCGCCGCTCGGGTCTGCGCACCGCCCAGGAGCTCGGGCTGCTGCGCAAACCGGAGCGCGCCGACGGGGCGCGGCCGCTGCGCGAGTTCCTAGCCGGCCGCATCGTCGTCCCCGAGCTCCGGGGGGGCCAGTGCCTCTGGTTCATCGGCCGGACGATGGAGGACGACCCGCAGCGACCCAAGTATCTCGGACTCCCCGGCGAGCGGCCGGTGCTGGGGTACGAGCGGGTCGCCGGGCGACGCGAGGCTTTCCTCGCCGAGGGGGTCTTCGACTACCTGACCGCCGTCGCCTGGGGCCTGCCCGCCTTCAGCCCGTGCGGGACCGCGCTCCCACCCGAGCGGCTCGGCTTCCTCGCCCGGGCCGCGGTGGTCTACGGCGTCCTCGACGGCGACGACGCGGGGCGGGAGGCGGCCGAGCGCTTCGCGGCGCAGCTCGGCGAGCGCTTCCGACCGCTCCCTCTCCCGGAGGGCTGCGACCTGAACGACCTCGGGCGGCGGCCCGACGGGTGGGCCACGTTCTTCCGCCTGCTGGCAGCCGCCCGTCAGGAGACGCGACATGACACACGAACGGAGGGCACCGATGGGCATTGACGGCTCACTGGCCGCGCGCGACGAGCGCGCGCAACGCGCCGCGCTCCGCGACGGCGTGCTCGAGTGCGGCCGGCTGAGCGGCTGGCCGACTCATACCACCATCGCCTTCACCGAGGGGCTGGCCCGCCGGCCCTGGAAGCGGTGCACCCCGGCCCAACTGCTCAGCGTGCTCGACGAGCTGCGGGCCATCCGGCGGGCGTTCGAGGTCTGTCGGCGCACTCCGACAGCCCGTGGCCCAGCCGTACGGCCGGAGAGGAGGAACGGACGTGCCCCTGGCGCTTGAACGCCGCCGGCCGCCCGCCATCCGGCCCGAGCTGGTCGAGGTGGTCACGCCGCGCACCAATGCCGCCGTGATCACGCCGGCCGAGAACCTGCTCGCCGCGATCGCGCTCGCCGAACCCTTCGGCCTGGAGATCGCGGCGACCCGCACCGCGCGCTGGTTCCTGGCCCGCGCCGGCAGCCCGGCCATGCGCGAGCACCTCGAGGGCCAGCTCGCGGTCGCCTACCCCCAGGCCGGGCTCCGCCGGCTCGACCGCGAGCGCTTCCCAGGGCTCGACCCGGCCGGGCTCGGGCCGGGCGAGCAGGTGGCCGCCTGCAGCCTTGCGCTGAGGCGGCCGCCGTACCTGCCGCTCCGCACCTTCGGCGACGCCGAGGTCGAGGCCGCCCGCCGCGCCCAGGCCGACCCGGTGCTCGGGATCCTCGGCGCGCTGGCGGACCTGCCCGATGGCTGGCGGGGGCTCGCCCAGCTCGTCCTGCGCCCGGCGCCCGACGACTGGTGCCGGGGCTACCTGCGCCTGGCTGTCGAGCACCCGCTGGCCGCCGAGCGCACGGCGGCGCGCGCGGATACCTCGCTCACGGGCGTGTTCGCGCTGGCCGGGCTGCTCGTCGCCGGCGCGCTCGCCTTCCAGGGCTACCTCTGGTACGTCGCCGGCGACTGGCTCCGCCTCGGCCTTCTCCTCGGCGGCGTCGCCACGGGCGGTCCCGGCGTCGTGTGGCTGGGGCGGCGGCTCGCCGCCCGGCCCATCTACGATGTGCGGCTCGTCCAGGAGAAGGTGAGCCGCCCCGCCTATCTCGCCGAGGTGCGGCTGGCGGTCTTCGCCCCGGCCGCGGCGCCCCGGCCCGAGGTCGAGGCGCGGCTCGCTCGGCTGACGGCGGCCTACCGCCAGTTCAACCTCGCGGCCGGCAACGGGTTCGTCGCCCGCCGCCTGGAGCTGCGCGGCCGCGACCTGACGGCCCTCGCGCCGCTCGGCCCGGCCCGGGCCCTGCCGGTCCTCACCACCCGCGAGCTGGCCGGCCTCTGGCACCTGCCTCAGGCCCAGGCCGACATCCCGCTCCTCGAGCGCACGACCGCGCGCCAGCGCCTGCCGTTGCCCGGCAGCGTCGCCCGCGGCTGTCGGGTCGGCGTCTCGGCGCACCAGGGCCGGCGCGTGCCGGTGGCGCTCCCGGACGAGCTCCTGCGCCGCCACCTGCTGCTCATCGCCAAGACCCGGCGCGGCAAGTCCTCGCTCCTGCTCCGACTCGCCCAGCACGCGATGGCGCGGCGGCCGGGCGGGACTGCACCGACGGTCGTGCTGGTGGACCCGCACCGCGACCTGGCCCGCGCCGCCCTGGGCCTGGTGCCGCCCGGCCGACGGGGCGACGCCGTCTTCCTCGACGTCGGGGAGGGCGAGCGGCCCTTCGGCCTGAACCTCCTCGACGTCGGGCTCTTCCGCGACCGCGACAAGGCGGTCGCCAACGCCCTGGCGGTCTTCCGGCGCGAGTTCACGACCTTCTGGGGGCCGCGCATGGAGGATGCCTTCCGCTTCGCCCTCCTCACCCTCTACGAGGTGAACCGGGCGATCTGCGCCGCCGACCCCGGCGGGCGGGCGCGTCAGCACACGATCCTCGACGTGCCGCCCGTCCTCGTCGACACCGCCTTCCGCCGCAGCCTCCTGGGCCTGGTGGCCGACCCGGTCGTCAAGGCGTGGTGGGCCGGCTACTTCGACCTGCTGGACCGCCGCCTCCAGATCGAGATCGCCAACCCCGTCCAGACCAAAGTCCAGCGGTTCGCGGGCAGCCGGGCGGCCCGGGCCGTCGTCGGCCAGCCCCGCTCCACGGTCGACCCGGGAGCCTGGCTGCGCGACGGGGCGATCGCGATCGTCGACACCGCCAAGGGGACGGTCGGCGAGGACACGGCCGCCCTCGTCGGCGCCACGCTGCTCAACCTGGTCGCCCTGGCGATCGGCGAGCAGGCGGCGCTCGATCCCGGCCGGCGCCGACCGGCCCTGCTGCTGGTCGATGAGTTCCACAGCATGCCGGGCGCCGACTACGAGGGCATCCTGGCCGAGCTCGCCAAGTACGGCGCGAACCTGGTGCTGGCGACCCAGAGCCTGGCCAAGCTCGCCGCCCTCGACCGCGAGCAGCACCGGGCGCTGCGGGCGACCGTCTTCGCCAACCTGGACGGCCTCTTCGCCTTCCACTGCAGCGCCGAGGACGCCCGCTACCTCGTCCCGGAACTGGGCGGCGAGGTGGACGAGCACGACCTGGTCGCCCTGGGCGAGCACCAGTGCTACGCCCGCGTCTCGGCCGGCGGCGAGCGGCTGCCCGTCTTCTCGGTCCGCCTCGACCCGCCGCCCCCGAGCGACGCGCAACTCGCGGCGGAACTGGCCGCCGCCTCGGCGCTCCGCTACGGCCGCGACGCCGCCGCCGTCGAACGCGACCTCCAGTCGGCGCTGGCGCGGATCGAGCTGAGTCACCGCGCGCTCCGCGAGCAGAGCCAGGCCGGCCAGGCCGGCGTGGGGGCGGCCAGGGGCGAGCCGAACGCGAGCGCGAACCAGACGAGCGCGCGCAAGCAGGGGCGCAGCGAGAATCGACCACGCAAGCAGACAGACAAGCGCAAGGCGAAGCCCGGGAAGGCGGAGGCGCACCAGGCGACGTTCCTGGAGGCCATACCGCCCCCGGACGGGGCGACCGCTGGCGAAGCGGAAGGCGACGAGCCGAACGGAGAGGAGGAGGTTCCAGCATGACCAGCGAGCCGATGACCCAACGACACTGGCACGACGCCGAGGCGGCCGCCAAGGCGCTGAAAAAGCGAACGGGAGACCGGCGCACCCTGCTGCTCCTCGCGCACCTGCCCCTCCTGCCCGAGGCGATGCTCGAGCGGCTGGCCGGCCTGCGCGGCGGGGCGAGCGTCTACCGCGGCCTGGGACGCATGGCCGACGAGGGCCTCATCGCCGCGATCCGCCCGCCCGTCCAGCCCGGCCACGGACCACGTCTGTGGTACCTGACCGACCTGGGGCTGGCGACCGTCGCCCGCGACCAGCGGGTCGAGCCCGAACCCCTCGCCCGGCGCAACCGCCTGCGCAGCGACCACCTGCTCGCGCTCCTGCCCGGGCTGCCGCAGCTGCTGGCCACCTACGAGCTGCTCGGCGCGCTCGCCGCCTCCCGCCCCGGGCCACCCAACCTGCTCGCCTGGGAGCGGCCCTGGCGGCGGCGCTACCAGCGCCCGACGGCCAAGGCGCCGGTCACGGCGGCGCTGCCGGCCTACGCCGCGCTGGCCTGGGAGGAGGGGGCGGGTGCCTACCTGCTGCTCCCGGACCGCGGGACCGCCCCGCTGCGCCTCGACCGCCCCACGCTCGACCACCTGCTCGTGCTCCGAGGCCTCAACGGCGGCGAGCTGCCCACCCTCGTGGTGGCCACGACCGACGCCGGCCGGGCTGCGGCCTGGCGGGCGCTGCTCGAGGAGGTGCGGCGAGCGCGGAGCGAGGCGCCGCTGGCGGCCGGCGTGGTCACCTGGGACGAGCTGCGCGCCCGCCCGGAGGTCCTGGCGGAGGTGGCCACCGACGAGCGCGCGCAGGAGGAGCTCATCCGTCGCCTGCGGCTACGCCGATTGCGGCCGCGGCAGCCCGATGGTCCCCTGCCGCGCTTCGTCGGCGACGCCCTGCTCGCCCCCGCCACCCGCCCCGGCGCGGCCGAGGGGCTCGGGCCGGTGGCGCTCGGGCTCTCGGCCTCCGATCGCGAGCTCCTCGACCTCGTCGCCCGCCACCCGTTCCTACCCCTCGAGCGGCTGGCGACCGTGCTCGATCGGCCGGCCGCGGCCGTCGAGGGGCGGCGGGGCCGCCTGATCGCCCAGGGGCTGCTGCGGCTGCTCGGCCCGGAGGGGGTCCGGAAGGATGTGGTCGAGCCGGCGCTGGTCGAGGCGACCGCCGACGGCCTCGCGCTCGCGGCGGCCCACCAGGGGCTGACGCTGGCGGTCGCCATCCGCGCCAACGGGCTCGCCGGGGGCGGTCCCGAGCGGCCGCTCGGCGCGCGCCGGAAGCTGCTGGGGGAGCTTGCCCACACGCTCGGCGCCGACGAGATCTTCGTCCGCCTCGTGGCGACGGCACGGGAGCGGGCCGCCGCCGGGGGCGACGAGGCGCTGGTGGCGTGGCGCAGCGCCGCCGCCTGCTGCCGGCGTCCGGTCCGACCGGACGGCTACGGCCTCTACCGGCACGCCGGGGCGCTCTACGGCTTCTTCCTCGAGTACGACCGTGGGACGATGAGCGCCCGCGACTACCGCGAGAAGTTCGCCGCCTACTACGCCTACTGGGCCAGTGGACGCTACGAACGGGACTACGACGGCTTCCCGACCCTCCTGGTCGTGACCTCCGGGCCGGGGCCGGAAGCGCGGATCGCGAAGGCGCTCCGAGAGGTGGGGGTCGGCTGGGATCCGCCGCTGCCGGTCCTGCTGACCACCACCGGCCGGATCGCGACCGAGCCCCTCGGCCTGCTCGGCCCGATCTGGCGCGAGCCCGAGGGCGCCTTCCACGAGCGCCGTCCCTGGCTGCTCGGCCGCCTCGGCACTGGCCTGGGACCCGCCCGAGCGCCAGGGCCGAGGGGAAGGGGGATGAGATGATGGGACGGATCGATCCGGCCAGGCAAGGCGATATGCCGGCCGGCTCCGTGAGCGTGACCGGGCCGGCCGTGGATGTGGGGAGAGGAGGCCGCCGTGCTGAGCGCGCCTGAGGACGGGCGGGCCGGGCGAGCGCGTCGGGGCGTGGCGGTCGAGCTGCGACCGGCCGTCGAGCCGCTCTCGGCCGAGGAGCTGCGGCACCGCGAAGAGGAGCTCGAGCGGCTGATCATCAAGGCCGCCTGCCGCCGGGCCGCCCGGCTCGCCGAAGAACTCGGCGGTGGCCCCGGCCAGGTCGACGGCCGACTGCCGGAGCGGCGTGAGTAGTGGGGACGAGGCGCATGGCACGAGCGGTCGTCGAGCAGTGGGACGCCGGCTACCCGCGGGTCTCGACCGACATCCAGGTCGAGCGGGACGCCCTCCAGAACCAGGTCCAGGCGCTGGAGGCGTATGCCGCCGCGCACGGGCTGCGGCTGCGCCTCTACCCCGAGGCGGGCCTGTCGGCCAAGGACACCGACCGCCCCCAGCTCCAGGAGTTGCTGGCCGACGTGCGGGCCGGGCGGGTCCGCTCGGTCGTCGTGACCAAGCTCGACCGGATCAGCCGCTCGCTGGCCGACCTGCTCGACCTGATGCGCCTCTTCGAGCAGCACGGGGTCAAGTTCATCTCCCTGCGCGACAACATCGACACCTCCGGCCCGGTCGGCCGCTTCATGCTGCACATCCTGGGCGCGATCGCCGAGCTGGAGCGGGCGATCACCGCCGAGCGGGTGGCCGAGGACATGAAGCTGCGCGCCCGCCGCGGCAAGTGGAACGGGGGTATGGCGCCGTATGGCCGCCGGCTGGTGGATGGCCGGCTCGAGATCGTCGCCGAGGAGGCCGTCGTCCTCCAGCGGATGCGCCAACTGCTCCGCGACAAGCGGAGCTGGCGCGGGGTAGCGATCGCGCTCAACCGCGAGGGGAAGCGCACGCGCGGCTGGGCGCCGCTGGAACGGGACGGGCGGGTGGTGCGCAAGGGCAAGCCGCCGGCCGAGTGGGCGCCGGAGGCGGTCAAGCGCGTGCTGCTCCAGCCGATCAACGTCGGCACGCTGGTCTACAACCGGCGCCGACCGCAAGGACGGACCCACGTGGCGCGGCCGGCCGAGGAGCACGTGGTGGTCGAGGGCTTCTGCGAGCCGATCTTCACCAGGGAGGAGATGGACGAGCTGGTGCGGATCGCTGCGGAGATCGAGGGGGAGCCGCCGGCGCGGGCCGGCAGCACCTATCTGCTCTCCGGGCTCGTCTCTTGCCAATGCGGCGCGAAGATGTACCCCGTCAAGAACTACGTCGACACCAGGCAAGGGCGCCGCCCGGTGGTCTATTACCGCTGCCGACGGGCAAGCCACGCGGGGACGTGCGCCATGCGCCAGGTACCGGCGGCGGTGCTCGAGCCGCTGGTGGAGCGCGAGCTGCGGGCGCTGGGGCTCGATCCCGAGCGGCTCCAGGCGCTGGCGGGGGCGGCCGAGGCCCAGTTCGTCGGGGATGTCCAGCCGCTGTTCGAGCGCCGGGCGGCGCTGGCCGGGGAGCTGGAGCGGCTGGCGAGTCGGCACGAGGCGCTCATCGAGCTGGCGGAGGATCGGCTGATCGACAAAGCGGAGTTCGCCGCGCGGAAGGCGCGGCTGGACGAGGAGCGGACGGCGACGGCGGCGGAGCTGGCGGCGGTCGAGCGGGAATTGCGGGCCCGGGCGGCGACGGCGATCGACCTCGCCGGGGCGCTTGCGGGCCTCGAACGGCTCAGCGATATCTACGACGAGCTGGAGGATGTGAGCGAGCGGCGACGGCTCCTCGAGACCTGCCTGCACCGCCTGGTCGTGCGCGAGGACTGTATCGAGCTGCACGCACCGGCCTATCCGACGATCGTCGTTCGGCGCGAGGACGACCCGGACCAGGCTGATCGATTGGAACCCTCAGGCCCCGCCAACGACCACCGACCACCGGCGTAGCCCCCCACTGCCGGCACAGCTGCCACCGCGGGCGGTCGGCCCCTTGGCTGCTGTCGACTCCCCAGCGGGCGGGGTCGTGCGCGATCAGCGCCACCAGCCTGGCGATCATCGCCGGTACGGCGTGCCCACACCCCAGCGGCAGCGGTCGCGGCTACACCCACAGCCGCTGCCAGAGCAGCCAGGGGCGCACTAGCCGGTCCGATCGGCAGTAGGATCAGTGGCCCTCGCCGGGTGCCACTGCGTCCGTGGGCCGAACGGATACTTCGTCACGGGCTCGGCCCCAGTAGCCACAGTCGTTGTTGTCCTGCGTCTTCGGTGCGTCTTGCACGCTCGTCGAGCGGGCCAGTACCTGCGTCGATGCCCCCCCCCCGCTGCCGGGACCGTATCTGCCAATTACTTCCGAGCTACATTGGACCAGCGGCCAGTACAGGTCGGCGTTCGAGCTTCGGTCGACGCGAGCAGCCAAGTACTTTCCAATTACTTCCGCCTCCGAGGGGTCGACGACCCGGCCCGGTGCACCAGGAGCCCGGACGGGCAGCAGGCTCGAAGAGCGAGGCCGAATACGATCGCTCCAGGTGTCACCGACGGCTGGTGACGACCAGTGCGCGGGTCAGCTCACACCGTCACGCGAGGACGGTCGATGCTCCGCCCCGTCAGCTTCTCTGAGGGGGCGCATGGGCACCGGACACAAAATCGGAGTCAACCGTCGGGACCCCTCAAGGGGAACATTCGGCCGATGTGGGCGATGTCGCGAACGGGGGCACACTGGAAGATGTGGTACAATCGAGCCATGAACCGCACTGAGCGCTACACGATTGCCCTCGGCGAGCGCGGCCGGCTGGTGCTCCCGGCCCGGCTGCGGCAACGCCTGGATTTACAGCCCGGCGACCGGCTGATCGTCACGGTCGACGCCGAAGGCGGCTTCCGGGTCGTCCCGGCGCGCGAGCAGGCACGGCGCCTGTGCGGCCTCTATCGCGATCTCGCGCCCGGGCGCTCGCTGGCGGATGAGCTCATCGCCGAGCGCCGAGAGGAGGCCAGGCGCGAGGACGCGCCCTGATGGACGAGCCCGCCGGCTCAGTTCTGGATGCCTCGGCCTTGCTCGCGTACCTCCAGGGCGAGCCCGGCAGCGAGACGGTCCAGGCGGCGCTCGCCGTCGGGGCCGTCATCAACGTCGTCAACTACGCCGAGGTGCTCTCGCGCCTGGGCGACGCCGGCGAGGACCCGGCGACGGCCCACCGCCGCCTGCAGGAGCAGGGGCTGATCGGTGGCCTGCTGGAGGTGGTGCCGCTGACCGAGGATGATGCGGTCGCCATCGCCCGGCTGCGCGCCGTCACCCGGGCGCAGGGCCTCTCCCTGGGCGACCGCGCCTGCCTGGCCACCGGCCTCCGCCTCGGCCGGCCGGTGATCACCGCCGACCGGAGTTGGGCAGCCCTCGACGTGGGCGTGACCGTCCGCCTGATCCGGCCGTAGGCGGCTGGGCATCAGGGGTAGTCGGGAGCCTGCCCCGAGCAGCGACCGAATTCGCTGCTCGGGCATCCAGTCCTCCACCCGGGTCCACGTCCGCGCCGGCCTCCAACACCGTATCGGCTGCTTCGAGGAGCGACGCACTGCACCGACGGGGCCGTGGCAACTTAGCAGGGCTCCTCGGACGACCGCTGTAAGTCGCGCAGATGCTGGACGACAAATAACGCCGGACATGGTATGCTGAGGCGGACACCGAGTGGGAGGTGTGCCGTGGCCGATGTCAGCATCCTCAACTGCGGCCCGATCATCAAGGGCCTGGAGCGGGACCTGGGGGTTTCGCTTGAGACGATCGCGCGGGCGCTCGATGTCGATCGCCGGACCGTCGAGCGCTGGCGGGCGAACCAGAGCGTGCCCCAGGGCAAGACCCGGGAGCGTCTGGGAGACCTGGTGGTTCTGCGTGACCAACTCCTGCGCATGTTCGGCACGCCCGAGGCGGCGCAGGCGTGGCTCCAGGCATCCAGCCGCTACCTCGGCGGGTTCACCCCGGAAGAGGCCCTCAAGGCCGGCCGCCTCGACCGCGTGCGCGCGGACCTCGAGGGGGTGGCGGCCGGTGTCTACCTGTAACGCCAGCCGCGATGCCTGCCGGGGGCTGGGACGCCGAGCGCGCCGTCGCGGCCGCGGCCGCCCGCCGCTTCCGGGGCACGGTCTGGCGCGTCCACTGGCGGGAGGTCGCGCCCACCGACTGGAGCCTGTCGCTGCGCACCTCGGGGCGCTACCACCGCGGCCTCGATCTCTTCCCGCCCGACCAGGCCTTCCCCGCCCTGTACACCTCGCTCGCGCCGGAGATCGCCATCTGGGAGATGGTGCGACGCAGCACGGCGCGCAATCTGGCCTACCTCCAGAACAACGTCCTGAGCGAGCTCGAGGTGGACCTGAGCCGTATCTTCGATATCTCCGATCCGGCCGCTGTGGGATTGACCGCGGCCGACCTGACGGGTTCCGACCAGCAGCCCTGTCAGGAGCTGGCCACGGCGGCGATGGCCAGGGGGTACGAGGGGCTGCTGGTCCCCTCGGCCGCGCTGCCGGGGCTCAACCTCGTCGTGCTGCCCCGCAACCTGGCCGAGCCGCCCCCCATCCGGGCCCTGCGCAGCACGGAGCTCCCCCTCGACAGGATCGCTCACGAGCAGCGGGAGGAAGCCTCGGGCGAAGAGCGCCGATGAAAGGCCGTTGCTCTTGGGACTCGGCCGCCAGCGGGCGCTGGGCAAGCCGGATCAGGGGCGGTCAGACAGCATGAGATGAGGAGTGGATGACGATGAAGCGACGGGCGATCGAGCAGTGGGACGCGGGCTACGTGCGTGTCTCGACCGACATGCAGGTGGAGCGGGACGCCCTCCAGAACCAAATCCAGGCGCTGGAGGCTCATGGCGCGGTGCAGGGGCTCAAGCTGCGCCTCTATAAGGATGAGGGTATCTCGGCGAAGGACACGGACCGGCCCGATCTCCAGCGGCTCCTCGCCGACGTGCGGGCCGGGCGGGTCCGCTTGGTCGTCGTGACCAAGCTCGACCGGATCAGCCGCTCGCTGGCCGACCTCCTCGACCTGATGCGCCTGTTCGAAGCGCACGGGGTCAAGTTCATCTCGCTGCGGGACAACATCGACACCTCCGGCCCGGTCGGGCGCTTCATGCTGCACATCCTGGGCGCGATCGCCGAACTGGAGCGCGGCATCACGGCCGAGCGGGTGGCCGAGGACATGAAGCTGCGCGCCCGGCGCGGCAAGTGGAACGGCGGCCTGGCCCCGTACGGGCGGCGGGTGGAGGACGGCAAGCTGGAGATCGTCCCCGAGGAGGCCGCGATCCTCCACCGCATGCGGGAGCTCCTCCTCCAGACGCGCACCTGGCGCGGGGTGGCCATCGCGCTCAATCGACAGGGCCTCCGCACGCGGGGCTGGGAGACGCTCGAGCGCGAGGGGCGCGTCGTCCGCAAGGGCCACGCGGCCGCGGAGTGGACGCCCACTTCGGTCAAGCGTGTCCTGTTGCAGCCGATCAATGTCGGGACGCTGGTCTACAACCGGCGGACGGTGAAGGGCAAGACCGCGGTGCCGCGGCCGGCCGAGGAGCACGTCGCCGTCGAGAACTTCTGCGCGCCGATCTTCACCCAGGAGCGGATGGACGAGCTGCTGCGGGTGGCGGCGGAGATCGAGGGCACGCCGCCCCGCACCGCCGTCAGCCCCCACCTGCTCTCGGGCCTCGTGGAATGCACCTGCGGCACGAAGATGTACGGGATCCACAGCACCGTGACGACCAAGCGGGGCAGCTACCGGGTGGGGTACTATCGGTGTCGGCGGGCGAGCCACAAGGGCACCTGCGAGCAGAGGCAAGTCCCGGCAGCCGTGATCGAGCGCGTGGTCATCGAGGAGCTGGGCCGGCTCGCGCTCGACCGGGAGCGGCTGGCCGCGCTCGCCGGCGAGGCGCAGGAGGCATTCGCGGCGGGGCTGCGCCCCCTCGTCGAGCGGCGGGCGGCAGCGGCCGCCGAGCTGGAGCGGCTCACGAACCGGCTCGCGTCGCTGCTCGAGCTCGCCGAGGACCGGCTCATCAGCAAGCCGGAGTTCGCCGCCCGCAAGGCGCACCTGGACGGGGAGCGGGCGGCGCTGGAGGGCGAGCAGGCGACGATCGAGGCGGAGGTCGCGGCGCGGGCGGCCACGGCCATCGATCTCGAGGCGACCATGCGCGGCCTGCGGCGCCTGGCCGACGTCTTCGACGAGCTGCGGGACGTGGTCGACCAACGCCGGCTGCTGGCCACCTGCCTCCGCCGCGTGGTCCTCAAGCCGGGCGCGCTGGAGCTCCACGTCCCCGCCTCCCCACTGCTGCTGGCCGCCGGGGATGGCGCCGACGGGCCGGCGAAAGTTTCCAGCTGGTTTGATTTAACATCCTCAGGAGGGGCCCAGGACGGGGCCGAGAGCGGGCAAAACGGGGGCGAGTTCCCGTGCGATTTCAGCGCCACCAACGCAAATCACTATGGCATTTGCCGACGCATGGGTGCCCATGCGGGTACTACGGCGACGTGCTGCGGGCGTGCGCCTGCCCACCGGCGG
>CAYSYM010000072.1:0-16533 GCA_964435115.1 uncultured Chloroflexota bacterium | reverse complement strand
TTATTTAAGTCAGCAAACACCGGTGATACAGGTATTGGATAAGTCTGGGTTTCCGCTGGAGGATGGGAAGAATAAGCCATTTGTACTGGTATTGATAGCTTCTTTATTTTTAGTTTTTTTGGTTGCAGCTTATTATTCTGCAAAACTTGCATTATACTCTTTAACTAAACATAATATTTAGTGGATAAAAAAAGTAATTTTATATATATTTATAACTAAAGTTTATTTTAAATGGCTACAAATTGGAATATTGCTCAAAAAAATGAGATTGAATTTTGGGAAAACATCTATTTGAAAGATAATAAAGACATTGATTCTTATATGCCGATAACTAAAGACATTGCAATTACCTTCTCGAAAAAAACATTAAATAGATTTCAAATAGATTTATCGGTCTTAAATGGTATGACTATTGCCGATATAGGATGTGGGCCATATGGAACAATATTAGGATTAAGTATTATTTTACCTAATGCAATTTTATTTGGAGTAGATCCTTTAATGGAAAGCTATAAGAAGTTCCCACACTTTTCAGATTTTAAAAATAATGTCAATTTAATAAGTTCTAAAGGAGAGTCTATTCCAATTGAGTCTAATAGGATAGATTACGTTATTTCGACTAATGTTTGGGATCATGTTGAAAAGCCGATTTTATTTTTACAAGAGTGTAAAAGAATTTCGAGTACAAAAAAGCTTTTTTTAAGCTTTCATGTTGTAAACAGATTCACAGGATTTTTTAAATTTATATTACCTTATTTAGATAAAAATCATCCTCATCATTTTACTAAAAAATCTGCAATAAAAATATTGAGATCTGAATTTAAAAGTGTAGAAGTGAAAAAGATTGTTCGAATGATTGAGGATCAACCTGAATTTAATTTTTCAAATATCATTAAACAAAAAAATAAAGTGAGAGCATTAAAGAGGTGGATAAGTACTTTTACTCATTATTCACTTTATGTGGAATGTATAGACTAATACTTTTTCGTGTAAAAAATCTTATCTATATAGTTACCCCTAAAAGCTAAAAATATTAAAGCTTGAATATAAATATTGCGATTAATAAATTTCAATAAATTGCATTATTGATTTTAAAAGTAGTGACTAAATATTTGAACTATAATAAAAAGAATATAATGGAAATTAATTTTAAATGCAAATCTATTTTAATAACAGGAGGAACTGGCTCGTTTGGGAATGCGGTTTTAAATAGATTATTAAAAACCGATGTTAAAGAAATTCGCATATTCTCTAGGGATGAAAAGAAACAGGATGATATGCGTCATCAATACCAAGATTCCAAAATTAAATTTTACATTGGTGACGTTCGGGATAAGGAATCTGTTGATTACGCTATGAAGGGTGTGGATTTTGTCTTTGCTGCTGCAGCCTTAAAGCAAGTGCCATCTTGTGAATTTTTTCCTATTCAGGCTGTTTACACGAATATACTTGGTACAAATAATGTAATTAATTCGGCCATTGAACATAAAGTAAAAAATGTGGTTGTTCTTTCAACTGATAAAGCATGTTATCCTATCAATGCAATGGGTATAAGTAAAGCAATGATGGAAAAAGTGTCTATTGCAAGAGGGCGCTCTTTAGGTGAAAATGCTGAAACAACAATTTGTTGTACACGTTATGGCAATGTTATGGCTAGTCGCGGCTCTGTGATTCCTTTATTTATTGAACAAATTAAAACAGGTAAATCACTGACTATTACAGATACTAATATGACAAGATTTATGATGACATTAGACGATGCAGTGGATTTGGTGCTGTTTGCTTTTCATCATGGTAAGAATGGCGATTTGTTTGTACAAAAAGCTCCTGCAACAACTATACAGACTTTGGCAGAGTCCTTATTGGAATTATATCAGATTAAAAGTGAAATAAAAACGATTGGCACAAGGCATGGTGAAAAGCTATATGAAACTTTGGTTACTAGGGAGGAGATGTCAAAAGCTATAGATATGGAAAGTTATTATAGGATTCCATGCGATAGCAGAGACTTGAATTATGAAAACTATTTTGAAGACGGCGAAGAAATTTCAAGATTTGAAGATTATCATTCACACAATACTCACAGGCTGAATAAAGAAGAAATGAAAATACTATTAACTAAATTACCAATGATTCAGGAAGATTTAAGTGATGAAAAATGGCGTTATGTCTGAAATAAAAATAATTGAAGGGAAGATTTTTAAGGATTTTCGTGGCTATATAAGTTCGTTAAATAAATTTCGTTTTAGTGAAATTAAAAGATTTTATATTATTCATCACCCTAAGAAAGAAATAGTAAGAGGCTGGAATGGTCATAAATTTGAAAAAAAGTGGTTTTATTGTGTTAAGGGGGCTTTTATTATTGCATTAGTAAAGATTGATAATTGGGATTATCCAAGCTCTTCGCTTGTTCCAAGTATAATTGATTTGTCTGAAGATAGTAGTAAGATAATTTGTGTTCCAGAAGGATATGCAAACTGTATAAAAGCGACTATGGAGAATTCTATATTGCTTGTTTTTTCCGACAAGTCAATAGAAGAAGCTCGGAATGATAGTTGTAAATATGACAAAAATTTATGGGTTGACTGGAATAATATAGAAAATCGAAAAAAAGAAATTTTGTAGCTGGTTAATGATGGAAAAGTGGTTATAGGCTATATTCTATTAAATTTTATTGTGGAAGTAAATTTTTCTTATGAAAGTAATGACTGTAGTAGGTACGCGACCAGAAATTATTAAGCTAAGCAGAGTTATTGCAGAATTAGATAAATATTCCAACCATATTATTGTACATACAGGTCAAAATTTTGATTACGAGCTTAATGAAATTTTTTTTGAGCAATTGGGAATTCGAAAACCTGATTATTTTTTAAATGCAGCTGGCAACAACCCTACCGAAACTATTGGAAATGTAATTATTAAAATTGATGAATTAATAAAAAGAGAAGAGCCTGATGCCTTTTTGATTTATGGCGATACCAATAGTTGTTTATCAGTAATTTCTGCAAAACGAAATAAAATCCCGATATTTCATATGGAAGCAGGTAATCGTTGTTTTGATCAGCGTGTTCCTGAGGAAATCAATAGAAAAATAGTTGATCATTTGAGTGATATAAATATGCCGCTTTCTGAACATGCCCGTAGATACTTGATCGCAGAGGGATTATCTCCGGAAACTATTATCAAAACCGGTTCTCCAATGAAGGAAGTTTTACTTTTCCACAAGGAAAAAATTGTGAATTCTGATATTCTACAAAAGGAGCAATTAACTAAAGAATCATATTTTATTGTTAGCACTCATCGAGAAGAAAATGTTGACTCTGAAATTAATTTTGAAAACTTACTTGAATCTTTGAATTTGATAACAAAGAAGTATAACAAAAAAATCATTATCTCTACCCATCCCCGAACTAGAAAGAAATTGGAGGCTCTTGACTTTGTCAACGAAAACACACTTATAAAATTCATGAAGCCATTTGGTTTTATCGATTATATAAAATTACAGATGAATGCTTTTTGTGTAATATCTGATAGTGGTACAATTACAGAAGAATCATCAATTTTAAATTTTCCGGCAATTACAATACGTCAGGCTCATGAGAGACCGGAAGGAATGGATGAAGGTATTTTAATTATGTCGGGATTATTTTCTAATAGAATATTGGAATCAATTGATGTTGTAACTTCTCAACACAAAGATGCTGAAAATAAAATAACAACAGTTGTAGACTATGAAACAGATAATGTTTCTAAGAAAGTTGTAAGAATAATTATTTCATATACGGATTATATTAACAGAACTGTGTGGCATAAAACAATTTGATATTCATTTCAAATTTCAATTGAGAATTATGAAAATATTAGTTTTAGGTGCAAATGGAATGGCAGGTCACACAGTTAGTTTATATTTTAAGGAAAAAAACCATGATGTTTTTGCCTATTCCAGATACAAGTTCCCTTATTGTAATAATATTATTGGAAATGTATTTGAAACAGAGAAGTTTATTGAAACGTTAATTAAAGGACAATATGATGCCGTTATTAATTGCATTGGTATCTTAAACAAGTCAGCCTCGGATGATAAGTCAAAAGCAGTATATCTCAATAGTTATTTGCCTCATTTAATTGTTGATGTGTTAAAAAATGAAAAAACGAAACTTATACAAATGAGTACTGATTGTGTTTTTGCTGGAAATACAGGACCTTATGTTGAAAATAGTTTACGTGATGGAACTAAATTTTATGATCGTACGAAGGCTTTAGGTGAAATTGAGGATAGCAAAAACCTTACTTTTCGTAATTCAATTATAGGTCCTGATATGAATGTCAGCGGAATTGGTTTGTTCAATTGGTTTATGAAACAAAATGGTACTATAAAGGGATATACTGGTGCGTTATGGTCTGGTGTTACAACACTTACACTTGCAAAGGCAATGGAAAAGGCAGTTGAAGAAAATGTTTGTGGGTTATATAATTTAGTTAACAATAATAGTATTTCAAAGTATGAATTGTTAGGTTTATTTAATAAGTATTTTAGAAATAATCAAGTTGTAATAAACAGGTTTGATGAGTTTAAATTAGATAAATCATTAAAAAACATCCGAAATGATTTTTCTTTTAAAGTACCATCTTATGAATATATGATTCGAGAAATGAAAACTTGGATCAATTCTCATAGTGAGATATATCCACACTATGATATCAAATAGTTTATGTGGGTTATTTATGAAATTAAAAATATTATTAATGATTTTTTTGTCTTATAAGTTGCTTGAAATATCAGTAATTGAAATTACAATATGATTTATTAAGTATGAATTTTAATTATATCATTAGTTGGCTAAAAAAAATATTTCTGCATTTTATATCTTCAAGATCCAGTAAAAATATTTTTTGGAATTTTTCATCAGGAATCTGGTTAGCGATACTAATATTAATATCTACACCCTGGTATGTTTCAAAACTTGGCTTAGAGCAATATGGAATATTAAGTTTATGGATGGTGCTTCAATCAATGATGAATTTATTAGATTTTGGATTAGGTGCTACAATCATTAAAGAATTTGCTAGTGCAAAACCGAATAAAAAAAAAAATATTAATCGACAAAATATACTAAAAACATTCGAATCGTTTTATTGGAGTATCGCTTTAATTATCATAATTCTTTTACTTATTTTTTCTGTTAAATTTTCGGGCAGATGGTTCAATATTGAGAATCAGAGCATAATAAATATTAAGACAGTGATGATAGTTATGAGCTTTACGCTTTTTTTTCAATTTCCTAATGTATTATATATAAATGGATTGATTGGGATGCAAGATCATAGAACCATGAATATTCTGCAAATTGCAGGTAATACAGTAAGATATGGGGTTGGGGCTTTAATTTTGCTGTGGCATAATAATTTAATATATTTTTTTTCAGCTCAGATCTTTGTAGCTGCTATTCAGACATTTGGTACACGTTATTTTTTGTGGAAAGAAATTTTAAAGCATGCAGATGGCTTAAAGCCATTATTTAAAAAAGAATTATTGCGTCAGTCGGCTAAGTTTTCTTTAGGTATGGCGTTAACATCAATTGTTGTTGTTATACTGTCTAACATTGATCGGATCGCAATAAGTAAAATGTTACCTACAACTGACCTAGGAAAATATGCAATAGCATTTACTGGTTCAGGATTTTTACAATTGGCTATTCAACCATTTTACAAGTCTTTTTTCCCTATATATTCGGAATTACATTCAATAGGTGATACAACTAACCTAAGGAAAGAATATTTTTATAGTTGCCAATTGATTTCAATTATTATTATTTCAATGGGTTGTATTGGATTCTTCTTCGCTGATGATATTTTTTATGTTTGGTTAGGTTATAAGGATCAAACTGTTAGTCATGTTTTCAAACTTATACTAGTAGGGGTAGTAGGTTCTGGTTTAGGGTGGTTGCCGGCAGCATTTCAACAAGCCCACGGATGGACAGGGCTTCATGTAAAAATGATGGCTGGTTCAGTAATAATTGGCGGAATTTTAATGTTTTTTGCTATCAGATATTTTGGAATTATTGGAGGTACATTGGTTTGGTTAACACATGGTATTTCAGAAATTACGTTGGGGCTATATTTAATGCATAGAAAATTATTAACAGGTGAATTGTTTAGGTGGTATTTAACTGTGCTTATACCCCCTCTTTTGCTTGCACTTCCTTTCTCATATATAACACATATTCTTAAGCCTGACTATTTAAACCGTGTAGAAACTTTTATGTGGTTCGGAGTATCTGGTTTGATTTTAGTGATTATTATTACTTTAACATTTTATAAAAAACTAATTACTTCATTAAGTAACCAGACGCTATTGCATTTTAATGAATCTTAAATAAAATAGAAATGGAGGATATTAAAGAAAATCCATTATTTACGGTTATCATACCCACAAAGGATAGAGCAGAATACTTATACCACACACTACGAACTTGTGCTAATCAAGACTATGAAAATTTAGAAATAATAGTCTCTGATGATGGAAGCCAAGATAATACTAAGGAAATTGTTCTAGAAGCTGCTCGCAAGGATTCAAGAATTCGTTATATATCGCCAGGTAGTGGAGTTGGTATGCTGGAGAATTTTGAATTTGCGTTAAATCACGTAAAGCCAGGCTATGTTTTTGCACTGGGTGGAGATGATGGATTATTGCCAAATTGTATAAGAAGAATGAGGGATATTTTATTTGAAACCCAACAAGAGTTGTTGGCATGGTCTATTGCTATGTTTTTTTACCCAGGAGTAAGGACAGAAAATGGTCAATTATTTTTGCCGCATAATCGAGGCAAACTATTATCAGGAATAAAAATAATTAATTCAAAGCAATTTTTAGAAAGGCAATCCAAACTGCTATATTATGTTTCAGATGATGAATCGCCAATGATTTATGTTAAAGGCGTAGTATCAACAAGGTTAGTAGATCAGGTTAAAAAAAGATCTGTCAATGGCAAATTTTATTCATGTTCAACTCCGGATGGTTATTCTGGTATAATATTAGCAGGCGAAGTTGATAAATATGTATTTTGTTATGAACCATTAACAATATATGGTTCATCGCCTACATCTCAAGGAGCAGCATATTTGAATAAAGGAGAAGTAGCCGATAATTTATCGGCTGCTTTTTTTAAGAATGTTGAAAAACATCCTATGCATAAGGAGTTGGCATCGCAATCTTATTCCCCTCTCATTTCATTGATGACGGCTGACTTTCTTTTAACAGCTCAGGATCAGTTGGGATGGCCTGGTGAGTTTCCTTCGATTGACTTTAAGAATTTAATAAATAAATCCCTTAAAGAACTTGAGCATGGGATATTCAGTGAAGACAATATGGTAAGAGAATTTTATATAATTAAAGCTATTGCAAAGCAAAAGGGATTAACTACTTATTTTGAAAAAAGATTAAGGAAGTTTAGGAAAGATTGTCGCAAGCCAGTTCAAGGTAATTCAATAAGTTCAAAATTATTATCGATTGATGCAAAAAAAAGTGGCATTTCTAATATTTTTGATGCTGCGTATGTAACACATTTTGCTTTTCAAATATTTTCAAAACTTAGGGCAACAACTTTTTGGAAAATGGTAATTAATTCTATAAAATATAAGATTCTTTCATTTAAAAAAAGGAAAAAATTAAGTCAAATGATATTGGATCAAATAAATAATGGTAATTGACATAGGCAAGATTTAATCTGGCAGTAAGGGATATTTTGATAACATACTGAAATTTAAATGGATAATATTTACATTCCACTTATACTCGTTCTTTTAGTTTATCTGTTTTTTCTAAAAAGGCTTTATAGAATAGCTGGAAAGAATTTGTTTTGTGATCTGGGATTTGTGTCTATGTCTTTATTAGAAATATACACAATAGCTCCAGGAATAGCTATTGCATATGGACTTGTAAATCCTGATTATGATACCTCGGCTCTGTTTGGCTTATTATCTAATAACAAAAGTGAATTAATACTTAATTTTTGGAGACATTTACTTTTTATTTTTTGTTTTGCTGTTGGTTATATTTCATACAGGGGTAAGGAAAATATAACTTTATATGAAAATATTAATAAATCATTTCATTATACAATTGTCGCTCTAATAAGTATTATTATTTTAAACTCACTTTTTCTGAGTATATTATCTGCACCTGTGAACGATTATTATGATAATTATACCCGATACAACCATTTACCAGTTCTCTTACAGATTTCGGCATCTGTATTTATACGATTTAAAGCAGGGTTTTATATTATACTTATAACTTTAATGTTTTTTGACTATAAAAGATATAAAAATCTAATCTCAATAAGTATCATATTAATTTGCACATATGAATTAATATATTCTCATGGAGCAAGAATATATATATTTATAACCCTACTTCAATCTTTTTTTTTATATAACTATTTTGTAGAAATAGTTTCGTTAAGGAGAATTGTTTTTTTTATTTTAATATTAGTACTACTTTTTTCAGCTATTGAAGTATTGCGATTAAATAATTTAAACTTAAAAGATGCTAAAGAGCAATATTCTGAAGGTAAAGTGTCTATTACTCCAGGTGAATTAAGTGCTTTATATCTACCCAGTTTTCATTTGTACAGCGAAAGATATTCTGGGCAATTGCCTAAAAGAGAGTGGCAGATGTTTTTTTACGACTTTATTTCGCCTTTTACTCTAAACTCTAGTACAAGATGGAATATTATGTATTGGTATGCCAGAAATTATTTCCCCGAAAGCGAATTCCCCCCACTTACAATTGGTCCTATTGCAGAAAGTGCTGTTTGGGGCGGCGAAATCGATCTCTTTTTTAGAGGCTTAGTAAATGGTCTTTTTTTTGCTTATATTGTCAGGTGGTTTTTAAAAAGAAAACAAAAGTGGTGGGCTGTTGTTGTTTATGCCTTTTGTTTTTCATATTCAGTTATTACACTAAAATATTCTGTTTTCTTTTATTTTACACCATTGGTTAAGAATATTATACCAACGTTAATTTTTGTTGCATTTATGTCTAAATTATTTATGATTAAAAAATCAGAGAATAATTTAGTTTAATAATAAGCGAATTTAGGTTATTGATTAAAATAATGAATTTTAATTAATAATTAGTTGATTTGTTTAGTTTAAAATATCCAATATCTTAGTTACAAATAGCACTTATGTTAAGTTTTAATAAATGAAGAATGATATTATTGGATAATATTATTTTTGCTTTACAGAGAAGTGGAGGTGTTTCTGTTTATTGGAAAGAATTAATAGAGAATTATTTAATTCAGAATAATTTATTTAATAAAGAAATCTTTTTTATGGAGGATAAGAAAGTTTCTGAGAATAATTTTTTTCGAAAATCTTTGAATTTGCCTGAGAATTTAATTTTCAATTATAAAGTTTCATTGATTAATAGAATTTTTCCTGTAAATCTTAATTTTGGTTCTAATTTTATTTTCCATTCTAGTTATTACCGAATAAGTAAATCTAAAAACGCTTTTAACATTACTACAGTTCATGATTTTATTCAAGAGAAATTATACCCCAGTTTTTATAATTTGAATATTAGAATGAAGAAAAATGCTATTTTAAATTCAGACGGGATTATTGTAATCTCGAATAGCACTAAATATGATTTATTGAACTTATACCCTGAATTAGATGAAAAGTGCATAAAAGTCATTTATAATGGAGTATCTAAAAAATTTGGATATATAGAAAATTTATATTATGAAAAAAAGGACAATAATTTTATTTTATTTGTCGGGTCAAGAGTAAATTATAAAAATTTTGATTTTACTATAAGAGTATTGGAAAAGCTTAAGGATTATGATCTTTACATTGTAGGCGAATCACTGAAAAGTGAAGAAGAAATTAAATTAAAAAATAAGATTGGTAATCGGTTTAAGGCATTCCCTAACGCATCTTTAGAGTTGTTAAATGAATTATATAATCAAGCAACAGCATTAATATATCCTTCTAGTTATGAAGGTTTTGGAATTCCAGCTATAGAGGCAATGAAATGTGGATGTCCTGTGATTGCTAGAGACATCCCTTCAATTAAAGAAATTTCAAATGGAGCCTGTTTGTTAATTGATAAATTAAACTTAGATGATTATATTTCTGCAATCTTGGAGGTAAAAAATAATCGGCACAAGTATCAATTTTTGGGTATGGAAGTTGCAAGCAAATTTTCATGGAAAAATACTGCGGAAGAGACTTTTAGTTTTTATGAACAAATTTTAAAATAGATAATTATGAAAACAGCTTTAGTATGTGGTGCTGGTGGATTTATCGGCGGGCACTTAGTAAAAAAATTAAAGGATGAAGGCTTTTGGGTTCGTGGTATAGATTTGAAACATCACGAGTATGCACAACTACCAGCCGATGATTTTATTATTGGTGATTTAACTGATCCTAAAATAGTAGATCAAGTAATTGATCAACCTTTTAATGAAGTTTATCAATTGGCAGCAGATATGGGTGGAGCGGGTTATCTTTTTGGTGGAGAAAATGATGCCAACGTAATGCACAATTCAGGCGCCATTAATATTAACGTAGCTAAAAGAGCTACAGATGTAGGAGTAAAGAAAATATTTTATTCTTCTTCAGCATGCATGTATCCTGCATATAATCAGGAAGATCCTGATAATCCTAAGTGTTCTGAAGATTCAGCATATCCGGCAGAGCCTGATAGTGAATATGGCTGGGAGAAATTATTTAGTGAACGATTATATTTTGCATTTCATAGAAACTATGGATTAAATGTTAGGGTGGCAAGGTTTCATAATATTTTTGGTATTGAGGGTACATGGAAGGGAGGAAAAGAAAAAGCTCCTGCAGCCATGTGTAGGAAAGTAGCAGAAACACCCGATGGAGGAACTATTGAAGTATGGGGTGATGGATTGCAAACCCGATCTTTTTTATATGTGGATGAATGTTTGGAAGGTGTTAGGAGATTGATGGATTCAGATTTTATTGGTCCTGTAAACATAGGTTCAGAAGAAATGATTAGTATTAATAACTTGGCTCTGATGGTAGCGGATATTGCCGGCAAGAAAATAAATATCAAAAATATTCCAGGCCCTGTAGGTGTGAGAGGCAGAAATTCGGATAACCATTTGATTAAAGCAAAATTAGGATGGGCTCCTTCAAAAGCATTAAGAGAAGGAATGGGAAAAACTTTTTATTGGATAAATGATGAAGTGAAAAGACTGTCAAAATAATATTTTTTCATGACAAGAAAATTAGAATGGGAATTAATATCCTCTGTGAATCTTTTTAAAGATAAGTGGATTAATGTTGATAATAATTCTTACAAAAGAATAGACGGATCTGTTATCGAGCCTTTTTATATATTCCATTATCCGGATTTTGCAACGGCTGTTGCTTTAACAAAAGACAATCATGTTATATTAGAACGAGTATATCGGCCTGGTATTGGAAGAGTGTGTATTGAATTACCTGGAGGCTGTGTGGATAAAACAGATGCTTCTTTAGAAATTGCTATGCGAAGAGAATTGCTGGAAGAAACAGGATATAGGTTTGAAAAAGTAGAATATTTAGGTGAAATATCACCTAATCCAACTACTAACACAAACATGATGCGGATGTTTTTGGCAACGGGAGGCGAATTTGACCCTAATCAGGAATTAGATATTGCTGAAGATATAGACGTTTTTTTGGTGCCTATGGATGAGTTTATAAATATGGTTAAAGAAAATAAATTCGTTCAATCAATGCAACTATCTACTATAATAAGGGCTTTGATTAAACTGGAAATTCTTGCAATAAGATAATTGTAATGAATAAGACAAAAATTTTATTATTATGTCAACATTATTATCCTGAGATGGTTTCTACAGGATTGCACATGACGGAGTTGACTACTAAGATGGTAGAACTTGATACTTCAATCCAAATCAATGTTTTTTGTGCTGAACCTGCTAAAGAGGAATATTTTCAAGATAGTATTAAATCAAATGATGAATATAAAGCTGTAAAAATTAAGCGAGTAAGTAATATTGGGAAACAACATGGCTCTATTAGTAGCAGGGTTCTGTTTAGTTTACTTTTTTTTATAAAAACATTGAACTATGCTATAATTCAAAGAAATAGATATGATATAATTATTTGTACAACAAATCCTCCTATTGTATCAATAATACCTTATCTTATAAAAAAGTTGTTTAGAAAGCCATATATAATCATTGTATATGACGTTTATCCTGATATTGCAGTTAAACTTGGTATAATAAAAGAATTTAGATTTATTGCAATTTTTTTTAGATGGCTAAACGTAAGAGTTTATAATGCTGCCGAGAAAGTTGTAGTTATTGGTGTGGATATGGCTGAACTAGTTAGAAAAAGCATGAAAATCGCCGATGAAAATAAACTTAGCTTAATTCATAATTGGTCGGATAAGAATACAGTTACACCTATTAGAAAAGATGAAAATACGTTTATAAAAAAATATAATTTGCAGAAAAAAAAGATATTGCTGTATTCTGGTAATATGGGTAGAACACATAATATAGAACCTATATTGGAGGCAGCTAAAGTTTTAAAAGATGAAGAGAATATTATTTTTATCTTTATAGGAAGTGGTGCCAAGAAAAAGAAAATTTCAGATTTCAAGGAGCAAAATGGGCTTAATAATATATTACAATTACCTTATCAGCCTATTGAAATAATTTCACATACTTTATCCTCAGCTGATATAGCATTTGTTTGTTTGGAAAAGGAGTTTACCGGGTTATCGGTACCGAGTAAAGCTTACGGTATAATGGCTGCGAAAGTTCCTATAATTGGTTTGTTAGATTCGCAATCGGAAATTGCAAAAATGTTAAAAAAACATAACTGTGGATTAATATGGGAAGATGGCTCTACTCAAACTTTATCCGAACTGATAATTCAAATGTTGAATAATGAATCCGAGCTTAATAATATGGCACAAAATGCGTACAATGTTTTTTTGCAAAATTATGATATAAGTATCTCAGCAAGTAAATATAATAGTTTAATAAAAAGTATACTATTAGGCTAATTAGTGATGTATTCTCAAATGACATAATGGTCTAAAACAGATGAAGTTATTTAATATATTCAATATGCATCAATATATAAATTGTTAGTTTGCCTTTTTATTAAGGAGGAAAAACTAATAACGAATGCTTTATTTTTTAAAATCTAAATCCTATATTATAGCATTTGACTTGTTGTATTTTACTTATTTAGTTTAAAGTGAAAGCAGATCCCTATTGATTTGCTTTTCGTCATTCTATAACAACATTTTTCTTTTTGCAGGGAGCAATAAATACGGGTATTTTTTTTACCAAGTTAATTGGGCATAGCTAATCGCATGGTTAAATGTAAATATTATTTTGTTGTGGTAGTTGGCTACTTGTTATGTAGTATGTATAATAATGTTTTAGCTCAAACAATTAACCTGTCTATTGAACAAGAAATAATCAGGGTTAAGCAACTTACCGATTCTGGTTATGTAACTATGAGTAATACAATTCAACCGGTGGTACTATCCAATAAAAAGTTGGTTCAGGATAAAAATAAAAAAAATATTTTAAATTTCTATCAATCATCCGAAGAAGATAATCGTAATAAAAATTTATTTTTTTCTTTCACACCATTGGTTGTATCGCAACAATATAATACCAATTATCCCTATGCTACAAATGATGGTTTTATGATTGCTGCAAGAGGGTACCAAGTATATGCTTCTGTTGGGTTTAAAGCCCATTATGGTCCATTACATGTTCAACTAAACCCAGAAATGGTATGGGCACAAAATAACAATTTTGATACACTGGCAACTAAATTTATTAATACATCAGTGGGTAGTAGATATTATGCATTAAAACATTTTACAGATAATCCTGAGTTATACCCGGGTGGTAGCTATAAAAAAATAGGTTGGGGGCAATCTTCAATAAGCTTGGAATACAGGCATTTAGCAGTAGCCGTATCTAATGAAAATATTTGGTGGGGACCGGGTATTTACAATAGCTTAATTATGAGTAATAATGCTCCCGGATTTTTACATGCATCTTTCCATACAGCTAAGCCAATACATACTTCCATTGGGAATTTTGAATGGCAATTGATTTCAGGGATAACCGAAAGCTCTTCTGCAACTATTGCTAAAGGATACTTAAATGGGTTGGTAATCAGTTATCAGCCATTTCATTTCAAAGGATTGTATGTAGGATTCATTCGTGCATTTAATCAATTTCAAGTAACTGCCCAAAAATACCACGATTACTTTCCTGTATTTGGTAATTTATTTCGTTCGAAAGATAAGGTTATTGATGATTCTTTATATCGTGATCAAATTGCTTCTGTATTTTTTAGGTATGTTCTGCCAAAGTCTGGTTTTGAAATATATGGCGAATATGGACGAGAGGATGCTTCTTATAACATAAGAGATTTTTTGATGACACCCAATCACTCTCGTGCTTTTATAGTTGGGCTACAAAAGCTATATACTTTGCCTATGCAGCAGTATTTGAAGTTGGGTATTGAAGTTACACAAGAACAACAACCGGCAGATTATTTAGTGAGAGATTCGGGGCCATGGTATTTAAATTATCAAGTAACTCGGGGATGGACTAATAACGGAAAAGTATTGGGTGCAAGTATTGGGCCGGGCAGTAATAGTAGAAATTTTACTTTGCAGTGGATAAAACAGTCGAATTGGTTAGGCATAGAGTTGATACAAATTGAAAGAAATAATGATTTTTATAATGAAATATTTTACAATACAGTTGATAATCGAAAATGGACTGACTATATAATTGGAATTAATGGTAATACTTTATATGGAAAAAATAAAAAAATATTGATAAATTTTAGTGTAGATTATATTCTTTCTAAAAACGCTCATTGGCTTTTAAATACGTATGCTCCAGGCGATATTAATGCCACAACTGCTTACACCGGTAATTGGCATTTAAAAATTAATACAGTATATAGATTTTAAAAATTAACCACTGCCCAACTGTAGGCTTTCCTACTTTATCAAGTATTGTAAAACGAATGTTGTAGTGTTTAAGGCATTATGGTTAGAACACATTCCTCCACTTTTTAAAAGCTGTTGAAAGTAACAATCACTTTTATTGTTTTGATGATTATTTTTAGTTCGATTAAAAAAGACATATTTTTTATATAATATAAATCGTACTCCAATTTTTCGAAGCTTTCTTCCGGTGTGGCTTTAGGATTATGCACTTGTGCCCATCCAGATAATCCCGGCCTAATAATATGCCTTAAATGATAATAAGGACTCTCCCCTAACAATACCGATACAATATCATCTCTCTCCGGCCTGGGGCCAATTAAACTCATATCACCTATTAGCATATTCCATAACTGAGGCAATTCATCAATTTTAGTTTTTCGTAAAATTTTACCCAGCCAAGTAACCCTATCGTCATTGTGTACAGTGTGTTTTGTATGGCCACCGGGCTTGTGCACCATTGTACGAATTTTATACAAGGTAAATATTTTACCCCCCTTCCCAATTCTTTTTTGTTTAAACAAACAGGGCCCTTTTGAAGTAAGTACGGTTAAGCCCATTGCAATTAAAGCAATAGGTAATGCAATAGGAATTAATAAAACCGCAACAAGCAAATCGGTAACCCTTTTCAATAACAAAAAATTTTGTTTGGCTTCAAGATTTAATAATACTTCTTGCGGCATATATTGCTCTGATAAATAGAGCAAAGGTAGTTTTCCTGAAAAGTGTTCGAAAAAAGAAGTAACGCTATACACTTTTTTTCCTCTTGCTTTTAAAGAATTAATAAACAATAAATCTTCATAAGTGAGTATGTAGGAAGGATGTGTATCTATTAAAATAATATGATAATTTCTTTGCGTATTGATGTTCTGCAACTCGAATTCACTCATCTGTCCTCCATGTAAATAGGAAGGATTATAATATTTAATGAATTTTTTTTCAGATAATAATTTTTCGGTTAAATGAGCCGGATTCACAATTAAACATCCCGATTTATTCGATTTAAAATTTGTTAGTGATAGTAAGGATGCTTTTCTTGGATAAGTGTTTAATTGAATTGATGCAGCGTGATTATTGTTGGTTATATAGTAGGCATTTTCCCCCATATTAAGAATATTTTATTTAGCTTGGTTTTCAAAAAATCATTCTCTACGCCTCGGGGGATATTGCAAATATAAAACAAATATAAAGAAAGACAAATTTTAATGGGTATATTTTAAAAATATTTCCATCATCTATGAAGCAAATTCAAAGTACTTTTAAATAAAAAAAAAGTTTTTATGAAGGCTTGATTTTTTTGCTGCTTTTTTAAAAAGTATGAGAATAAACATATAACTCATATTACAGCTCTTAGTATAGCTGATAAATCAATGAAACACCGCCATGAAAGTTAAGAAAATCGTAACCCATTTTAAAGTAATTAGAACCTGGTATTCTCCACCATTCATAATTAAGAGAGCGAATTAATCCCATTTCTGCTTTTA
>CAYSYM010000071.1:0-17058 GCA_964435115.1 uncultured Chloroflexota bacterium | reverse complement strand
CATGTGTACATCTCAGCATCTGCCGCCGCATAGGTGGTCGCGCTGAACGCATACGTCACTTCGACCTTGCGGCGGCTAAGTTGGCCGTAGGGGCTGGCGAAGGGAGAGATGGTGATATTGATCTCACCCAGTACCATACCTACTCGTTGGACGCCCTAGAGTATTTGGTGACGCGTGCCACGCACTGTGAATACGCGACGCTTGGATTTCGGACGCTGACGCCAGCGGGGGCAAGCATACTGAGCCGCTGGGAACCTGATTTCCTGACTTTCACCCAGCTCGATCGGCTTGATCGCAGCGCCGCGGAACAACTCATCTGGCGCAATGGAATTACGCCGATCCGAGACATCACGCTGTTGGAAGAACCAACGCCAGCTGTCGCCGCTTTACTGATCGGGAAGGAAAATTGGGATGGTGGGAACGCACCTCTCAACTTGGACCTACCACGCCTGTCCTTACCGGTAGCGCAGGCATTGGCTCAGCAGGGGCACGAGCTTTACATCCGGATCAGGCACGAGCCCCTCAGCGCCGATGTCGCAGAGGTCTTGTCCCACCATCAAGGCTACTACCTCTTGATCGAGGCGCCATCCCCTATAACCGAACCTCTTAGACGGGCCTTTGTTCTCAATCGGAACAAAATGGTGATGACAAGACCTGCTGGTCCAACAGATGATTGTCGGGTGCAGCTCATCAACAGGCCCTCCGGCATACTCAATTGGTTCATCCGATTTTCCCGTCGGTCACCCGTGCCGGCTAGCTCTTAACCCGGTACCGATCAATCGTCCCATCTTTGATCTTCGCCTTGATCCAATCTGGCTTGCGACCTTTTTGATCGAGGTCCCCATCCCAGGTATCGCCCGTCTCCGGATTGCGAAAAGTGACGACCTTCTTCTCCCGCTTTCCTGATGGCCTTACGCTGCAACCTAGATCGGTGCAGGTGATGCCGTAGCTCGCCATTTTCGCCTTAATATCCGCAATAACGCCAGAGACCTCTTTCTGGCGGGCTTCTTCAGCTTGCTTTTGCAATGTGTCGATCTGCGCTTGAATTTCCAGATAAGTCGGCATGGCTTAATTTCCTGAACGATTGGCGATCTCATTGTACCAATTGTCGTAAGAATACAATTCGCCTAGTTTCTTGGCCTTCCTGCCCTGCTTTTTCTCTTGGGTGCAATGCCCTTGCCGAAACACCGTTCGTTACCCGATGTTGATTTATCGATGCTTTGATCAGTCTTGGTCAAATAGGTCAAGACTTCATCGCGCAGGTTGTCGCGCATCTCGTCGTCGAAGTGGTTGATCTTTCCTATTCCTGGTTTTTCATATTGAGCACTCTTAGCATTGCAGTTGAATGCAATTCCCCGCCCTTCGGTAATCGAGTTCTTCCAGTAATTTCCTATTTTGGAAGCCAAATGGGCATCCTTTTCGACTTTTGATCCATCGTAAAAGAAAGCGGTATGGAAATGCACTCCCTTATCTGGAGTCTGCTCAGCCTTCCAAATATGCCCAACACAATTAGAGAAAATGCTAGGCTTTCCCCTTCGGTTATTCAGAAGGTGTCTCATGTCTGCCTTCGCGTCATTGATAGTGGTGTTTTTAGCATGCTCCTTCTTGTAAGATAAATCCACCCTCAAGACTAAAAGCCTTGCGTGCTTTTCAAATAAGGCATCGACGTAGCTATTGGCGCTGTATAGATTCCTCTTAGATACTTTCTGTCCCATGATCTTGTTTCCTATAAGTGGTGATTAACGATGTATGCGGGTCCTTCATATGCATACATGGAAACAAGTATTTTTTTATTTTGATTGGCTATCTATGACTGATGCCATAGGCTCCTTGCAAGTTAAATAATTAATGATTGATTGTTGGCGTTTATTTTTACTCTTTTAATCTATTGTTTCGTTTATTATTAATATATTAATAATAATATTTATTAACCATTATTCTTAATATTCAATTGAATATCCAATTCCAGGTGGAATGACAATTAAGCTGTCGAGAGTCAATACAATCCAGACTATCAAGTGATATACAGAGTTAGGTCTTCTGCAAGTAGTCGCGAAGCTCGCCTTCAAGCTGTTCCCGCAACCAGGACGGTTCAAGAATCGCGATTCTTGGAAGCCAGTAGCGAATGAGCGGCAGAATCTGGTTCGCGTGACTGATCTGAGTGCTGACAACCAGACCGCCACTTTCCAGTTTCCTGACAATTTCCTGCTTAGGCAGAAGTTTCCGTCGAAGAAAGTAATACGCAATTTGCGGTGCGACGTTGAGCAGCACCTCCGTCTTGTCGACGCTGAACCAGATGTCGTCTTCTTCTTCGATCCGCTCATGAACCTTTGGATCAGGGGCGAAACGATCTTCGGTCACAGTCAGGAGGCTGATGCGCCCAAAGGTGAATGCCTTTAACTGGCCACCTTCGGTCGCCGCCAGGTACCAGATACCGTTCTGGTTGATCAGCCGGTAGGGGGCGACGGTGCGCCGCTTATCGCCATAGGTCATGCAACAGACACGATGGTCGCGAATCGCAGCGTCCAATTGCCTGAATTGGATGTCGTTAGGCTTCAATTCTTCGTAGTGGTGTCCTTTGACGAGGAAGCTGCTTCGGCTCAAGGTGTCCAGCAAGGCCACAAGGAAACCCTGACCGGCATTCGGGAAGAGTTGGGCAACGCCGGTTAGCTTGGCAAAGGTTTCGAGGTCCTTCGGCGTTAGTTTTCCGCGATATTCAGAGGCCAATTGGTAGCGCCCATCGTGCAGGCGATCGACGATGCCCCCAAGGCGATTCAGGTCGCGGAATATGGTGCGCTCGCTTACCTTGAATTCCGTCGCGAGTTCTTCGCGCGTGAAGGAATCGCCCAGGTTGAGCTTCAGCAGGATCTCTGCGAGGCGGTAGGCCAGAGTGTCATGGTCGGTTGTGGTCGATTTCATTCGATATGCTGTCCGCAGGTGGTCGTCTGATCGCCATACTGATGGCGCACTGGCCATTCAATCATGCTTGCCTGTCAGGGCGTGTCACAAAAGCGAATGAATTCCATCAAAACTGGCCGGTGGAACCGTTCATTTCGACCGCATCATTGATGGCCAATGACAGCACCTGTCGGTCGTCCTGTATATCGTCAGACCCGCCACACTCCATTGGGTCAACGGCATCGCGATGGTAGCGTCATGCCATGCCAACCGCAATGTAGAATGCCCATCGGATGCGAGGTCAGAGACTTTCAATCTTTCCAAGGACTAGCGACAATGAGCAATCAGGGGATATCCGAAGACGTTACGATGAATGTTGATGTCATCACGCGTGAAGAATTCCAAGAGCAGCAAGCGAACCGCATCGAGAAAGAAGTTTTTGATGGCGAAGAAAACGCCGAAAAGACAGCCAGCCTGATTCAGCAATTCGTCGCCTCCTACGCGCAGCAGAAGAATCAAGTATCGCTTGAGAACTGGCTAGTCACCGAGTTCTCAAAATACCCTTCCATTTGGTTAGACGCAGCGGAGGCGCAAAAAGCTGCCAGCGATGTAATCGCCAACGTGAAACGAGCCAATGAGGACAAGGAGTCGCTCTATGCTGACGTTGAACGAGGGAAGACCAAGGAGAGTTGGCTGGCGAAACGAATCGAGGTAGGAGCCACGGCGGCGGGAGCCACTACGGTTGGGCAGTACGCGCAAGGAATAGAGGAAACGATACGGACCGCCAACGACGGTATGCTACGTACGATTACCAATCTCGATGGCAGTTTCAGTGGCTCACCCAATCTAGATGGCTTCCTCGCCGAGCAGCACCACGTCGACACATTCAACCAGGACGCCGCCAGTCGAGGCAGTCCATACAGGGCGGAAGTCAAGGGATCCAATGGGGAGAACTCGGTAGATATCGTCATCAAAGACGAGCATGGAAAAATCGTTCGTCGATATCAATGTAAGTATGGAAAGGATACCGATACAACTCGCAATATGTTTAAGAATAAGTATCGGGGCCAACGAAAGCTCGTCCCTAAAGGGCAAGCCAAGGATATCGAGGGCGCAAACGAGATAATCGAACACGAGGGCAGCAGGTCAAAGCCGCTATCAAAAGAAGAGGCCAAGGAGCTTCAGCGACGTGCTCAGAAAAAGCATGAAGCCAAGCAATATGAGTGGAACGAGCTTAACCGGATCATCATCGCGAAAACAATCGCCAAGCAGGCGTTTATTGGGGCTGGCATTGCAGCGGGCATGCAAGGGGCGAGAATCCTTGCACGGCGCATTTGGAATAGCGTTTGCGGTAAGGAGAATCCGACACCTAGCGAGGACCTGAACGAATTCTTTGAAAGTTCAATCAAATGCGGCAAGCATGTCGGCATACAGGTGGCCGTTTCAGGGGCCGTTGTTGTCGCAGTAAAGAACGGATGGTTAGGCAGCGTTCTGAAGAACACGCCCGCAGCGCGCATCGCCAACGCTGTGTACGTCGGCATGGAAAACGCGAAGATTCTTTACAAACTCGCGAAGGGGGAAATCAGCGGGCCGGAGGCAATGGACGCGATGGGGAATATCACCTGCTCTACCGTAGGCGCACTGTGGGGTGCTGGAATCGGCTTTGCCCAGGGAGCAGCAATTGGCACCGTCCTTGGACCCGTTGGTATGGCGGTGGGCGGTTTTGTCGGTGGGGTCGTCGGCGGTATGGCAGGAAGCAAGATTGGCGAAGCCGTTTACGCGGGAGGAAAGGCGATTGTGAAGACGGCGATCAGTACTCTGGCAACCGTTTGCAAAGGGGCAGTGGACGCTTTCAGAGCAGTTGGACAGGGCTTGAAACTTCTGTTCGCGTGATGTCGCGAGGGAGGACGATAGCTCGTCTGACCTATTTGAGATGACTCGGGGGATTGCAAGATATGGCTACTCAGAAAAAGCTGATCAAGTTTGATTTGAACATCAATAACGAGAAAGTGCGCAGCCTTGATGCTCTTCAGGAGAACATTACTGACGAAATCATCGATCATTACAAGAGGGGGATCTTGGCACGATGGCTCGAATGTTTTGAATACTCCGCTGAAGCCGAGAGAATTAGGTCCATTTCCGTATCGGGTGACAAAGACATCTTGATTACAATTGGTGAGGCACTCGGGGTTGAGATTGATGAACCCGTTGCGGAATATCTGTTGGAAGCCAGGCAAGTCCGACAACAGCAGGGAGAAGAGCAGGTACGGAATAGTGCGGATGTCCAAGAGGCGCCTCTGGTCGACGAAGGCACGCCAACCAACATGCCTGTGGCGTTTGAAAGCATGAGCGAGGAGGAGCAACTTGAGTTCGCGGCAACCGGAACGGTGCCGGATGACATTCAAGATCAGATCAGTAAAGAGGGAACCCCGGAATTGAGAACCGCGCTAGCCGGCAATCCGCATCTGAGCAACAAGGCGGCGCTCGCATATTTGTACAAGACCGGGTCAGAAGACATCATTGAAGCTATTGCACGCAATCCAGCGACGGGACGAGATATCCAATTGCAGCTTGCCGATAGCGACGATTGGCGAATTCGCGCAGCCCTTGCTTCGAATCCTTCCCTGCTTGAGGAGCTTCACTCAAGATTTGAGGAGGATAGCGATAACGATGTTAAGGCAGCCTTTGCGGAAAATTCATCTCTAAGCCCCACGAGGCAACAAGCCCTGTACAAAAAAGATGACGATCGTATCAAGCTTGGCCTCGCGGCAAATAAATCATTATCAGCCTCTATTCAATTGCTCCTCCTAAAGGAGCAGCACGCTGCCATAAATGTCGCGTTGGCTGGCAACCCCGGAATCGCAGAAGACGTTGTGGCCAAAATGCTGGCTGCAAACGATGATGTTCGTGAAAGCCTTGCTGCCAATAGCGCGCTTCCTGTGATATTTCAAAGGGAACTCGCGAAGGACCAATCCATTAAAGTACGCGCAGCGCTGTACAAAAATCCAATTGCGAGGGGTGACGTCAAGAAGATAGTTGCGGAATCGTTTTCTGACGTGGACTTAAAAATATGCGAGAGGGATTTTGAGTATGCCGAAAATAAGCATCAGGAGAAAAGTAACGAAGCATATAAGGCCCAGCAGGAAATCTACGAGTATACGTGCGGCATACGTATCTTTCGGTCCGAAAGCAAGGAAGAGGAATTGAGAAGGCGTGCGGATCGTCTTGAAAAACGGGAGCACGAATATTATCAAGAATTGGTGAGGGCGGAAAGGCTATACAATGATGTCAAAGGCATTCTCGCGTCTCGCGCGGAGAAAGTAGGTGATGGAAGCCGCTATTAGGGGGTACGTCGAATCTTATTGTCCGATCATCTATCTCTCCACGTACGAAGAGGATGATGCGGACCGCCTTGTTTCAAGTGTCTCATCCGGGCGGAAAATCATTGAGTGGAATATGGCCAGTGGGCACGTCGACTTTTCCACAAAGCGTTCCCTTGCCGAATATGCGAACTTAGAGGCGGCACTTGAGACGTGGCTGGACATGGAACTCAGTGCCCATACATTGGTTGTAAAGGACGCTCATCTGGCGTTACGCGAAAACCCGCTTGCCGTCACCAGGCTCAAGGCACTGGCTAACAATATTGTCACCCGCCCCGACGTTAATGCGACGGTCTTCCTGGTTTCGTCCCAGGCCTACATACCGCCCGAACTCGAAAAATTCATCACGATATTCGAGCTTCCTTTGCCAGCTGAATCTCAGCTTCTCAAGCAGATTGCAGAGTTTGCCGGCGATTACGCGGTGGAGATCAGCGATGACGACCTGGCTAGCTTGGCACATGCCTTCCGCGGGCTCAGCAAGCATGAGGTTTCGCAGTTGCTTCGGAGAGCCTATCAGGATGGCGGCGAAATCAATCGCGACGATGTTCAGTTGGTTCTTGCCGAAAAAGAGCAGATCATCAAGAAGTGCGGCACGCTTGAATTAGTTCGCGTCAAGGAACGGCTGGATGACATTGGAGGCCTGGCGCGGCTAAAAGCTTGGCTTCGTCAAAAATCTCAAGTTCTGTCGCGCCTTTCGGAGGCAAGAAAATTTGGTGTAGAGGCGCCCAAGGGAATCATGATCGTAGGGATGCCGGGCTGCGGGAAGTCGCTCGCGGCGAAAGCCGCCGCCGCATTATTCCAACTGCCGCTACTGCGTCTTGATGTCGGCTCGCTCATGGGCAAATACGTCGGTGAAAGCGAAGCTAACATGCGCAAGGCGTTGAAGCAGGCAGACGCCATCAGTCCATGTGTCCTTTGGATTGATGAACTCGAAAAGGCGTTTGTCGGCATGGGCAGCGGCAATACGGGGTCCGAGGTTGCAAGCCGGCTCTTCGGATACTTCCTGACGTGGATGCAGGAAAAGGAAAGCTCCGTATTTGTTCTTGCGACTGCGAACGATATTTCCGCATTGCCGGCGGAACTTATGCGGAAAGGACGGTTCGATGAAATCTTCTACGTCGACTTTCCAAACGAGAAAGAGCGGACTTCGATTTTTGAAGTTCATCTGCGCCGAAGAGGGAAGCTGACGACCGATATTGACTGCTATAAACTGGCAGCAGCGACCGATGGATTTTCAGGGGCAGACATCGAGTCCGTCATAAAAGACACGATAGAAAAGGCGTTTGTCGATGGCAAAGTGGCGCTTTCAAATGACCGAGTCATGGAGATGGTCAGGTCAACTCAACCGTTAAGCAAGGTGATGCCTGATAAGGTGAAGGAATACCAAGAGAAATTTCGCCAGACCAAGATCAAGTCGGCGTCGTAGTTTAAAAACCGATCGTGTCTCCGGGTATCGGCGGACGAAGCTCGGTAGCCTGACTGGAATATGGTGGCAACACGCGTCTCCGGCGCTGCCATCGAACCCTATTTGGTTTTAACTCTTGAACGTAAAGGTCCATTCACCCTGGTCGGTCGTAACCTTGACCTCCATGACAGTACAGCCAATAGCACCGACGTCTTTGTGTTGACCGAATGCGAGAGGCATCGGGAAATTCGCACCACTACCTAATTCACAATTCCCGCGGTTAACCTGCACACCAGTGATGGGTGGTGGCGACTTTCTGCCACCACCATGTCTCATTCAGAAGCCCGAATGGCAATCATTCCTTTTCGGGATTGCTTTTGCTTCGTTCTTGGTCGGCAGCACGAGAGTTTGTCCATCAGCCGTAATGACCTTCAGCTGCTTGCCTTTTTGGATCTGTTGCAAGAGGTAGTTGAAATTCTGCTCACCGACCATGTTGTCAGTGACATACGGGCGTTCCAATACCTTGCCATTGACTTCGATGTTGAATCCCTTCTTGGCGTCAGGCCCGTATTCCTTGCCATTGACCTTCACCGACATATAAACACCCTTGTCGGATTGGCAAGCCATGTAGAACTCGTTGCCCCGTGAAACCACCGCTGCGTATTCAGAAACACCTTGTGCCCAACCCGATGACCATTGGCCCGCTTCACCATAGGCCAGAGCGGCAAGAGAAACGAAGAACATGCTAATAGCGATGAGATACTTTTTCATGATCTACTCCTTGGTTGGAAATTAGTCGGTCAATTGCTTGGTAGCTAATTTAGGGACATGACCTGTGGTGTTTCGACCAGACTGCAAAACGGCAATGTCATTCAATCACGTTGGGGTGACAGGTCATGGCAGTGCCAAGCGACCCGCAACAACGGCTTGGTGCCGATTGCAGGTATTCGCGACATTTTCTGGTCCGGCATCGCCCGCTGCGGCCAGTCACGCGGCCGTGCGGCCCAGGCCGGCCACCTTTTGCCTGAGCTTGTCGGACAGCTTCTTGTCGCCTTTATCTGAGTCTGTTGTCACAGTGGCGTCTGCTCCCGACGTTTCGGGGAAGAATTCGTCCGCGATCGCGGCGGCTTCCTCGGCACTTTCCTCGAAGGCGCCGTTGGAAAGTCCCTGCCGACCCGCCTCATCCAGCGCAGCCTGGTCAAAGCCAATAGTCTCCCGCTCGGCATGCAATCGCCGCGCTTCCTCCAAGGCCTGCTCCAGCGTTTGCCCTGACCGGAAGACGATCTCGACATAATAGATCGGCGTCCCCCGACCCTGCGTCGTCGTCTTGCCAAGCAGCTTGAGTTCCAGAGGACGACACGCCCACTTACCTCCCGATATCGCCTTGAGGTAATGCAGCCGCGCCGCCAGCGTGCGAATGCTGTTGAACCCCGTGGTGCGGAAGATGAATGTCCCCAACGGATCGTCATCGCCGATGGCGACGTTGAGCCGGCCGTAAGGCTTGCAGAGCTTGCCTTGCGCCAAAGGACATCCCTCCGGCGCGGGGCACGGTAGGATCTTGATGCCCTCCTCCGTCACCCGCCGGCATTGCTCGCCGTTGCCGACGCAGAGCGGCCGACCCGTGTTGCGATCGAACAGACTGTAGTCGGCCCGAAAGTTGAGGTCGGGGTCGTTGAACAGCAGCCGGACCGGAATGCTGCGAATCTTGCCACCCTGCGCCTTCCGTAACGCTTCGTCAAACGGATGCAGCAGCCACGCATCGTGGCCATGAATCTGCGTGGTGATCGTAAATTGATCGTCCTTCTCCGGCAAACGCTTGCCCTGCCGCTCCACCACCTTGCCGATCGAAATGCGGCCGACGATGGGCGGCGTAATTGCCAGGCCCTTCAGCATGATGATTCTCCTTCAATGGGATGCGTCACCCCTTCCGCGCGGGAATCCATCGGAGGCGACCTATGACGCCCTGACGGACAAGGGCAACCGTTAAGCAATCAGAAAGCGGCGCGTTCCGGGCTTGGCAATGGCGTACCGCTGAGCCAGGTCAGGGAAGTCCTGCAACAGGCGCGGCAGGTCGACTGCCGTACTGTCCTTGCTCTTCTTCCAACTCACTTCGCCGGTGTCGAAGATCGCCCTGGCGGCATCGCCCATCGCCTGTTGGAGCTTCTGCTTGAGGCGCGATTCGATTTCCTCCTGCTGCGCGAGCGTGGCCCGAACGCTGACGAGGTCCGCGAAGGCCCCGCTCAATTCGCGATCCTGCCGGAAGTCGACCACCGTCCCTTGGTCTTGCGGGTAGAGGCAACGCAATGCTCGATCGGCGGATTCGGAACCGTCGGCTGGCGGCGGCACATCCATTTCGACGTAACTCCAGAACTCCCGCTCCAGGCGGATCAGGTGGGTGATGAGCGAGTCGTCGCGGTCAATGCGATGAATCCGCAGCTCCTGACCACCGATCAGTACGGCCACGTCGGCCGCCTGCTTGCTGGTTACAGCGAGTTGGTGCTGCACCTGAAGCTGCACGTACTCCGGCACGCCGTCGTTCCACAACCTGGCGCCGTTGATCCCCGCAGTCTTGCATTCCAGGATCGAGACGTCGTCGGCGCCGATCACTTCGCGGTCGATGTTCGCCAGCATCCAGGAAAGGTCCGGATCAGGATGGCGCAGCACGGCATTGATGCGCCGCACCTTGTGACCGGTGCGTCGGCTGTAATGGCTCGCCACCACCGGCTCCAGCAACGTGCCCCAGTACATCGGGCTCGACTCATCATTGGGATCGATCGTCGGAAGTCCGCCATCTCGGCCGGTCTTAATGACCCAGAGCTCCAGCGGCGACTGGTAGGGGTTCAGCCCCACCGCTGCGGCCGCATCGGAACTGCCGATGCCCTGCTTGCGTACCGTCAGCCATTCATCGCGGCTCAGGCCATTGGTCTTGACCAGACGCAGTGCGGTCCGCAACTTGGATGGCGCTTCCTGCCTAGGTGCAGGCGTAATCATGGGTTTCTCCTTCCAGAAATAGAAACGCCCGGACAGCCGAAGCTGAACCGGGCGTCTCAGGATTGAGGGACGGTAAGTCAGGCGGCCAGTTGCAAGGCGACGTCCAGGGCACGCTGCTTGATGCCCGCCCCATAGCCGAACCAAGCCGAATCCATGCGGTACTCGGGGCTCTTGGCGCGGCGCTCGTGGTCGACGTATTCCGTGACCGCGTTGACGAGGCCCCAGGCCGTACCCTTGGCTGCCTCCAGCTCAGCACCCCTGCCCTGGCCGTCGTAGAGGCTTTGCACCTTCTTGAGCGCTCGTTCGTTGACGAGGCCGGACATCTCGGCATTACCAGGCTGAACGTCGCAAAGCACCCGCAGGAAATAGTTCATGGCCTCGTGCGACTTGACCTTGCGTTCGGCCAGCGTTCGCATGCGGTACATAAACGCATCCCATTGCGAGACGGCGATGCCCATCTGCTGCTTGACGGCCTGCGGATCAAAGCACGTACTGTGGGGCACCTTGATCGCTTGGCTGGCGCCATTGAGGGCGATCGTTAGCGTGTTGTTGCAGACCACGCGAATCGTGGTCGGCGTCGCCGTGGTCGCCAAGGTACCATCGCAGGAGGTGGCCAGCAGCAGGTAGCCATGGACGATGTCGTTGCCCTTCAGCGCTGCCGATTGTCCGGTGCGGGCCAGCGCCCAGAACTTGCGACCGCCCTTGAGGATGCCGGCAGTCTCCAGTTCGAAGCCAGAGATTTCGGTGAGGTCGCGATAGAACTCCAGAACTTCACGCGGCTGCACGACGTGGTAGCGTTGTGAAACGACCGACAGAGCTTCCTTGGTGTCGGAGCGGTAGAGCACCTTCTGCTCCGGGAATGAGTGGATGGTGCCGAGGTTGCCGACGGCGTCGGACATGAATCGGACCTGTGCTTCGTTGATCTGCCAGTTCATGTTGGCTTGCTGCTGCCAGATTTCGATGGGCTGATGCTTCGGGAGCGGGTTTCCCAGACCGTGCCAGGGCGTGTCGCCGATATAGGCCATGTCATTAGTGGAAGCGAGTTGATGTGCCACGATGATCTCCAAATAAGAAACGCCCCGGAAGAATGCTTCCGAGGCGTGAGGGGTCAGGAAGAAGGCGGTACGGACGGTTCCGGTCAGCGCGTCAGAGATCGTGGGTGCCGAACACGTGGTCGCAGGCGAGGCAGCGATAGTTTTCGAGGACGTTATCGTCGATGACGCTGCCAACCTTGGCGCCGGCTGCACCGCCGACTGCCGCGCCGACGAGTCCGCCTACGACAGCGCCGAACAGGCCGCCCACGGCGGCACCGACAGGGCCGGCGACCATGCCTGCTGTTGCTCCGGCTTCCGCGCCGCTCATGACGCCTGCGAAGCCAGCCGCGGCACCAGCAGCAGAACCGACAGCACCGCACGTATTTCTGGCGACATGCCGAGTTTCGATCTGCTCGGAATGGCAGAGAGGACATTTGACGGGTGCTTCAGCAGACTCATGGGTGAATTTGACATCCGATGCTAGTTGCATGATGACTCCTTGAATTGGGTGATTAGTCGACATTTGGCTCTAAACGGGACGATCGAGCGCATACCTTGCTCGTTCCCAATAAGGTGATATGTGACTGAAATAATCTAGAATCGAGGAGACGCACGAGGCGAACGCGAGGGAATCGACCTTTGCTGCCGTTAGATTGCACAAGTTTTGGCGTCGGGAATGCGCAGGCCTTTCGTGGCACGGTTTATCGCTCCATGCCAAGGCGGCATAGAATCAAGGCAAAAGAGAACTCCACGTAGAGCATGAGCAATTCGCTTCTAGAGCGAAGCGGAGCCCTCGCGCTTCAAGGGGAAAAAGCGCGGTCCTGATGCGGCAGGATGATCACTGATGCCTTCTTCGCCCCCAACCGCTATTGACGCACTCGCTTTCACGCTGCTAAGGGCGTTCAAGCGGCGCGATGAGAGTTCGGGCGAGCCCGCCCTTGCTCATGAACTCGCGAGTGAGCTCGGCCTCAGCCGGGGCGATGCCGAGCGCGCTTTTCGCTACCTTGCCGAGAAGGGTTGGCTTAAGACTTTTAGGCTGCCCTACGCCGGCCGAATCAATGCACGCGGGTGTAATGCTCTGCTCGCCTGCGAAGGACAGCCAAGCGAGAGCAGTTCGGCTCCGACAGCGGGAAAAAGTGCTATGGAATGGGACGTTTTCATTAGTCATGCCAGTGAAGACAAGACAGAAGTGGCTTTGCCGCTTGCCGAGCGCCTACATGCAGAGGGACTCCGCGTTTGGCTTGATCGCTTCGAACTGACCGTTGGCGATAGTCTGCGCCAATCCATCGAACGGGGTCTTGCCGGATCGCGTTTTGGCATCGCCATCATCAGTTCCAGCTTCCTTCAAAAGCATTGGCCGCAAGCCGAACTTGACGGCTTGGCCGCCCGCGAGGCGGCTGGCGTCAAGGTCATCCTGCCCATCTGGCATCGGGTCGATGAGGCAGCTATTCGCGCACAATCGCCGATGCTTGCCGGACGACTCGCCGTCACAACGGACAATGGAATCGACCATGTTGTGAGCGAGTTGCTACGGGCAATTCGACGAGATGCGAGCCAAAGCGCGAGGGCTACGGTAGTGCCAGCGGCACTGACTGTTCCCGTGGAGCCAGGGAAGCAAGTTCTCGGTGTCCTGGTCCCAGAGAGTCGGCCCCAACGTCGAATCGAGGACCACGGTGTTCGAAAAGGTGTCGGACCGCTGGACTCCCCGATACGAGAAAAGACCGTCGCGGAACGTTCGCCTGCTTATGATCCGGGACTCTGTCCCCGAGGTCGAAGTGTTCGGGCTGAACACCATGGTGCACTACGCCAAGACTGCCAGGACGAACAGCGTCGACGTCCGCGTGAGGGAGGCGGCTGGGCAGGTACTCAACAAGGTTTACAGCCATTATCATTCGGTGGACTACCAGCGCGGAAACCGCACGTCGATCGGGGTGAGTGCCGCCGGCCTGACCTATCCCGCCTTGTCGATGAGTTCGGGGGAGCAACGGGTCTTCCACATCCTTCAAATGATCTTCGAGGCGCCGAAGCACTCCTTGCTTCTCATCGACGAGATCGATCTATTCCTTCACCAGGACGCCTTGGGGAAACTGCTCCGCAGTCTCAACGAGCACTGCGAGGCCCAGAACAAGCAGCTAGTCTTCACCACTCATTTCCCTCCTGTGGCCAAGATGTATCTCGACATCTCGGTCCAGACACTTCACTAGGCTCGTTCGCCTATGGCTCGTCCGGAGGAAGGCTGCGCTAAATCTGTGAGCCGCAGCCCGAAGGTTCGACTCCGAACTCCACGAGCCATCCCAATCCGATTCGATGGCGCTGTACTTCTTCTCCGAACTTGGCAAGCACGGGGAGAAGCATATGGCTGGTCTGTGATTACGACAGGCCGTTCCTCATTGGGCTCGCCAAATGAAGATGTCGAGGTAATCGTTACCAATTGGGACGACCACACCTCGTCCAGCCCATGCGTGTCCTTTGACTGCGATCGATTGTTCGTACGCCCAACGAGCAACCATTGTCGAACAAGGAACGTCAGCCAAGAATCCGTGCTCAGCCAATCGTTCACCGATTTCACCACCATGTCGCACCATACGATCCATCCAGCGCTCAAGGTGCGGCTTGGCCGCCAGCATGTCGCGCTTATCGGTGTTGCACGTCTTATGCGCCAGAACGAAGTTATGGGCGGTGTCTCTTGGGTAGCGCGACCATGGAATGAAATGGTCCACCTCGGCGCCATTGAGGATCTTGTCGTCGCAGTAGAAGCAGCGGCCAGCTTGAACTTCATGCAGCACGGGCACTACGGCGGCCAGATTCGCCCGTCTTGAAGCAAACATGAACGATTCCAGATCATCCAATTGGCCGAGCATTGACGCGTTCCGGCAGTTTCCGCGCACGTGGTCCAACCAGCCTGATCGCGCGAGATGCTGTATCAGCGCCTGGTAGCGACGCAGATTGAACGCCACACCAGCCTTCAGCCGCACGAGACCAGGCGGTGCCGGATAGTCGTAAAGGAACGGCACCAGTACACCACCGATATTCTGCAAGTAGCGAAGCGGCATGTTGCGGATTACGGCCGATATGGATCGAACGGCCTCTTTCCACCTCGGATGGAATCGCGCCCGCGAATAGTTGCCGGCACAATCGCGATGAACTTCATCGAGATGATTCACCACCGCAGCCTGGCTTCCGAGATTCTGGAACAGGACCCCGGCTGTCGAGCCTGGCGCCCCTGAGTGATAGGGTGCAATCTGCCGCCAGTACAGTTCGGCGAACTTCTCCGCGACATTCGGCATCGGCAGGTTCAATTCGTCACCCGAGTCGTCTCCCCGCTCCACCGCCAGTTCGGCCAGCGTCAGGAGCAAGGCGAACTTGTATGTCGCCTGAAAGTCGCCCTCGTCGAACAGCCGTTGAATCTGCTGGAGGAATTCGATCTGTTGTTCGGCTGTAGGAATCGTCACCGCTTGGTCCAATAATCGGCCTTATCGGGAAATATCCACCGAACGCCCCCTCGAGGATCAGGCTGGTCGCCGGCATACCGGGGTATCAGATGAATGTGCAGATGAGGCACCGTCTGGCCGGCCGCCGCCCCGTCGTTGATTCCGATGTTGTAACCGGTGGGCCTGAATTCCTTATCCAATCGGCGCTTGGCTTCCTCCAACAAAAGCAGGAGGTGATTCCTTTCGTCGACGTCCAAGGCGAAGAACGAACCGACGTGGCGGACTGGAATGATGAGCATATGCCCCGGAGAAACGGGAAAGCCATCACGGATCATCACCCCGTGGGGATTGGATAGGATGACACGTTCCTCCGGAAGGGCACAAAATGGGCAACGTCCCGTCATTTGTGGATCAGCTTAAGGGTAAGGACCACCGCGGCTAGAACCACCGTGATACCGTTTGCGATGATGATAGGCCAAGCGTCAAGATAGATGCCATAGACCAGCCACAGCGCCACTCCCAACGTGAAAAGGCTGTACATGGTCAGTGAGACGCCGGAGAGATCTCGGGTCTTCCAGGAATGTAGAGCTTGCGGCACGAAGGCGACTGTCGTTAACGTCGCGGCCGAATAGCCGATCAGGTTTTGTGCGGTGGAAGTCATCGACTAATGCTCCTTCGTCTGCATCATGGTCTTAGGGTCCACAAACGGATTATGCGTTGCGACCGATCCGCTGTTGGTGGGTAATCCTCATGGGCCTTCCTTTGGTATCCGTACCCGAGTATAAGGACAGGAAATCGCGTAAGTGTTCGTCCTCATGTTTGCTAAAGATAGCGTCGCCAGAGTAGATCAGGCATGTCGTGACATGCGCAGAATCCTCTCGAATAAGGAAGGAGTCGATGACTTCATCTCACACATTCGCCCCTGGTTGAGCTTTGATTTCGCATTTATCTTGGAGGGTGGCGGGGCAGTGCTGGCCGACAAAGAAGTATTTCCTCTACTTCGTCGCCAGTTGGCCCAGTGTAAGAAGCTGCGGGAGTTACTCTCTCCATTGGAATATAAACTCGCAGCTGATGCATCGAGTTTTGACACCCGTACAAGGCGACTATTTGGTGCAGCAATGACACAGCTTTACCTCGAAAAAAGGGTGCGCGATCGCCATCTCGTTAAGGGATTAAAGGAATGTAGCTCGGAATTTCTTAGTGAGGCTCTCAATCGAATCGGAGGGGAAAATTATTCTGCGAAGCCGAGTGAGGGGAAAACAGACAGCACCGCGGAGTCTATGCGAGGGATCAACGATTTCTTAGCGGATGTCTTTCACGACCTTGACGAACTGGCGGAAATTCTCGATTGCGCGGCGACATGGGCAAAAACCGGCAGGGGAAACCCTCGAGGAACCGGTCCTAATTTCATAGTGAAGAAAAGGCTTGCGAATGTGTTTGTGCGAGCGTACTGCATGTCGTTTGGACATTATCCTCCGACCACCGATCACGGACCTGCCGTTGATGCGTTTGAGATGCTTTGCCGGGCCGCGTATCTCCCTGACCCTGAAGAAGAGAATTACAGTTATGTGCTGACGAAAGTGGTCCGCGAAATGGTGAAGGTTGATCCTTTTGAAGTCTATGGACTCGCCGCCCGAGAGAGAGGCAAGAGGGTCTCAATTGCAAGTTTGAACAAGCGGACTTTGCGGCCACGAGCGTAGCCGGATCGTAGCTAAGCACATTATAATTTGGGCATTCCTGCACTATTTGTGGCTACATTAAATGCTGGCGAGCATTGCAGGGTATTGATTTTAAAGACTGCTTTGTGAGTGGCTTACCCTGTTAATCCGTAGGTCCCTGGTTCGAGCCCAGGTCGGGGAGCCAGATTCCACAAGGCCCGCAGCGATGCGGGCCTTGTTCATTTCAGGACACGACCATGA
>CAYSYM010000070.1:0-17425 GCA_964435115.1 uncultured Chloroflexota bacterium | reverse complement strand
AGTCGGAGGCTGCCACGAAGGCCCCCGCCGGGACTGCGGCGAGCAGGATTGCGATCCAGGCGGTGAGCAGGGGCGGTCGGAAGGGCATGTGCCGGCCGAGTCTAAGCTCAGGACTCTGCCCATCCGAACGGATCTCCCCTCACAGGAGTGTCACGCCGCCGGCATCGTCGCCCGGTCCGGGGGCGGGTGGGTCGGTGTGCGCGCCGGGGTCGGGCCGGTCAGGCGGCGGGAGCCGGCGTGGTGCCGACCTCGCGCGCGAGGTTCCTGGCGAACTCGGCCATCATCTGGTCGGCCTTCTTGCGTATCACTGCCTGGCCAAACTCGCCCAGCTTCCCGAGGATGGCTACGTCGGTGTGGATCGCCAGGTCAGTCTGGTTGTCGGGCCGCGGCAGCAGGTGCATCTGCATCTTGCCGTTGACGGCCCCGTTCACGCGGCGGTCGGCTGCCTGCACGTCCATGCGCGCCTGCCAGGCGTCCCGGTTGCGCTCCGCGACGACGATCTTCCCCTCCAGGCGCAGGGCGATCGGCCCCACCTTGATCTTGAGCGCCCCCGCGTACGTGTCCGGGTCGATCTCGCTCACCGCCTCGACACCCGGGACGCAGCGGCTCACCGCAGGAACGTCCATGACGAACCCCCACACCTTCTCAACCGGAGCGGGGATGGTTACGCGCTGGTCAACGATCACCGGGCACCTCTGGGAAGCGAAATTGCATACATCCGTCTACTGTGCTTGCCACGGGGCTGTGTCCGCTGGGCCAGTAGGCGGAACGGGGCTTGACGGGTCTGGACGGCGCTCCTACACTCGTCGCACCCTCGGTCATTGTATACAGGTAGGCGTCGGGGGTCTACTGTTGCGCGTGTCCAGCCAGCTTCGCCTCACTCTCGCCTGCGGCGACTACGATATCAACCAGGGGCTCAGCACCGGTGACGTGCGCCCGGACGGCGTCGAGCTCGTCGTCCTGACCATGCCGTCGCCGGAGCGCCACTGGCGCCTGACTCGCCACCAGGAGTTCGACGTCTGCGAGCTCTCGCTCGCCTCGTACCTGGCGCTGCGGGACCGGGGGGAGCTCCCCTACGTCGCGATCCCGGTCTTCCCCCACCGGCGGTTCCGACACTCCTACATGTTCGTCAACGCCTCGACCGGCGTGAACGAGCCCCGCGACCTAGAAGGGCAGGCAGTGGGTCTCCGGACCTGGCAGACCACGGCGGGGCTGTGGGCGCGCGGCATCCTCGAGGAGGAGTACGGCGTGGAGATCCAGGCGATCCACTGGGTCTGCCAGGATGAAGAGGATATCCCGCTGGTACCCAACCCGCCCGCCGGGTTCACGTTGCGGCGCGTTCCCGAGGGCGAGGACGTCGATCGCCTCCTCCTCGAAGGTCGTCTCGCCGGGCTGATCTACCCCGAGCTGCCACCTTCCGTCCGCGCCGGCGATCCACGGGTCCGGCCGCTCTTCCCGGATGCCAAGGCGGAGGAGCAGCGCTACTTCGCGCGCACCGGGGTGTTCCCGATCATGCACACGGTCGTGATCCGGGAGGACCTGCTCGGACGCGACCCGTGGCTGGGGATGACCCTGGTGCAGGCGTTCCGGAAGTCAAAGGCGCTCGCCTTCAGGCAGATGGAGAATCCGCGCCGGGTCAGCCTCGCCTGGTTCCGCGAGGCACTGGCCGAGCAGCGCGCCGTCCTCGGACCTGATCCGTGGCCGTACGAGCTGCCGGCGAACCGCGCTGCCCTGGCTCGCGCGTGCGGCTACGCCCACCGGCAGGGGCTGACCGGGCGTCTACTCACCCCGGAGGAGCTGTTCTGGCCGGGCTCGATCGACGACCCGCCGAGGTATGTGGGAAGCTGAGCCGCCATGAGCCCCTTCCACCGGATTCGGCTGACCATTAATGGCGAGGGCCGCGAGGTCGAGGTCCCGCCCCACCGCCTGCTGAGCGACCTCCTGCGCTACGAGCTGAATCTAACCGGAACGAAGGAGGCGTGCGGCATTGGGGTGTGTGGTGTCTGCACCGTCCTCCTGGATGGCAAGCCGATTAGTGCCTGCTTGACGCTGGCCGTGATGGTGGACGGGCGGGAGATCACCACCATCGAAGGGCTGGCGCGTGGCGGCGAGCTCGACTCGCTCCAGGAAGCCTTCATCGAGCACGGCGGGTTCCAGTGCGGGATCTGCACACCCGGACAGATCATGGCGGCGCGCGCGCTGCTGAACGAGAACCCGTCGCCCACGGAGGCGGAGGTGAAGCACTGGATGCTGGGCAATCTGTGCCGGTGCACGGGCTACGCCACCATCCTCCGCTCGATTCTGAGCGCTGCGCGCTCAGCTCCGTAGAGGAGTGGGCGCGTGAGCGCACGATTGCGGTGCAGCGGGCCGGGCTCTGGCCCACGGGCTCAGCCGGCTGAGATGGAACCCTCGCGATGAACACGTTCGAGTATCGTGCGGCCCGCAGCCTGGAGGAAGCGCTCGCCCTGCTGGCCGAGTACGGGGACGAGGCGAAACTGATCGCCGGCGGGACGGCGCTCGTCATCCTGATGAAGCAGCAGCTCGTGCAGCCTGGCTGCCTGATCGGCCTGCAGGGCGTGCCAGAGCTGGCAGGCGTGCGGCTGGCGGAGGGTGGGCTGGTGGCCGGCGCACTCGCGACGCACCGAGAGCTGGAGGTCTCGCCCGCCGTCGCCCGCCACTGGCCAGCGCTCGCCGCGACGTTCGCCCGCGTGGCGACCATCCGGATCAGGAACGTGGCCACGATCGGGGGTAACCTCGCCCACGGCGATCCCGCTCTGGATCCGCCCGTGACCCTCACGGCGCTCGACGCCCAGGTGCGCCTCGCCAGCGCCAGGGGCGACCGACTCGTTCCACTGGACGAGCTGTTCGTCGACTACTACGAGACGGCGATCCAGCCGGACGAAATCCTCGCCGAGCTGCGCGTGCCCCCCATGCCGCCGCGCTCGGCCGCGGCGTTCCTCAAGTTCCTCCCGCGTACCGAGGACGACTACGGGACGGTCACGGTCGCCGTCCGGCTGACTGTGGACGCGTCAGGCGCACGGTGCGAGGACGTCCGCATCGCGCTCGGCGCGGCCGGTGCGACGACGCTCCGAGCGCGCGGCGGCGAAGCCGTGCTGCGAGGCCAGACGATCGGCGACGAGGTGTTCCGGGAGGCGGGGGCGGTGGCGCGTGGCGAGGCCGACCCACTCTCGGACATCCGCGGCTCGTCGGCCTACAAGCGGGACATGGTCGCGGTCTTCGTACGGCGCGCGCTGGTGCAGGCCCAGGGCGCGCTCGCCGCCCGCGACGGCGCGGATGGGAGCGTGGGCGCGTGAGCGTGGGGACGCCGCGGGGCGCGTGGCGCGTCGACGCGCGGGAGAAGGTGACCGGCGCCGCGCTGTACGCCGCCGACGTCTCACGCCCAGGGATGCTATGGGCGAAAGTGCTACGCAGTTCACTGCCGCACGCCCGCATCGTCGCCGTCGACACGCGCCGGGCGCGGGCGCTGCCGGGCGTCCGCGCCGTCCTGGCCGGCCAGGACCTCCCCGACTGCCGCGTCGGCCGCGCGGTGCGGGACATGCCCGTCCTCGCGCGTGAGAAGGTCCGGTTCGTCGGGGAGAAGGTGGTGGCGGTCGCGGCCGAGAGCGCCGAGCTCGCCGAGCAAGCGGTGGCGCTGATCGACGTGGAGTATGCGGCGTTGCCGGCGGTGTTCGACCCGCTGGAGGCGATGCGGCCCGGCAGTCCGCTCGTCCACGACCCTGAGGAGGTGCGCCGGCGCACGGCGCCCCGGCAGATCATCCCCGACTCTCCGAATGGGGTGACCTTCCAGGCGTGGGGCGCCAGCGTGGAGGAGGTGGAAGCGGCGTTAGCCCGTGCCGACCGGGTGGTGGAGCACGTGTTCCGGACCCCGCTCCAGCACCAGGCCTACCTGGAGCCCCATGCCTGCACGGTGGAGGTGGACGAGGCTGGCGTCGTCCACGTGTGGGCCTCCAACAAGGCGCCCTTCCTGCTGCTCGACTACCTGGAGCGGGGGATTGGGCTGACCCGCGACCGGGTGCAGATCCACCTGCTGCCGCTCGGCGGCGACTTCGGCGGGAAGGGCTCCTTCATGGACATCCCGCTCGCGTACTACCTGGCGCAGGAGACGGGCCGGCCAGTGCGCCTCCAGATGGCGTACGCCGAAGAGCTGATGGCCGGCAACCCCCGCCACGCCTGTACGCTCGTCGTGCGCAGCGGCCTGGCGGCCGACGGGCGGATCGTGGCGCGCTGGCTGCGCGCGTACTTCGCGAGTGGCGCCTACGCCGCTTTCAAGCCGAGCCCGGACGGCGCGCTACCCGGCATCCGGCGGGGCGCCTTCGGCGCCTACCACATCCCCGCCATGCGGGCCGAGGCGCACGTCGTCTACACCAACACCGTGCCCAGCGGCCACATGCGCAGTCCGGGCGAGGCGCAGACGGCGTACGCGGTCGAGTGCCACACAGAGCTGCTGGCCCGAGAGCTAGGGATCGACCCGGTCGAGTTCCGCATCCAGAACGCGACCGCCGCCACGCGTCGCACCGGGCAGACCGGGCAGGGGGCGCCGCCGCGGGCGGCCGAGGCACTACTTGCGGCGGCGGCAGCGGTGGGCTGGGGCTCCCCGAAGGAGCCGGGTGTGGGGCGCGGGGTGGCGCTGATCGAGTTCACGACCAGCCCGGGCATCTATAGCGCCGCGCTCGTCGTCCGACGCAGCGGCGAGGTCATCTTCCGCACGCCGCTCGTCGAGAACGGGGCAGGCACGCTCACCGTCTGCCGGCAGATCGTGGCGGACGAGCTGGGTATCCCGCCGAACGATGTGGCGGTCGAGCAGACGACGGCGGGGTTCGAGGTCGACCGCGGGATGGGCGGAAGTCGGGTCACCCGGCTCGAGGGGAAGGTGGCGATGGAGCTGGTGCAGCGCATCCAGGCCCGCCTGGCGGCGCTGCTGGCCGACGAGCTGGGCATGCCAGCCTCAGAGGTGCGCGTGGCACCGGGCGGGTTCGGGCTCCGGGATGGCCGCTACGTGCCCCTCCGGCAGGCCGCCTCACTCGCCGAGGACGACATTGTCGAACGCCTGGCGTACGAAGCCACAGCCGCGGATGGCGTGACGGTCTTCATGGCCGAAGCCGCCGAGATTTGGGTGGACGCGGAGACCGGCGAGATCCGCCCGCTGCGCCTGGCCTCCGCCCCCGAGGTGGGGCGAGTCATCGACCCGCTCCTATTCCAGACACAGGTCGAGGGTGGGCTGGCGCAGGGGTTGGGCTACGCCCTGATGGAGGGCCTGAACGTCGAGGAGGGGCGCATCACGAGCTTGAACTTCCACGAGTACAAGATCCCGACCATCGCCGATCTGCCGCCTATCCAGTCGATCCTCCTGCCGCCGGACCCCAGCCTCGGCATCACGCCGATTGGCGAGGGGCCGACCGCGGGTATGGCGCCGGCGATCGCCAACGCCGTGGTCGACGCGCTCGGGCCGCAGCCGCTCGACATCCCGCTTCGGCCCGAGCTGGTGCGCCAGGTCGCGCAAGCCTGGGCGCAGCAGGCATCCACGGGGTCTCGCGGCGGGCGGTAGAGCATGCTCGTCCCCACCCGACGGAGAGGGAGCCGATCGTCGCTGCCTGTTGCTCGGGATCACACGCTGTCCCGCACGCGCCGCGCCGGGTTCTCCGCGGCCGTAGTTGTATACCGTTGCGTGCGATCAGCAGGCCGTCCACGGGTGGGGGGTCGACAGATGGGTCGACCGGAAGGCGAAGTTCACGTCCCGACGAGACCACCAGCAGAGTGTCGTGCCGAGAAAGCCCGTGCCTAGACCCTCTTGCCACCCCCGAGTGCGGGTGCTACTATCGGCTCGCGGTACACAACTGTCCACAGCCACTGGGTTTGGGATAGCCGCTCGTAGGCAGGTTCAGTCTTGGACGCACCAGGGGAGGGTTCACCCATGAAGTGGGGCACGCGCGGACGCTGGTTTTCCTTGGGGATCGTTACTGTCGTCCTGGCGACAGCATGTGGCACGGCCGCTCCGGCCCAGCCAGCAGCGACCGCGGCCAAGCCGGCCGGCGCAGCCACGCCAGCCGCGGCGGCGAAGCCGGCCGAGGCGGAGAATGCGACGCCGCAGGCACCGTCCGTGCTGCAGTCCTCGGCACCCCAGGGGAACAAGCCCACCATCAAGCTGGCGTTCTCCTCCAGCCCGGGCTTCACCGACCTGCCGATGCTGATCGCCCTCGAGCGGCTGCAGAGCCAGGGCTACGGCACCGAGTCAGTCAACTTCCACGCCTCCGAGATCGCCATCGAGTCCGTCGCCAAGGGCGACACCCAGATCGGTGGCGGGTCCACGTTCACCGCCCTTCAAGCCATGCAGAAGGGCGCCAAGATGAAGCTCGTCTCCGACCGCAACGCGAACGAGTGGGTTGTCGTCTCGACGTCGGACCTCAAGCAGTGCTCGGACCTGCAGGGCAAACGGCTGGCCATTCACAGCGAGGGCGCGGTGAGCACAGCCATGCTGCGCGTCTGGCTGAAGGAGACCTGCCCGCAGACACAGCCGACCATCCTGGTGATCTCCGGCTCAGACAATCGTGCCAACGCGCTCCTCGCCGGCCAGATTGACGCCACGCCGTTGGAGCTGGCCGACGTCATCAACGTTGAGAATAAGGCGCCCGGCAAGTACAACCGCCTGGCGAACTTCTCGGCCGGCCTTCCCAAGCTCGACTCCAGCTCGGTGTACGTGAACGCCGACTTCCTGGCCAAGAACCGGCAGGCGGTGGTCGACTTCATCGCCGAGCAGGTGAAGGTGAACCGCGAGGTGAAGCAGAACCCGCAGCTCCTGAAGGACGCGGTGCAGAAGTACACCCCCGCGCTGGCAGGGAACGCGGACGCGATCATCAAGGGCTACGAGTCCATCAACGGGTTCGACGCCAACGGCGGCCTGACGGCGGAGCGGGTGACCTACTCGCTGGACTTCTTCGTGACCGCGGGCCAGCTCCAACCCGGGCTCACCCTCGAACAGGTATCCGACCTCTCGATCCTCAACGACGTCCTGGCCAAGCTGGGGCGGCAGTAAGGAGAGTCCGCGAGCGCCGGGGTGGGCCCGTGCGGCCGCACCCCGGCGGCAGCGCTGAGGGGACGCCATGGCGGCCACCACCATCAAACCACCCCGCAGCCGGCGCGCGGAGGCACTCGTCCCGTGGGCGTTGCGCCTGGGCACGTTCGTGCTGTTCGCCACGTGGTGGCAGGTGACTACCCAGGACCTGGGCAGCCTGCTGCTGCCAACCTTCGTCGACACGGTCCGAGCCACGTGGGACCTGCTCGTCGGTGGCAGGATCTGGGAAGCGCTCTGGCTGAGCAACCAGGCGTTGGTGATCGGGTACGTCGCATCGGTGGTGGTTGGTGTCCCGCTCGGCCTGGTCATGTCCCGCCTGCGCGCCGCCGAGGCGTTCGTCGATCCGTACGTCAACCTCCTCCTCACCACGCCGATGGCGGCCATCATCCCGCTGTTCGTCATGGCGATGGGGCTGGGGCTCGCCTCGCGGTCCGCGATCGTGTTCGTCTTCGCGGTGGTGTACATCGTCGTCAACACGCGCGCCGGCGTCCGGAGCGTCGACCCTACGTTGATCGAGATGGCCCGCTCGTTCGGGGCGTCGGAGCTACGTGTCTGGCAGCGGGTGCTCATCCCGGGCGCCGCGCCGGCGCTGGTGGCGGGCCTGCGGATCGGGCTGGGCCGCGCGCTCACCGGCATGGTCCTGGCCGAGCTGTTGATGGTCGGCGTGGGGGTAGGCCGCCTGATGCTGGAGTACCGCGGCTTCTTCGACGGCGACTACCTGTACGCGGTCGTCCTGATCATCGTGGCGGAGGCGCTCCTGCTCATGTCGGCGGTGCGCTTCTGCGAGAGCCACCTCCTGCCCTGGGCGCACGACGCCTCGCGGGCCTGAACCACTTTGAGCGAATCGAGAGCGCCGCGCAGATGATCCACGTGCAGAACCTGAGCAAGGTCTTTCGCGACCGAGACGGCAAGGATCAGGGCGTGCTCGCCCTGGACAGCCTCGACCTCGAGGTCCGCGACAACGAGTTTGTCACGGTCATCGGGCCGAGTGGCTGCGGCAAGACGACGCTGCTGCGCATCGTCGCCGGCCTCGTCGAGCCGGACGGCGGCCAGGTCGTGATCGACGGCAAGCAGGTCACCGGACCGGGGCCGGAGCGGGCGGTGGTCTTCCAGAGCTTCGCGCTGCTGCCGTGGGCGGACGTGCTCAGCAACGTGACGTTCGGCGCGGAGATGCGGGGCGTCTCCAGGGAGCAGCGCGAGCAGACGGCCCGCGCGCTGATCAAGACCGTGGGCCTGGCCGGGTTCGAGCACCGCTACCCGCGCCAGCTCTCCGGCGGCATGCAGCAGCGCGTTGGGCTGGCGCGCGCCCTCGTCGTGGACCCCGCCATCCTGCTGATGGACGAGCCGTTCGGCTCGCTCGACGAGCAGACCCGACGCCTGCTCCAGGAGGAGCTGATCCGGATCTGGGAGCGCGATCGGAAGACGGTGCTGTTCATCACGCACAGCATGGAGGAAGCCGTGCTGCTGGCCGACCGCGTCGTCCTCATGACCCCGCGCCCCGGCCGGGTGAAGGAGATCATCGACGTCCCCCTGCCGCGGCCGCGGGGGCCAGAGACCGAGCGGTCGCCGCTCTTCGTCGAGATCAAGGAGCACCTCTGGGCGAACCTGCGGGATATGCAGAGCACGGTGAGCGCCTCGGTGGCGGTGTAGGTAGCGAGGCGCGCCACCATGGACACAACCGCGGGCAGTATCAGCACCCAGCCCCTCGTCCTGCGCCACGCCCCGGGCCGGCCGGGTCCAGCCTGGCTCCGCTGGGCGCGGGGGAGGAGCACCACGCTCGTCTCGCTGGTCGTCGGCGTGGTGGGCTGGGAGGTGCTTGGCCAGGTGTTTCAGGCGCCCTGGTTCCCGCCCTTCTCGCAGGTGGCGGCGGCGCTCTGGGAGCTTACCGCGCAGGGGCTGATTCTGGGCAACCTGGTTGCCAGCCTGCGCAGCCTTTTCCTCGGCTTCGCCCTGTCGGTAGCGATCGGCGTCCCCGTCGGCGCGTTGATGGGCCGCTACAAGAAGGTGGAGTGGGCACTCGATACGTACGTCAACGCCCTGCTGATCAGTCCGAGCATCGTGTTCGCACCGATCTTCTTCACGATCTTCGGCCTCTCCGACCTCAGCCGCATCGCCATCGTCGTGCTGTACGCGGTGTTCATCATCATCCAGAACACGTTCACCGCCTTCCGCACCGTCGACCCGGTCCTGATTGAGATGGCCACGTCGTTCGGGGCCAGCGAGCGCCAGATTCTGACGCGCGTCATGGTCCCTGCGGCGCTGCCGCTCACCATGGCCGGGCTGCGGCTGGGCATGGGGCGCTCGGTGAAGGCGATGATTAACGGCGAGATGCTGATCGCCCTGGTCGGACTGGGCGCGCTCGTGGAGCGGTATGGCGCCGCGTTCGACTCTGCCAAGGTGCTCGCCATCGTGCTCGTGGTGATCGTCGTGGCGCTGATCATGGCGGCGCTGGTGCAGTGGGTGGATCGCCGTCTGACGGCCTGGGCGGACTGACCGTGCAGGCCGCCCGCGGCCGCGGCCGGTTCGCTCGGCCATGACCGTCGCCACCTCCCGCACGGAAGGCGAGATCTCGCTCGGTAGCCTTCGTGCGTCGACGGTACCCCGGTGGGCGGCGTGGTACCTGGCCCAGGAGCGCCTGCTCCTCGGCGTCCTCGGCGTCGCCATCGTCCTCATTGCCTGGGAGCTGTCGGTCCCTGGACTCTTGCGGCCCGTGCAGTTGAGCTCGCCCTCACGGATCGCGGCGGTAGCCGTGGAGCGCGTCCCCTCGTCCGGCTTCCTGGTGGATCTCACGACGTCTGGCACCGAGTTCGTGCTCGGCTTCGGGCTGGCGGCGCTCGTCGCTCTCCCGCTCGGCATCGCGGCTGGCTGGTACCGCACCCTGGAGTACGCGCTCGACCCCTGGTTCAACGCCTTCAACGCGACCTCACGGATCGCCTTCCTTCCCCTCTTCGCCGTGTGGCTCGGGTTCGGGCTCAACAGCAAAGTGGCCATCGTGTTCTTGAGCGCATTCTTCCCCGTCGTGATCAACACGATGTCAGGCGTCCGCACGGCCGACCTGCGCTTCATCCGCGCCGCCCGCTGCTTCGGCGCCGGGGACCGACGCCTACTGTGGACGGTCATCGTGCCCAACTCGGTCCCGCTGATGATCACGGGCATCCGACAGGGGTTGAGTCGGGGACTGGTGGGTGTCGTCGCGGCTGAGCTGTTCGGAGCGAACGCCGGGCTGGGCTTCGCGCTCACCAAGGCAGGCGACCAACTGCGCACGGCTGACCTGATGTTCGGCGTCCTCGTGTTCGCGTTGTTCGGGCTGCTCTTCAGCGAAGGGTTGCGGCGCCTGGAGCGCCGTTTCGACATCTGGCGGCCGCGCGTCCACGCGCGCTGACCGCCGCTAGGGGATTTACCGCAGTGACGAGCTCGACCGTGAAGCTGCAGGCGCGGAACGTGCGCATGCAGTACGTCCAGGCGCGCACGAACCAGCGGGTCGAAGCGCTGGCCGGGATTAGCTTCGACCTGCTGGACGGCGAGTTCGTCTCGATCGTCGGCCCGAGCGGCTGTGGCAAGACGACGTTCTTGACCATCTGCGCAGGGTTGCTGCGTGCGACCAGCGGATCCGTGCTCGTGGACGGGCGCGCGGTCACCGGCCCAGGGCCGGACCGTGGGATGGTGTTCCAGGATCCCAGCCTCCTCCCCTGGCGCACGGTCAAGGGCAACGTGGTGTATGGGCTGGAAAGTCAGCGGGTGCCGAAGCAGGAGATCGACCGGCGAGCCGCCCAGTTCATGCGTCTCGTCGGGCTGGCCGGATTCGAGCACGCGTACCCCTCCGAGCTGTCCGGTGGCATGCAGCAGCGGGCGAACCTGGCCCGGGCGTTGTGTGTGGATCCGACGATCCTCCTGATGGACGAGCCGTTCGCGTCGCTCGACGCGCAGACCCGGGAATTGATGCAGGCAGAGCTCCTGCGCATCTGGCGTGGGGCGAAGAAGTCGGTCCTGTTCATCACGCACCAGATCGACGAAGCGGTGTATCTCTCGGACCGCGTGCTGGTGTTCTCCGGCCGCCCGGGCCGGATCCTCGACGACATCCGGATCGATGTGCCGCGTCCACGGCCGCTCAAGATCAAGCGAGACCCCCGCTTCCTCTCGTACGTCGACCATGTGTGGGGGCTCATCGAAACGGAGACCGAACGCAGTGCGCCGGTCGTCGACGCTGGGGAGGCTCAGCCCGTGGGCTCAAGTTTGGCACGGGTCGGCGCAGGTGCGGCCCACGGGCTGAGCCTCCCTGAAAAGGACGCGCGAAGCGCGTAGCGCCTCCGACGAGCGAAGCGTGGATCCAAGAGGGCGCGTGGCCGAGGTCTCGGCCACGGGCAGGTAGGCCCAGGTGACCAGACGAGGAGAGCATATGCGTGCCATGACGTTCGTTCGATTCGGCAGCATCGGGTTTGGCTTGCTGCTCAGCGTGGCCTGTACCGCCGGCGCACCGGTGGCGCCCACGAGCGCACCGGCGGCCGCCACACCCGCCGCGCCGGCAGTCACCGCCGTTCCATCGCCCAAGCCGGCGGTGGCTGCCTCTCCAGCAGCGCCGGCGGCTGCCCCTCCGGTGGCGCCGGCGGCCCAAGCGCCGGCCGTGTCCGGTCCGCCGATGAAGGTGAACCTGGCCTACAACCTGACCGACCTTCAGCACCTACCGCTGCAGATCGCCCGCGACCAGAAGCTGTTCCAGAAGTACGGACTCGACCCGCAGATCACAGAGATGGAGGGCGGGACCGAGATGTCCAAAGTGCTCATCGCCGGCAAGGTCGACTTCATCAGCTCCAATCTTACCGAGGTCGCCGACGCCCACGTGGCTGGCGAAGACGAGCGGCTGATTGCCGATCCGTACGACGCGCCGACCGACGGGTTCTTCGTGACCTCGCAGATCAAGGGCAAGGACGAGCTAAAGGGCAAGAAGGTCGGGATCAGCCGCTTCGGCGGCGCGTCTGAGCTGACCGCCCGCCTGCTGCTCCGCAAGCTCGGGCTGGACGACACGAAGGACGTGACCATCGTCCAGGTCGGAGGCGAGTCGGCGCGGGTGAAGGCCGCCCTTGCCGGCACGATCGACGCGATCCCGGCTGACGCCAGCACCCGGCGGATCCTCGAGCGCCAGGGGCTGAGGATGATCGACACCCTGGCGGACCCCGACAGCCCGGGTGGCAACTCCCACGGGCTCATCGCCATGGGGTCGTACCTGAAGCAGAATCCGGAGGCCGTGCGCCGCATGCTCATGGCGTACAGCGAGGGCGTCTGGATCCTGGCCAAGAAGCCGGAGGTTGCACGTGAGAGCATCCAGAAGATGGCGAACACGACCGACGCCGAGGAGGTGGCCGACATCCAGGCGCTGTTCGCGCCGCTCCAGCGTATCCCGGCGCTGGCCGACGAGGCAAAGGTCGCCTACACCCTGAAGCTGCTGGAGCCGCAGAACGCGGCTGCCTCCAAGCTGAAGCCGTCTGACCTGTACGACAACAGCTTCCTCGAAGCCCTGGTGAAGGAAGGGTTCTTCGAGAAGCTCGGGCGCTGACCGGACGGCGACTGGAGCGCGCGTGGCGTCGATCGTGACGACCGAGACTCAGGTTGGGCCGGACGAGGCGAGTGTGGCGCTTGCCTCGCCCTGGCGCCGCTGGTACCGCCGCAACCAGCGCGCGGTGGTAGGGGTCCTGAGCGTGGGGGGCGTGCTGGCTGTCTGGGAGGCCGCCGTCCGCCTGGGTGCGCTCAACGAGTTCTTCTTCAGCTCCCCCTCATCGATGGCGCAGCGCGCCGCCCAGGTCTTCGCCAGCGGCGAGATTCTTCCCCATATCGCGACGAGCGTGGAAGAGTTCACGCTCGGCTTCCTGGGCGCGGTCCTGGTGGGGGTTCCGCTCGGCATCCTGGCCGGGTGGTATCGCCGCATCGAGTACCTGATCGACCCCTGGGTGACGGCGATCTACTCGACCCCACGCATCACGCTGGTACCCCTGATCGTGATCTGGGTGGGCATTGGGCTCTGGTCGAAGGTGATCGCCGTGTTCCTGGGGGCACTCTTCCCCATTCTGCTCAACACCATGGTCGGGGTCCGGTCTACCGACGTCGGCTACGTCAAGGCCGCCCGCTGCTTCGGCGCCGGGGACGCGCGCCTGTTCCGGACAGTGGTGCTCCCGGGCAGCCTCCACGCGATCCTCACCGGCCTGCGGCTCGGCATTGGGCGCGGCATGGTGGGGATCGTAGCGGGCGAGTTCTTCGCCTCGAACGCTGGCCTGGGGTACCTGCTCTTACGCGCCGGGCAGACGCTCGACACGAGCCTCTTCTTCACCGCGATCCTGCTGCTGATCGTGATAGGACTCGGCCTGATGGAGGTGCTCCGCCGCATCGAGGTCCGGTTCGAGCGGTGGCGGGGCGACGTCCGCGGCGCGGGCTGAGCGCGGCGCGCTGATACCGCTGGTGCGAGGAGCGGCCGCATTCTCCGCCCCTTGGGCAGGCTCAGAGGGTGAGTGGAGAATGCGGCCTTTCCAGACGAGGTTGGTATGAGACGCGCTGCCCCGGTCGTCGGAACGCCTCTCGTGGAGCGCTGGGTCCACCGGGGCTGGCGCCGACTTGCCGCGGCGGCGCTACAGAATCCATACCTGGTAGCCGTCGTCCACAAGCGACGCGAGACTCGGATGATCCATGTACTGCGCGACGAGCGGCTCGTCGTGCCCTTTCAGCTCGTCCTTGACGCCGAAGGCACCGGAGCAGAAATCGCACACCTCGTACGCCGCGCCCAGCCCTTTCAGCTGCTCGAACAGAACGCTCATGCGCTGCGCCGCCGGCGTCCCCCCCTTGTGCCACTCCGCCAGCCAGGCGGTCCCGGCCCCATCGAACACGAGCCGAACGGTGGACCCACGCTCCGTGAGCTCCTTGGCGTAGAGCAGGCTGTGCAGCGCACGGGCCATGCCCTCGTGGCTCTCGATACCTGCCTGCAAGACGATGGCGATGCGTGCGCCCACACGGCCCTCCGAGTGATCGGGGTGTCACGCCACGTGGTGGCGTAGCTGCATCCTAGGGTGCTGCGGGGACGAAGACTGTAATCGCCATCACACGTTCACGCAGGGCGAGCGTGTGGACACCGGCGGCGCCGGGATCCGCGGCGCGGCCGTCGGTGCGTCAGCCCGGGGGCGGCGCCTGCGATTGAGACTGAGCAGGACGCCCAGGGACGCTCCTGTAGCCTGGCGTGCGGACGGCCAGCCTGGGACGAGCGTCAGACCAGCGCCGGCTCCCGGTACTCGCCGTAGACACGGCGCAGGAGGTTGCACATCTCGCCGAGCGTGGCGTAGGCGCGGGCGGCATCCAGCACGGATGGCATGAGGTTCTCGCAGCCGCCACGGGCGGCGTTCTCCAGCCGCTGGAGCGCCGCGGCCACGCGAGCCTGGTCGCGCTCCCGCCGGACGCGGTTCAGGCGGGCCAGGTGGCGCTCCTTGCTGGCGGGCGTAATGGTGTGGATGGGGATCTGGATCGGCTCCTCGTTCCCCTGGGTGAAGTCGTTCACGCCGACGATGATGCGCTGCCGCTCGTCGATCTCGCGCTGGTAGTGGTAGGCGCTGTCGGCGATCTCCCGCTGGGGGAAGCTCCGCTCGATCGCTGCCACCATCCCACCCAGCTCGTCGATGCGGCGGAAGTACTCAAAGCAGCCCTGCTCCATGCGATCGGTGAGCGCCTCCACGAAGTAGCTGCCGCCCAGCGGGTCGACGGTGTTGGCCATGCCGCTCTCGTAGGCCAGGATCTGCTGGGTGCGCAGCGCGATCCGGGCCGCTTTCTCGCTCGGCAGCGCGATCGCCTCGTCCATGCTGTTGGTGTGCAGCGACTGTGTCCCGCCGAGCACGGCCGCCAGGGCCTGCACCGTGGTGCGCACGATGTTGTTCTCCGGCTGCTCCACGAACAGGCTCACCCCGGCCGTCTGGCAATGGAAGCGACACCACAGCGAGCGGGGGTCCCGCGCACCAAAACGATCGCGCATCACCTTCGCCCAGACGCGGCGCGCCGCGCGCAGCTTGGCCACCTCCTCGAAGAAGTCGTTGTGGACGTCGAAGAAGAACGATAGCCGCGGGGCGAAGGCGTCGACGTCGAGGCCGGCGTCGACAGCCGCCTGGACGTAGGCGATGCCGTCGGCGAGGGTGAAGGCCAGCTCCTGCAGCGCGGTCGCCCCCGCCTCGCGGATGTGGTAGCCGCTGATCGAGATGGTGTTCCACTTCGGCACGTGCGTGCTGCCGAACTCGAACGTGTCCACGACCAGCTTCAGGCTGGGGCGCGGTGGGAAGATGTATTCCTTCTGGGCGATGTACTCCTTGAGGATGTCATTCTGCGTCGTGCCTGAGAGCTGCTCCCACGGCACGCCGCGCTGCTCGGCCACCGCCAGGTACATCGCCCAGATCATGGCCGCCGGGCTGTTGATGGTCATGGAGGTGGTGATCTCGGCGAGCGGGATGCCGTCGAAGAGCACCTCCATGTCCGCGAGCGACGAGACCGCCACGCCGCAGGTGCCGAACTCGCCCTCGGCGCGCGGGTCGTCGGTGTCGTAGCCGTACAGCGTCGGCATGTCGAAGGCGACCGAGAGGCCCGTCTGCCCCTGCTCGAGCAGGTACTTGAAGCGGGCGTTGGTCTCCTCGGCGTTGCCAAAGCCGGCGAACATGCGCATGGTCCAGAGCCGACCGCGGTAGCCGGTGGCGTGGAGAGCCCGCGTGTACGGCCACTGGCCGGGGAAGCCCAGCTTCTCCAGGTAGTCGCGCTCGCGGAAGTCGGCCGGCGTGTAGAGACGCTCGACGGGCTCGGAGGACGTGGTCATGAACGGCCCCGGGCGCTCGGGCAGCCGCTCGGCGGACTCGTGGTAGGCGCGCAGGGCCTCGTCGAAGCTGCGCAGCGCCGCCGACGTGGCCGGCACGACGCCTGGGCTCGCCGTAGCGCCGTCCTCGCTCTCGCCGTTCCTCGTTCTCATCGTCTTCCCCGTGCCTCGCCACCCCGGTCAGTAGTCCAGCCCCTTGCGCGCCTGGTGGCCCTGGTCGAAGGGGTGCTTGAGCTTCTTCATCTCCGTAGCCAGGTCGGCCAGCTCGATCACCTGGTCGATGAACTTCTTCTGATCGTCGTGGCCGGTGATGATCAGGCTCAGCTCGCGCGGCTTGGTCCGAATGACCTCGAGGAGCTGCTCGAGGTCCCACTGCCCCTGGGACACGGCGCCAATGGCCTCGTCAAGGATGATGAGGTTGTACTCGCCCGAGGCCATCTTCTGCTTGGCAAGCTCCAGACCTTCCTGCGCGGCCGCGCGGTGCTCGGCGAAGGTGTACGGGTCGCCCAGGATGTTGACGAATCCGATCCCGGTGGAGACCACCTCGAACCCCGGTGCCAGCCTCCGCGCTCCTACGATCTCGCCCATCGGCTCGCCCTTCGGCCACTCGCCCATCTTCGTGTACTGGATCATCAGCACCTTCCAGCCCCGACCGACCGCGCGGAGCGCGTGGCCAAACGCGGCCGTGGTCTTGCCCTTGCCGTCGCCGAAGAAGACCAGGATCAGGCCGGGCAGGCGAGACTTCTGTTCAGCCACAGCGACTCCGGTGCAGTGCTGAGTGACGGGTCATAGGGCTCGGTGTTGGGTGTTGGGTGTTGGAACGTCACTCCCCCGTACCTGGCGCCTGTCGCTCGCCACGAGCCAGCCGCCACTCACTTGAGGATGTGGCGCGCGATGACCAGCCGCTGGATCTCGCTGGTGCCCTCGTAGATCTCGGTGATCTTCGCGTCGCGGAACAGCTTCTCCACGGGGTACTCACGCGTGTAGCCGTACCCGCCGAACATCTGCACCGCCGCGTGGGTGCAGAACATAGCCGTCTCGGAGGCGAAGAGCTTCGCCATGCTCGCCTCCTTGGAGTAGGTCTGGCCCGCGTCTCGCATCCGCGCGGCGCGGTGCACGAGCAGGCGCGCCGCCTCGATCCTCAGCGCCATGTCGGCGAGGCGCCACTGCAGGCCCTGGAACTCGGCGATCGGCTTCCCGAACGCTTCGCGCTCGCTCGCGTAGCGGCGGGACTCGTCGAAGGCGCGCTGGGCGATGCCGAGCGCCTGGCTGGCGATGCCGATCCGCCCGCCGTCCAGGGTTGCCATGGCGATCTTGAACCCCTCGTCGACCTGCCCGAGCACGGCCGACTGGGGGACGTGGCAGTCCTCCAGGAACAGCTGCGTGGTGCTGGAGGCGCGGATCCCGAGCTTCTTCTCCTTGGCCCCGGGCCGCAGGCCGGGGGTGTCGGCCGGCACGAGGAAGGCCGTGATGCCCTTCGCTCGAGGAACGGCGGGGTTGCTGACCGCGTAGAC
>CAYSYM010000069.1:0-17597 GCA_964435115.1 uncultured Chloroflexota bacterium | reverse complement strand
CTGGCAACGCACCACGAGAGGCGGGAAGGAAACCGGGGATCACGACCAGAACCCAACTGGAAGATCGCATCCGGGAGCAGGCAGCCATGGGTAGTGAGCCCGAGAGGGCACCGCACGTCACGAGGGGTGCGGTCGAACGCGTGTCTGAGCCGTCGTGACGCTGAACCGGCCAACGTGGGTTACGCCGTGCGCCTTCGGGCGTCCGGTGAACAGGCCGGCCCAAAACGGGACAGGCTCTGGGGGTCGGCGGACCGATGACCGACCGGCCAACCTCACTCATATCAACCCGGCGGATAGCGCGACCCTAACGCTGCGCAAGACGGGCACCAGGAACGAAGTAACCACCTCCCGGCTCTCCGTGCGGTCGATCACGGAGCAGGCCGCCACGCCGCATGCCGGGAGGCTGGAGGGATACGAGGTACGCCTGACAACGGAGCTAGCAATCGAGGCGCCGGATGCCTCGAAAGAGGCACGTCCGGTTCTAAAGGCGGGCGGGGAGAGGCGACTCTCCTCGCCCAGCCAGCATATGGCCAGCACGCGCAGGCGTGGCACCGTCGTCCTGTGGCGCCCTGCTGGTGACCGCCGGTAACCTCCCCAACATGGACGTTGTGGTGCTATGATTCCGCCATTCGAGCCGTCGACCGGGCTGCTCCCGGCCGGCATTCACGAGGCAACCTGGGAGGAGTTGGTGGCCCGCTTCGGGTGGACGCCGCACCGGCTCGCGCTGCTGGCCGGGCTCAAGGCGGCGCTCGACGCGCTGCGGCTGGCCGGCTGCCACCGGGCATACGTCGACGGGAGCTTCGTGACGGCGAAAGAGGCGCCGGGCGACTTCGACGGCTGCTGGGAGACGGACTGCGTGAACCCGACCCTGCTCGACCCCGTGCTCGTGACGTTCGACCCGTACCGCCGCACCCAGAAGGCGAAGTACGGCGGCGAGCTGTTCTTCGCCGACGCCCCCGCCGATCCCGCCGGGACCGCCTTTATCGACTTCTTCCGGCGTGATCCCTCGGGGCACCCCAAGGGTATCGTCGCGCTCGACCTGGGAGCACTGCCGTGATTGCCAACGAACTGCAGCGTCGTGTTACACAAACCGCCATCCGCGAGTTCGAGGACGCGCTGGCCCGCCTGGACGAGGACGCGAAGTACCGTCCGGAATGGATCCGCAAGGGACTCCGCGAGGGGATGGAGAGCCAGCTGGCCGACCTGCGCCAGGAGTTGGGCGAGTACGAGGCGCTCCGCGCCGGCCAGGTGCGCGTGCTGGAGCTCGACTCGCTTGCACAACTGCCGGAGGCACTGATCCGCGCCCGGATCGCGGCCGGGCTGAGTCAGAAGGAGTTGGCGGGCCGTCTCGGCCTGAAGGAGCAGCAGATCCAGCGCTACGAGGCGCGGCGCTACGCCGGCGCGAGCCTCGAGCGCGTGCAGGCAGTCGCCGACGCGCTGGGCGTCGAGCTCCACGAGCGCGTCCTCTTGCCCACCGTTGCCACGGCCGCCGGGGTCGCCTCGCCAGCCGCCAGGGCCACCAAGGGGATGGAGGCAGCTGAGGCGGCTGAGGCGACACCAACTGGGGCACGCTCCAAGTGAAAGCGTGATGGTCGTGCGCAAGCAGGCACCCACACGTGGCGCACGTCGCCCGCACGCCACCGTTGGGCACGGGGGCCATGCGGGCACCACACGTCCGCGCCCCGCGGCTGCGCTCGAAGGAGCCGACCCGACCAGGTCCGCCAAGTCCGCCAGGTGGGCCGAGCAACTCGACCCCAACATGCGTCGGCTGGTGGCGGCGCTGAACCCCTTCCGCGGTATCCACACCATCGGCAGCTGTGGCGGACACGAGCATCCGGGACCGGCGCAACGGCCGGCCGGCAGCTGGTACGTGAAGTTCGCGGTGGCCCGCACCGACGATGGCTGGTTCGCCCTGGAGTTCCGCGCCGGGTTCGTGAACAACGACTATCGCCGGGCGGGCCACCGCGTCATGCTCTACCCGACCGCCGCGCCGCCGTACCTCAACACACCGGGGCAGTGTCTGTGCTGGGCCCTTGAAGGCTATGAGAGCGAGGACCCCGACCGGCTGGCCGAGATTGCCACCGTCCACAAGGACTCCTACGTCTCACCGCGTGAGGTTGCGCAGGCGGCCAGAGAGTACACCCGCAGGCGCCGCCGGACTGTAGGTAACTGGCTGGCGACCACGAGGGTACTCACGGGCACGGTCACGTCGAACAGGAGCCCGCCGACGTGCGCATTGCCGCCGGCGTCCAACGTGGCCGTGGGGTCGCTGCACGCATCGGCGGTGCGGCCCACTGGGGCTAGGGAGCCCGGGCAGGCAGCGCGGGGCGCTGAGGAAACACGTTGGCTTTGAACCGCAATCGGTTCATTATTGAACCGTGACCAGTTCAGTCTCGTTGCTCCTGGGCGGCTCTCGCGTCCGCCAGGAGATCCTGCTGCGCTTCTTCAGCCAGCCGGATGCCGTCTGGCACCCGCGAGCCCTCGGCCGCGTGCTGGGCCGCTCGTCACAGGCTGTGGGACGCGAGCTGGATCGCCTGGAACGTGCCGGCGTGCTGAGGTCTGAGCTGGTCGGTCGCGCTCGCCGGTACCGCGTGGACGACGCATCCCCGATCGCCGACGACCTGCGCCGGCTGGTCCACAAGACCCTGGGCGTCGAGGCCCTCCTCCGTCAGGCCGTGGCGAGCCTGCCCGGCGTCGAAGAGGCGTTCCTGTTCGGTTCGTACGCTCGAGGCGACGAGCGCCCCTCCAGCGACATCGACGTCATGCTGATCGGGTCGGTGGACCAAGTCGCGCTCTCCGAACGGCTGCTCGCGGTCGAGCAGGCCCTCGGGCGAGATGTGAATGCGGTCACGTACGACCGCGCCGAGTTCGAACGGCTCCAGCGTTCCCAGAACCCCTTCCTCAGGGACGTCCTGTCAGGACTCCGGGTCGTGCTGAAGCCGGCGCGATGGGATACCCTCCAGCGCCGTGGCGTTCCGCAGCCTGGCCCAGCTGCTCGCGCAGCGCAGCCTCGAGAGAAAGCCTCCCGACCAGCTGCTCGTACGGCAGTGGGCAGAGCTCTCGACCCGTGACCTTGGGGTCGCTCGTGACCTCCTCGCCGATATCCACCCGCACCGCGCCACGTCCATCGCCTACGAGGCGGGCCTGCGCGCCTGCCTCGGTATCCTCAGTCTGGCTGGCTATCGCGTGACGCACGCGACGGGGCATCACCGAGCCACCATTGAAGGGGCTGCTGCGATCCTTGGGCCGAGTCACCACCCGCTCTTGAAACGCCTCGACCGTGCTCGCCGCGCGCGGAACGACGCGCTGTACGGCCTGGGCGCGCCACTCGGGCGCGCCCAGCTCCACCAGCTCTTCAGCGATGTGAGCACGCTGCTCGCGGAGCTCGAGGCGCGTCTGGTCGCGCCGCGGTGAGGGGGATCCGCAGCGGGCGCGGAGGCGCGGTGGCGGGCAGGCTCCACCCGCCACCGCCGGCGGCGGGAGGCGGTCCGGCCCCCCGGCCCCTCGTCAGAACACCCGTTCTAGCAGTACACTCGCGGCGTGGGCGCGCTCGAGGCATTCGGTCCGGCGACGCGGGAGTGGTTCGAGCAGGCCTTCGCCGCGCCCACGCCGGCCCAGGCGCGCGGCTGGGCAGCCATCGCCAGCGGCGCCCACACGCTCATCCACGCCCCCACCGGCTCCGGCAAGACCCTGGCCGCGTTCCTGTGGGCGCTGGACCAGCTCGCCACCCGGCCTCTCCCACCCACCGGGCAGCGCTGCCGCGTCCTGTACGTCTCGCCGCTCAAGGCGCTCGCCCATGACGTCGAGCGCAACCTCAAGGCGCCGCTGGTGGGGATCGGCCTCGCTGCCCGGCGCCGCGGCGCGCCTCCGCCGGACATCCAGATCGCCATCCGCACCGGCGACACTCCCCCGACCGAGCGGCGCGACCTCGCGCGGACGCCGCCCGACGTCCTCATCACGACCCCGGAGTCGCTCTACCTCCTCCTGACCTCGAAGACGCGCGTGGTGCTCCAGAGCGTCCAGTGGGCCATCGTCGATGAGATCCACGCGCTCGCCGGTACCAAGCGCGGCGCCCACCTCGCGCTCTCACTCGAGCGCCTCGAACACCTCGTCGGCCGCCCCGTCCAGCGGATCGGCCTGTCGGCGACGCAGCGGCCGCTCGCCGAGATCGGCCGCTTCCTGGGTGGCACGGACCGCCCGGTCACGATCGTCGACGCCGCGACGCCCAAGCAGCTCGACCTGGAGGTGGTCGTGCCCGTCGAGGACATGGCGCGCCTCGGCCAGCCCCTTCCACCCGACGAGCTGCGCGGTGGCCCGGTCCTGGCGCCCGAAGCGCGCGCGTCCATCTGGCCGTCCATCTACCCGCGCTTGCTCGAGCTGGTGCAGGCGCACCGCTCGACGCTGATCTTCGTCAACAGCCGCCGCCTGGCCGAGCGGCTGGCGCAGCGCTTGAACGCGCTGCACGCGGCGCAGCTCCAGGAGGCCCGGCCTGCCGAGATGGAGCCGAAGGACGGCGGGCCGGCACCCACCGCCCGCCCTGAACCAACCCGGCCCGGCCTGCCGGTGGACCTCGTGCGCGCCCACCACGGCTCCATCGCGCGCGAGCAGCGGCTGGCCAGCGAAGAGGCGCTCAAGGCCGGCGCCCTGCGCGGCCTGGTCGCCACCAGCTCACTCGAGCTGGGCATCGACATGGGCGCCGTCGACCTGGTGGTCCAGGTCGAATCGCCCACCTCGGTCGCCAGCGGCCTCCAGCGGATCGGGCGCGCCGGCCACGCGGTGGACGCCGTCAGCCAGGGCAAGATCTTCCCCAAGTTCCGCGGCGACCTCCTCGAGGCCGCCGTGGTGGCCGAGCGCCTGCGCGCCGGTGCCATCGAGGCGACGCGCGTCCCGCCGAATCCGCTGGACGTCCTCGCCCAGCAGGTCGTGGCCGCCTGCGCCCTCGACACCTGGCGCGTGGACGACCTCTATGCCCTCGTCCAACGCGCCTACAGCTTCGCCACCCTGCCGCGCGCGCAGTTCGACGGCGTGCTGGACATGCTGGCTGGCCGCTACCCCTCGGACGAGTTCGCCGAGCTGAAGCCGCGCCTTGTGTGGGACCGAGCGGCGGGCACGCTGGTGGCGCGCAACGACGCCCGCGTGGTGGCGCTCACCAGTGGCGGCACAATCCCGGACCGCGGCCTGTACGGCGTGTTCCTCGGCGATGGCGGCCCCCGGGTGGGCGAGCTGGACGAGGAGATGGTCTACGAGAGCCGCCCTGGCGAGACGTTCGTGCTCGGCGCCACCACCTGGCGCATCGAGAAGATCACCCCGCACCGGGTGGTCGTCGCTCCGGCGCCGGGCCAGCCGGGCAAGACGCCCTTCTGGCACGGCGACGCGGTGGGCCGCCCCATCGAGCTGGGCCGCGCCCTCGGCGCCTTCACCCGCCGCGTCGCCTCGATGGACGAGGCGCAGGCGCTCCGGACGCTGCGCGCCGAGCACGCCCTGGACGAGCTGGCGGCGCGCAACCTGCTGGCCTACCTGGCCGAGCAGAAGGCGGCCACGCACACCCTCCCCAGCGACCACACGATCGTCGTCGAGCGGTTCCGCGATGAGCTCGGCGACTGGCGGCTGTGCGTCCTCACCCCCTTCGGCGGGCGCGTGCACGCCCCGTGGTCGCTGGCGATCCAGGCGCGGCTGCGCGAGCGGGGCCAGGGCGACGTCTACCTCATCTGGAGCGACGACGGCATCGCCATCCGCCTCCCCGAAGGGCTCGAGGGGCTGGCCGAGCAGGTGCTCTTCCCCGAGCCGGAAGAGGTGGAGGAGCTGGTGGTGGGCGAGCTGGGTGGGTCGACGCTGTTCGCCGCGCGCTTCCGTGAGAACGCCGCGCGGGCCCTGCTGCTGCCGCGGCGGCGCGGCGCGGTGCGCACCCCGCTCTGGCAGATGCGCCAGCGCGCCGCGAACCTGCTGGCGGTGGCCAGCCGGTACGGCTCCTTCCCCATCCTGCTGGAGACCTACCGCGAGTGCCTGCGGGACGTCTTCGACCTGCCGGCGCTGCAGGAGGTGCTGCGGGGCGTCCGCCAGCGCGCGATCCGGGTCACCGCGGTCGAGACACCTTCCGCCTCGCCATTCGCTCGCTCGCTAGTCTTCGACTACATCGCCGAGTTCATGTACGACGCCGACGCGCCGCTGGCCGAGCGCCGCGCCCAGGCCCTGGCGCTCGACCGCGAGCGTCTGCGTGAGCTGCTCGGCCAGGAAGAGCTGCGGGACCTGCTCGATCCCTCGGCCCTGCAAGACCTGGAGCTCGAGCTGCAGTGGCTCGGGGAGCGGCGCGTTCGGACCCCGGACCAGCTCCACGACCTGCTCCGCCGCCTGGGCGACCTGACGTCGGACGAGGTGCTGGCGCGGTGCGCGGGCGACGGCCCCGCGGCCTGGCTGGCCGCGCTGGAGCGCGAGCGCCGCGCCTGCCGCGTGCGGATCGCCGGCCAGGACCGCTGGCTGGCGGTGGAGGACGTGGCACGCTACCGTGACGCGCTGGGCGTCGCGCCGCCGCGCGGCGTGCCCGACGCCTACCTGGCGGACACCCAGCGGGCGCTGGAGGGGCTGCTCGTGCGCTGGGCGCGCACGCACGGCCCCTTCGCCGCCCGCGCGCCGGCCGACCGCTGGGCCCTCCCGGCCGGGCTGGTGCAGGACGCGTTATGTCGACTCGCCGAGGAAGGGACACTCCTCCTCGGGGAGTTCCGCCCCGGCGGCTCCGGGCGCGAGTGGTGCGACCCGGACGTGCTGCGTCTGCTTCGGCGGCGCTCGCTGGCGCGGCTGCGGCGTGAGGTGGAGCCGGTCCCGGCGCCGGCGCTCGGCCGCTTCCTACCGGCCTGGCAGGGCGTTGGCACGGAGCACGGTGGGTTCGACCGCCTGCTGGAGGTCGTCGCCCAGCTCGAAGGCGCGTTCCTCCCGTGGTCGGTCTTGGAGCGCGACGTGCTGCGCCAGCGCGTGCGCGGCTACCAGCCCCGGCTGCTGGACGAGCTATGCGCCTCGGGCGAGGTCGTCTGGGTCGGGCGCGGCGCCCTGGGGCACGCTGACGGCCGCGTGGCCCTGTACCGGCGCGACCGGGCCGCGCTGCTCGTGCCAATCGTCCCCGAGGAGCCGCCCGGTGAGCCCATCCACCAGGCGATCCGCGCCCACCTCGCGCGCCGGGGCGCCTCGTTCTTCCGCGAGCTCGCCGGCGCGGCGGCGCCGGCCGCGGACGCGCTGGTGCTCGACGCGCTGTGGGACCTCGTCTGGTCGGGCGAGGTGACCAACGACACCGTGCTCCCGCTCCGCCTGCGCCTCACGCGCCGCAAGAGCCAGCTCCTCCGGCCGCCGCGTCTCGCGCGCGCCGGCCCGCCCGAGGCTGCCGGCCGGTGGACGCTGGTCCAGCCGCCGTCACCGTCCACCCCCCTGTCCCTGGCGGGACGCGGGCTGGCGGGAGCGGGTGAGACTGACCGCCTGCACGCCCTCGCCCTGGCGCTGCTCGAACGCCACGGCGTGCTCGCCCACGAGGCCGTCCTGGCGGAAGGGGTCCCGGGCGGCTTCGCCGGCGTCTACCCGGTCCTGCGGGCCATGGAGGAGGCCGGCAAGATCCGGCGCGGCTACTTCGTCGAGGGGCTGGGCGCGGCCCAGTTCGCCCTGCCCGGCGCGGTCGACCGCCTGCGCGCCGAGCGCACACCGGGCGACGAGCCGCGCGTCGTCGTGCTCGCCGCCGCCGACCCCGCCAACCCCTACGGCGCCACGCTCCCCTGGCCGCGCCGGGCGAACGACGACCGTCGCGCCCTGCCGCGCGCGGCCGGTGCCTACGTCGTACTCGTGGACGGCGAGGCGACGCTCTACCTGGAGCGGAGCGGGAAGCGCCTGGCCACCCTGGCGCCGTTCGACCAGGAGGGGCGCGCGCAGCCGTCCCTCCTGGCCCTGGCCGAGATCGCCGCGAGTACGCCGCGTCGCGAGCTGAGCGTGGACCGGGTGGATGGCGAGCCGACGCTCTCCTCCCCGCTCCGGCCGCTGCTCGAGGCGGCCGGATTCCAGCGTGAGTACCTGGGCCTCACGCTGCGCCTCGACGTGGTGCCCTACGCCCGCGCACGGAGCGCCTGATCCACGTGCCGCCCCAGGCCAGCCGCCCGGCCCGGCCCGTGGAACGGCTGGAGCCAGGTGCCGCGCCCGGCCCGCGCAGCCCGGGCCAGGAGGGGCGCCGCGCGTACCTCCACTGCGACGTGGACAAGATGTTCTACAGCGTCGAGGCGATCGAGCGGCCGGAGCTGGCCGACGATCCGCGTCCCGTCATCGTCGGCTGGGATCCCAGCACGGCACCGCGCGGCATCGCCACTACCGCCAACGCCGCCGCCCGTGCCCTCGGCATCTCGTCCGGCCTGAGCACGTCCATCGCCCGGCGGCTCGCCCACGCCGCCGGCACCGAGGCCGTGTTCATCCCGCCCCGCCACGAGCTCTACCGACGCTACTCGCGCCGGCTGATCGAGCTCCTGCGCACCGAGACGCCCCTGCTCGAACAGCGCTCGATCGACGAAGCGGCGCTGGACTGGAGCCACCACGGCTTCGACGCCAGCCCGGTCGCGCGGCTGCGCGCGCGCATCCTCGGCGAGATCGGGCTGTCCGTCTCGTGCGGCCTCGCCACGAACCTGCTGGTGGCGAAAATCGCGAGCGAGGTCGCCAAGGAGCGCGAGAGCCACCTGTGCGTGGTGCCGCCCGGCGACGAAGCCGCCTTCCTCGCGCCGCTGCCGATTCGAGCGCTCGTCGGGATCGGCCCGAAGACCGAGGCCCGGCTGCGCCGCCGCGGCGTCGAGCGCATCGGCGCCCTCGCCTCGCTCCCTCTCGACGAGCTGGTCACCCGCTTCGGCGCCGCCTCCGGCCGCTACCTCCATCGCGCCAGCCGGGGCGAGGACGACAGCGGGCTGGCCGTGGCCCACGCCTCGAAGTCGATCAGCGCCGAGCACACCTTCAGCGCGGACACGCGGGACCCCCGCGAGCTGTGGCGGCGGCTGCGCGCCCAGACCGAGGAGGTGGCGCAGCGCCTGCGGACGGAGGGGCTGGTGGCCGGCGAAGTCGCCGTCAAGCTGCGCTACGCCAACTGGGAGACGATCACCCGCCAGATGCGGCTCGGCGCTCCAACCGACGACGCCCGCGTGCTCGCCTCGGGCGCGGCGGCCCTCATGCGCCGCCACTGGGACCAGCGCCGCCCGGTCCGCCTGGTGGGGCTGCGCGCCGCGCGTCTGTCCGAGCCAGCCACGGCCGTGCAGCCGCCGCTCCTGCCCGCCACCGCGTGAGCGGCGCGGGCGCCGGGCCGGGACGCGGAGCAGGCGCAGGCTGCATCATGCCTCATGCCTCGCCATGCCTGAGGGCGACACGCTCTTCCGCACCGCCGCCGCGCTGCGCCCGCTCCTCCAGGGCCGCGCGGTGCTGGGCGCCCGCGCCCGCGTGCCGGGCCCGGCCATCCAGCACGTAGTCGGCAGCACGGTGGTCGGCGTGGAGGCGCGCGGGAAGCACCTCATCATCCGCTTCAGCAACGGCCTCGCCCTCCACACCCACCTGCAGATGGGCGGCTCGTGGCACCGTTACGCGCCGGGCGAGCGCTGGCGGACGCCCGAGCACCGCGCGCGGGTGGTGCTGGAAGTCCCGGGCAGCGTGATCGTGTGCTTCAACGCGCCCACAGTCGAGCTGATGGACGAGCGCGCGGTCGCGCGGCACCGGGGCCTCAGCCCGCTCGGCCCGGACCTGCTGGCGCCGGTCTTCGACGCTGCGGAGGCGCTGCACCGCCTGCGTGCTCCGGAGCGGGCCCACCTGACACTGGGCGAGGCGCTGCTCGACCAGCGCGCCGTGGCCGGCGTCGGCAACATCTTCAAGAGTGAGATCCTCTTCGTGGAGCGGCTGGACCCGTGGCGGCGGCTGAACGAGACGGATGCCGCCACGCTGGGGCGGATCCTGGCCACCGCCGCGCGCCTGCTGCGGCTGAACGTGCAGCCGGAGCGCTGGTGGCGGACGACGACGGAGGGCAGCGCCGTGGCCCGCGGCTCGCACCTGTGGGTCTACGGCCGCGCGGGCCGGCCCTGCTTCCGCTGCGGCGCACGGATCGCTAGTCGGTTCCAGGGTGACCCGCCGCGTCGGACCTACTGGTGCCCGCGCTGCCAGGCGCCCAGGTAGATGATGCGTTCAGCGGCCATCCGCGCCGCGCTCATCGCCAATGGCTCGGGCAGATCGGCAGGTCGCCGGCGGCGGGAACCTCTCACGCGTCCGCCTCGGCGGGCGGGCCACCCGTGGCGATCGGCAGGTCGTCGCGACTGCCCCACTCCTCCCAGCTCCCGTCGTACACCCTGACATCGGGATACCCCAGCAGCGTCAGGGCGAACGCCGTGTGGGCGGCGCGCACCGCGCCGTGGCAGTAGGTGATGACGCGCTTGTCCGGGGTAACCCCTGCCTGCTCGTAGCGCGCCCGGATCTCGTCGCGAGCGCGGAACTCGCGGCGGCCACCCCAGTCCAGGTTGTCCTGCCAGAAGACCCACCGGGCCCACGGGATGTGCCCGCCGTGCCTGGACCGGGCCTCCTCGCCGCTGAACTCCGACGCCCGCCGCACGTCGACGAGCACCGTGGCCCGGTCGTCCCTGGCGCGCAGCACCTCGCGCGCGTCTACCAGGAGCTCCGGCCGCTCGGTCCGCACGGTGAACGTGGCCGGCGCGGGCGCCGGCTCGTCGCCGCCGCTGACCGGTCGCTCCTCGGCGGTCCACTTCGTCCAGCCGCCGTCGAGGATGCGTGCGGTGTCGTGCCCGAAGTGACGCATTACCAGCCACAGCCGGCTCGCGTAATGGCCGCCCTCGTCGTCGTAGCCCACCACGACGGTCTCGTCGCCGATGCCCAGGCGCTCCATGGTCGCCCTGAAGCGCTCTGCCGACGGCGCCATGTACTGCAGGCCGTCGCGCGGCTCGGAGATGTCCCTGGTCCAGTCGAGGTAGAAGGCACCGGGAATGTGCGACCGCAGGTACTCCCGCCGCCCCTGCTCGAGGTCGTCGAAGGAGAAGCGGCAGTCCAGCACCCGGACGCCAGAGTCCTCGAGGTGCTCGGCGAGCCAGTCCGTGGTGGCCAGCAGGTCTTCCCGCCGCCCCCGCCCCGGCTCGGGCCCACCGCTCGGGTGCTCTGCTGCGCTCATGCGGTCAAGGCTACCGGAGCGGGCCGTAGGCGTGAAAGGCGGGCGCACGCCTTCAGCGTGGGGCGCGCTACAGCCTCTCGGGTGTCCAGGACGGTGGGTCGCTGGCCGGGAACGACGCCTGGGATTGCTCGGTGACCCGGTCGCCGCCGGCGGTAGCGTCCGGCCCGCCCTGGCCGGCGTCCGACGTCGTCGCCCTGGCCTGCCACGTGCCGACGTCCTCGTCCCTCGGGCCACCCGCGGCGGAGCGGGTGCCGCCGACCGGCACGCGGTGCGGCCGCGCCCGCTCCGCCTTGGGCAGCGTGAGGGTCAGGACGCCGCTCTCGTACTGCGCCTGGGCGCGCTCGGCTTCGACCGCCACGGGCAGGTTGATCGAGCGCTCGGCGGTCCCGACCGGTCGCTCCCGCATGAGCCACCGCTGCCCTGGCCGGTCCTCCTCCGGCTTCGTCTCGACGCGGATCGCCAGGGTGTCACCGCGGACGGTGACCTCCACGTCGTCGGGCTTCGCACCCGGGATGGCCGCCTTCACCACGAACGCGTCGTCCCGTTCGGCGACATCAAGCGGGATGGAGCCTGCGCCGGCGATCCCCGCCAGCAGGCCGCCCGGGCGTGCCAGCCCCTGCTGGAGGAGGCGGTCCATGGCGTCCCGCAGCGTCACCATCTCCCGGAAGGGGTCCCACCGCTCTGGTCCCATCGCTCGATCCCTCTTTCCTCAGCTTGATCCTACACCTCACCGCGGGCACGCGCCGTGCCAGCGCCTGCTCTACCCCTTGACCGCCCCCGCGGTGAGGCCGGCCAGGATGCGGCGCTGGAAGATCAGCGTCAGCGCCACCAGCGGCACGGTGACGATCACCGTGGCAGCCATGATCTGGCCCCACGGGATCTCGAACCCGCCGGCGGTCGAGGTGCTGAAGCTGAAGATGGCCAGCGGGACCGTGCGCTTGTCTGGCGTCTGGGTGAACGAGAGGGCGAAGAGGAACTCGTTCCAGGCGGCGATGAAGGCCAGGAGCCCGGTGGTCACCAGCCCCGGGGCGACCAGTGGCAGCATCACGCGGAACAGCGTCTGCAGCGGGGTCGCGCCATCCACGTACGCCGCCTCCTCCAGCTCGCGCGGCATCGCCTCGAAGAAGCTCGTCAGCACCCACACCGTGAACGGCAGCGTGAAGATGAGGTAGGTCAGGATGAGCGCGGTCAGGGTGTTGTAGAGGCCGAACTGCGTCACGCGGACGAACAGCGCGCTCAGGACCGCGATCGACGGGAACATGGTCATCGACAGGATCAGGTACATGATGGGCAGCCGGCCCGGGAACCGGAACCGCCCGAGCGCATAGGAGCCGAGGACGCCGATGGCCAGAGACAGCGCGGTCACGGCCGCCGCCACCAGGGTGGAGTTCAGCAGCGCCCGCTGGAACTCGCCGCTGCCGAGGACCGCCTGGAAGTTCGCCAGCGTCGGCTGGCTGGGCCAGTAGCTGACCGGCGTCGCGAACAGCTCGTTGTCGGGCGTCACCGACGAGCGCACCGCCCAGTAGAAGGGGAAGATGATGTAGGCGTAGATGGCCAGCAGCAGCAGGTAGAAGAGCGCCCGGCTGGCGAGGTCGACCTGCCGGCGAGTCACCCGCGCTCCACCTTCAGCAGGGTGACGTAGGCCACCACGAAGATGCCGATCACCACGAAGATGGCGACGCTGATGGCGCCCCCGTACCCGACGTCCGAGAAGGCGACGATGCTCTGCTGCGCGTAGACCGCCATGCTCATGGTGTCCGGCCGGTTCCCGAACATCACGTAGAAGACGTCGAACGCGCGCAGGGCGTCGAGCGTGCGGAAGATGAGTGTCACCAGGATCGCTGGCCGCAGGAGCGGCAGCGTGACGTTCCAGAACTGCTGGAAGCGGTTGGCGCCGTCGACCGTGGCCGCCTCATACACATCCGCGGGAATGACCTGCAGTCCAGCCAGCAGCAGCAGGGCCACGAACGGGGTGGTCTTCCAGATGTCCACCGCGGCGATGGCCGGCAGCGACGTCGCCGGGTCGGCGATCCAGGCCACGTTCCGCTCCAGCAGGCCCAGCCGGTTGACGAGCAGGTCGTTGAAGACGCCGTAGATGTCGTGGTACATCCACTTCCACATCTGGGCCGAGACGACGGTCAGGACGGCCCAGGGGATGAGCATGACCGCGCGCGTCACGCCTCGCCCTTTGAAGTTCGAGTTCACCACCAGGGCGATGACCAGACCCAGGACGAACTCGAAGGCGACGGTAATCACGGTGAAGACGACGGTCACCCGGATGGACTGCAAGAAGAACCCATCCCGCAGCAGCTCCGTGTAGTTCCGCAGGCCCACAACCTGGACCGGCCGCACGCTGGCGAGCCGGGCGTCGGTGAAGCTCTGCGAGATCGTCGCGAAGAGCGGGACGATCGCCACGAGGGCGACCACGGCCAGGGATGGCAACAGCAGCAGCCAGGCGAGCCGCGCCTGGCGGCGTTCCAGCGCGGTCGTGGCGCGCCGGGGCACCGCCACCCCCGCGGCTCGGGCGCGGGTCTGTGCCTGGAGACTCATGGTCGGCCGCGCCCTGGAGACGGGCGGGAAAGCCGGGGCTCCCTGCCCGTCTCCGGCCGGAGCGCTGGCGTGGTGGCGGGTCCGGTCCGCACGTGGCTGCCCGCGGGCGAGCTACTGGATCACCCGCTCGATGCGCTGCTGCATCTGCGGCAGGACCTGGGCCGCGTCCGTGCCGTTGAGGATCTGGTTGACCCCCTGGAAGAACGCGGTCGAGGCCTCGTTGTACCGCTCGCCCGTCTCCCGCGAGGGCCGGGTGACGCGGACCACGTCGGCCAGGTTCTTCAGGTACGGCTGCGCGCGGATGACCTCGGGCCGCTCGGCCACGCTGGGGATGGTGGGCACGAAGCTGCCCACGACGCCGCGATACGTCTGGACCTCGGGGCTGGCCAGGTAGCGCACGAACTCGATCGCTGCGTCCTGGCTCCGTGAGTACCGGGAGACGGAGAGCTGCCAGCCACCCACCGTGCCCGAAGACCGGTTGCCCGGCTGAGCCGGCAGCGGCGCCACGTCAAACTTGCCCTTCACGGGCGAATCGTCCTTGTTGCCGAGCGAGTAGGCGTAGGGCCAGTTGCGCATGAAGGCCGAGCTGCCGCTCTGGAAGGCGTTCCGTGCCTCCTCCTCCTGGTAGGAGGTCACGCCACGCGGGGCGATGGTGCCGATCCAGCCCCTGGCCTTGTTCAGGATGGCCACGGCCTGCGGGTTGTTGACGGTGACCTTGCCATTCTCGATGATCGTCCCGCCACCGCTCGAGGCCAGCCACTCGAGGGCGTTCGTGGTCAGGCCCTCGTAGGCGTTGCCCTGGAAGACGAAACCGGTGAAGTTGGGATTGCTGCCCTTTTCGCCGTCCACGATCCGCTGCGCCTGCTGCTGGAGCTCGTCCCACGTCTTGGGCGGCGCGCTCAAACCGTACTTCTGGAGCAGGTCGGTGCGGTAGTAGAGCATGCCAAAGTCGCCGAACCACGGGATGCCCACCAGCTTGCCATCGATGGTGTTGTTCTCCACGATCGTCTGGTAGTGCTGCCGGGCCTCGTTCCCCAGCTTCGGGCTCAGGTCGACCAGGTGGGGCGCGAAGGCGGCCGGCCAGATCACGTCGACCATGAACACGTCCAGGTCGGGCGACTGGCCCTGGAAGAAGCGCTGGTACTGGGCGTACGTGTCGGTGGCGCTCTGGGGGCGAGCCACCACGTTCACCTGGACGTCGGTCTCCCGCGTGAATCGCCCGGCCAGCGCCTTGTCCAGGTCGTTACCAATGCCGACGCCGTCGCCGTAGTAGGTGAGCCGCTGGCCGCTGTACTGCCTGGCGGCGGCGGCGTTGGCGACGGCGGGCGGGTTCTCGAGCGTGTACGCGACGGGGGAAGGCGAGGCGACCGCCGCCGGGCTGGGCGAGGGCTTAGCGGCCGGGCTGGGCGAGACGGCCGGGGCGGGTGAGGGTGGGGGCACCGTGGGCTTGGGTGGGGCGGTCGTCGGCGTGGGCTGGGCCGCCGGCGCGCACGCGGCGAGCAGCCCGGCTCCCGTCACGCCCATCGCAGCGAACAGGAATGATCGCCGGCTCAAGGCGCGGCGCGGACGTTCAGGGTCCATAGAGTCCTCCTTGACCTGGGCCTGTGCCCCCATTCCAAGGGAAAGCCGACGGACTGTCAAGCGTTCGCAGGTTCCGCGCCACGGCCGGGACGTGCAGGCAGCGGCGTGTGGGGAAACGGCCCCGCGCTTCACGCCTGCCCGGGAGGGGCCAGCACGACGGCCGCCTCAGCATTGCGCGGGGCTGAGCCGTGGGCCACGGGCTCGGCCTTGGTGCCGCCGCGGCCGAACGGCTACCTTCTGCGTGACATGCGAACCCGTGAGCGGTCGGCGCGCCAGCCCCAGCGCCCCACCCGGCCCGGCCTCGGCGCTCCGTGCTGGCTGTCTGGGTGGCGCGGCCCGCGGGCCCACCAGCGCCCAGGATCAGCGCCGGTGCGGTCCCCGGGCTGTGAATCCGGCCAGGCTTCAACCGTGGTAGCGCCCCGCCGGCGTCTGCGAGCGTGGCTCGCCGCGGCGGTCGCCGCGCTGCTGGCGAGCGCCTGCGCGGGCCAGACGCCCCAGCCCACGCCTCCGTCCACACCATCCGTGCGTCCCGCCGTCGTCCCCAGCCCGAGCCCGGGCCTGGCCCCCAGCCCCTCGCCCAGCCCCTCGCCCAGCCCGTCCCCCGCGCCTGTCGCCACCCCGACGCCGCTCGCCCTTGCCGATCAGCCCTTCGCGGTCATGGTCGACAACATCGCCGCGTCGCGTCCGCAGGTCGGCCTGGGCGAGGCCGACGTGGTCTACGAAGCCCCGGCCGAGGCGGGCATCCCGCGGCTGATGCCTGTGTTCCTGCGCGCCGGCGTGGAGGTCGACCGTATCGGACCAGTACGCAGCGCGCGCGACTACTTCATCTACCTGGCCAACGAGTACCGCACGCCGCTGGTACACGTCGGCTCCAGCCCGCAAGGCATCGTGGCGTTCTCCGAGACCGACCTGCCCGACGTGGACGAGATCAGGGGGAGCGGCGCGTTCGTGCGCGACCGTCGGCGGGTTGCTCCGCACAACGCCTTCGTGAGCAGCGAGGGCGTCCGCGCCGAGCTGCGGAGCCGCGGCGTCAGTACGGGCCCGGGCACCGCCGGCCTGACCTTCGGCGTGGCGGCGCCAGGGCCCGAGCCGGCCACCAGCCTCCGCATCGCCTACCCGGGTGGCGAGCGCTACGTGGTGCAGTACGACTACGACGCCGACGCGAGGACCTACTTGCGCTCCATGGACGGGCAGCCGCACACGGACGGCGTGACCGGCCAGCAGTACGCCGCGCGGTCGGTCATCGTGCAGTACGTGAACGTGACGCCCATCCCGGGCGACGAGGCGCTGCGCGTGAACGTGCAGCTAGTCGGCAGCGGCAGGGGGCTGCTGCTGCTCGACGGGACGCAGGTGGCGCTCACCTGGAGCAAGAGCACCATCCGCGCGGCCACGCAGTTCCGCCGCGCGGATGGTGCCCCCTTCGTCCTGCCCGAAGGGCAGGTGTGGATTCAGCTCGTGCCCGTCGACGCCCAGGTAGCGGCCGCGTGAGGCGGCGGGCCCGGCCGGGCGAGTGTGACACAATCACGGCTCGGCACGCGGGCCAGCGTTCAGGATGGATGGCTGCTGGTGCGGCCCCCGTGCCGAGCACGCTGGAACGATGAGCGCGGAGCGCGCACTGGGGGTCGCCGGTGGTAGGCGCTGGTCGAGGCAGGTCACTCAGTTCGGACCCGGGCGTGCGACAGGCAGGTGGGCGTCCTCTCGCCCAGGGAGAGGGCGGGCGGGACGGACCACTTGCCGGCGCGCAGGCCGCGCGAGCCCACGCGAGGCGCCTGGCGGCGGCCGGACAGGTGAGCGGCGTCCACGCCACCAACGCCTGGAACCCGACGGGCCGCAACCTGCTGCCGGTGCCGGGCTGTCGGCTGTACTACGTCTGCGTGGATGCGCTCTCGGGCCGGCGGACGCAGGTGTTCCTGGGGTCGCAGCAGCACCTGACGTTCGTGGCGGACCTGGAGGGCGAGGTGCCGGCGGCGGCGCTGCGCGACCTGCTGATCGCCACGGCGGGTCTGTATCCACACCTGGTCGACCTGGACCCCGCGCCCGGCCTGCCGCGGCCGTTCCCCGAGCAGCAGGGGCGCTAGTGGCGGAGCACGGCAGGCCGGTCGTGGCCATCGACCTGGGCGGGACGAAGGCGCTCGCCGGCACGGTGGAGCCCAACGGGACCGTCCGCTCGCGCGAGTGGCTGCCGAGTCGCGACCTGCGCGACCGGCCGGCGGCCCTGCTGGACCGGCTGGCCGAAGGCGCGCGCCGGGCCGCCGCGGCAGCCGCGGTCGCCTGGGACGACGTGGCCGCGGTGGGCGTGTGTGTC
>CAYSYM010000068.1:0-18246 GCA_964435115.1 uncultured Chloroflexota bacterium | reverse complement strand
ATGTTCAAGCAGCTCGAAGTGCCGGTGATCGGCGTGATCGAGAACATGAGCTACTTCATCTGCCCGAGCTGCGACACCCAGCACGACCTGTTCGGCCGGGGCGGCGGCGAGCGGATTGCGCGCGCGTTCAACGTGCCACTCCTGGGCCAGGTACCGCTGCAGATGAACGTGCGGACCGGGGGCGACGAGGGCGAGCCCGTGGTGATGGTCGATCCCGAGTCGCCGGCGGCGCAGGGCTTCCGGGCGGTGGCCGGCGCCGTGGCCCGACAGGTGAGCGTGCTCGCCTTCCAGACGCGCGACAACTTCATTCCGGTCGCTGGCCTGACGCTGAAGAAGTAGCCGCCCGGCTACCATACCGGCCAAACGTTCAGGAGGACGGAACCGCGATGGCGCTGGCAGCGGCTGTGGCGCGTCTTGGTGGCGGCGTGTGGATGCTCGCCAAGGAGGTCGGCAAGGGTGGTGGCGGAGACACCGAGGAGCCGACCGTGTGCGCGACCCTGCTGCCGGTGGGGATTGGGCTGGCGTTCGTGGCGTGGCAGAGCCTGCGCCAGCGCCGCCCGCGCCCGGCCTGTGCCTGAGAGGGACCGAGCGAGGTCAGTGGGGCCCGGGCGCCGAGCCGTCGGCGTAGCGGGCGAGGACCACCCGCATCTCCTCCGGGATGGGGCGCGCGCGGAGTGCGCCGGCCTCGTCCCGCCCCGCGTAGATCCGGTCTTCGCGGCCGCGCGCCAGGAGCGTCTCCGGGTCGCCCAGGCGGACGATCTCGTGCCGCAGGCTGAAGCTCCGGCGTGAGATGCCCGTGACCCAGGCGCGCACCTCGAGCGCGTCGGCGTAGCGCGCTGGCCGCAGGAACTCCGCGTGCGCTCGGCCCACGGGCAAGCCGGCCAGCTTGGGGGGCAGCATCTCCTCCGGGCGGATGCCCAGCTCGCGCGCTAGAGCGTGCGTGGCGAGATCCATCCACTCGAAGAAGCGGGGGTAGTAGGCGATGCCTGCGGGGTCGCAGTCGGACCAGCGGACCTGGGTCCTGACCGCGATGCTCCGCGCCGGCTCCTGCGGCTGCATGGCGTGGCTCGACACTTCTACGGTACATGGCCAGCCCGCCCGCGCGGCGCAACGTGCGCGGCGGGGGCCCACCGAGGTCCTGGTTCGGCGGGCCCGGCTCAGCAGGGAAGCGCGAAGCGCTGCCGCCTCACGGGGGAGACGGACCGGGTCGGCAGTCGCGCCCGCGCCGGTCACGCCGGAAAGAAGAGAGTGGCCCGCCGTGGCGGACCGGTTCGGCCCCGCCAGCGGGCCGCTACTCGATCCTGGCGACCCTGCCGGTAGGGTCGAGGTAGACGACGTAAGCTACGGCCTGGGTGCGGGTGGTGAGAGCAAAGTAGACGATCTGCTCGCCGCTGGGCGCGCGGAAATTGGCTACACGGGCCACTCTGGTGTCGGGCGGGGCACCGGCCTGCTCGGTGAGCTGGCCCACGAACTGGTCCTCCGAAACGGTCTGGGCGAGGCTCGGGCTCAGGCACCGGTACGCCGCCTGGGCCAGCGTCCGTGTGCGCCCGAGGACGGCGGCCATGGTCCGGTCGGCACAGTCACCGGCCACGGCATCGGGGACGCCGGCAGCGTCTGCGAGAGGTGCCAGGAGTGGCGCGGTGCTGGCATTGAAGGCGACGATGGCCGCCAGGGCGCCCACCATCCCGAGGGTTGTCCGCCACTGCCGCCGGAGACGCAGCGCCACCCGGTAGGCAACTCTCCTCACGAGCATCACGCTTCGCATACACCTATCCTGCCGGCAGGTATGCGTGCAGAAAGCGTGCCCGTTCGCCCAGTGGGCCGAGCCGGGCCGGGCCGGTTCCCGGGCGGGAGCCGCTGATTCCCCTTGTCCGTCAGCCTCCAGGGTGCCCCGGTCCTCCCCACCTGAAGCCCTGAAGCCCCGGGGCATGGGGACGGCTGAGCGCCACCTGGTAGAATTGGAGTGCGCCGTACCGGGCCAGCGAGATGCATGGCTCGGAGAGCGCGCCTGGAGGAAGGACGGCCGCTCCGGTACGAGCCCGGAGAGGAAAGTCCAGACAGCGCAGAGCAGGGTGCCCGGCGCAAGCCGGGGCCGGGTAACCGGCAGTCAGAGCAACAGAAACGGCCCACGGCTCCGACCAGTCGGAGCGCGGTGGCTGAAACGGGCAATCCTCCCCGCTGCAACCTCAAGCATGGCCGACGACGCTGCTCGCCGAGGCCAGGGTAGAGGGCACCCCGGTCACACGGGGGTCCGACTCCGGTCGGACAGATAGATGGCCGTCACGAACAGAATCTGGCTTACTCGCCTCCAGGCGCGCTCCGCGGGCGTTTCCGTTACACGGTTGTGATGGGCTGGACCCCCAGTGTGACGCGTGCGTGATGCCCGCTGGCTGGACTACGTGCTGCCCCCTCCCTCTTCAACACGGCGGCCCCCAGCCCCTCCCCCATCCATCGCTCGGGCCGCCGTGTTGTGTTTCCAGGCGTGCCTGCGCCGCGCCAGGTGGGCCAACGCCGAGTAGCCCACAGACCATGCCACGCGGGCCCGGGCCCGCGAGGAGCTGGCGGCCGGTCCCACCCTTCGCCAGATGCCGGCCGCGGCAGCGAGCGGGTACGTCGTCAGGCCCGCTCCTCTAGGACCTCAGGGTTGAGCGGTGTTGGGGGGCGCCGGCCTGCCAGGACCGCGGCGATGTTCTCGGCGGCGAGCGTGCCCATCTTGCGGCGTGTATCGTGGCTGGCGCTGCCGATGTGCGGCAGGACGAGGACGTTCGGGAGCGTGAGCAACGGGTCGTCCGGGGGAATGGGCTCGGGCTCGGTCACGTCCAGGCCGGCGCCCGCGATCTCGCCGCTCCGGCAGGCCTCGTAGAGCGCGCGTGGGTCGACGATCGGGCCGCGGGCGGCGTTGACCAGGTAGGCCGTCCGCTTCATCAGCTTGAACTGCTGCGTCGAAAAGAGGTGGCGCGTCGAGGGGTTCAGGTCGACGTGGACGCTGACGAAGTCGCCCTCGCGGAGCAGGGTGGCGAAGTCGACGTACTCGATCGGCGCCTGGGCTTCGAGGTCCGGGCGCCGGTTGACATCGTAGTAGAGCACGCGCATATCGAAGCCGAAGCCACGCCGGGCGACCTCCCAGCCGATGCGCCCCATGCCGACGATGCCGAGCGTGGCGTGGTGGATGTCCCGGCCAAGCAGCAAGAGCGGCTCCCATGTCTTCCACCTGCCCTGCTTGACGTACTCGGCCGCCTCGACGATCCTGCGGCCGGCGGCCATGATGAGGGCCCACGCCAGGTCAGCCGTCGTCTCGGTGAGCACGCCGGGCGTGTTGCACGCCACCACGCCGCGCTGCGTGCAGGCGGAGAGGTCGATGTTGTCGTACCCGACAGCGTAGTTGCCGACCACCTTGAGCAGGGGGGCGGCGTCGAGCAGCTCGGCGTCGACACGGTCGCTGACCATGGGCAGGAGCCCCCGCACTGGGGCCGCTTCGGCCAGCAGCACCTCACGGGGCATCGGGTCATCAGACTCCCACTGCCGGATGTCGACGCCGGCGTCGCGCAGCGGCTGCAGCGACTCCTCGGGAATGCGGCGGGTCACGAGAACCGATGGGCGTTCGTCAGACATGGGGGCGCGCTCCTCTGCAGTCGCCCTATCGTACCCGGGCGGCGAAGCCAGGCGGGCGCCCGCGGCAGGTTGGTCGGGCGAGCGCCTATCGTGCCGCCGCGTTCACGGCGTGGCGCCCGAGCGGCGGGCGGTGAGGTAGATGCCGGCGAGGATGATGGCCCCGCCCGCCGCCATCAGGGGAGTGAGGGCCTGGCCGAGGATCAGCCAGGCGAGGATTGCCGAGCCGACCGGCTCGCCGACCAGGCTCACCGCCACGACGCTGGCCGGGACGTGGCGCAGCGCCCAGTTGAAGACGGTGTGGCCGCCGATCGTGGCGAACAGGGCGAGGAGCACGTACCAGACGAGGTCGCTGGCCGGGAACTCACGCACGTCCAGCCCCGCGGCGGTCGTCCAGGCGAGGAGGCCGAGCCAGGAGACGAAGTAGACGGGCGTGCTGTAGCTGAGGAACCCGAGCCGCTGCCGGAGGCGACGGCCGATCAGCAGGTAGCCCACCAGGGCCAGAGCGCCGGCCAGGGCGAGCAGGTCGCCCCAGAACGCCTGCCCGCCCACCTGAATGTCGTTGGCTCCGACCACGGCGCTCCCGGCGACAGTGAGCGCAATGCCCAGCCACGCCTGGGCGCTGAGCGCCTGGCGCAGCCACAGCCACTCCAGCAGCCCCACGAAGATGGGGTGCGTGGTGACGAAGACGACGGAGCTGGCCACGCTGGTATAGGTGAGCGAGATCGTCCACAGCCCGAAGTGGGCGGCGAGGAAGAGCCCCGAGGCGAGAAGAGCGGCCACGTCGCGGCGGCGCAGCCCCGCCAGCTCGTGGCCCCCGTGCAGGAGCGTCGGCACGGCCAGCAGGAGGAGCGACGCCAGCATGCGGTTGCTGGCGATGGTGAGCGGCGGCGCCTGGGCGAGCTTGATGAAGATCGCCGAGAAGGAGACAGAGGCGACCGCGAACCCGAGGGCGACGTAGGCCGCGGAGCGGGGCGCGCGGCGGGCGCGGGTGGGTCCGTCTCGCACCCCGGCGCAGGGGCCCTCTACGCGCGTACCCATGTGGAGCGGGGAACGTGAGACGCCCGAGGGCGGCCAGCGTTGCGGTGGGTGGCGCTGGCTGGACGAGGGCCGCCCACGGCCGAGCGGCACCGCTCGGCCGTCACCCGTCGTCGCTGCCGCTCCACCGCGGCAAGTTGCCCGAGCGTGCCAGCTCCACTACTTCCTGCCACCCCCGCCTGGCGCCGGCGACGAGGCTGGCATCGTACGTGCCACGGGCGGCGTGCGCGGTGAATTCGTCCTCGTCCAGGAGCTGGATCGCCCCGCTCGGGTCGGACCACAGGTCGAGTGCGAGGTCGACGTAGCTGAGCTGGCCCGCGGCCGGGTCTAGCTCGGCCGGAGCGCCTACGTTGGCATACCAGCCCTTGAGCTGGCCGTCTGGCTCGAGCACCTCGAAAACGTTGTACCAGCGATCCCAGTAGTAGAACTCCTGGAAGACATCGCCGCGGCGGAACGCCGTGAAGCCGAGGTCGACCACCTGGACGTTGAACATGGCGCGGAGCACGATCCCCTCGTCGTCGCAGCGCAGCACCACACCGTCCCAGGCGAAGACTTCGGTGCGGTCGGGCCGCAGCTTGCGGACGTGCACCTGGCTACCGACGGGCAGCCAGGCCGGCCTGCTGCGGGCCGACCGTCGCACCCTTGGCGCCCTGCCTGGCACCCGGCCCTCGGCTCTCATGGCGCCGTACCCGCCGTCCGCTCGCGGGCGAGCTGCTCAAAGCCTTCCTCGTCCAGGATAGGCGTGCCCAGCTTCTGGGCCCTGGCCAGCTTCGAGCCGGCCTCCTCACCCGCCAGGAGGTAGTCGGTCTTGCTGGAGACAGAGTCGCCCACCTGGCCGCCCAAGGCCTTGATGCGCTGCTCGATCTGGGTGCGCGTGTAGCGCTGGAGCCGGCCGGTCACCACGATGGTGAGCCCGGCGAGCGGGCCATCGGGCGACGTGCCCTCCTCCGCCATGCGCACGCCGGCCGCCCGCAGCTTGCGCAGGATCGCCTGGTTGAGCGGGTCGCGGAAGTAGGCGTAGACGCTCTCGGCGATCTTGGGCCCGATACCCTGGACCGCCTGGATCTCCGCCAGCGAAGCCGCCTGCAGCCGCTCCATGGAGCCGAACGCTCGCGCCAGGAGCTCCGCCGTCTGCTGGCCCACGTAGCGGATGCCCAGGGCGTAGATGACCCGGGCCAGGGGGCGTTGCTTGCTGGTCGCCACGTTGTCCAGCACATTCTGAGCGCTCTTGTCGCCCATACGCTCGAGGCCAAGGAGCTGCTCCCTGGCCAGCGTGTACAGGTCAGCCGGGTCGTACACCAGGCGGGCCTCGATGAGCGCGCTGGCGAGCTTCTCGCCGATCGTCTCGATGTCCATGGCGTCGCGTGAGACGAAGTGCTTCAGCAGCTCGAAGCGCTGGGCGACGCAGCGGGCGAACCCGCCGGTACAGCGAGCCATCGCCTCGCCCTCGGGTTTCACCACCGGCGAGGCGCAGACCGGGCACGTGGTTGGCAGGCTGTACGGTGTGGTTCCCGGCGGCCGCTTGCTCAGGATGGGGCCGATCACCTGTGGGATGACGTCGCCGGCGCGCTGGACGAGGACTGTGTCGCCGATGCGGATGTCCTTGCGGCGGATGTCCTCCTCGTTGTGCAAGCTGGCGAGCTTGATGGTCACCCCGCCGACCTGGACGGGCTCGAGGATGGCGAAGGGGTTGAGGCTACCGGTGCGGCCGACGTTCACGCCGATGTCCAGCAGCCGGGTGGTCGCCTGGGTGGGCGGGAACTTGTAGGCGATCGCCCAGCGAGGCTCGCGCCCTACCGCCCCGAGCTCGCTCTGAACGTCGAGGTCGTCAACCTTCACGACGACGCCGTCGATCTCGTAGGCGAGCGTCTCGCGGCGGCGCTCCCAGGCCGCGCACGCCTCCAGCACCTCGTCGATCGTGTCGCAGCGGGCGTTGTGGGGGTTCGTCTTGAAACCCCACTCGCGGAACTTGGCGAGGATCTCCCACTGGGTGCGGGGGCGCCACCCATCGGCCTCGCCGAGCGCGTACATGAAGACGTCCAGGGGCCGTCTGGCGGTGATACGCGGGTCGAGCTGGCGGACGGAGCCGGCGGCACAGTTGCGCGGGTTGGCGAAGAGCGGGAGCCCCTGCGCCAGGCGCTCCTCGTTGATCTTCTGGAAGGCTGCCCGCGACAGGTAGACCTCACCGCGCACCTCCAGCCGGTCTGGCGGCGCGTCGTTCAGCACCAGCGGCACGGCGCGAATGGTGCGCAGGTTAGGCGTGATGTCCTCCCCGTGGAAGCCATCACCGCGCGTCGCGCCGAGGGCGAAGCGGCCCTTGGCGTACCGCAGCGTGATGGCCAGCCCGTCGATCTTCGGCTCGATGGTGAACCCGCGTACCTCACGGCCGAGCAGCCGGCCGATCCGTTCATGCCAGGCCTTGACCGCCTCCGCTGAGAAGGCGTTGGCCAGGCTGAGCATGGGGACGCGGTGCTCGACGACGGCGAACTGCTCGGACGGGGCGGCGCCCACCCGCTGTGTCGGTGAGTCGGGCGACTGCAGCTCGGGATGCTCCGCCTCGATCGCCCGCAGCTCCTCCATGAGGCGGTCGTACTCGGCGTCCGAGATCTCGGGCGAGTCGAGCACGTAGTAGCGGTAGTTGTGGTAGTTGATCAGGCGGCGCAGCTCCTCGGCGCGCGCCTGGAGAGTTTGTAGGTCCTGCGTGCTCGTCTGCTGCTCGCTCATCGGGGCCACTCGCGGCCAGGCTGGGGGAGAACTGGACACGCGCGCTCGTCGCGTGTGTCCCGCCACATCCTACGGCTTCGCTCGCGCCATTCCCCAGGTGCTGGTCCGGCCCGGCCGGGAGGACGACCTGGTGCGGCGCTTGGCGCACACCGGCCATGGCGCCCTCAGCCCGACCGGCGCCGGACCCCGGCAGGGTGGGGCTCGGTTCCGGTCAGCGGATGAGCAGGCGTGGGTCCAGGGCGTCGCGGATGCCGTCGCCCAGGAAGTTGAAGCCCATGACGGCCAGGAAGATCGCCACGCCCGGCGCGAAGCTCGCCCACGGCGCCAGGTCCAGGTAGTCCTTCCCGGCGTTCACCATCACCCCCCAGCTCGCCTCTGGCGGCTGGACGCCCAGGCCCAGGAACGACAGGCTCGCTTCCGCCAGGATCGCCAGCGCCACCGAGAGCGACGCCTGCACGATGATCGGCGCCACGATATTTGGCAGCACATGCCGCAGCATGATCCGCGTGCTGCCCGCCCCCAGCGCGCGCGCCGCCTCCACGAAGTCGCGGTGCCGCACCGAGAGCGTCTGCCCCCGCGTCAGGCGCGCAAACCGGGGCGTGTACACGATTCCGATCGCGATCAGCGCGTTGCGCAGGCTCGGCCCCAGTGCCCCGGTGATCGCCAGCGCCAGCACCAGCTCCGGGAACGCTAGCAGGCCGTCCATCGCGCGCATGATCAGCCCGTCCACTCGCCCCCCGAAGTACCCGGCTACCAGGCCCAGCGACACGCCCAGCACCAGTGCCAGCCCCACCGCCACCACGCCCGCCGTCAGCGACACCCGCGCCCCAAACAGCAGCCGGCTGAACACGTCCCGCCCCAGCTCGTCGGTGCCCAGCAGGTGCGCCGGGCTGGGTGGCTGCAGGTTCTCGATCAGGTTCTGGTAGCTGGGGTCGTACGGCGCCAGGACGGGCGCCAGAATCGCCGCGGCGACGAACGCGGCGACGATCCCCAGGCCCACGGGGGCGAGACGCGTGCGGCGCAGACGTGACCAGAAGGCCTGGAGGCCGCTGCGCTGGGGGACGCGGCTCGGGGCGAACGCGACGGGCGCGGCGGTCGCGACAGCCATCAGCTATACCGAATGCGCGGGTCGAGCCAGGCGTAGGTCAGGTCGACCAGCAGGTTCACCCCCATGAACACGAGTGCTAGGAAGAGCACCACCCCCTGCACCAGCGGGTAGTCGCGCTGGAAGATGCTATCCACGATCAGACGGCCGACGCCCGGGAGCGCGAAGACCGTTTCCGTGATGATCGCCCCGCCGAGCAGTGCGCCAACCTGCAACCCGACGACGGTGACCACCGGGATGAGGGCGTTCTTCAAGGCGTGGCGCTGGAGAACCGTCGCCTCGGGTAAGCCCTTCGCCCAGGCCGTGCGCACATAGTCCTGGTGCAGCACCTCAAGCAAGCTTGAGCGCATCATGCGGGTAGTGACGGCGGCGAAGGCAGCGCCGAGCACGACGGACGGCATGAGGATCGACTTCAGGTTGGCCACCGGGTCGGTCGCCAGCGGCACGAAGCCGATTGGCGGCAGCCAGCGCAGCTTCAGCGAGAACACGTAGATGAGCAGGATCGCCAGGAAGAAGTTGGGGATGGAGACACCGAGCAGCGACGTGACCGTGCTCGCCGTGTCGGCGGCGCTGTTGCGGCGGACGGCGGAGACCATCCCGGCCGGGATGGCGACGGCCAGCGACACGAGCATGGCCACCAGGGCGATCTCCGCCGTCACCGGCAGCCGCTGGGCGATCGCCTCGCTCACAGGCTGGTTGGTCCGGATGGACCGGCCCAGGTCGCCCCGCAGGGTGCGGCCCAGCCACGCCGCGTACTGCACGTACAGCGGCTGGTCAAAGCCCAGCTCGCGCCGGATCCGCTCGATGTCCTGGACGGACGCCTCTCCACCCAGCATGATTGCCACCGGGTCGCCCGGCGTGAGGTGGATGATCGAAAAGATGACCACGCTCACCACGAACAGCACCGGCACGGTGCCAGCGAGGCGCCGCAGGACGTACGTGCCCACCTGCGCCTACGGCTTCAGCCACATCTCGCGCGTCCGGATCATGCCATCTGCCACGTGCACGAACCCCTGCCCCCGGGCGCTCATGGCCTTCTGCTCCATCGGGAACCGCAAGATGAACATGCGGCCGTCGCTGGCGCCTAGCTGCTCGGCCTGGTTGTACAGCTTGGCCCGCTGCGGCTGGTCCGACACCGCGCGCGCCTGGTCCAGCAGGTCGTCCAGTTGCGGGTTCTTGTAGTCGGCGCGGTTCTGTGAGCCCTTGGACGAGTAGTAGTTGAAGATGTTCCCGTCGGGGTCAGGACGGCCGCTCCACTGCAGCACGTACGCCTGGAAGTCCTTGGCGTTGACCCGGCTCAGCAGGGTGCCAAACTCGAGCAGCTCAATGTTCATCGTGATGCCCGCCTCGGCAAGCTGCTGTTTGTACACCTCCGCCACCTGCTTCTGCACCGGCGTGTTGGTCACCATCCCGGTGAACTCGAAGCCGCTCGGCGCCAGCTCTTTCGCCTTCGCCAGGTCGCGCGTGAAGGGCTGCCACCCCTTCTGGTACGCCCAGCTCGAGGGCGGAATCGGGCCGTAGCCCGGCGTTCCCGAGCCAAAGAAGACCGACCGGATGATTGGCTCACGGTCCAGCGCCCACATCAGCGCCAGCCGGTTCTCCTTCTTGTCGAAGGGCGGCCGGCTGTGCTGCATGTCCAGGTACTCGAACGCGAGCGCCGGGACCTCGGACAGGACCGGGTCCTGGCTCGTCTTCATGGACGCGATGTCCTTGGGCGGGATGCGGTCGATCAGGTCCAGCGCCCCGCTCTTGAGACTCGTGAGCTGGACGTTGATGTCCGGGACCGGCTTGTAGATTACCGTGTCCAGGTACGGCAGCGGACGGCCATTCTGGGCCTTGTCCCAGTACCTCGGGTTCCGGGCCACCGTCAGCCGGTCCCCGGTCACCCAGTCCACGAAGGTGAACGGGCCGCTGCCGACCGGCTTGCGCGCGAAGTCATCCCCGGCTGCCTCGGCCGCCTTCGGGGAGATCATCATCCCCGAGCGGTCGGTGAGCAGCGAGAGCAGGGGGGAGGACGGCTGCTTTAGGTTCAGCCTGACCGTGAATTCGTCCACCACCTCGGCGTTATCAACCGTGACCAGCTCACCCTTCCGCAGGCTCTTGGGGTGGTTCATCATGCGGTCGAAGTTGTACTTCGCGGCCTGCGCGTTGAAGGGCTCGCCGTCATGGAACGCGACGCCCTTGCGCAGCGTGAAGGTGTACGTCTTGCCGTCCGGGCTGATCTCCCACTTCTCCGCGAGGCGCGGCGACAGGTCGAGCTCCGGCGTGAGCGCGATCAGCGTGTCATAGATGGACTGATACACCTGGCGGTCCACCGCCGCCTCCGAGAGGTGCGGGTCCATCGTGGTGTTGTCGGAGTTCAGGCCGATCCGCAGGGTGCCGCCTGGCTGGGGCGCAGCGGCGGCCGGCGCGGTGGTGGGGGCCGCGGCTCCAGCCGCCTTGGGGGCAGCGGTGGGCGCGACGGTGGGCGCCGCCTGCCCGCCCGCGGCAGACGGGGTGCCGCCGCCGGCGCACGCGGAGAGGAGGGTCAGCGCGCCCGCGCCGACCACGGTGGTCAGGAACTCACGCCGGGTAGCCATCAGACACGCTCCCTGGGGACGGCGCCCCGACACCGGCGCCCATGGCGCCCGCGTCGCGGCCGGGATACCGAATCGGTCCGAGGGGAGTATGGGAATGGTCAGACGGCCTGTCAACCAAGAAGCGACGCCGAGGCGTCCGGCACAATGTCTGCCGCCATGGCTCGGCTCCCCCGCACCAGCGGGGTCCTCGTCCACCCCACCTCCCTCCCGGGCCGGTACGGGATCGGCGACCTCGGGTCGGGCGTGCGCCAGCTCCTGGACTTCCTTACCCAGGGACGCCAGCGACTGTGGCAGGTGCTCCCGCTCACGCCGACCGGCTTTGGCGACTCGCCGTACTTCGCGCCCTCCGCGTTCGCCGGGAACCCACTCCTGGTTTCGGTGGAGACGCTACGCGCGCAGGGCCTGCTGGACAGCGGCGACGTGGCTGAGCTGGCCGCCCTGCCGAGCGAGCGGGTGGCCTTCGGCGAGCTCTCGGAGGCCAAGGCGCGCGTCCTGGAGACCGCCTTCGAGCGCTTCGAGCGCCAGGCCGACGAGGCGTGGCGCGCGCGGTTCGACGTGTTCCAGCGCGAGGAGGCGTCCTGGCTCGACGACTACGTCCTCTTCATGGCTCTCCACCAGCGAGAAGGCAGGCCGCCATTGTGGACCGACTGGGAGCCCGCGCTGCGTGACCGAGACTCACACGCGCTCGAGGTGGCGCGGGCGCGCCACGCTCGAGCCATCGCGTCTCACACGTTCGCCCAGTTCATGTTCCACGAGCAGTGGCAGGGCGTGCGTCACGCGGCCGCGCGCCAGGGGATCCGCCTTGTCGGCGACATCCCCATCTTCGTCGCCCACGACAGCGCCGACGTGTGGGTGCACCGCCACCTCTTCGAGCTGGACGAACAGGGTCGGCCGAGGCGGGTGGCCGGCGTGCCGCCGGACTACTTCAGCGAGACCGGCCAGCTCTGGGGTAGCCCGCTGTACGACTGGGCCGCGATGGCGCGCGACGGCTACCGCTGGTGGATCGACCGCTTCCGCCGACTCCTGCGCCAGGTGGACGTCGTACGGATCGACCACTTCCGGGGCTTCCAGGCCGCGTGGGGCGTGCCGGCCAGGGCCGAGACCGCAGTGGACGGGCAGTGGGTCGCGGGCCCGGGCAGCGAGCTGTTTCGGGCGGTCGCGGCGGCACTCGGAGGGGCGGTGCCCACCATCGCCGAGGACCTCGGCTTGATCACGGACGAGGTACGGGCCCTCCGAGCCGAGCTCGGCTACCCCGGGATGAAGGTGCTCCAGTTCGCGTTCGGCGGCGGACCCGACAACCCCTACCTGCCTCACAACTACGACGACCCGAACTGCGTCGTCTACACGGGCACGCACGACAACGACACCACGCGCGGCTGGTTCGCCACGGCTCCAGAGCCGGAGCGCGCGTTCGCGCGCCGCTACCTGGGTTCGAGCGGGGAGGCGGTCGCCTGGGAGCTGCTCCGCCTGGCACTGGCGTCCGTGGCGGACACGGCGATCATCCCGCTGCAGGACGTGCTCAACCTGGGGAGTGAGGCGCGCATGAACACGCCCGGGGCCGCGCTCGGGAACTGGCAGTGGCGGGTTGCGCCAGAGCTGCTGCGGCCGGAGACGGCGGCGCGGCTGGGCGAGCTGGCGTGGCTCTACGGTCGCGCCCAGGGCGCCGAGGCGTAGGCCCGCCCTCCTCGTCCGGCTGCTGCTATCCTCAGCCCGGTGGTGCCGCGATGACCGCGCTTCGTTCCGACCAGAGCCTCGCCCCGCCGGCCACCCAGGCGGTCGTGCCCCGGGCGACGAGCGGCATGCCCGGGCCCGACGACCCGCTCTGGTACAAGGATGCGATCGTCTACGAGCTGCACGTCAAGGCGTTCTACGACTCCGACGGCGACGGCATTGGCGACTTCCGGGGCCTGGTCGAGAAGCTGGACTACATCCAGGACCTCGGCGTCACTGCCATCTGGCTGCTGCCCATCTACCCGTCGCCGCTCAAGGACGACGGCTACGACATCTCCGACTACCTGGCGATCCAGCCCACCTACGGGACGCTGCAGGACTTCGAGGAGTTCGTGGAGGCGGCCCACCGCCGCGGCCTCCGGGTGATCACCGAGCTGGTGATGAACCACACCTCCGACCAGCACCCCTGGTTCCAGGCCGCGCGGGCCGACCCTGCCTCGCCCTATCGCGACTACTACGTCTGGAGTGACACGGACCAGCGGTACAGCAGCGCGCGCATCATCTTCACCGACACCGAGCGGTCCAACTGGAGCTGGGACCCGGTGGCCAAGCAATACTTCTGGCACCGCTTCTTCAGCTCCCAGCCGGACCTGAACTTCGACCACCCGGCGGTGCGGCGCGAGATGCTGGACGTACTGCGGTTCTGGCTGGACCGCGGCGTGGATGGCCTGCGGCTGGATGCTGTGCCCTACCTGTTCGAGCGCGAGGGCACGAGCTGCGAGAGCCTCCCGGAGACGCACGCCTACCTCAAGGAGATCCGCGCCGAGATCGACCGCTCATACACGAACCGGCTGCTGCTGGCGGAGGCGAATCAGTGGCCGCCCGACGTGCTGCCCTACTACGGGGAGGGCGACGAGTGCCACATGGCCTTCCACTTCCCGCTCATGCCGCGCATCTACATGGCGCTGCGCCGGGAGATCCGCACGCCGGTCGTGGAGATCCTCGCCCGCACCCCGGACATCCCATCTACCTGCCAGTGGGCGCTCTTCCTGCGCAACCACGACGAGCTCACCCTGGAGATGGTCACGGACGAAGAGCGCGACTACATGTACGCCGAGTACGCCAGGGACCCCCGGGCGCGCATCAACCTCGGTATCCGCCGCCGCCTGGCCCCGCTGCTGGAGGGCAGCCGCCGCCGCCAGGAGCTGCTCAGCAGCCTCCTCTTCAGCCTGCCGGGGACGCCGATCCTCTACTACGGCGACGAGATCGGCATGGGGGACAACGTCTACCTGGGCGACCGCAACGGCGTGCGCACCCCCATGCAGTGGAGCAGCGACCGCAACGCCGGCTTCTCGCGCGCCGACCCGAACGCCCTCTACCTGCCACTCGTGCTCGACCCGGTCTATGGCTACCAGGCGATCAACGTGGAGGCCCAACAGCGCACGCCCAGCTCGCTCCTCAACTGGATGCGGCGACTGATCGCCATCCGCAAGCGGTACCCGGTGTTCGGGCGCGGCAGTCTGGAGCTCCTCCACCCAGCCAACCTGGCTGTGCTCGCTTACGTGCGCAGCTACCAGGACCAGCATGTGCTCGTGGTAACCAACCTCTCCCGCTTCGTGCAGCCGGTCGAGCTCGACCTGCGCCACTTCGCGGGCGCCGTGCCCGTCGAGCTGTTCGGGGAGACGGTGTTCCCCCGGATTGGCGAGGCACCGTACTTCCTGGCCCTCGGCCCGCACACCTTCTACTGGTTCCGACTGGAGCGGGTGCCGCCAGACGGGGGCGACAGGTAAGGCACGCCGCGCCGCAGGGCTCGCCGTGCCGACCACCCCCTGGACGTGGACCAGCGCCGGTGCCCGCGCACCCGAGGCATCCTCCCCCCGGGGCGCCAGCGCTCAGCTACGCGGGGACGAATGGGTTCTCGATCCTCAACCCCTCGATCCGCTGGCCGTGACGCAAGTCCTCGCTGTACAGCCGCGTGGAGCCGCCGGCCAGCGCAGCCGAAATGATCAGCGCGTCATAGAAGCCATAGCCATACCGCCCCTGGATATCGAGAGCGCTCCGATACAGCTCCGGCGTCGGCGTGATGCGCCAGAGCGGTACCAGCACCGCGTCCAGGAAGCGCCGTGCATGTTCGGGACTGAGTGGTGGCTGTAACTTGCGGGTCAGCACGTGAAGGGTTTCTTGCACGACCTGGAAGCTAATGCTACCCGTACCGCCGTCGATCGCTGCGCGGACCAACCGTTGCGCCGTCCGCTGTTTGGTGGGGTCCGTCGAATCGAACAGGTAGATGAAGACGTTCGAGTCGATGAAGCTACCGCTCATTCATCTCATCGCGGGTGAACGTGCGCCCACCGGTACTCGCGTAGCGTCGCAACTCATCGATCACCGCGATGGCTCTGCCGGCCTGCTGCCGCCGTTGGGTGTAGTCAGCGAGCCAGCGGCGGAACTGCTCGTTCAGCGTTGTGTGGTCGGCCCGTGCACGCTCACGTGCTGCTTCAATCAGGCGCTCATCGGCACTGAACGTGATGTTCTTCAACGTAGCACCCCCTGAGCGAGTCGTGTACACGATCATAGTGTACACACAGGTCGTGCCCCCCGTCTACACGCGCCCCGGCTGGCTGGGACGCGGGCGCGTGGGCTGCCGCAGCAGCGGGTCGCGGAAGGCGACGCCGAGCCCGCTGGCGCAGAGCGCCGCGCCTGCCACCAGGAGCCCCTGGAACCCGAGCAGGGGGTAGAGGAAGCCGCCGACGCTGCTGCCCGCTACGATGGCGGTGGCGAACGCCACGTTGAAGTAGGAGAGCGCCGTGCCACGCGTCGCAGCGTCGCTCCGCTGGCTGAGCTGGGCGAGCATGGGCGGAATGATGAGCCCACCCCCGAGCCCGTTGAGCGCGCCACTGGCGACGAGCACCGGGTCGCTCAGCGGCAGGAGGAGCAGGAGCACGGCCAGGACGGTCGAGGCGATACCGGCCAGGGCCAGGCGGAACGGGCCGTAGCGGTCGGCCGCCCAGCCGGCCGGGACGCGCGACGCGAGGATGGCGATGGCGTCGGCCGTGAACAGGAGACCGGGGTTGCTCCCGGTCGCGCGGGTGTTCAGCGGTAGGAACGCGAGGATCACCCCCCACTGCACCACCAGCAAGCTGCTCACCAGTAGGGGCGGAACCCAGGCGCGGCGGAACGCCAGGCGGAACGGCCGCCGGGAGGGCCTGGGAGCCGGCACGCGGCTGGCCACCAGGAGGCCGACCAGGGCAGCGCCCGCGGCGGTCGTAAACAGCGCACGCGGGCTGAGCTGCTCGAGGAGGAGCAGACCGACCGGTGGTCCGACCGCCATCGCCACGTTGGTGGCCGCTCCGAGCGAGGCGAACGCGAGCGTCTGGCGGCGGGCGGCGGCGAGGCCGGCCACGTAGGAGTAAGTGGAAGGGATGGTGGCCGCGAGACCCAGCCCCTGGACGGCGCGGAGGATCGCCAGCGCCGGCGCCGCGGTCAGCCAGGCGTAGCCAGCCGACGCCGCCATGTAGGCGCCCGCGCCCGCGAACAGCAGCAGGCGGGCCCCGAACCGGTCGATGGACGGCCCCACGACGAGCGCGGCGAGCACCTCCGCGACGCCGGTGGCGCCAATGAGCAGCCCGATCAGGGTCGGGTCGTAGCCGAGGTTGGCGAAGTACAGCGGGAGCGACGCGGTGTAGAGCTGGAATGCCGAGGAGATGAAGAAGAGGGCGACGCCGAGCGTGAGCAGCCCATGCCGCGCCTGCATCAGCGCAGGAAGAGCGCGAGCAGGCCGCCCAGGCAGAGCCCCGGGCCGTACGGGATGAAGGCGCGGGCGGAGCGTCGGGCCACCAGGACCGCCGCCGCGAGCGCGCCGCTGAGCAGAGCGCCGGCGACGAGCGCCGCCGCGGTCTGCGGGCCGGCGGTCGCGCCAACCATCGCCGCGATCAGGATGTCGCCGCGGGCGAGCGGCTCCTCGCCCCGGTAGAGCCGCCGCCCCAGGCCGTACAGGAGGGCGAAGACGACCCCGCCGCCCAGGGCGCCGGCGAGCCCGCTCCACCACTCCGTCGACCGCACCAACGGGGAGAGCGCCAGGCCAGCCAGGAGGCCACCGCCGGCGACCGGCGTGTCCACCCACCGCGAGCGCAGGTCCGTCACGCCCACCTGGACGAGGGGGACCGCCAGGATGGCGGCCCCCAGCCAGCGCCAGGTGGGCCCGAGTGCCAGCAGGAGGGCGGCCCAGGTGAGCGCCAGGCCGGCCTGCACGAGCGGATCGACCAGGAGCGGCCCGCGGTCGGGTAGGCGCGCGCGCTCGTCGGCAGCGGCGAGCCGGCCGCTCGTCGCCGCCGAGCCCAGGCCGGCTGCCCAGCCCCCCAGTGCGGCGAGCGCGAGCAGCGCCAGCTCAGCCATCCCGCCTCACCGAGGACGCTCCACCGGCGCCTGCGCCGCTCGCCGTCGCCACACGTGGCCAGTGTACGCGCGCTGAACCGAGCACGGAGTCGCCAGTCTGATCTCAAGACGCACACGATGAAAACAGAATGCCCCGTGCACGATCGACGTCCGCCGTTCAAGCTGCAGGATCTACATGCGCGGCTCGGGCCCGGCCCGGGTGATGCGACGGCGCGAGCCGATGGCGGCCGAACCGCAGACGGCGGGGCGCAGTGGGCGTATGATGGTAAGGGTGGGCATGCGTCTTGCCGTGAGCGGCCGGGCGCTCGGCGCCCATCCGGGCCGGACGCGAAAGGAACGCTGACGATGGAGGTGTGGGTGCTCGCGGCGGGTGCGGCTGCGCTGGTGGCGCTCGCCGTCTGGCTGGTGGCACGCGGCCCGGAGCCGCCGGAGAAGGCGCGGCCCGACCTGGCCCCACCGCAGACCGGCTCCGACGACCCGCCTCCCGCGGGCGGACCTGCCTCGCCCGCCGTCCCCCCCCAAGCCACCGCAGCCCACTACGAGGCCGCGCGCGCGGACCTGGGTGCGGCCAGCGGCAGCTTCGCGGATCGATTCACGCCGGCTACCGGAGACCTGTCCGTCGGGGCGGTCGCCGAAGCCGCCGAGGAGATGCGCGCCGAGCGCGCACACGTACACGTACGGAGGAAGGAGGCTGACACCGTGAGCACCGAAGCTGGATCCACCGGCGCCATCGCCCCGCCCGCCTGGGCCGACGACGGGCAGACGTACGACGCCACGACGCCGCCGGCGCCAGCGGCGACCGTCCTGGGCGTCGATGGCGGAACAGCCGCCGCGCTGGTCGGCGCGGCTCGAACCATGTGGCGGTTTACCCGCGAGAACCTTGGCACCATCGTCTCCGCCAAGCTCCTCGTCGGGGTCCTCGGGGCCGTCTGGCTCTACAGGCGCTGGCGGCAGGAGCGTGAGCGGCCGGTCAACCGTCTGCGACGCCGCGTGAGGAGCGTTGCCCGGGACGTGGCCGAGCGGCTGCCGGACCGCGAGGCGGTCATGGAGCGCCTGCCGGCCGCAGACGCCGCCGCACCCGCCGGTGGGGCAGGGACCGCGCTCCTGGTGGCGGCGCTCGTCGCCTGG
>CAYSYM010000067.1:0-18434 GCA_964435115.1 uncultured Chloroflexota bacterium | reverse complement strand
TTCCAGCACTGCGCCCTGTACGACACCCACGTGGCCGCCTACCTGCGCCCGCACGATGAGCTCTTCCCGGAGGCGTACACGGTTGCCCTGAGCAAGGTGGCCGACCTGCGCTACGGCGAGAACCCCCACCAGCTCGCGGCCTTCTACGCCGAGAGCACGCCCAGGTCGCGCCGGGCCGGCCTCGTGGGCGCGGCCCAGCTCCACGGCATCCAGCTTTCCTTCAACAACACGTACGATGCCGACGTGGCGTGGCAGGCGGTCTCCGACTTCACCTCCACCTGTGTGGCCATCATCAAGCACGGCAACCCCTGCGGCCTCAGCCTCGGCTCCTCGGTCGCGGACGCTTACCGCAAGGCGCTGGCGACCGACCCGCAGTCGGCGTTTGGCGGGGCCGTGGCCACGAACCGGGTCGTCGACGAGGAGGCCGCCCGCGAGATCGTGGCCGTCTTCTTCGAGGACCTGGTGGCGCCTGGGTACACCGAGGAGGCGCTCGCCATCCTGCGCACGAAGCGGAACCTGCGTGTCCTGGCCACCCACTCCGACCAGGGGAACCGCGGCCCCAACGGGGTGAGCGCGGTGCCCGGGGAGCTGGACTACAAGCGGGTGCTCGGCGGCTTCCTCGTGCAGACGCGCGACGCCCTCCCGGAGCAGTCGTTCACCCCCAATGTCGTGACCCAGCGCCAGCCCAGCCTGGCCGAGGTCACCTCGCTCTACTTCGCCTGGCGCGCCGTCAAGCACGTCCGGTCGAATGCGATCGTCCTGGCCAAGGGGCTCTCGCTGGTCGGCGTAGGCGCCGGGCAGCCGAGCCGCGTCGACTCAGTGGACATCGCCTGTCGCAAGGCGGGCGACCGCTCCCAGGGCTCGGTGATGGCGTCAGACGCCTTCTTCCCGTTCCCGGACGGCGTCGAGCGGGCCGCCGAGGCCGGCGTGACCGCGGTCATCCAGCCCGGCGGCTCGATCCGCGACTCGGAGGTGATCAAGGCCGCCAACCGCCACGGGATGGCGATGATCTTCACCGGCGAGCGGCACTTCCGGCACTGACCGGCGCCACCTCCGGGCCGGCCGAGCGCTCTGGACGGAGCGACCCACAGCCCCCTGCAGTCCCTCCGGGCAAGCTGGCCCGAGCCCGCGCGCTAGCGCGTGCTGCGCCTCCGCTCGGCCTTCTCCAGGTCGCGGAAGCGCTCGAACCAGCCGACGATCCGGTCCAGGCGTTCGACGCGCCGGTCGGGCCGGCCGGAGCGGCTGAGGTTGTGGCTCTCCTCCGGGAAGCGGATCAGCTCGGTCTCTGCCTGGCCGATCGCACGGAGCTGCACGAACACCTGCTCGGCCTGCTCCATGGGGCAGCGCAGGTCGTTCTCGCTATGGATGAGCAGCAGCGGCGTCCGGACGTCGCGGACGTAGGTGAGCGGCGACAGGGCGCGGTACCGCTCCTCCAGCTCATAGACCGGCCCGCCCAGAACGTAGCGGCCGAACGTGGGGCCGATGTCTGACGTGCCGTAGAAGGACACGAAGTTGTAGCAGCCGCGCTGGGCCACCGCCGCCCGGAAGCGGCCCGTGTGGCCCAGCAGCCAGAGCGCCATGAAGCCACCGTAGGAGCCGCCGGTGAGGAAGAGCCGCGCCGGGTCCACCCAGTCGAGCGCCGTGGCGGCATCCACCGCCGCCAGGCAGTCGGCCGCGTCCTGGCCGCCCCAGTCGGCGAAGATCCGCGCCGCGAACGGCTCGCCGTAGCCCTTGCTACCGCGTGGGTTGGTGTACAGCACCCCATAGCCCCGCCCGGCGAGCACCTGGAACTCGTGCATGAACGACCACGCATACATCGCCTCGGGCCCGCCGTGGACCTCCAGCACCAGCGGCCACTTCCTCCGCGCGTCGAACCGGCCCGGCTTCAGCAGCCAGCCGTGGACCGTCTCGCCATCGCTGCTGGTCGTCGCGAACGGCTCCGGCTCGCCGAGCCAGACCGTGGCCAGGAAGGCCGCGTTCTCCCGGCTCACCTGCCGCTCGTGCGACCCGTCGGCGTCGGCCGCGTACACCTCGTATGGGCGGGTCGGGTCAGAGACGACGAATGCGAGCTGGGTGCCGCCGGCGGCGAGCGTGAAGCCCGCCACCTCGCGGTCGCCGGAGACGACGGCGGTCGGCGCGCCGCCAGCGGCCGGGAAGCGCAGGATGGAGACCCGCCCGGCGTCGCTCGCCAGCGCGTAGATCGCCGAGCCGTCGGGCGCCCAGACCGGCGGCTGGCTGACGTGCGGGTCGCGCGTGTCCGAGAGCGCGGCGTTCTCCACGTCACGCGGGTAGGCGGCCGAGATGGAGCGCGACGGACCACCGGCGGCTGGAACGACCCGCAGCTCGGTGAGCGCTCCGTAGGTCCAGCCGCGGTCGTGGCCGAGGTAGGCGACGTGCCGGCCGTCGGGTGACCAGGCGGGCGTGGCCGCCTGTCCTCTGTGCCGTGTGAGCCGCCGCGCCCGCCCACCGCGGGCCGGAACCACCCACACGTCCCGGAACCAGCTCAGGTCGCGGTCCGGCTCGCGGTTCGAGATGAACGCCAGCATGCGGCCATCGGGCGACCAGGCCGGGTCCGTGTCGTCCCAATCCCCGCTCGTCACCTGGCGTGGCGCGGCCGACCCGTCGGCGGGCACGACGAACAGGTGCGAACGGCGGGCCTCGAGGAGCCCCACGCCGTCGCTCTTGTGGTCCACGCGTGTGATGACACGCACCCGCGGCGGCTTCCCCTTCTCGTCCGGCTGGCCCTCCTGCGCGGCGATCTCCGGGATGTCGGTGCTTGCCGCGAACGCCAGCAGGAGCCCGTCCGGCGACCACTCCGCGGCGCCCGCGCCGTGCTTGAGGTGGGTGAGTTGGCGCGGCTCGCCCCCTTCCAGGGAGAGCACGAAGAGCTGCGGCCGGTCCGCGTCCCGGTCCGACAGGAACGCGAGGCTGCGGCCGTCGGGTGACCAGCGCGGCGCGGTATCCCGGTGGCGGCCGCTGGTGAGGGCGCGTGGTGGCCGGTCCCCCTGCGCGCTCGCCAGTACGAGCTGCGAGCGGTAGCGCGTGTGGTCGTCGGGGTCGACCCACGCGACCACGTGGGCGATCCGGGTGCCGTCGGGACTGATGCGCGGCTCCGAGACGAACCGCAGGCGGTAGAGATCGTCCGAGCCAATCGGCCGCGGCCCCTGGCGACGGGTCGGGGTGCCCGACTTTGGCGTGGTGTGCGGCGTAGGCATGCTGGGTCGCCCTCTCAATTCAGGAGCGGTGCACTGGAAGGGATGCTACCGCGTCGCCGGCCGCGCGCAGCGCCCGGCCCGCGCGGCCGGCGTGCCTGCCCAGCCTGTGCCCGGCAGAAGCGCGCCCAGGCGCTCAGGCGTACAATGCGGCGAGGTCTGGTATGGCGACCGCGGCTGAGCTCGAGAGCCGGTCCCCGCTGACCGTCGGGGAGTTCGAGGCGCTGGCGGAGCAGGAGGGCTGGGGCGAGGACGCCCGTGTCGAGCTCCTGGACGGCGAGCTTATCTGGATGCCTCCCGTCAACGACCGCCACATCGGCTGCGTCAACCGCCTCACCCGGCTCTTCAGCCGCCGGTACGGCGACGAAGTGGCGCTTGTGTCGGTCCAGAACCCGGTGCGGGTGGGCGAGCACGACGAGCCCCAACCAGACGTGGCGCTGCTCCGGCCGCGCGCCGATGACTACGCCACGGGCAAAGCTACCCCCGCGGACAGCCTGGTGCTGGTTGAGGTGGCGGATCGGACGCTGCGGACCGATCTCGGGCGCAAAGCGCGCATCCACGCCAGCGCCGGTGTGGTCGAGTACTGGGTCGTCGACCTGAACGGTCAGGTCGTCTACGTTCACCGCGACCCGCGCCAGGCGGGGTACGCGACCAGGGAGGTCCGGCCACGCGGCGCAGCCCTGGCGGTGGCCTTCGCCCCTGAGGTCCGCCTGCTGGTGGACGATCTCCTGCCGTAGACGCTCAGACTCCCTGCCGGCTGCTCCACCGGACGCCGGTTCGGCCACGCCTGTTCGAGCTCCGGGCGAGGTGTCAGACCGAGACTGGTAGCATCGTGTGTCGGCATGTCGGCGATCCAAACGCCCGGGGTTGGCGCGGCGGCGAGCTCGGGCCAGCCCCCATGCCCGGTGCTGGATGTCCACACCCACCTGATGCCGGAGCGGCTGGCGCAGGCAGTCCGCAGCTACATGCGCGCCCACCTCTGGCATCCGCGCTACGAGGGCCCGCCTGAGGAGCTGGTGCCGCAGCTCCTGCAGGCCGGGGTCGAGCGCTTCGTGTTCATGCCGTACGCCCACCGCGCCGGGATGGCCCGGTCGCTCAACTACTGGGTGGCCAACGTCCAGGCGGCGTTCGCCCCGCGGGCGATCGGCTTCGCCACGTTCCATCCGGACGACGCGGCTGAGCTGCCCCGGCTCGTGGACGACGCGTTCCTGCGGCTGGAGCTGCGGGGGGCGAAGCTGCACCCGCAGGTGGGACGGTTCGCGCTCGACGACCCGCGGCTCTTTCCCCTGTACGAGCGCGCGGTAGAGCACGGCCGCGTCCTGCTGGTCCACGCAGGGCGACGCCCGGAGCCGAGCGAGCACGTCGGCGCCCGGGCGCTCGCGCGGCTCCTGCGCCGGTTCCCGGCCCTGGCCGTCGTCGTCGCCCACATGGGCGCGGACGATTTCGACGCCTTCTTTGACCTGTGCGAGCGGTTCGACGGGGTGTACCTGGATACGGCCATGGTCTTCAACGGCTACCTCGGTGGCCCGCCGCCGATCGAACGGGTGCTGGAGTTCCAGGACCGCGTGGTCTTCGGCAGCGACTTCCCCAACATTCCCTACCGGGTGGAAACCGCGATCCAGGCGATTCGCGAGCTGCGACTGGGCCGGGCCATCGAAGAGAAGATCTTCTGCACCAACGCGGCGCGCCTGCTCGACCTCGAAGTCCTGCCGGCTTCGCGCTGACCCGTGGCGGCGGCTCCGCGGGCGGCGCCCGGCTGCTCGCTCTTAGCGTCCTGTTAACAGATAATTGTTCGGCCATTAGCAGCCGGGGTCCATACTCAGCCACGGGGTACGGCCGCAGCGCTGGTTCTTCGGCGCTCCACCCGTGCGCTACCCTCCGCCATCTTGGAGGATGCCTCATGCAGATCACCGCTTCCCTGCCCAGACCCGTGCGTCGATTCGTGCCCCTGGGTGGCCCGCGCTGGGCTCCCGCCGTCGCCGGTCTGGCGGCCGTCGTGCTGGTCGCGGCGGCCGGCTGGTTCGCCTACCAGCGCCTCGTCCCGGCGGCGCCACCGGCGCCGGCCGGCCAGGTGGTCCCGGTGCAGCGGGGAACCGTGGGATCCACCGTCAGCGCCACGGGCAGCGTGGTGGCCACCAAGCAGGCGAGGCTGGTCTTCCAGGCGTCCGGCCGGCTGGCAGAGGTGTCAGTGGCGGTGGGCGACCAGGTGAAAGCGGGCCAGCCCCTGGCGCGCCTGGCGGCGGACGCGCTCCAGGTGAAGCTGGACCAGGCGAAGTCCCAGCTCGCCGTCGCGCAGCTGAAGCTCCAGCAGCTCACCGAGGGTGCCACGCCGGAGGAGGTGGCGGCAGCTCAGGCCGCCTTCGACGCCGCGGTCGCGAAGCTGGAGCAGGTACGAGCCGGCCCGGTTGCGGCGGACTTGCGGGCTGCCGAGGCGGCGGTGGTGCAGGCCCAGGCGAGCTACGACCAGGCGACGGCGAAGGTCCAGGCGCTGGAGGCCGGCACGTCGGCCTCGGACGTCGCGTCGGCCCAGCAGGGCGTAGATGGCGCCCGGCAGACCCTGGCGGCAGCCCAGTCGAAGCTCCTCCAGCTCACCCAGCCCACCCAGGAGGAGCTCGCCGCGGCCCAGGCGGGGGTCGACCAGGCGCAGGCGAACGTGCGGAGCGCGCAGGCCAAGCTGGAGCAGGTGAAGGCGTCGAGCGCAGTCCCGGCCGAGGTCCAGGCGGCGCAGTCGTCGGTGCTGAGCGCGGGCGCGCAGCTGCAGCAGGCCCACCAGGCGCTGGCGCAGAAGACGACGGACCTGGCGCAGGCGCAGGCCGACCTGGTCGCCGCCCAGTGGGCGCTGAACGCCGCCAACTCAGGCACCTACAGCTCCTCGGTCGATCAGGTCGCGGCCGTGGCCCGGGCCCAGGCCAGCCTGCTGGCAGCCCAGGAGAAGGTGAAGCAGCTCGAAGGGTCGGGCTCCTGGGCGATGCTCCAGGCGCAGAAGGACGTGGAGGCAGCCCAGGCGGCGTACGACTCGGCGCGGGCGAAGCTGGAGCAGGTGCGAGCGGCGCAGCAGGTCCCGGCCGACCTGGTGGCCGCCCAGGCGAGCTACGACAGCGCGCAGGCGAGCCTGCAGAGCGCCCAGGCGAAGCTGCGCCAGGTGCGCAGCCCGCGGCCAGAGGACGTCCAGGCGGCGCAGGCGGCGGTGGACGCCGCCAACGCCCAGCTCACCGCGGCGCAGGCCAAGCTCGACGCCACCACGGCCTCGTCCGAGACCGACCTGGCGAACGCGCGCACGGTGGCCGACGGCGCCCAGGCCGGGCTCGTCAGCGCGCAGGCGAAGCTGGACCAGCTCAAGGCCGGCGCGACCGAAGCGGACGTGACGGCGGCCCAGAGCCAGGCGGCGAGCGCCCAGGCGACGCTGGCCCTCAGGACGGGCAGCGCCAAGCCGAGCGACATCGCGCTGCAGCAGGAGGCCGTGCGCCAGGCGGAGCTGGCGGTGCAGCAGGCCCAGGTTGACTTCGGCAACGCCACCCTGGTCGCTCCGTTCGACGGGATCGTCGGGGCGATCACCGGGAACGTCGGCGAGCAGGCGCCGAGCGGCACCACCGGATTCATCGTCCTCATCGACCCGCGCGAGGTGCGGGTGGACGTGACGGTGGACGAGACGAACGTGGCCCAGCTCCAGGTGGGCCAGAAGGCGCTGGTGACCTTCGACGCGCTCCCGGGCCGCCCGTACGTGGGCACGGTCGTCGCCGTCGCGCCGAATGGCACGGCCACCCAGGGCGTCGTGACGTACCCGGTCTCCCTGCGCATCGAGCCAGCGCGGTTTGGCCCAGGTGGGAACACCGCGGGGCTGAACCTGGGCGCCCTGCAGGCGGCAGGCGGCGGCGCCGACCAGTTCGGAGGTGGGGAGCGGGAGGCCGGCGACCAAGGAGGCGGCGCGCGCGGCCAGGGCGCGGGCCAGGCCGGCATGCAGCAGCAGAGCCAGGCGCCCACCATCCTCCCCGCGGGGCTGACGGCCAGCGCCACCATCACCATCGCCCAGAAGGAGAACGTGCTCAACGTGCCCGTGCGCGCCGTCCGCCGCCAGGGGCGCGACCAGGTCGTCGAGGTCGTCACGCCGGACGGGAAGACGGCGACCCGCACCGTCCGCACGGGCATCTCGAGTGACCAGGCGGTCGAGATTGTCGACGGGCTCAGCGAAGGCGACCAGGTGCTCATCCCCGGCACCACCACGCGGGCGCCAAACGTCGCCTCGGGCGTGCCGGGCGCGTCGACCGGCGGCCGCGTGGTGGTGGCCGGCGGTGGCGGCGCCGCTCCGGCTGGCCCGGCGGCCGGCCATTAAGCTTTGGGGCGATGATCAAGGATGTCCAGCTCAAACCGCTCGCCGTGCATGCGGACGACCGTGGCTACTTCATGGAGCTGCTCCGCGAAGATGACCCCTTCTACACGCGGTTCGGGCAGTCGAACTACTCCGTCGCCTACCCCGGGGTCGTCAAGGCGTGGCACTGGCACCAGCGCCAGGACGACCTGTGGTTCGTCGTCTCCGGCATGGCGCAGGTGGGGCTGCATGACCTGCGCGAGGATTCGCCCACGCGTGGCGAGACGAACGTCTTCTACCTGGGGGAGCAGCACCGGGCGGTGCTGTACATCCCGCGCGGAGTGGCCCACGGCTACCGCGTCCTGGGCACGACGCCCGTGGCGCTCGTGTACCACACCACGCACACCTACGACCCGGCCGACGAGCTGCGGCTGGCGTGGGACGACCCGGCGATCGGGTTCGACTGGACGACCAGGAACCGGTGATGGCAGGTGTCAGATGGTAGATGGCAGACGCCAGAGGGTCGGAGCCAGAAGGCAGGGAGAACGGCGCTCCGTGCTGAGCTCCGCGTGCCGCTATCCCGGGCCCGCGGTCTGAGCCCGGAGGACAGAGGTCCCCACCATGCCGATCGAGTTGCATGACGTCACCAAGCTGTACCGGCTGGGCACTGTCGAGGTGCACGCCCTGCGCGGGATCGGCCTGTCGATCGCGGATGGCGAGCTGGTGGCGATCATGGGTCCGAGCGGGTCAGGGAAGTCGACGCTCATGAACATCCTCGGCTGCCTGGACACCCCCACGTCCGGGAGCTACACGCTGGATGGGCAGGACGTGGGCAGCCTGAACGACGACCAGCTCGCCGCCGTGCGCAGTCGCAAGATCGGGTTCGTCTTCCAGCAGTTCAACCTCCTCCCGCGCACGCCGGCGCTGGAGCAGGTCGAGCTGCCGATGGTCTATGCCGGCGTGCGCGACCGGCGGGAGCGGGCGCTGGAGGCGCTGCGTGCCGTGGGGCTGGAAGACCGGGCCCACCACCGACCGACCGAGCTCTCTGGCGGCCAGCAGCAGCGGGTCGCCATTGCCCGGGCGCTCGTGAACGACCCGTCGATCATCCTGGCCGACGAGCCCACGGGCGCGCTGGATACCCACACGAGCACCGAGATCATGGCCATCTTCCAGCGGCTCAACCGCGAGCGGGGGCTGACCGTGGTCTTCGTCACCCATGAGTCCGAGATCGCCTACCACACGCGGCGCATCGTGCACATCCGCGATGGCCTCATCGTGCAGGACGAGCTGGTGTCGCCCGAGCAGTGGCTGGACGCCGAGCGACAGCTCGAGGCGGGGTCGGGAGTGCCGAGCGACGGGCGTGTCGCAGACCCGGCCGTTCACGCCTACCCGCAGACGGTCCTTGGTGGAGCACTGGTATGAAGAGCGTTGCCGCGATTCGTGTGGCCCTGCGCGCCCTGGGCGCCAACAAGCTGCGGACGGCCCTCACCATGCTCGGCATCATCATCGGCGTGGGCGCCGTGATCTCGCTCATGTCGATCGGGAAGGGGGCGCAGGCGCAGATCACCAGCCAGATCCAGAGCCTGGGCACCAACCTCCTGTTTATCCGGCCCGGGTCCACGAACAGCCAGGGCGTGCGCAGCGGGGAGGGCAACGCGGGCACGCTCACCCTCGATGACGCCCAGGCGATCGCCCAGCTCCCGACTGTGGTCGGGGTGGCGCCCGAGATGGGCGGGTTCGGACAGATCCTCGCCGGCGGGCAGAACTGGCGGACGCGCATCACCGGCACGACCGAGACGTACAGCGAGGTCCGCAACCTGAACCTCGTCTCGGGTGAGTGGATCCAGAAGCAGCAGGTGGACGGCCGGTCGAACGTCGTGGTGCTGGGCAGCACGGTGGCTCAGCAGGTCTTTGGGGACAGCGATCCCGTCGGCCAGACGGTGCGGATCAGCGTGTTCGAGCGTGCGGGCAGCACCTTCCGCGTGATCGGCGTCACCGCGTCCAAGGGCGCCAGCGCGTTCGGTAACCAGGACGACCAGGTGTACATGCCCATCACCACGCTGCAGGCGCGTCTGTTCGCCCAGCGCACGGTCCGCGGCGAGCCGAACGTCTCGACCGTGAACGTCCAGGTGTCAGACGCCAGCCTGATGGACCAGACGGTGGCCGAGATTGGCGACCTCCTCCGCGCCCGGCACCGGGTGGCGCAGGACGACTTCACTATCCAGAGCCAGCAGGACTTCCTGAACGCCTTCTCGCAGGTCGCCGGGACGTTCACGCTCCTGCTCGGGGCCATCGCCGGCATCTCCCTGGTCGTCGGTGGCATCGGCATCATGAACATCATGCTCGTCAGTGTGACCGAGCGAACGCGGGAGATCGGCATCCGCAAGGCGGTGGGCGCGCGGCGCAACGACATCCTGACCCAGTTCCTCGTCGAGTCGATCGTGGTCAGCGTGCTCGGCGGCGCGCTCGGCATCGCCATTGGCACGGGGATCGCGGGCCTGATCAGCCAGATCCAGGTGCCCTCGACGGGCGGCGCGACACAGACACTGACGACCCAGGTCGGGCTGGACTCGGTGGCGCTCGCCTTCGGGGTCTCGGCCGCGGTGGGGCTGTTCTTCGGCATCTACCCCGCCACGCGCGCCGCGCGGCTCAACCCCATCGAGGCGCTGCGCTATGAGTAGCACCGGGACGGGTGTTGGGGGTCGGGGAGTCGGCCTCCTAAGTGACGGCTGACCGGGGTCCATGCCGACCATCCTCATCGCGGACGACGAGAAGAACATCGTCCAGCTCACCCGGATGTACCTCACCAGCGAGGGCTTCGGCGTGGAAACCGCGGGCAACGGCCGCGAGGCGTTGGAGAAGGCGCGTCTGGCGCGGCCAGACCTGGTGCTACTGGACCTGATGATGCCGGAGATGGACGGTTGGGAGGTCTGCCGTCGCCTGCGCAAGGAGAGCGACGTCCCGATCATCGTGCTGACCGCGCGTGACGACGACGTGGACAAGGTGGTCGGGCTCGAGCTGGGCGCGGACGACTACGTTACCAAGCCCTTCAACCCCCGCGAGCTGGTGGCCCGCGTCAAGGCTGTCCTCCGCCGCTACAACGTGGGCAAGGCGCCGACGCGGGTCTTGCGGGTTGGAAATCTCAGCGTCGACCCAGAACGGCACGAGGTGCGGGTGAACGGGCAGCTCGTCGAGCTGCGCCCCAAGGAGTTCGACCTCCTCAGCACGCTGGCACGGAATCCGGGCATGGTGTTCGACCGCGAGCGCCTGCTCAAGGTGGCGTGGGGGTACGATTACTACGGGGACTCGCGCACCGTAGATGTCCATGTCACCTGGCTGCGTGAGAAGCTGCGCGGGAGCACCGCCAGGATCCAGACGGTGTGGGGGGTCGGATACAAGCTGGTCGATGTGAGCGAGGCGGACGCCGGCGAGGCGAACCGCCGCGGCCGGCGCGGCGCCGCGGATGCGGAGCAGTCGCAGGATGCCCGGCCGGTGGCGTAGACTCCTGGACCGGTGCACCTGCGCGCCTGCACCACGCGCGGTGTGCCGCGGCCACCGCTAGCGGGACACACGCCGTGCGACGAGGCGTGGCAGGCGCCGGCCTGGTGGCAGCCCGCGTGCCGGTGGGCCGGGTGCTACCCTGAGGCGCCTCGTGGTCTTCGCACGCGTGTCGCTCCGCCAGAAGCTGATCGTGGCCTTCGCCGCGGTGATCGCCCTCTCGCTGGTGCTGGCGAGCGCGACCTTCGTCTACCTGCTGCGCGAGTACCAGGCCGAACGGGAGCGGGACCGCCTGGAGGTGGTGGCGCTCGGCACCTCCGGGCTCGTCTTCCGCGCGATCCGCAGCGGCGTCCCCCTCTCCGAGATTGAGAACCAGCTCGACCAGCTCGCCGGGGCCGCTCGCGCGCGGATCCTCCTGCTCAGTGACCGCGGCATCGTCTTGCACGACACCGACCAAGGGAAGCTGGCCGATCGCTCCTTCGCGATGCCGCCGAGCAGTAGCCGTCGCCCGGGCATGTTCCAGGGCACGGTCAACGCGCCGAGTGGCGAGGAGGTCTACGCCGTCGTCCCCTTCGGCCAGTCCGGCTACCGAGTGGCGGTGCTCGCCCCCGAGCAGAGCCTGACCGGCGCCTGGCTCGAGCTGCTGCCGCGCCTGTCGCTGGCGGCCTTGCTGGCGCTGCTCGTGTCAACGGCCATCGCCTGGAAGCTCGCCTCGTCGATCACGCGTCCGCTCGTCCAGATCACTCGAGTCTCTGAGGCGATGGCGCGCGGGCATCTCGAGCACCAGCTCGACACGCCCGAGGGGGATGACGAGGTGGGGCGTCTCACCAAGGCGTTCAACGCTATGGCGCGCGAGGTGGCGCATTCGCACCGCGCCATGCGCAACCTGCTCGCCAACGTGAGCCACGACCTCCGGACGCCACTCACCTCGATCCAGGGCTTCGCCGCCGCGCTGGTCGACGGGACGGTCTCGGACCGCCAGGGTGGGCAGGAGGCGGGGCGCGTGATCGGCGAGGAGGCAGGGCGCATGCGACGTCTGATCGACGACCTCCTGTACCTGGGGCGCATCGAGTCGGGCGACGTGGTGCTGGACCGCTCCCAGGTGGACCTGGCCGAGGTGGCCCGGGCGGGCTGCCGCCGCTTCACCTTCCGCGCGGACGAGGCGCGCGTGCGCCTGCGCGTCGAGGCGCAGGATGCGATCCCGGTGCTGGGCGACGCCCACCGCCTGGCCCAGGTGCTCGACAACTTGCTGGACAACGCCTTCAAGCACACCCCGGCGGGTGGGGAGATCACCATCTCTGCCGCGGCCGAGCGGCGTGGCTCGCCCCAGCGAGGGCGAGTGCCGCGGCCGGGCCGCGCCACGCTCCGCGTCCACAATACCGGGTCGGTCATCCCAGCCGGCGAGGTCGAGCGCGTCTTCGAGCGCTTCTACCAGCTCGACCGGGCACGCGTCGGCGGCGAAGGTCGGGGGCTGGGGCTCGCGATCGCCAAGGAGATCGTCCAGGCGCACGGAGGGACGATCCTGGCCCAGAGCGACGAGGCGAGCGGGACCGCCTTCATCGTCTCGCTGCCACTGGCCGAGGGTGTTCCCGCCACCCAGGCCGCCCCGCGCGAGCTGGTCGGCAGTCGAACCGAGGCCGCCAGTCCAGGCTGAGCGCTTCGCGCTTCCGTTGCCTTGATGGCTCAGCCCCCGGGGTCGCAGCTCCCCGGGATCAGGTCGCGCGTGGGCCCACGTGCTGAGCCGTCCCGCCCTCAGACGTTGAACAGGATGTGCAGCACATCGCCGTCCTGGACGACGTAGCTCTTGCCTTCCTGGCGCACCCAGCCCCTCCGCTTCGCCGCGGCGTCGCTGCCGGCTTCGAGGAGCTGGTCCCAGCGAATCACTTCGGCACGGATGAAGCCACGCGCGAGGTCGGAGTGGATCACGCCGGCCGCTTCCTGCGCCGGGGTCCCCTGGCGGATCGTCCACGCCCGGCACTCGTCCGGGCCGGTGGTGAAGAACGAGATCAGCTCGGCGAGATCGTACGCGGTGCGGATGACCTGGCCGAGCTGCCTGCCGGGGACGTGGAGCGCCTCCATGAACTCGGTCGCTTCCTCTGGGCTCAGCTCGCCGAGCTCCATCTCCAGGCGCGCCGGCAGGGCGAGCAGCGCCGTCCGCGGGCTCGCAGCCACCGGCCGCAGGCGTTCGAGGAGCGGGCCGGGGTCCTGCTCGTCAGCCAGGTTCAGCACCACGAGCGTCGGCTTGAGGGTCAGGAAGCCGAAGTTGGCCACCGCCCGCCGCTCGTCATCTGAGAGGTCGAGGACCCGCATCGGCCGGCCGCCCTCCAGCACCGGCTGGACGCGGTGCAAGACTGCCAGCTCGCGTTCCTTCGCCGCGCGCTCCTGGGCCGAGCCCTTGCTGCCCAGCCGCAGCTCCTTCTCCAGACGGTCCGCGCGTCGCTCGACCTGCCCGAGGTCCGCGAGCTGCAGCTCCAGGCCGAACTCGTCGAAGTCCGCCAGGGGATCCCACTCGGCCTGGAAGGCGCCGATCACCTGGAGCAGCACGTCCGCGGTCCGCAGGTGTGCCAGGATGGCGGCGCTGCTCTCCTGGCCCATGCCCTTCGCCACGCCGGCGACGTCCACGAAGCGCACCTCCGCGGGCGTGTGCTTGCGCGGCTGGAACAGTGCCGAGAGTCGGTCCAACCGCTCGTCAGGCACCTTGACCGCGGCCAGGTTGGGCTCGACGCCAGCGTAGCCGCCGATCTGCACGTGCTGGTGCGCGAGGGCGTTGAAGAGGGTGGTCTTGCCCGAGCCCGGGAGGCCCGCTATGCCGATCTGCATCAGGCGGCTACCTGCACCGCTCACCCTGGGCTGGCCGACGGCGCGGAACCTGTGCCCACTCCCCGCACCATCGGCGTGGGCCGTCGGGGGAGCGATGCGGAAGCGTTCAGGCCCCCTGGGAGCCGTTCGGGACCCGCACGCCGCCCTCGGTCAGGACAGCGGCGATCCTGGCACGCTCCTCCAGGTAGCGCTGCTGACCCACGAAGTACCCCACGCGCTGGCTCACCAGGCGCATGCTGTCGCGCACGTTCAGGCCGAGCTGGTCGACCTCGTAGATCGCTCGCTGGAGCGGCGTCAGCCCGGCCAGTGGCTCGGTTGGCACCATGACACAGGCATTGTAGCGATTCGGCGTGGCGCGGCCGCGACCACGGCCTCACTCCGCGGCAGGACGCATCCCGTTGGATTGGGCTGCACGGGGCGACATCGACGCCCTCGCGGGGGTGGCACCCGGACGGTCTCACGCCACCTACACTGTGGGCGTGGAGCGTCTGTGGACACCATGGCGCATGGCGTTCATCCAATCGGCCGCGGAACCCGGCGGCGCGGAGCAGGGCTGCTTTCTGTGCGCGAAGGCGGCCGACGATCGCGGGCACGACCGCGACAACCTGGTGCTCTACCGCGGTGAGCGCTGCTTCGCGCTGCTCAACCTCTTCCCATACAACACCGGCCACCTGATGCTGGCTCCTTACGCCCACACGGGCGACTTCGGCACGCTCGACGCCAACACCGCCGCCGAGCTGACAGCGCTCACGCAGAAGGCGGTCGCCGCGATCCAGGCGACGTACCGACCGGACGCCTTCAACATCGGGATGAACCTCGGGCGGATCGCCGGGGCCGGGGTGCCCGACCACCTGCACGTGCATGTCGTGCCCCGCTGGAGCGGGGATACGAACTTCATGCCGGTCATCGGCGAGACGAAGGTGATGCCCGAGGCGCTCGACCAGACCTACGACCGGCTCGCACCGCGCTTTCAGTAGGGCCCGGGCGCCGGGTGCGGCGCGGGTCCGCGCCTCCGCTCCGTGAGCCCCGGGGCAGGCGGCGATGGTCAGCCGCCGCGGAGCTCGCCTGGCCGGGGTACGGCCGTGGGAGGCGGAGCGACGATGCGGACCTGGGCCTCCACGCCGGGGAGGCGGGCGAGCTGCTCGGACACGCTGCCCGGAAGGCCGGGGATGTGGAGGTTCGGCGCAATCTCGGCGAGCGGGGCCAGCACGAAGGCCCGCTGCGCGATGCGTGGATGCGGGATCGTCAGCGCCGCCGTGCGCAGCTCGAGGCTCTCGTACGCCAGCAGGTCGATGTCGATCTCGCGTGGGCCCCAGCGGCGGGAAGGCTGCCGGCCCAGGTCACGCTCGATCCGCTTGATGGCCCGGTGGAGGCCGCGCGCGGACAGCGTGGTGGCGAGCCGGCAGCAGAGGTTGAGGTAGCGCGGCTGCTCCTGGTCGCCCCACGGCTCCGTTTCATAGACGGAGGACGACGCCACGTCCCCGAACATGGCCAGGCGGGCCAGGGCGGCGCATACCATGCCTAAGCGGTCGCCGAGGTTGGAGCCGAGCCCGAGGTAGGCGACCGCCATCATCCGGGAGTATGTCTACCCGCGTGGCCGGATCGCACGTGATGCTACCTGCCTGGCTGGAGGTGCGCGGCCTGCGCTGCGTTGGTCGCCTCGGGGCCTACCCGGGCGAGCGGGACGTGGAGCAGGAGCTCCTGGTGGACGTGGGCGTGTGCCTCGACGTGCGCGACGCAGTGGAGCGGGACGCCCTGGAGGCTACACTTGACCTCACGGCCGTGGCGGACGTAGCGCGACGCGCGGTCGGCAGCGAGCCGCACGTCCTGGTGGAGGCGCTCGCCGGACGGCTGGCCGGCCGTTTGCTGGACGAGTTTGCCGCTATCCAGGCGGCGCGGGTGCGGGTGGCCAAGCCCACCCCTCCGGGACTGGCCGCCGCGGAGGAAGCGGCCGAAGTCACGCTGGTGCGCGCGCCCGGACAGCCCCGCGGCGCCGCGCCCGGCGAGCGCGCCTGACCGCTGCGCCTGCCCCATTCCAGGCGCCCGCGCGACTCCGACACCAGCCGCCTGTCTACCCGTGGGTTCGGGCTGAACCGCTCGTTGCCGCGGAGCAGGCGCCCGGTACCTCTGCCACAGCGGAGGACAAACTCCCCCCTCCTGGGGGTTCCCAGGGGTGCGCGGCCCTCCAATACTGGCAGCACCCCCCATGCGTGCGGTGACACCCATGCGACCGAACGACCCGTCCCCGCGGCAGCTCGTCGGCGGCCGGCGCCGTGCCGTCTCCGGGTACGGCGGGGCCGCCACCACCCCTGCCCCGCGCACCCACCGCCCGCGCGCCGTGGCGAGCCGCTGGATAGGCGTGCTCATGGCGCTCGTGCTGGCGCTGTCGTCGGTCCCTGCCGTCGCAGCGCCCCTTCGATCCGCGCAGGCCGTCGTGGACGAGGGACTGGCGAGAGCACTCCAGCGGGCGACTGAGACGGAGCGTATCCCGGTCCTGCTGGAGGCGAAGACGGTCGCGCCTAGCGCTCCCGGCCCCGACGCCAACACGGAGCGTGCCAGCCGCGCCGCCAGGGTGGCGCAACGGGCTGGCGGGGCGATCCACGGAGAGCTGGGCATCATCGGCGCTGTGGCGGCTGATCTCACGCCGGCACAGATCAGACAGCTTGCCAGCGACGCCGACGTCGAACGGATCACGCTGGATGCGCCAGTCCGCGCGGCCGCCGACTCCAGATTCGACGGCGGGACCACCCCCATCGTCTACCAGGACGTCGTTGGTGCGCGCGAAGCGTGGCGGCAGGGGTGGACGGGCCGAGGAGTTGGCGTGGCGATCCTCGACAGCGGGATCGCCGACAACCCTGCGCTCGGCAAGCGGGTGACCCAGCGCGTGGACTTCGTCAGCCCGTCGCGCCCGGAGGAGGGCGATCCGGGTGGCCACGGGACCTTCCTCGCGGGGGTTCTCGCGGCACAGACGCCGAGCTACCGGGGCATCGCCCCCGAGGCGAGCCTGGTCAGCGTCCGCGTGCTCGACGCCAGCGGCGTCGGCCGGATGTCCACGGTCATTCGCGGCCTCGAGTGGGCCATTCGCCATCGGCAGGACCAGAAGCTGCGGGTCGTCGTGCTCGCCCTGAGCGCGCCGGCCGCTGGGTCCTACCGGGCGGACCCTCTGGCGGCCGCCGTGGAGCTGGCGTGGCGGTCCGGCCTGGTGGTGGTCGCGGCGGCCGGTAACCGCGGCCCGGCCGGTGGCTCGGTGGACACACCGGGCATCGACCCGCTCGTGGTCACCGTCGGCGCGACGGACGACGCCGGCACGGTGGGAGCGGCCGACGACAGCGTGCCGTTCTTCTCGGCGCGCGGCCCCACGGTGGACGGGCTGGCCAAGCCGGACCTGGTTGGGCCGGGCCGCAGGATCGTGTCGCTGCGCGTGCCGGGGAGCACAATCGACCGGGAGATGCCTGACCGCCGCGAAGGCGTCGCCGGCTTCAGGCTCACGGGGACATCCATGTCGACGGCAGTGGTAGCGGGAGCGACGGCAGTGCTCCTGCAGCAGCGCCCGCAGCTCCGGCCAGACGAGGTGAAGGCGATCCTGGTGCGTTCGGCGAAGCCGCTGGCCGGCGTCGACCGCACCGCCCAGGGCGCTGGCGTCGTCAGCCTCGCCTCGGCGCTGGCCGCACCCACTCCATCGGGCGACGCGAGCCGCCAGAGTCCGCGGCCGGCGGACGGATTCTTGCGCTCGATCCTCCCGGTGCTGAAGGCCAGCCGCGACGCGGTACCTGGTTGGGACCAGATGCGCTGGGACCAGATGCGCTGGGACCAGATGCGCTGGGATCAGATGCGCTGGGATCAGATGCGCTGGGATCAGATGCGCTGGGACGCCGCCACCTCGACCCCGGGAGCGTGGAGCGGGCCATCGCTCGACTGATGCCTGCCACGCCGGCCGCGGCGGCGCCGGCGCTGGCCGGGGCAGCGCGGGGTGGCGCCAGGGCGCGGTCGGGCCGTTCGCCCGCCCGCTCGCAGGGGGTGGAGCGCGCGGGCCGCGCTGGCCCGGAATCCCACCGCACATCGGCCCACGGGCTGGGCCGCCCGGAGCTCGCACCCGCCCCCGCGCTTGCCCTGCCGGAGGGCGAGCTGCGGCCGGTGACGGTCCTCTTCGCCGACGTGCGCGGCTTCACGCGGCTGGCGGAGACCCTCCCCGCGGAGCGGCTGGCTGAGGCGATCACCCGCTGCTTCGACGTCCTGGGCGCGGTCGTGGTGCGCTACGGCGGCGCTATCGACAAGTTCATCGGCGACGCCCTGATGGCCCGCTTCGGCGCGCCGGTCGCCCACGACGACGACCCGCGCCGCGCCGTCCTCGCCGCGCTCGCGATGCAGGCGGCGCTCCGCCAGCTCAACCGCGCCTTCCGCCCCACGCTCGGCTGTGCGCTGGAGCTGCGCATCGGCATCAACACCGGCGTCGTGCTGGCCGGGCCCATCGGCTCGCACCCCCACCGGGAGTACACGGTCATGGGGGATGCGGTGAACGTGGCCGCGCGCCTCGAGCACGCCGCCCCGGTCGGCGGCGTCGTGGTCGGGGAAGCCACCCGCCTCGCCCTGGGCCGCGC
>CAYSYM010000066.1:0-18949 GCA_964435115.1 uncultured Chloroflexota bacterium | reverse complement strand
AGCATCGGCCACAGCGGCTGGATGGCGCCGGCCGCCGCCACGCTGGCCGGCCCGCCGAAGCCGATGAAGGCCGGCAGCTTGAACGAGGCCAGCTCAGGCCGGACGAAGAACGCGAGCAGCGCGCCCAGCCCGCCGAAGACGATCGTCAGCGCGGTGATCCAGAAGCCGATGTAGTTCACCGGCTGCGCGTAGCGCCAGATGGGCAGGACGGCGCCGAAGTAGCAGAAGGCGAACAGGAAGAGGAGCCAGAAGACGAAGCTGACGGTCACTCTCACTTCCTGCTGGCCTGCTGGCAGCGTGGGATTGAGCACAGTGCTGATGCCATTGGGCGCGAGCGCGTTCAGGCTGTCGTTGAAGCCCTTCCAGGCCAGCGCTACGGGCCCGTTGGCATCGGCGTTGAGCAGCACCGCCAGGAGCGTGCCACCCACCGTGACCAGCGTCACGACGACGAGGTCCATCTTCAGGCGGTAGAGCATGTGGCCGCCCAGCGCGCCGAGGGCGGCGAGCGCGATGATGCCCAGCGGCACGCGCGGGTCGTTCAGGGTGCCGGCCACGATGTTCCCGAACGCGCCGGCGATGAGCAGCAGGTAGAAGAAGATGAACAGCAGCAAGATCTGGCGCGTGCGCGGGTGGATCAAGCGGTGGGCCGTGGCGGAGAGCGAGTTGCCGTCGTTCCGCACGGAGACGACGATCGCGCTGTAGTCGCTGGCCCAGCCCAGGAACATCACGCCGAGCACCAGCCAGAGCAGGCTCGGCAGCCAGCCCCAGAGGCCCGCCGCGGTGATCGCCCCGACGATCGGCCCCGCCGCCGCGATCGACTTGAAGTGGTAGCCGTACAGCACATTGCGGCTGGTCGGCACGAAGTCCACCCCGTCCATGTAGAGGCGGGCCGGCGTGGCGCGGGTCGCGCTCGACTGGATGACGTCTCGATCAATCCGCCTGGCGTAGAAGTTGTAGCCCAGGTAGATCGCGATGGCGCCGATGATGATTGCCACCAAGGTGTTGTCCATGGAGACTCCTCCTCGAGATTGAGTGAGTCTTGCCCGGCTGGTCCGGTCGAGCGCCGGGCGCTCGACGCGGAGCGCGCGCCTGCCGAACCGGGGAGCGGCAGGCCACTACTGGAGGCGTGTGTCTTCCGCGGCTGGCCTCCTTTCATCCACCGCCGGCGTCAGCGCGCCGGCATCCAGGCGTCGAGTGAGGGCGGCGTCGAGCAGGTCGCGGTCGAACCCCGTAATCGGGTCCCCACCGTCGATGACGAACGTCGGGAACGTGCGTGAGCGGTACCGCAGCGCCTTCACGAATCCTTCCAGCGAGGCGGCATCGACGAGCCTGAAGGAGAGGCGCGACCCGTAGCGCCGGCGCGCCTCCATCGCCCAGTCGGTGATGGCGTCGTACTCGGCCTGGAGGTCTGGAGGGAGAGCCGATGCGCGCTGCTCTGCATGGGCGCGCTGGTTGAACTTGAACTGGTCCCACACCAGCTCACAGTGCTGGCAGTGGCGGAACTCCGTGGGCGCGTAGGTCAGGATCTCGACCCGGACCGATTCGGCCATGCTCCCCTCGGCGGTTACCCCGGCTCAGGACCTGATATACCACCTCGCTGCCCGCGGCACAAGTTTCGGGCAGTGGTCGCCGGAGCGATCGGGAGCGCGAATGGGCGCCTCGCGGGGAGCGGCCCATGTATCGTTTGTTCAACCGCCGGGCCAGGGCTCGACCGCACCCCTGGCGGAGCGCCCTCTTCTGGCTGAGCGATCTATGAGGTCCAGCGGGAGGCGGGCGGTCGGCGGCGTGGCGCCGGCGGCGAGCATGGAGGAGAGGAGGTGGTGGCATGGCACAGACGCAGCCGGTTCCCCGGCTCACCACGCTCAGCCACGGCGCTGGTTGAGCCTGCAAGCTCAGCAAGGCTGAGCTGGCGCAGGTCCTGCGCCACCTGCCGGCCGTCGTCGACCCGCGCGTCGTGGTAGGCGTGTCTACCGGCGACGACGCCGCCGTCTACCGCCTCTCGGACGACTCGGCCGTGGCCGCCACCATCGACTACATCACGCCCGTCGTCGACGACCCCTACGTCTGGGGGGCCGTGGCGGCGGCCAACGCCCTGAGCGACCTCTACGCGATGGGCGCTCGGCCGCTCTTCGCGCTCAATGTCGTCAACTTCCCGCGCGACACGCTGCCCCTGGAGGTGCTCCAGCGGGTCCTCGAAGGCGGCGCCGCGAAGGCGGGCGAGGCCGGCGTGCCGATCCTCGGCGGCCACAGCATCGACGATCCCGAGCCCAAGTACGGGATGGTCGCCATCGGATCCGTCCACCCTGAGCGGGTGCTGCGGAACGTGGGCGCCCGGCCCGGCGACGCGCTGCTCCTCACCAAGCCGCTGGGCGTCGGCATCGTCACCACGGCGATCAAGCGCGAGCTGGCTTCTGACGCGACTGTGGCCGCCGTCGTGGAGGTGATGGCGGCGCTGAACCGTGCCGCGAGCGAGGCCATGCTGGCCAGCGGAACGGTCCACGCCGCCACGGACGTGACCGGTTTCGGCCTCCTCGGCCACCTGGCCGAGATGCTCGGCGAGGGCGGGATCGGCGCCGAGGTCGAGGTGGCCGCGGTGCCGGTGCTGGAGCCAGCCTGGGACTTCGCCAGGCGCGATGTGGTGCCCGGCGGCTCGCGCCGCAACCTGGCTGGCGTCTCTGAGGTGGTCGACTGGGCACCGGGCATCCGCCCGGAGCAGCGGCTGGTCCTGGCCGACGCGCAGACGTCAGGCGGCCTCTTGATGGCGGTCGACCCGGCGCGCGCGGCCGCGCTCCTGGCCGACCTGCGGGCCAGAGGCGTCAGGTGGGCGGCGCGGATCGGCACGTTCACCGCCAGGCCTGGCCGCATCCGGGTGGGCTAAGAGCGACCGGCAAGCGGTGGGCAAGGTGCTTGATGGTGCGCAAAGGATGGTCGAGAAGGGCCTGCTAAGCGCTGGTGTTCGACAACTCCTTCAGCGTGCTCCGCAGCAAGACGGTAGCTCTCCAGTACACGATCCGCCGATCCGGGCACCGCGCGATGGGAGACGGGCTGCCGGCCACGCGCCGCTGTCCCGATTGCGGCCAGGAGAGGCCGCTCCAAGCGTTCCACCTCGGCCGGACGCCCACGAGCCGGCAGGGGCGCCAGACCTCACTGCGCGCCGTGCCCCAACCGGTGGGGCGCCGCCTGGCAGCGGCGGAAGGCGCGCGCCCCGGCTACTCCTCGAACAGCGCCCTGGGGAGCTGCGACTGGCGGAGGATCGCCTGCAAGGTGCCGATCCGCAGCTCGCGGTGATCGGGCACAGGCACGGTGATCGTCGATCCCTCGAGCCGCTTCTGCATCACGATGTGGTCGCCTCTCTGGCGGACCTGATCGAATCCCTGCTCGGCGAGGATGCGGCAGACCTGGCGACCCGAGAGGACACGCAGCCGAGCCACTGGAGCTAGGAGGCCACGCTGACGCTGGTGACGTAGACGTCGCCGTGGAGGCGTTCCGCGATCTCCGTCTCGCTGGCAGTCTCGAAGAACAGCTCGAGCGCTTCCTGCAGGTTGCGCTTGGCCTCTTCGACGGTGGCGCCCTGGCTGGCCACGTCCACTTCCGGGCACAGCGCTACGAAGCCGTCGCCTTCGCGCTCGATCAGGGCTGTGAACTGGCGCGTCGTCATGCTGAGGCGACCTCCGGCGTTTCCTTGGCAGAGGTTAGCTTATTGGAGTTTGGACAAACGAGAAGCCCAGGGGCGGCGGGGGCTTCCGGTTTGACGGGCAAGGTGCCACGCTCGGTGGATGCTTGACCCCGATGCTCTGGCGCGCCTGCGCGCCTTCCGCCGGGAGGTCTACGCCGCCGGCCTGGGCCTCCGTCAGGATAGCCTGTTTAAACTGCTCGAGAGCATGCTGACCGCGCCTGGCCCGGTCCCGCTGGTCCACCTCAGCCGCTGCCCAGCGTTCCGCCGCCGCTGGCCCAGCACCTGCGACGCGCTCAGCGACGGCCACGCCTCCCGTTGTGCGGCTTGGGGTGCCCGTCGGCCGTACAATCCCGGCGTGCGCGCGTCCTCCGCGGTAGACCTCCCCGTGGCGCTGGATCGCTCCGCGGGTCGGCGCTACCCGCTCACCCGCCAATTGGCCGATGCGCTCCGCCGGCGCGTACAGGCCGGCGCGCTGCGACTCGGCGAGCGCCTCCCGCCTGTGCGCGCGCTGGCCGAGGGCCTCGATGTCACGCCGGAGACGGTGGCCAACGCCTACCGGGTGCTGACGGAGGAGGGCTACCTGCGCGGTGAGGTGGGCCGGGGCACCTTCGTGGCCGCCCCGCCGCTGCGTTCCGAAGAGGACCCGCTGGCTCCCTTCGAGGCCGGGGGTGCGCTGCCACCATTCGCCGGCCAGGCGGCGCCGTCCGCCGGGGCGCAGCGCGACCTCCTGCGACTGGCCGGTCGGCCCGGCGACGTCTCGTTCGCCGCGAGCGTCGCGGCCTTCGAGCTGGCCCCGGTCGCCGTGCTCCGCTCAGCGCTCGACGAGATCCTCTCACGTGAGGGCGCGGGCGCCCTGCAGGTCGGTCCCACCGAAGGCTACGCGCCTCTGCGCGAGGCCATCGCTAGCCTCCTCGCCGAGCGCGGGATCGCCACCAGCCCGTCGCACCTCTGCGTCACGAACGGCTGCCAGCAGGGCATCGACCTCGTCGCCAAGGTGTTCGTGGGGCCAGGCGATGCCGTGCTGGTGGAGCAGCCCAGCTTCCTCGGCGCGCTGGAGGCGTTCCGGGCGCGCGGGGCGCGGATTGTGGGCGTCCCGCTGGATGGGGACGGCCTGCGGGTCGATCTGCTCCCGCCCCTCGTCCAGCGCCATCGCCCCAAGCTCCTGTACTGCATGCCTACCTATCAGAACCCAACCGGTCGCAGCCTGAGCGCCGAGCGGCGCGCGCGCCTCCTGCGCCTGGCTGCCGCCTTCGGCTTGCCCATCGTCGAGGACGACTCGGCCGGCTTCTTCCCCCTGGAGCCAGCCGAGTCGGCTCCACCCTCGCTCCGGGCGGCCGACGAGGCGGGCTACGTGATCCACCTGGGCACGTTCTCGAAGCTCATCGCCGCCGGCCTCCGCCTGGGCTGGCTGGTGGCCTCCACGCCCGTGTTCGAGAAGCTGGTGGCGGCCAAGTACGCCAGCGACCTGTCGTCGGACGCGCTGCTCCAGCGGGCGATGCACCGGCTGCTGGCGGACGGCACGCTGCACCGCCACCTGGCCGCAGCTCGCGTCGAGTACCGCCGGCGGCGGGACGCACTGGTGGCCGAGCTTGAGCGGCCCGCGAGCCTGCCTGGAGGCGTGCGCTTCGAGCGGCCGCACGGAGGCTTCAACCTCTGGCTGGAGCTACCCCCGGACGGCCCGACCGCGGTCGACCTCTACCTGGAGGCCGTGCGCCGCGGCGTCGCGTTCGTGCCAGGGCCGTTCTTCTACCCGGGAACGGGCGGCCCGGTGCCCGAAGGCATCGCGCGCGGGCTGCGGCTGTGCTACGCGGCCCTCGACCCGGCCCGGATCAGACGCGGAGTTGCCCAGTTGAGGGCAGCGCTGCACGCGCTTCGGGCGCCCGGGGCCGCCGCGCCCCCGCAACCGGTCGTCTACTGAGGGGGGAGCCCGCCCAACGTGGACAGCTTCGCTCACATCCCCGATCCGGTCCTCGTGATCTACGCGCACCAGGACGACGCCGAGATCCACGCTGGCGGGACGATCGCCCGCCTGGTCCGTGCCGGCAAGCGCGTCGCGCACGTCCTGTGCACCAGCGGCAACCGTGGCACCGCGGACCCTGCCAGGACCATGGTGGAGATGGCGACGATCCGCGAGGCCGAGCAGCGCGCTGCGTCGGCGGCACTCGGGGTGGAAGACCTCACGTTCCTGCGCTTCGACGACGGGGACCTCGCCTACCACACCTACGAGCTGCGGGAGGCGCTGATCCGCTGCATCCGGGCCCGGCGCCCGCGGGCGGTGATCACCCACGACCCGTTCCCTGGCGACGGCTCCCAGGACGCCTGCTCCATTTACCCAGACCACCTGGCGGCCGGCTACGCGGCGTTCCAGGCGGCGTTCGTGTGCGCGCCGGGGCCACTGTTCCACCCCGAGCACCTGCGGGAAGGGCTGGAGCCGTGGAAGCCCGAGGTGCTGTACCTCATCATGTCCGGCCGGCCAGACCTGTTCGTGGACATCACAGGCGTCTGGCCCCAGAAGTGGGAGGCGATCCGGCAGCACCAGAGCCAGGGCCGGCACCTGCCGCGCATGGAGGAGTTCTTCCGCCGCATCGCGCGGGAGTCGGGCGAACGAGCGGGGCTCGCGCTCGCGGAGGGCTTCCGCGTGCTGCGGCCCACGTGAGCACCGCGCGGCGCTCACCACGTGCCTCGCTCACGGCCGGCACGGCTGCAGTAGTGGCGGCCCCGCGCCGATACTCGGGGCGAGATGCCAGCACCAGCGGGGGAGGTGCCGCCTGCCCAGCGCGCCGGCCTGCCCGACCGCAGACGGGCTGCTCGGCGCGTCGTCACCATCCGCCCGTACCACGTCGCCGTGCTGCGCCCGAGTGGATGGCAGTGTGTCCACGTCACCGTCCTGGATCTGAGCAGCGGCGGGCTCCTGCTGGAGGCGCGTGAGCCCCTCTCGGTGGACGACTACCTGCGGTTCAGCTTCGGGCTCCCGGGAGCGACCGGCCAGGTGTTGGTAGTGGACGTGGCGGTGTGCCGCGTGGAGCCGCCCCGAGAAGCGCCGGGCGGCCCGTGGCGGGCCGGCTGCGACTTCGTCGAGGCCCCGGCCGACGTCAGCACCCGGATCGCCCGGTTCGTCGGCGGCGGCTGACCGACCGTCCACCACGTCTGGCGGAATACCCGCTACGCGCCCGCCATCTCGGTGACTCCGGCATCCAGGTCAGGCAGCAGCACCACACTCTCCTGCTCGTTCGGGTCGGTCCGTGCGATGACCGCGGTCGCGGGCTCCGAGTCGCTGGCATTGATAGGGAGGTGCGGGACATTGGCCGGTATGTAGATGAAGTCGCCGGGGCCGCACACCGCCTCTTGCCGCAGCCCCTCGCCATACCAGAACCGCACCTGGCCGCTGAGCATGTAAATGGCCGACTCGTGCCGCTGGTGCAGGTGCGCCTTTGCGCGCGCGCCCGGTGGGATGGTGAGCAGGTGCAGGCACAAGCCCTGCGCGCCCGTATTCTCGGCGTAGATGCCCGCGGAGTACGTGAGCCCCTGCTTCCCCTCGTAGGTCTCAGCCGGCCGAATCACCTTGCACGTCTGCGTCGTGGGAGTCACCGTGTCGCCCCTCCTCGTTGCTCGATCGGCGGGGGAGCGCACACGTTACGGATTGGCGCGCGGCGGCATCTCCCGGCCTGACACGAGTCTACGGCTGCCGCGGCCGGACGACCTCGAGCGAGCCGCCCATGAGGAAGCCCATCCGCACCGCGCCGAAGCGCCGTCCTTTGACGAACACGGGCACCGAGAGCTGGTGGATCACGTCGCCCGTGTCCCGCGCGTAGGTCTGCAGCAGGAACGGCTGGGACGGATCCAGGCCGTCCGGGTCGACCCCTGATGCGAGGAACTGCTCGCGGGTGGCACGGCGGGGCGCGCGCATCCCGTTGGGGATCCCAACGCGTGCACCTCGCAGCGCCACCTGGTTGTCGAAGAAGCGTTTGGCCCGGTTCCCCACGCCGTCCCGCGCCGGGTCGCCGGTCCAGTCGCGACAGTGCCGGCTGAGGTGGATGGCGTGGTAGCCGTTCACGTCAGGCACGACCAGGAACTCGATCCGCCGGTCCCGCGCCGTCGCCCGGTCCATCAAGTCGCGCAACGGGAGGTCGACGAGGTGGTCCCACGCCGTCAGGTACTTGGGCGGGCTGAATCCACTCTCGGGCACCCGGCTCACGTCGAACACTCGCTGGAAGCGCTGGACGAGCGGCCCCTTCGCCTCGGTGTACCGCCAGTCGAGGAGCTGCTCCAGGCGGAGCGAGCCGCCATCCACCAGCCGCGTGAGCGTGGCCGCCGCTTCCGCGGCCGCGTCGCGCGCGATCCCGAGCATCTGCTCGACCACGCCGCCGTAGCGGTGCGCGCCGAGCAGGCGGAAGATCTCCTCCGTCGCGCCGTGCACGCTCTCCGACCCGAACGCGGCCTCAGCCTGCTCGACGGTGGCGCGCGCCTGGTCGCCGAGCCGCTGGATGCGACTCTCCGCACCCTCCACCGCGCCCATCAGCTCTTCGTTGGTCGCTGCGATCTCGGCCACCTGTTGCGCGGTGGTGCCCATGAGGTCGGCAATCTCGCCCACCGCCGCCTCGCCGCGCGCGCCTTCGCGGGCGGCCGCATCCGCCTGGGCGGCGCTATCCTCGACCAGTCGTTCCGCCCTCGCTACACGCTGGCGCACGCGCTCCACGAGCTGCCTGATCTGCGCCGCCTGGCGGGCGGTGTCCTCCGAGAGCTCGCGCACCCCCTGCGCGACGACGGCGAAGCTGCGCCCGTGCTGCCCGGCGCGAGCCGCCTCGATCGAGGCGTTGAGCGCCAGCAGGTTGGTCTGTGAGGCGATCCGTTCGATCAGTTTCACCACCTGCTCGATGCGCGCCGAGGCCTCCAGGAGCTGCCCCATCTCCGCCCGCGTGTCGTTCACGCCGGCGAGCGTGGCGGCGGTCGCCTCCCGGATCCCCGCCATCGCCGTCGACCCCGCCTTCGCGGCTGCAGCGGCCTGCTCGGTCGCCGCCGCCACGTTCTGCGCCCCCTGCGCCGCGGTGCGGGTGGCCCCCATCACCTGGCGGAGCAGCTCCACGGCGCGTCCCGTCTCGGCTTCCTGGGCCTTCGCCTGAAGCAGGAGGTCCTGCGCGTCCCGCGCGCCGGCGATGGCCAGTCTGGCGGTCGCCGCCTCGAGGCGACGGTGGACCTGTGCGAGTCCTGGAGCGAGGGCGTCCTCCTCGGCCGAGTCTGGCGCGCGTAGCTGAACGACCACCGGTTCTACCCCCCACGGACTGGGCGGGCGAGCCCGCGCCTCACACAGGCTTCCCCCTTCCATCATCGGCCGGCGTGGCGCGAGGTTGAGCCACCCTCACGCCCCTCCCCGTCCGCGCTGCGGGCGCTCAGCGGTGCTGCCACACGGGCGCGCGCTTCTCCAGGTAGGCGCGCAGCCCCTCCTGGGCATCGTGCGAGGGGATCAGCTCGTTGAGCTGGATTCGCTGCAGGGCCTCCAGCGCCTCACGCGCCCGCTGGCTCTGCGACTCGACCACGGCGCGTCGTGCCAGCCGGAGCGCCGCGGCGCTGTGCGCGCGCAGCGTCGCCAGCAGCCCTTCGAGCGCCTGGTCCAGGTCCGCGGCCGGCACGGCCCGGTTCGCCAGCCCGATCCGCGCCGCTTCTGCTCCGCTCAGCGGCTCTCCTGTCAGAATCAGCTCGAAGGCGCGGTGGGCGCCGATCAGCCGCGGCAAGAGGACCGCGGCGGCGGGTGGGAACACCCCCAGCTTGATCTCCGGCACTCCGATCCGCGCGTCGTCCGCGATCAGCACTAGGTCCGACGCCGCGGCGAGCTCGCAGCCGCCGCCCAGCGCCACCCCGTGGACCACTGACACCAGCGGGACCGGGCTGTGCAGCAGCCGCAGGATCAGCGCGTCGAACGTCTCCAGCAGCGGCCGCAACGTCTCACCCTGGTGCTCGCCGATGTCGACGCCGGCCGAGAACGCCTTCCCACGGCCGCGCAGCACGACGGCTCGCAGCCTGGGCCGCTCGGACACCTGGTCGAGCGCGTCGATCAGCTGGCGCATCATGGCGATCGTCAGCACGTTGACGGGCGGCCGGTCCAGCGTCAGGTAAGCCACGTCTGCGCGGACCTCTACCTGGACAGTCCGCGCCGGACGGTCGGCGGCGCTCACGGGGTCGCCCCGTTGCCGTCCATGACGACCACGTTGCGGATGCCCCGGCCGGCGCGGAGCGCGTCGAGGCCCGCGTTGATCTCGCTCAGCGGGAACCTGCCAGTCACCATCGACTCCACCTGCAGCTTGCCCCGACGCGCGAGGTCGATGACGACCGGGAAGTCGACAGGCCGGCAGCCGAGGGTGCCGATCACCTCGATCTCCCGGTAGGTGGTGCGGCCGGCGTTGAGCGCCATGCTCTCCGAGCTGAAGCCCATCAGCAGCAGGCGCCCGCCGCCGCGCACGCTGGCGAATGCTTGCTCCTGGGTCTGCGGCCGCCCGATCGCCTCCACGGCCACGTCGGCGCCGCCGTCCGTCAGTCGGCGGATTGCCCTGGGCACGTCCGGCACCGCGCGCGCGTCGACGACCTCGGCGGCGCCGAGGCGGCAGGCCCACTCGAGCTTCTCCTCGCTGATGTCCACCGCGATGACCACCGCGCCCAGCAGCGCGGCCACCTGGACAGCGTTCAAGCCGATCCCACCGCAGCCGAAGATGGCGACCGTCTCGCCCGCCCGCACTCGTGCGCGGTTCCGCACGCCGTGCCAGGGCGTCGTCACCGCATCGGAGATGATCGAGGACGCGACCAGCGGCAGCTCATCCGGCAGGTGGAACACCTCCGCCGCCGGCGCGGCCAGGTACTCCGCGAACGCGCCGTCGAAGTCGTTGCCGAACATCTTCAGCCGCTCGCACACATTGGCCCGGCCGGAACGGCAGGAGCGGCAGGCACCGCAGGTGACGATCGGCGGCACCAGCACCCGGTCGCCCACGCCGAACCCCTGGACGGCCGCCCCCGCCGCGACGACCGTCCCGGAGGCCTCGTGGCCCAGGACCAGCGGCGGCGGCTTGAACGTCTTGACGCCGTGGTCGATGTAGTGGAGGTCGCTGTGGCAGAGCCCGCACGCCGCCACCTGGATCAGCAGATCCGATGGCCCGTACGCTGGCAGCGGCACCTCCTCGATGGAGAGGGGCGCGTGGGGCGCGTGAAACACGGCGGCTCGCATGGGTGGCTCCGAAGTCGGGTGTCGGGTGTCGGGGATTGGGTGTTGGGTGTTGGGTGTTGGGGGTGGGGGGTGGGCCGTGCCCGAGCCGAGCCGCGCTGCTGCCCCGTGGACCCATCGGCGCGGGCCACGGGAACGGCCCGCGCGACGCGTTAGCGCCCGTCCTGGGCATGGCCCTGGAGGTCGCCGGCGGCCGCTTCCCGGGCGAGGGACGATCCGCATACCCCGCAGAACTGGAACCCGCGGGGCATCCTGCGCGCGCCGCAGCGCCCGCAGGATGCCAGGTTCGGGCCCCACAGGGACTCGCTCGACCCGCCCTCGGCCGCCCGCTGGCGCAGCCCGATCCGGTCCGCCGGGCGTTTCTCCACGAACGCGCTCATCCCCTCCGACGGCTCGAGGGTGGCGAAGTGGAGCGCCAGCCAGTCGCGCGCGTGGCCCACGGTCAGCCCCCACGCCAGGTCCTTCCAGAAGTTGAGCTGCTGCTTCGTGTAGCGGGTGCACTCGGGGAACCTGTCGACCAGCTTCCTGGCTAGCTCCGCCACGGCGTCGTCGAGCTGCGCCATCGGCACCACCCGGTTCACCAGCCCCCACTCCAGCGCCGTCGGCGCGTCGATCCAGTCGCAGGTGAGCAGCATCTCGCGCGCGCGGCGGTCGCCAATCAGGATCGGCAGCCACTGGGTCGCGCCGCCCGCGGCCACGCTACCCACCTGCGTCCCCACCTGGCGGATGCGGACGTGGTCGGCGGCGATGGCCAGGTCGCAGGCCATGTTGAACTCGTTGCCGCCGCCAACCACCATGCCGTTCAGCCGGGCGATGGTCGGCTTGCCAATGTTGCGGAGCTGGTCGTGTGCCTCCACGAAGAGGCCCATGTACTTCCAGTAGTCGCGCGGCCGCTCCACGTAGTCGGTGGAATACTCCTTCACGTCGCCGCCGGTGCAGAACGCCTTGTCACCGGCACCGGTCAACACCACTACGGCCACCCGGTCGTCCCAGGCAGCGTCGCGGAACGCCCGCGCCAGCTCCATGAGTGTGTGTGCCGAGTAGGAGTTGTAGACGTCGGGGCGGTTGAAGGTGACGGTGGCCACCCAGTCGCGCTTGTCGTACAGGATGTCCTGGAAGTCGAAGCTCTCCGGGGCGGCCCCCTCGTACAGTCGCGGCATGAGCACCTGGCCTCCTCAGCTCGCCAGCAGCGCGACGCCGCCGGGCTCAGCCGGGGAGGCCGCGAGCTTCTCCAGGCGGATGAACCCCAGCACCGCTGCGCCGATCGCACCCGCCAGGTCCGAGTCGTCGCAGACGTTCACCAGCATGCCCAGCGTCTCGTTCACTGCGACCACCATGCCCGCCTGCTTCGTCGCGCCGCCGACAAAGGTCACCTCCGGCTCGAGGCCGGCGCGCTTCAGCAGGGCCAGCGCCCGCCCCGCGAGCGAGTTGTGCATGCCGCGCACGATGTTCTCCACGGCGTGCCCGTTCGAGACGTGGTTGATGATCTCGGACTCCGCCAGCACAGCGCAGACGCTGCTGATGGTGAGCGGCTGCTCCGCCATCAGCGAGAGCGGGCCCACCTGGTCGAGCGAGAGCTCTAAGTACCTCGCCCCGCGCTCGATGAAGCCGCCGGCACCGGCCGCGCACTTGTCGTTACTGCGGAACTCCCTGACCCGGCCACCCGCCTCGACGCTGATCGCCCGCGTGTTCTGGTTGCCGATGTCGAGCACGGTCCGCGTGCCGGGAAAGAGGTAGGCGCCGCCGCGCGCGGCGGCCGTGATCTCGGTCACCTGCAGGTCGCGCGCGGGCACGCTGTAGCGCCCGAAGCCGGTAGCCGCGAGGTAGGTGAGGTCGCCGCGGGCGGCGCCGGCCTCCTGCAGCGCCAGTGCCAGCGCCTCCTCGGTCAGCGCCTCGAAGTTCGGGCGCGTGCGTACTCGGGCGCGACCGAGGATCTTGCGCCCGCGATCGAGCACCACTGCCTTGGTGTTGCGCGAGCCGACGTCCAACCCAGCTACCAGCATGGCTCCTCCTCCCTCAACCCTCAGACGACCGCGAGGGGAACGGCCGGGCGGCGGTCCACGCCACTCAGCGCCCGCTCGAGCGCGAAGAGCGCGGCCCCCAGCGCCCCCGTGAAGTGCGCGTCAGGGCTCACGTTCAGCGGGCAGTCCAGCTTTTCCTGCAGCGCCTTGACGATGCCCGCGTTACGCGACACCCCGCCGGTGAAGGTCACCTCCTGCTCCACGCCCACGCGCCGCATCAGGGCCACGGTCCGTGCGGCGATGGCGCTGTGGACCCCGCCCAGGATGTCCTCCACCTTCTTGCCCTGGGCGACGTACGAGAGGATGTCTGACTCCACGAACACCGTGCAGACCGTGCTCAGGCGGACGGGGAAGCGCGCCCGGAGACTCAGCTCGCCGATCTCGCCTAGGCTGAGGCCGAGCGCCTCGGCCGCGTTGGCCAGGAAACGGCCCGTGCCGGCCGCGCACTTGTCGTTCATCGCGAAGTCGCGCACGCTTCCAGCCTCGCCGACGAGGATGGCCTTCGCGTCCTGCCCGCCAATGTCCACGACCGTCCGGGTGTTCGGGAAGGTGTGCCAGGCGCCCTTCGCGTGGCAGCTAATCTCCGTGATCTGCGCATCCCCGAAGGTGACCTTGTAGCGCCCGTAGCCGGTGCCCACGATCGACCCCACGTCCTCGCGCCGCACGCCCGTCTCGTCCAGCACGAGCTGGAAGACGCGCTCCGCGGCCCGCGAGACGTTGGCGCCGGTGTCGATCAGCGCGCGCGCCACGATCTCCCGCCGCTCGTCGAGCAGGATGCCCTTAGTCTGGGTGGACCCCACGTCCACCCCGGCTGCGTACAGCATGGTGGTCTCCTGGGAAGTCAGGCGGCAGCCGTCAGCTTGCGGTGCTCGATCGATTCGAAGAACGCGTCGATGCGGTTCTGGAGCTGCGCCTGCGAATAGTAGCGCGGGTCCTCGAGGTCAGACTCGATCAGCAGCGTGGGCAGCTCCTTCTCACGGGTGAAGTACTCGCGCATGTCGCCCTGGCCAGCGGAGAAGAGCCGGCAGCTCTTGACCGAGTGGATGACGAGCGCGTCCGCGTCCCACTCGGTCGCGTATCGGTCGATCTGGTCGTAGCGCTGGAGGAAGTTCCGGTTGCACAGGTTCTCCTTCAGCATGTGCCGGGCGACGCTCTCGAACGGACGCTGTGGGTCGTGCTTGAACCCGAACTCCCACAGCCCCCCGACCGTCGAGTAGGTGGAGGCCACGGCGACGGCGCCCCAGCGGGTGAATAGCTCGCGGAACTGGCGCAGGAACGGCCAGGGCGGCGGCCCCTCGATGACGAAGCGGATCTTCTCCGCGGGGAGCGGGCCCTCGCCGCGCGCCGCCTTCTCGCTCAGCTCCTTGTACGTCAGCTCGAAGAACCGCAGCGCCTGCTCGGTGCCTCGCAGGCAGTACAGCGGTGCCATCATGTTGACCGCGTCGAAGTAGGCGTCGAAGGGCGCCGGGCGGTGTTTCGTGAGCTGCTTGATGCTCGACCACAGCTCGCCCACCTCCGCCGAGAGGGCGACGATGCGCTGGAACTTGGCGTAGTCGAACCTCTTCCCGCTGACCTGCTCGAACAGGTTCACCAGCTCCTCGAGCTGGCGCACCACGTAGGCGATGTCCTCTTCGGTCGGCTCGCCGTCGGCGCTGCGGATGAAGGGCACGTCGACGTTGAACGACGGCGCATCGGTGTACTCGGCCAGGTGCTCGAACCAGTGCAGGTACACCTGGCAGCCGACGAAGTTGCACAGCACCACGGCCGGCAGCGGGATGGTGGCGTACGGCGCCTGCCGGCCGGAGAAGAACAGGCCGATGTCGGCCTTGACGTACGCGCAGTTGTCGGTCGAGTAGCCCATCTCCTCGGCCTTCATGATGTACGGCAGCGAGGACTTCTTGACCGCGAGCTGCAGGGCGTTGACCTCCGGGAACACGGGCAGCAGGTCGAACGCGCGGATCAGCTCCACCGGGTTCCCCGCGATCAGCAGGTGGACCGCCCGGCGCGCGCCGCTCTCGGCGATCTCCGTCATCTCGCGGTAGTAGTCGCCCATCAGGTCCCGCTGGAGCTTGTGGAACGTGGCCTCGTAGGTTGCGGTGGCCATAGCGCTCTCTCCTCCCCGCTCCGACTCTCAGTCGAAGAGCATCGATTCGACGAAGGTCTCCACCTCGGAGCGCACGCGGTCGTAGAGCCACATCTTCTCCTCGAACTCGAGGAAGAGGTGGCGGATCCCGTGCTCTTCGAGCGCCCGCCGGTAGAGCGCGTAGTCGAACAGGGCCGGCTCGCAGAACTTGGCGCCCAGGAAGACCACGGCGTCCGCCTTCAGCTCCTGGACCCGCTCGAGGAGCGCCCGCGCGCGCGGCTTGCGCAGGTCATGCTTCACGCTGGCGTGCACGCTGTGGTTCAGGTAGCTATCCACCAGCCCCCGCATCGGCGAGTTGCCGAACGTCGGCACGTCGTCGACGAAGAAACGCCAGCCGAGCAGGAAGTCGTCGTCAAGCAGGTAGCAGCCGGCCTGCTCGAGGCTCTCGATCAGGTCCAGCGGTGGCTGCTCGCAGAAGGCGCCGATCACGAGGACCCGGACGCGGTCTTTCGGCTTGACGCTCAGCGCCCGGTACTCGGCCAGGGCGCGTTCCAGCATCGGCGCCGAGTCCTCTGGCGCGAGGAGCGTGACGGCACGCGTCAGGATGTAGGAGTCGGTGGCGGAGACGCGCTCCGGCGCCGTCGCCCGCAGCTCGTACAGCTCTCGGAGCAGCCGGCGCACCCGGTTGTAGGCGTGGATGCTCGCCACCAGGTCGGCCTCGGCAACGCTGCGTCCGCTCAGACCCGAGAAGGTCTCGAGCGCGCGGCGATACTCCGCTTCCAGGTACGAGGGCGCGGAGGGCGACCCGGGATTCTGCGGGTAGTGGATGAACTCCACTTTGAGCCGCGGGAAGTTGCGCGTGAAGACGCTGGCCAGGTTGCGGGCGGGATCGCAGATCGAGTTGAAGACGATGCCGTCGAAGCAGTCGAGCCGGTGGGTCATGCCCAGCTCGAGCGTGCTCTTGACCAGCGAGCAGATGAACGACTGGAAGCGCGCGTCGGCGTGGGCAATCTCGACCTGGTTGCCGCCGCCGATGACGCCGGCGGGCAGCATGCCGCTGGCGTGGATCAGCTCGACCGGGGTGTAGACGGGGAAACAGCCCACCGCGAGCGCGCCGGGGTGAGCGTCCTTCCAAGCGCGGACCGTGGGGTAGGCGCGGTCCTCGATCAGGTAGCGGTAGCTGTCGGTGGTCGACGGGGCGGTGACGGCCATGGCTCACAGCCTCCTTTCGAGGCACAGGAGCTGGGAGGGCCGGAAACCCAGCGAACGGAAGAATGGCTGCAGCCGCTCGTCTCGCGCGTTGACGAGGGTGAGGACCTGCCGCACGCCCTTGGCGGCGAATTGGTGGAACAGCGCTTCCGCGAGCGACCGTGCCAGCCCTTTCCCCTGCCAGGCCGGGTCCACGCCCAGGAACTCCAGGAAGGCGGTCTCGTCGGCCAGGCCGAACTCGCCGCCCTTGACGTGTCCGAGCATGTACGCCACGAGCCGACCGTTCGCCTCCACGCCCAGGCATGAGGCGGCATCACGGGTGAACAGCTCCAGCTTGTGCCGCCAGTACTCAGCGTCGTCCGCGTCGCCGAGCATCGCCGCGATGGCGGCGACGGCCGGCGCATCCGAGGCGGCGAGCGGCCGAAGGCGGGCGCCGTCAGGCAGGCGGATCGCGAAGCGTGGTCGCTGCTGCAGGTCAGGCATGGCATTCCACCCAACCGGTGTGGCTCCTCCTGGAATGCCGCCAGCCTAGCGCTCGCTTATGAGCGTTGTATGTCCTTTCGCCCCGTTTCGCGCGTAGTTTCCGGCGCGCCCTGGGGCGGGTCGCCGCCGAGCACGTGGGCCGACGTTCAGCCCAACGCCACGCCAAGGCGACCCACGTGCTCAGGCATCCGCGAAGCTACGCGCTTCGCGCTCAGCCAGACCGAGCAGGTGGGCCGCGTTCCCGCCGAGAATGCGCGCCTTGGCGCCGTCGCTCAGCGGGAGGGCCCGCACCGCCGCGACATTGTCGGCTACCGACCCAGGCACACCGGGCCAGTCCGAGCCGAACACCACCTTCGGCGCCAGGCGCTCCAGGTCGGGGAAGTACTCGGCCAGCCGCTGGGGTGGCAGCCCGCCGACCTCGACGTAGACGTTCGGGTGCAGGCGCGCCAGGGCCGCGGCCCGGTCGTACCAGAAGGGCCGCCCGCCATGCGTCACCAGCAGCGGCAGCCGCGGGAAGTCGACCGCCACGTCGTCCAGGAACAGGGGGTCGCCGTACTTGAGGCGCGCGCCCGCGAACACGGACGAGCCGGTGTGCACCATCACCGGGATCCCGAGGCGCTCGGCTGCCGCGTACACGGGATAGAGCATGGCGTCGTTGGGGTAGAAGTAGTTGTAGGTGGGGTATAGCTTCAGTCCCCGCATCTCGCGCTCGCCCACCAGCCGCTCCAGCTCGCGCGCTGGCGCGCCCACGGTGTACGGGTTCAGCGTGGCGAACGGGATGAGCCGTGGGCTGGCCGAGCAGAACTGGAGCACCTGCTCGTTCGTGGCTACCCCGGTGGTGATCGGGCTCACCTCGGCGAGGACGACCGCGTAGTCCACTCCGTTGGTGTCCATGGCCGCGAGGTAGCGCGCCGGATCGGACCATTCCCGCGCGAACTCTTCGAGCGCCTGGCCGTTGTTGAGCGCTGTCCATGCTCGCAGGCTGGGGGTCGGCTGGCGGTAGTCCGCCAGGTGCACGTGAAAGTCGACGATCATCGGTGGCGTCAGACGGGCTGCGCCTGGGCTGCCGCGCGCTCGCGCAGCTTGAAGCGCTGGGTCTTCCCCGTCGCCGTCTTCGGCAGCTCGGGGACGAACTCCACCCAGCGCGGCCGCTTGTAGTCGGCCAGCCTGTCGCGGACGAAAGCCTGGAGCTCGCGGGCCAGCTCGGGCGTGCCCTCCACGCCCGGCCGGAGGACGACGTACGCCGCTGGCTTGATGAGCTGGTCCTGGTCCTGGCGACCCACCACGCCGGCTTCGGCCACGGCCGGGTGCTCGACGAGCGCGTTCTCCACCTCCACCGGGCTCACCCAGATCCCCCCCGCTTTCAGCATGTCATCCGAACGTCCGGCGTACCACAGGAAGCCGTCGGCATCCTGGTAGTACTTGTCGCCGGTGCGGATCCAGTGGCCCTCGATGGTCTCCTTGGTCTTCTCGTGCTTGTTCCAGTAGTAGGCGCACGTCGAGTCGCCCTTGACTAGCAGGTTCCCGATGTCGCCTGGCGGGACTGGTCGGCCGTCTTCGTCCACGATCTTCGCCTCGTAGCCCGGCACCACCAGCCCGCTGGAGCCTGGGCGGATGGCGTCCGGCCGGTTGGAGATGAAGATGTGCAGGATCTCGGTCGAGCCGATGCCGTCGAGGATCGTCACGCCGAACCGCTCCTTGAAGCGCTGAAAGAGGGTCGGCGGCAGCGCCTCGCCGGCCGAGACGCCGAAACGGATGCTGGAGAGGTCGAAGTCCGGCCCCCCACCTTCGCGCTGGTGAGCGAGCAGCATGCCGTAGTTGGTGGGCACGGAGAAGAAGAGCGTGGGCCGGTGTTTCTCGACTACGGCGTAGACGTTGGGCGCGGTTGGTGGTCCCGGCCACAGGATGGTCGTCGCCCCAACGCCGAAAGGGAAGTACAGGCCGTTGCCCAGGCCGTAGGCGAAGAACAGCTTGGCCACGCTGAAGCAGCGGTCCCTCGCGTTGATGCCCAGCACCCCCTTCGCGTACAGATCGGTGCAGACCACCATGTCGTGGTGCAGGTGCACGCACCCCTTCGGGAAGCCAGTGCTGCCGGAGGAGTAGAGCCAGAAGGCGGCGTCGTCCTGGCTGGTCGGCTCGGCCTCGAGCTCGGGCGACCCACGCTCCAGCAGCTCGGCGAACGAGCGCATTCCCTGGGGCGCGCTCCCCACCACCACGACGTCGCGGAGATGGCGCAGCTCGGCGCGCGGAATGGCCTGGATCTGCGGGAG
>CAYSYM010000065.1:0-19018 GCA_964435115.1 uncultured Chloroflexota bacterium | reverse complement strand
CAGCTTCCTCTGGCCGCTGGTGCAGCAGACCGTCGAGGCGACCATCGAGGGCTTACTGATCGCTGCGCTGACTGCTAAACCCCCTGCGGCTACGGGCCCGTGGCTGCACCTCGCCGAGCGGGCTCAGCGTCCGGGCAGCTCTAGGGAGCAAGGCAGCGACCAGTAGTGTCGGTGCAGCGGCGGGGAAAGTGGTCGGCGCATCTTCAGCCACGCGCGCTGCTTGGCGTGTGCAGCGGGGCGGTGCATGCTGGTCTAGCGGGCCCCCGCGGTCATGCGGCCCTGGCTGTTGGGAGTGGTGAGCACTCCCTCTCAGCCACCGAACGCCGAACGCCGTCGGCGTTCAGGCCACGTCGCGGGCCTTCGGCGCTGACCCGGGTTCGCCTACCCCGCGGTCAGCGCCTCCCGAGAACGCTTCCCAGGGCATCGCCTGCCGGCGGCCAGGCGGAGGAACGGCTGAGCTACCACCCCCTCAAGCGCGCTGCAGCCGTGGCAGGACTATCGAGTATCGCCGTTCGAGGTAGAGGCCACTGCCTGTCCGAATAGCCGCATCACGTCCTCCATCGTCTCGCCTTGCGGGACGAGCAGATACGCCATCACCTCGCCGATCCCTGCGTCCAGTACCGTCTGGAGCTGGATGCCGAGATTGTGGAAGCCCGAAAGCCCGGCCCAGTAGCCCAGGACCGCTCGGCCGCCTGACAGCTCGTCCAGCGACGCGATGGCCGCAGCCGTCAGCGCGGGGTGCCGCGTGTAGGGGTCCGTGACTGCCGGCCCGAGGCGGATCCGCGAGGTGGCCAGCGCGCACGCGGCGAGCCCCACGTACGGCTCGCGGTAGAAGCGTTCGTCGGCGTACCAGAGGGTTTGGAAGCCCAGCTCCTCCGCCCGGCGCGCGTACGCGATCAACCGCTGGTGCTCGTGCTCCGCGTTCAGCAGCACCCCGGCCCGGACCGACCCGGTCACGCGACCGGTCCTCGCCATCGGACACGCCGAGCTGGTCGAATCCGGGCCTCGGCTGGCCGTCCCATCACCCCCTGCGCCCCACCCCAGCGCCCCGGACGCCGGGGCGCGACCCGGCCTGGGCCGTCCCCACCAACTCCCACAGGCGAGCTGGCGATTGCGCGCGTGAGGGCTGCCGCCGGGCGAAGCCCGGCGGGCTTGTGCTGGTGAAGCTTGGAACGAACCCGGCGCCTACCCGCGTGAGCATGCGACGACCGGTGCCAAGCCCTGCCCCCTCGCCCCCGTCACCCGGCCGTGCAGCGCGGCGGGCAGCACCGTGCCACGCGCCAGCCCAGGGGGCTGGGGCGCGCGCCCGGCTTCACGGCGCATAGCCGGAGTCGCCATCGCCCAGGATGTAGGCGTAGTCCCCGGGGTGCACCTTCGAGACGCGGTCGCGCACCATCATCACCTCCGTTCGCGGGAACGGCGCCCGCAGCACGTCGAGCTCCTCGAAGGTGTACGGGGAGAGCACCCGCGCCAGCACCGTGCCGCCCGGCACCGATTTCCCCAACACCTCGAGTCCCACCTCGGGAATGAAGAGCCCGCCGTGGCCCGGCCGCAGGCTGGTGCCCTTGCGCACCACGACGCGGGGCGGGTCGGGCTCGGGGCTCCCCTGCAGCACGCCGACGTGCCGGAAGATGTTCTCGATCCCCTTCAGCCCGCGCTCCAGGAAGGCAGTGTTGAATGAGGTACCCCCGCCCAGCTCGATGATCACGGTCAGCACCCCCCGGCGCTCCGCCTCGCGCGCCATGGTGCCCGGCGGTCCGTCGTCTTCCCAGAGCACCTCGGCGCTGGCCAGCAGGGCCAGCTCGTGGACGCGCCGCCCGTAGTCGGTAGCGGGATCCTTGGTGTAGGTGTAGTGGATGCTGGTGTCGGTTGCCCCACAATGGAAGTCCAGCAGCACGTCCAGCTTCGGCAGCAGCTCGGCGGAGAGCGCCGCGGCCAGCATCTCGGTTACCCAGCCGGTGGCGTTGCCGGGGAAGACTCGGTTCAGGTTGAACATGTCCTGCGGCGTGTGGCGCGTCCCCCACTCGAAGGCGATCGGGTTGGCCACCGGCACCAGCACGGCGGTCCCGCAGAAGGCTTCCTGCTGGAGTCGCTGCTTCACGCGCCGCACGACCTCGATGGTGAACATCTCGTCGCCGTGGTGGGTGGAGACCAGCCCCACCACCGGGCCGTCCCGCTGGCCGACCAGGACGTGGGCCATCACCTCCAGCGCCAGCCCGGAGGCCATCGTGGTGACCGCGATACGCGCCAGCCCGCTCTCGCCCGATTGAAACGTGCGGCCAGCGAGGGTGAAGCTCACGCCTGACCCCCCGCCTGCGCGGCCATCTCCGCCCGACGCTGTCTGGTGCGGACGGGGTCCAGCTCGAGGGTCTCGGTCAAGACGACCCCGTACTCTTCGCGGGCGGCCTCGGGTGTCACCAGCCCGAGTCGGATGTCCTCGAGCACGCTCTCGACCGGCCGCCGCCAGGCCGGACCGAAGCCACCCCCGCCCGGCAGGTCGAAGACGATCCGATCGCCCTTGCTCAAGGTGTAGACGCTGCTGCCGGGCTCCGGCGGCTCCCCGTTGAGCAGGACCGTGCCCAATTTGCCCGGCGCGCCGCCGTTGATGCCGGGCGCCGGAAACCGCAGCTTGTCGGGCCGCAGCGAGGCCGTGACGGGCAGGTCCGAGAGCGACGAGATGACCAGGCGCTGGCTGACGCCGCCGCGCCACTCGCCTGCCCCGCCGGAGTCGGGCAGGAGCTCGCGCACCTCCATCAGCATCGGCGAAACGTTCTCGAAGATCTCGGCCGGCGTGGCGGTGCCGTTGTACGGGAACGCGACCGTCGGCAGACCGTCCATCCCCTCCACCGCCCCCTTGCCGCCGTTCGGCAGGAAGTGGCAGTTGAAGCGCCGCCCGTCGGGCCAGAAGCCGTTGGTGGTGATCGACCAGAACGAGCCACTGCCAGCCTGGACCAGCCGCGGGGCGACCTGGACCAGGGCGGCGTAGATCGCGTTGTGGATGTGGAAGCTGATCTTCGAGCGCGACTTGACCGCGCTGGGGAAGGTGGTGTTGAAGATGTTGCCGGGCGGCGCCTCGGCGTGGATCGGCCGGAACATGCCCTCGTTGTTGGGCAGCGTTGGCGTGAGGCTGCACTTCAGGCTGTAGCAGGTATCGGCGAACGTCAGGTTCAGGACGTTGTTGATCGACCCGCGCGGACGCTGGTCCGACGAGCCGCTGTAGTCGACCCAGAGCTCTTCGCCGCGCTTGGTCACGGTGACGACGATGTGCACCGGGTCCAGGTAGCCGTCGCACCAGGCCTCGCCCCGCCACTGGCCGTCGGGCAGCTCGGCGATTGCGCGACGCATCGACGCCTCCGAGCGGCTCAGGATGTGCTGGGAGACGCTGCGCAGGTCGTCCAGGCCGTAGTCCTCGAGGAACTCCACCAGGCGTCGGGCACCGACGAGCTGCGCGGAGCGAATCGCACCCATGTCGCCGATCACCATGTCGGGCACGCGCACGTTCGCACGGATGAAGTTGAAGGCTTCCTCGTTCGGCTCGCCCGCCTTCCACAGCCGGGTCGGTGGGATGCGTAGCCCCTCCTCGAACAGGTCGCGCGCCTCGAACCAGGCCAGTGTCCCGCCGATATCCGCCATGTGGGCGGCGGTGGCCATGAAGCCGACGAGTCGGCCGCGGTGGAAGACGGGCATCACCAGGCTGCAGTCCGGCAGGTGACCCGAGGCCAGCCACGGGTCGTTGGTGATGTACACGTCGCCCTCCTGCATCGTCTCACGGCCAAACACCTCGAGGAAGTGCTTGCAGGTGCGCGGCAGGGTGACGGTGAAGGCGGGCGAGCTGAAGTTCGACTGCGCGATCGAGCGGCCGTCCTCGTCCAGCATGATCACGGCGAAGTCGCGGGTCTCGCCGACGATGGTCGAGAAGGCGGTGCGGACGAGGGCGCTGTCGGCCTCGTCGGCGATGCTGATGAGGCGGCTCCACTGGACTTCGAGCGTGATCGGGTCGATCTCGCCGGTCGCTGCCGGCACCTCCTGCTGCAGGGTCACGCCGTCCTCCCGTTCAGCCGCACAAGCAGGTTGCGATGCTCGTCGACGGTAGCCGCCATGTCCGGGCCGATCACCGCCGTCGAGTCGGCTTCCTCGACGATGGCCGGGCCCTCGATCGTCGCCCCCGCCTGGAGCGCGTAGCGGTCGTAGACCCTCGTCTCGACCAGCCCGCCCAGCTCGGCGAAGTAGGCGCGACGCGTCCCCTTGAAGGCCGCTGCGACCGAGCCCGGATTGCGCGGCACGCGCTCCAGCTCCACCCGTGGTGCCGGGCCGCTGGCCACCAGCCGCAGCGTCAGCACCTCCACGTCCACGCTCTCATGGGCGTGGCCGTACAGCGCGCGGTAGCGCTCGTAGAAGATCCGCTTCAGCTCGTCGACGCTGAGCGCGGCCACGTCGCCCTCAGGCAGCGGCACGTTGACCTCGTGGCCCTGCCCGGCGTGGCGCATGTCGGCGCTGCGCCGGAAGGCGGTGTCCGCCAGGTCCGCGCCCGCCTGCTGCACGAGCGCCGCCCCCTCGCGCTCCATGTCCGCGAACGCCGCGGCGACGTCGGCCAGCCTGGCCTCGTTCAGCCGGACGACGTAGGAGCGGGCCAGGTCGAAGCTCACCGGCGCCACCAGGAAGCCGAGTGACGACGTCACCCCGGCGCCAGGCGGGCAGACCAGCTCCGGCATCTTGAGCGCCCGAGCGATGGCCCAGGCGTGGACCGGCCCGGCGCCGCCGAAGGCCATGAGCGAGAAGCGGCGCGGGTCCTCGCCCCGCTCGGCGACGTGGACGCGGGTCGCCGAGATCATGTTCTCGTTGACCACCTGGAAGATGCCACTGGCGGTCTGCAGCAGGTCGAGGCCGAGCGACGCGCCCAGGCGCTCGATGGCCGCCTCGGCAGCCCGGCGGTCCAGCTGCATGCGTCCGCCCAGGAAGTAGTCGGGGTCGATGTAGCCGAGCACCACGTTCGCGTCGGTGACCGTGGCCTCTCGGCCGCCGAAGCCGTAGCAGGCGGGTCCGGGGTCGGCGCCGGCGCTCTGCGGGCCGACCTTGAGCAGGCCCAGCTCGTCTACGCGCGCGATGCTGCCCCCGCCGGCGCCAATCTCGATCATCTCGATGGAGGGGATACGGACCGGGATGCCGCTGCCCTTCTTGAAGCGGTGGACACGGGCGATCTCGAAGACGTTCGTCTTGGTCGGCTGGCCATTCTTGATGACGCACGTCTTGGCAGTCGTGCCGCCCATGTCAAACGAGATGATGTTGCGGCGGCCGATCCGCTCGCCCAGGAACACGCTGGCCAGCGCACCGGCGGCCGGGCCCGACTCCAGCAGGCGGATGGGGAAACGCATGGCTGTCTCGGCGGAGCCGATCCCGCCGCTCGAGAGCATCAGGAACAATCGCCCCCCGTAGCCCTCGTCGCCCAGGTTCCGCTGGATGTTGGCCAGGTACCGCTCGGCCACCGGCTGGACGTAGGCGTTGCCGACCGTGGTGGACATCCGCTCGTACTCGCGGATCTCCGGCGAAACCTCCGACGAGATGGAGATGCTCAGGTGGGGCAGCGCCTCGGCGATGGCGGCACGCACCTGCTCCTCGTGGGCGGCGTTGCGGAACGAATGCAGCAGCGTGACCGCGACTGCCTCGATCCCGTCCGAGGCCAGGCGACCGATCGCCGCCTCCAGGCTCGCCCGGTCGAGCGGCACCAGGACCTGGCCGTCCTTGTCGAGCCGCTCCACGACTTCCAGGCGCCAGGGCCGGTCCACCAGTGGCTCCGGCTTCGCCATGTGCAGGTCGTAGATGTCGTAGCGCATCTCGCGGCCCATCTCGAGCACGTCACGGAAGCCGGCGGTGGTGACCAGCGCCAGGCTGGCGCCGCGCCGCTCGATCAGCGCATTGGTGATGAGCGTCGTGCCATGGATCGCCACGCGGAGGTCGGCGGCGCTCGCGCCGAGGCGGCCGACCAGCGCCCGCACCCCCTCGAGCACCGCCCGGGCCGGCTCCCGCGGCGTCGTCAGCACCTTGTGGGACTCGGTCCGCCCGGTGGCCTCGTCCGTAATGACGAAGTCTGTGAACGTGCCGCCGATGTCGAAGCCGATGCGGTACGTGGCCGCGTCTCGTCCGTTACGCATGTACGTCCTCCCGTAGGTGGGCGGGGTGGGGTGCCTGCTCCGCCTGAGTTGCCCGCAGGCGGCGTGTCGCGTCCAGCTCTACCTGTCCGGTGGCTGCGTCGATCGCCACGCGATAGACGGCGCGCGCCTGTCCGGGGGTGACGTAGCCCTCGCGCACGTCGCGGGCGACCAGCGCCGGATCGCGCCGCTCGGGCGGGCCGAAGCCCCCGCCGCCCGGCAGCCGCAGCCGCAGCTTCTGGCCGAAAGCCAGCCGAAACGGCTGGTGATGGTCGAAGGGCTCGCCGTCCAGGTCGAACGAGCCGATGCCACCAGGCTCGCCCTCGGCGAGCCCCGGCGGCGGGAACCTCAGCTTGTCAGGCCGCAGGGTGATCGTGACCGGGCGCTGAGAGCGGGAGCAGACGACGATCTCCTGGCCGAGCCCCCCGCGGTACGTGCCGGGCCCGCCCGAGTCCGGGATGAGCTGCTTCCGCTCCATCAGCAGCGGAGCGGTGTTCTCGTAGATCTCGACCGGGGTGACCGAGCTGTTGTGCGGGAACGCCGTGGTGGGCAGCCCGTCCATGTCGCCGAGCGCGCCCTTGCCGCCGTTGGGGATGAGGAAGTTGTTGAAGCGACGGCCGGTGTCGTCCACGCCGTTCGCCACCACGCCCCAGAACGAGCCGCTCCCCGCCTGCGCCTGCGCCCCGAGCGGCCGGGCGAGCGCGCCGTAGAGCGCGCTGTGGACCTGCACGTCGGTGTTGGAGCGCGCCTTGACCGCGCACGGGTAGCGCGCGTTCAGCACCGAGCCCTCTGGCGCCTGCATGTGGATCGGGCGGAACAGGCCCGAGTTGTTGGGTACGTGCGGGGTCAGGCTGCACTTGAAGGGGTAGACGGTGTCGGCGAAGGCGTTGTTGTAGGGCGCGTTGATCGCCCCAACGCCGAACTGCTCGGAGGAGCCGGCGTAGTCGACGAACGCCTCCTCGCCGCGGATCTCGACCCGAGCCCGGATGTGGAGCGGCTGGCGGTAGCCGTCGGCGACGAGCTGGTACTCGTAGACGCCGTCCGGGATCTGCCCGATGGCCCGCCGCATCGCCCGCTCCGAGCGGTCGTGGATCTCCGCCGCCAGCGCCGCCAGATCCTCCAGGCCGTAGTCGTCGAGAAACTCCCGCAGGCGGCGCGCGCCGAAGTGTTGCGCACCGACGATGGCGTGCAGATCGCCAACCACCATGTCCGGCACCCGCACGTTGGCGCGTACGATGGCGAAGATATCGCGGTTGGGCACCCCGCCCTGGTAGAGCTTGCTGGGCGGGATGCACAGGCCTTCCTCGAACACGTCGGCGGCGTCGTAGTAGCCGAGTCGCCCACCGATATCAGAGACGTGCGCCACCGTGCCCAGGAGCGCAATCAGCCGACCTCGGTGGAAGACCGGACTGACGATGGAGATGTCGGGTAGGTGCCCGGACGCAAACCAGGGATTGTTGGTGATCAGCGCGTCGCCATCTACCAGCGTCTCCGCCGGGAACTCAGCGAGCAGATGGTGGGTCGTGGTGGGCAGGGTGACGGTGAACAGCGGCGTGCTAAACGTCGACTGCGCCAGCGACTGGCCCGTGCTGTCGAGGAGGATGCAGGCGAAGTCACGCGCCTCGCCGACGATCGTCGAGAACGAGGTTCTGATGATCGCGTTGTCCACCTCGTCCATCACCGTGATGAGCCGCTGCCACTGGATCTCCAGGCTGATCGGGTCCATCCCGGAGGCAGGCTGCTCCCTGTGCAGCTGCTCGCTGATCGTGGTCGATGTCATCGCTCCTCCTGTGGCGGTCGGCGAGGGCTCAGCGGCGGTCGGGTCTCCGGGGTACTCGCCGGCGCTCGGTTGCCGCTGATGCGGGTCAGCGTTGAGCAGGGGCCGGTGCCGTCATCCAGCGCGCGGCACAGGCTCAGCAGCGACATGCGCGGATTCTCTCCTGGAAGTCCTCTCGACGGGGCCATGGCCTCGGGCTCAGGGGGCCCATCGCTGGGGATCAATAGCCCACCAGTGGATCGCGGCTCCTGGCGATTCGCTTGACGTGCTCCTTGCCGATCAGACAGCTGAGGTCCTGCAGTGGATCGCGGTCCAGAATCAGGAGATCGGCCAGCTTCCCCGCCTCAAGCGTCCCGAGGGCCCTTTCGAGCCCCAGCGCCTCGGCAGCCGTCCTGGTCCCTGCCGTGAGCGCTTCCAGCGGGGTCAGGCCGGCCTCCGCCAGCAGCGCCAGCTCGCGGGCGTTCTGGCCGATGCCGAACGTGGTGCAGGTATCCGTCCCGAGGGCCAGCTTCACGCCCCGGGCGCGCGCCTCGCGTACCATCTCCATAGCGGCATCGCGGGCGCGGGCCGCGCGCTCGATGCCGGCAGGATGCGCGCCCCACTGCGCCCCTTCGGCCGCCACCCAGTAGAAGACTGACAGCGTGGGCACCAGGATCACGCCCTGCTCGGCCATCTGGTCCAGTAGGTTGTAGTCCGACAGGAACCCGGAGTGCTCGATCGTGTCGACGCCGGCCCGCAGGCAATTCCGGATCGCGTCGTCTCCCATTGCGTGGGCAGCCGCCTTCTTCCCCCGCTTGTGGGCCTCGTCGACGATGGCCGCGATCTCCTCGCAGGTGAAGTTGGGCACCGGCGGCCAGTCGTGCAGGCTGGTCAGGTTGCCGGACGAGGCGAAGATCTTGACGAGGTCGGCCCCTTCGCGGAAGTTCAGCCGCGCCGCCTGCCGGCAGTCCGCTGGCCCGTCGCAGAACATGCCACGCGGCCGGTTCTCCTTCACCCACTGGTAGGGCAGCACGTGCCAGTCGGCGTGGCCCCCCGTCTCGCTCAGGGCCCAGCCGGCCGTCAGGATCCTCGGCCCGAGGATCAAGCCCTCGTCGATCGCGTCTCGTAGTTCGTACGCCGCGCCCAGCATCCCGAGGTCCCGGACCGTGGTGAAGCCCGCCTCGAGCGTGGCGAAGGCGACCAGGGCGGAACGGATGGTCCGCACTCCCGGCCGCTGGTTGAAGTACCGCGCGTAGGCGTCGAAGGTGTTCTCGCCGTAGAAATGAACATGGCAGTCGATTAGGCCCGGGATGACTACCTGCCCGGAGGTGTCGATTACCCTGACCCAGTCCCCCTCAGGGATCGGGAGAGTCGCGGACGGCCCGACAGCCGCGATACGCTCCCCCTCGATGACGATCGTCGCGTCAGCGACGGGATCTCGTCCGCTGCCGTCGATGAGCCCGCCACCCCTCAGGACCGTCGTGGTCCCTTCCGCCAGCGGGATGAGCTTGTCGGCCAGTGGTCCACGCTCGGTGATCGAGTACACGGGACTCTTCTCCGCCCTTCCAGCCCTGCTAGACCTGGCTTGCGGCCAGCGTCCGCGTGGTGGAGCGGGTGAGGACGTGACCGACGGCCACCCCGGTCGGCTGCCCCTGCTCGACGGCGAGCGCGCCGTTCACGAGGACGTAGTCGATGCCCCGCGGGTACCGGGTCGGCTCGCGCCAGTCGCCGCCGGCCTCGATCGTCACCGGGTCGAACACGACGAGATCGGCCCGATAGCCTTCCCGCACGAGCCCGCGGTCGGCCAAGCCGAGCAGTTGGGCCGGCAGCGCCGACATCTTGCGGATCGCCTCCGGCAACGAGAGCAGACTCCGCGCCCGCACGTAGGTGCCGAGGATGTGCGGGAACGTGCCCCAGTGACGCGGGTACTGCTGAAACAGACCGAGGGGTCCGGCTAAGTGCCTGGCGCTCGGGGAGATCGCGTCGACGCCGAGGCAGGACAGCGGGCTGGCAATGAAGGCTTCGAGGCCGGCCTCATCCACGGTCGAGTGGATCGCCACGAGCCACTGGCGCTCGAGCGCGAGCAGGTCGAAGAAGCACTCGACCGGCCGCACCCCGAGCTCCTCGGCGATTGCCGCCACCGAGCGACCCAGGAGGCCCTGACGCGGACTGTCGGGCGCGACCCCCTCGATCGTGACGTCCCGCCAGTCGCTGAAGATCAGGTACTCCTTATTGAAACCGCGCTTGACGGCGCGCCGCCGCTCTTCGACCACGCTCGCCAGGCGCTGCCGCTCGGTCGAGTCCGCGAGGTGAACCAGCAGTTCATCCAGGTTGCCGCGCTGCCAGTCATAGACATCTGGTGGGAAGATGGCGCGCAGCGCCCACCAGGCGCCCACAGTGGGGTAGGCCAGCGTGTCACAGGTGATGGCCAGCCCACGGGCGCCGGCGGCGTCGAGCCGATCGAGGGCAGCCGGTGCCTGTCCCCAGTTCGGCCGGCCAAAGACGTGCAGGAGGCCGATGTGTGCGCGTACCCCTGACGCCTGGGCGATGGCGATCGTCTCGTCGATCGATGGCAGGAGGTCGCGGCCGTAGTCGCGCAGATGGGCGAAGTAGATCCCTCCATTCGCGGCCACCACTCGGCTGAGCTCGATCAGCTCGGCCGTGTCCGCAAAGCAGCTGGGCTCGAAGTGCAGGCCGCTGGAGAGACCGAGCGCACCGGCCCGCAGCGCCTCTGCGACCACCTCGCGCATCCGGTCCAGCTCGGCCGCCGTCGGCTGTCGGTCCTCCAGCCCCATCACGGCCCCACGAACGGCGCTGTGCCCCACCAGCGATGCCACGTTGATCGCCGGCCGGCGCCGCCGGAGCGCGGCGAAGTACTCGGTCGCGCTCGTCCACTCAGGTTCCAGTTGCTTGGGGAAGAACACCTGGTGGGGCGTGACCGCTGAGACGGGGAAGGCCGAGGTGCCGCACGTACCGACGAGCTCGGTGGTGATGCCCTGAGCCAGCTGGCTTTCCGCAGGTGGGTGGCTGAAGAGACCGTAATCCGAATGTCCATGGGCATCGATGAACCCCGGACACACCACCCGCCCCTCGACCTCCAGCGTCCGGTGCGCCTCAGTCGAGCGAAGATCCCCCACGGCGACGATGCGCCCGTCCCGGATCGCCACGTCGGCGCGCGTCGGCGGCCTGCCCGTGCCGTCAACCACTTCTCCGCCCCGCAGAACGATGTCAAACATGCGGCTCGTCTACCTCCACTAAGAGTGATCCCCCTGGTCGGCTGGCCGCCTCCGCCACGGGGGCAGGCGGCCGGAACGTGCGGTCCCAGCAGTCCCCCCGGGTGAGGCAGCTACGACTTACCCGCGGATGGCTCACTGCTTCAGCCGTGGATCAAGCATGTCTCGCAACCAGTCGCCCAGTAGGCCGACGCCGGAAACGGCCACCACGATGGCGATGCCGGGAAAGGTCTCGATCCACCAGGCCCGAAAGATGTATTCCTGGCCCTCGTTGATGATGTTGCCCCAGCTAGGAGTGGGTGGCCGAATGCCCAAGCCCAGGAACGACAGGGCCGCCTCGGCGAGGATGAACTGCGCCACCTGCACGGTGCCGATGACGATGATGGTGGGGACAACGTTCGGCAGAATGTGCCGCGCCATGATCCGGCCGTCACCTGCGCCGACCACGCGAGCCGCCGCCACGAACTCCTTCTCGCGCAAGGTAAGGATCTGGCCCCGGACGAGGCGGGCATAGGTCACCCACCCGGAGATGGCGAGCACGAGCACGACCGTCGTGAGCGTTGGCGGGAAGACGGCCATCAACGTGATCGCCAGCAGCAGGAACGGAAAGGCCAGCTGGATATCGGCCAGGCGCATGATCACCTGGTCAAGCAAGCGCCCGTAGTAGCCGGACAGGAGGCCCAGACAGACCCCCACCACTCCGGACAGGGCTACCGCGCTCAGGGCAACCACCAGCGAGGCCTGTGCACCGTGGATGATTCGACTCAACAGGTCCCGGCCCAGCTGGTCGGTACCCAGCAGGTGATCCGGTGAGCCCAGCGGCGGCTGCCACGCCGGCGGGCGCAGCCGCGCCGTGATGTCCTGGGCGATCGGGTCATGCGGGGCGAGCACCGGCGCGAACACGGCCGCGAGCAGGACGACCAGGCAGAGAACGGCACCCACCAGACCGCGCGCATCCCGCCGTAATTGGTCCCATAGTGAGTGACCGCGTGCGCGCGGCCGGGGCACCGCGGCGCCGATTGCCCCGGCTACCGTATCCGCCTGGCTCGGTGTCTCGATCACTTCATCGCCCCAGGCGGATCCGCGGATCGAGGACGCCGTAGAGCAGATCCGCGATGAGATTCAGCAGGACGAACAGCCCGGCCATGAAGATGACCGTCGCCTCGATGACCGGGAAATCCCGGCTCTGAATCGACTGGATCGCCAGGCGCCCCATGCCCGGCCAGCCGAAGATCGTCTCCGTGATGATGGCGCCCCCGAGCAGCGTGCCGAAGATGATGCTGGCGAGCGTGAGCAGCGGAATCGCGGCGTTCTTCAGCGCGTGGCGCACGAGCAGCAGCTGCTCGGAGAGCCCCTTTGCCCGTGCCGTTCGGATGTAGTCTTCGCCCAGCACTGCCAGCATGTCGGAGCGCACCAGGCGAGTGAGCTGGCCAAGCGGCCAGGTTGAGAGTGTGAGGACCGGCAGGATCAGCTGCGCCGGCTCGCCTCGCCCGGAGGTGGGAAGCAGACGGAGCTGGACGCTGAAGATAATGATGAGCATGGTGCCCAGCCAGAAGACGGGCACTGCGAACCCGAGGAACGAGACGAAGCTGGCAACGTGGTCGAAGACCGAGTTCCGTCGGACGGCCGACAGGATGCCGAGCGGAACCGCGACCACCAGGGCGAGCAGCATTGCCAGCGACGCTAACTCCAGCGAGGCCGGCAGCCGCTCCAGCACCAGCTTCATCGCCGGCTCCTGATAGCGAAAGGAGATGCCGAAGTTCCCGGTGGCGGCACCGGTGATGAACCGCACGTACTGCACGGGCACCGGCTGATCGAGACCGAGGCTGCGCTTCAGGCGGGCGATGTCTTCCTGCGTCGCATCCAGCGGGAGCAGCAGCGTGGTCGGGTCGCTCGTCAGCCGCAGTATGACGAACACCACCGTGGCGACCGCCCAGACGGCCACCAGCCCGCCGCCGACGCGACTCAGGATGTAGCGTGTCACGGTGTGGCCCCGCACCGGGCCCGGCGGACGGGCGCCCCTCCGCCGGGCCCGCCAGAGATCGGCGGCCTCGACTCAATCCTTGAGTTCCGCATTCCACAAGAAGATGCGCTCGTCGGACCGGGCTTCCCACGCCAGTCGCCTGTTAATCGCGTAGATGTCCGGCTGGGCATAGAGGAAGATGAAGGCTGCATGATCCTTCACCTTCCGCTGCAGGTCCTCGTAAAGCGGCTTCCGCTTGCTCTCGTCGAGAGTGCTCCGCCCCTCCTGGATCAGCCGGTCGATCTCCGGGTCGATGGGGAACGTGACGTACGGGGAGTCCTTCGCCAGGGCCGAGTAGAACTTGTCGTCCGCGTCGAGTGTCGCCCCGCCCCAGCTCCACAGGTAGAGGGGGGCGATCTTGCGCTCGTCACGCAGCTTCACCGACGTGGCGAATTCCTGCGGACGCACGTTGGCCTTGACACCGACTTTCCCCAGATCGCTGGCGATCGCCTGGGCCACCTCTACCGGCTTCACCGTGATGAAGCTCGACGGCACGTCCAGGTTTAGCTCGAACCCATTGGGGTAGCCACCCTCGACCAGCAGCTGCTTTGCCTTATCAGGGTCGTATGGGTATGGCTCTACCCTGGGGTCGAAGAAGGTGTAGTCCGGCGTCATCATCGTCGCCGTGCGCTCGCCCATGCCACCCAGCAGGAACTTCAGGATAGCGTCGACGTTGACCGCGTGGTTGAGCGCCTGCCGGACCTTCGGGCTCTTCAGCGGCTCCCCACCCCCGTCCGGGCTGTCCGGAAACATCATCACGACGGGGGTGCGGGTGCTTCGCTTCCACATCGCCTTGAGCTTCGGGTCAGCGTTCAGCTCTTCGAACTGGTCCGGGAATACGCCCGGGATGAGGTCCACCTCGCCGGCTTTCAGGGCCGCCACGCGCGTCGACGCCTGGGGGAGCACTTTCCAGGTGACGGTCTTGATCTTCGGCGAGCCACCCCACCAGTCGGTGTTGGCCTCCATGGTCAGGTGGGAGTCCTTTACCCGCTCCACGAACCGATACGGTCCAGACCCGACCGGCTTAGCGTTGAAGCCGTCCTGCCCCACCTGGCTCATATAACCGGGGGGCACGACGAAGAACATCGTCATCTTGGCTGGGAAGATCGGGTCCGGGTCTTTGGTCGTGATCTTGACGGTGAAGTTGTCGACCACCTCCGCCTTGGTCATGCGAGGCACGTACGGAGAACGGTTGGCCCCTGGCTCCGAGATGCGCTCGACGTTCCACTTCATCGCTTCGGCGTTGAACGGCTCGCCGTTGTGGAACTTGACATCTCTCCGCAGCTCCAGTTGCCACTCGGTCGGGGATACCGACTTCCACGACGTGGCCAGAGAGGGGACGAGCTTCATGTCGTCGCCGCGGCGAATCACACTATCGAAGATCGAGTAGTGCATGCTCGCTTCGGACGAATAGAAGGAGACCTGCGGATCCATGTAGAGGAACTCGCCGGTCTGCGCGACGGTGATCCGGCCCTTTGGCTCGGCCGCCTTGGCGGCGGCTGCGGTCGGAGCGGCTGCCGGGGCGGTGGTCGGCTGCCCGGCGGGTGCCGTCGTCGGCTTAGCCGACGGAGCCGTAGCGGCCGGCGGCGCGGCGGGTGCGCAGGCGGCCAGCAGGGAGGTCGCGGCCGTACTCCCGGCGGTCAGACCGACAAGCTGCAGGAATCGTCGCCTGTCCATGGTTCGCTTCCCTGGCTCCTCCTGCGGGCCGCGGATCGCAACCTCGCTCATAGATGCACTCCCCTCTTGATGACATGGCTTGCATGAAGGCGCTGCAGTTGCACCCGAGCGTCACACCTGCAGGCCACCCTGGACCGCTGGATCGGTTTCAGGCGGACAATGCGCGCCTGCTCGGCTGATACCGCCGTCCACTAGGCGCCCCCTCCTTTCGCTCCACTCCCGGAGCCTCGGCCTGCAAGATCTCCCTGAGCCGGGCGACCGAGCGTGCATCGGGCTCGTGGAGCAGCTCGATCGCCTGCACGTCGTCGGGAAGGAGCTGGCGGACTTGGTCCCGCGTGCCCATCGCATAGACGATCGTATCCGCCACCGCCAGGACCCGCCGGACCGACCGTTCGTCGGCGACGACGGCGCAGGCGGGAGGCCGCGGCTGCGGGCGGTACAGCCCAACCACGGTCGCCATCGAAGCGAAGTATTCGGGCGCCGTGGCGATGATCCCGATACGCGTCTCGTCGGGCAGCAGAGCCAGCTGCTCCTGTGGCACGCGGCTGAGGACGAAGGTCATCCCGACCACCTTCCGATTGGCGGCCGCGAGGAGCCGCCTTACCTCCGCGAAGTGCAGCGGGACGCTGACGACGGGAGCGCCGTCGCCGATCCGCGCCAGGGCGCCCTCCACGTCGGCCCGGAGGTCGTCGATCGGGACGGGGGTGACCGTGGCCCCGAGGTCGCTCAGCGCCTCCTCGAGTGAGCGGGCGGACAGGACGGTATCGGCGGCGAAGTTGCCCACGAAGGCCACCCGCGGCCCTTCCCGACGGGCGGTGTGCCCGGCGCGCGCCGCCAGCACCTGGACGACCTCCTGCACCGGCAGTCGCCGGGCGTGCGCCTCTTCGATGACCCGGTCGACGAACCGATTGAGCCGGGCGCGCTCGGTCTCCGCCGGGCCGGCGGAGTGCAGGTCGACGACGAACGTGCCAAGCCCAGGCCGGAACTCCACCAGCCCTTGCTCGCCGAGCGCGCGGAACGCCTGCGCCACGGTCACCGGGGCGAGTCGGAGCTGCTCGGCCATCTCGCGGATGGAGGGGAGTTTCGTGCCGGAGGCGACCGCTCCGGTGCTGATGAGGTAGGTGAGCTGCCCTTTCAGCTGGAGGTAGATCGGGATCGGCAGGGCCCGGTCGAGCCGGATGTCGGGCTTGACGGGGGCGTGTACTGGTGTACTATGACACCGTCCTACCATGCCGGCCAGTTTAGGCGAGGGTAGGCAGCTTGTCAACGGGGGCGAGGCGATGTTCGACCTGCTGATCAGGAACGGCGCGATCGTGGACGGCACCGGCAATCCGTGGCTCCGGGCGGATGTAGGGATCCGCGCGAACCGCGTTGCCGCGCTCGGGCAGCTCGGCGAGGCCGCGGCCGCGCGGGTCGTCGACGCACAGGGGCTCGTGGTGGCGCCGGGCTTCGTGGACGCCCACACCCACTCCGACTTCGCGCTGCTCTACAATCCGCCCGCCCAGAGCCACGTGGCGCAGGGCATCACCACCGATATCGCGGGCAACTGCGGCTACTCCCCCTTCCCGCGCGTCGAGCTCAGCCAGCGCCTGTTGCTGGATCGGGAGGGCGTCGAGGGGAGCTGGTCGCGAGCCACCGAGTACTTCGAGCACGTGCTCGGACGACGCTTCGGCGTGAACGTGGCGATGTTCGTCGGCCACAACACCGTGCGCGCGGCGGTGCTCGGCAAGGAGGCCAAGGGGCCGGCTTCGCCCGAGGACGTGCGTAGCATGCGCATGTACGTGCGAGAGGCGATGGAGGCGGGGGCGCTCGGGCTATCCACCGGGCTCGACTACGCCCCCGGCGGCGAATCGACCACCGACGAGCTGGTGGAACTGTGTCGAGTGGTGGCCGAGTACGGCGGCATGTACACCAGCCACCTGCGCGGCTACGCCGATACCGTGCTCGATGCCGTGGCCGAGGCGATCGAGATCGGCCGTCGCACCGGCGTTCCCGTCCAGCTCTCGCACCTCAACGTCTTCGGTCGCCAGAACTGGGGCAAGGCCGAGCAGCTCGTGGCCATGGTGGAGGGTGCGCGCGACGAGGGGATCGACGTCACTGGCGACATCATGGCGTACCCCACCGTGGGCGCCTGGTGGGCGCCGCGCGCCATCTTCCCGGAGTCGGTCTACAACTGGCGGGAGGAGAGCAGCGTCGAGCTCGAGAATCTGCGCCGCAAGCTGATGGACCCGGCGACGCGGGCAGCACTTCGAGAGGAGGTCGAGCGTCGGCGCACTATGCCCAAGCACGGCTTCCACGAGGCGTTCATCATCTTCGGTCACTGGGGCGACATCTATCTTGAAGGTGTCCGGGCTGGCAGCTCCAACGAGGCGCTCGTGGGCCGGAGCATCGACCAGATCGCTGCCGAACTCGGCAAGGAGCCGGTCGAGGCCTACTTCGATCTCGTCGTGGAGGAGGGCCCCGAGCTCAATACCGTCCACATCGCCGAGAGCGAGCAGGACTACCGTACCCTGCTCACGGCGCCGTGGGTCATGTTCGGCACCGACACTGTCGCGACGGACATCGCCCGCGCTGCCGAGCCGTACAACGTCCTGCAGCACCACCCTCGCGGCTACGCCAGCTATCCGCGGATCCTGCGCCGCTTCGTCTTCGACCAGAAGCTGCTGACGCTGCCCGACGCGATCCGCAAGATGACCTCGTTGGCCACCAACCGCTTCCGGTTGCAGGACCGCGGGCTGGTGAAGCCTGGCTTCTCGGCCGACCTGGTGCTCCTCGACCCCGCGCGCGTCCAGGACACGGCCACCTACCTCCGCCCCAAGCAGTACCCACTCGGGCTCCCGTACGTGCTGGTCAACGGGACTCTCGCGGTCGATCAAGGGCGGCTGACGGCGGCGACCGGCGGACGCATGCTCACCCGCGCTGCCTGACCGTGTAGAAGGTGTAGAAAAGGAGCGAGCATCCGATGCCAGAGCAACTCGTGCTCAAGAGCCAGCGGCTCGAGCCAGGCCGCAAGTCAGTGGTCCGCATCCCCGTGACCACGGACCTGGATGGCAACGTCGTTACGATTGGTGTCCACGCCATCACCGGCGCGCGGAACGGTCCCACCCTCGGCCTGCTCTCGACGCTGCACGGTGGTGAGTGGCAGTCGATCGAGGTCATCCGGCGGATCGTGGACCTGCTGGACCCCGCCGCGATGTCCGGCAACATCTTGGCGGTCCCTGTAGGCAACCCCGTCGCCCTCGGCCAGCTCACCCGCAACACGCCCGACGAGTCGGACAACGCTGACCTCAATCGCGTCTTCCCTGGCCAGTTCACCTGGATCGCCGAGCAGCTCGCGTCCACCATTGCACGCGAGGTACTCCAGCAAAGCGACGGTATGCTGGACTTCCACCAGGGGCTCTGGGGCTCCTCGCTAACCGCGGTGATGCATGGTACTGACTTTCCCGACCCCGGCGTGGTCGAGGGCTGCCGCCGGATGGCCAAAGCGTTCGGATGGCCCTGCATCCACGAGAGCAAGGTGATGTCGGTGTTCCCCGGCCCGCGCTCGTCGGTTGGCTACTTCGGCGGGGTACTCGGACGGCCCTGCATCGCCGTGGAGATCGGGGGCGCCGGCTTCGGCCCGGAGCTGGAGGAGGAATGGCTGGAGGCCAATGTACGCGGTGTCACCAATGTGATGAAGCACCTTGGCATCCTCGAAGGCAAGCCGGATCTGCCGGAGCGCTATCTGGTGTGGGAGAAGCGATGGCGCGTGAACCCGTCGGTAGGCGGCTACCTACTGCCGGATGTTCCGCCCCAGATGCTGCTCAAGGAGGTCCAGAAGGGGCAGCTTCTCGGCCGCGTCATCAGCCCCTACACCTTCGAGGAGCTCGAACGGCTGGAAGCCCCTGGGCGCGGCATCCTCTTCTATACTGCCCGGGCTTACCCGGTGCGGCCTGGCGACTGGGCGTTTGGAGTTGTCGATCTCGAGGACGCCCGGACACGCTGGGAGCCGGCGGCTCCGTAACCGTGCCCGGCTGATTACTGGTCGCTGCCTTGATTCCTCAAGATGGCTGGACGCCGAGCACGCCCGGCAAGATGTCACCACCGGCCCGTGGCCGCGGGAGGTTTAGGAGTCAGCGCAGCGATCAGTAGAGGCCACCTGGCGCTTCTTCGGCGGCGTCCCCCAGCGCCTCATCCTGGACAA
>CAYSYM010000064.1:0-19287 GCA_964435115.1 uncultured Chloroflexota bacterium | reverse complement strand
GCGGCGGTGTGTGGGGGCGGCGCGCCGGGCGCGGATGACCGCGCACGCCGCGCAGGCGGGGCAGATGGGATTGAGGGTGGGCAGGCCATCCGTGGCCACGCCGATGGAGTTGGACGGACAGGCCGCGATGCAGGTGCCGCAGCGCACGCAGCGGTCGGCGTCGATCACCGCCGCGGCGAGCTTGTGGAACCAGATCTTGTCGGGAAACTCGCGGATGCCGCTGGCAGCCGCCACGCGGTCGCGCACGTCCAGGCTCGGGTCGGCGAGCGCCTCCATCAGCACCATCGATCACTCCTCATCGGTCGAGCACCTGCCCGTTCCGCGGGGCGGGGTCAGGCGTGGATTCCTCGCCGAAGAACGCCCCCAGGCGCGCCTCAGGCAGGCGCTCCAGGTAGACGTCCAGGGGCTCCGCTGGCCGGGATTCGGCTGCGAACGCGGCGAGCACGTCGGCGACGCCCTGGAGCGCCCTGGGCGCCGGCACTTCGAGCGCTACCCAGCGCGCCAGCCGCCCGCGGCCGGGCGCGCCGCCCACCGCGACATCGAACGCCTCGGCGTAGCCGCCGCGCTCGTCGCGGGCGAGCGCCGCGCGGAACCCCAGGTGGCCGACGTGGATCTGGGCGCAGGCCGCCTTGCAGCCGCTGACGTGCAGGCGCAGGTCATCCAGGCGCCGGGCCGTGGCCGCCGGCAGCGCGGCCCGCAGGAAGCGGGTCAGCTCCACCCCCTGCTCCTTCACGTTGAAGATGCCGAACTTGCAGAACGGGGCGCTGGTGCACGCCACCACCGCCCGCTCGAAGGGGTCAGGCTCCGGGCGCAGGCGTGCCAGCAGGGGCTCCCGCCGCAGCGCGGCCAGGCGCTCGTGCGCCACGCCCGCCAGGATGGCGTTCTGGCGCTGCGTCAGCCGGAGCTCGCCGTCCCCGTAGTCGCGCGCCAGCCGTCCGAGCTCGGCGAGCTCCGCGCCCGCCAGCCGCCCCACCGGGACGCTCAGGCCGACGTACGACCGGCCCGGCTGGGTCTGCGCGCGCACGCCGAGGTGGTCGCACGCGGCCCAGGTCGAGAGCTCCTCGCCGGCCGCGGGGAGGGGCGCCGGAAGGCGCCGCAGCAGCTCGGCGCGGGTGCGCTCGAGCCCCAGCTCGTGGACCAGGATCCGGAAGCGATTGACCGCCTTGTGCACCGGGTCGCCCAGCTCGCGGAAGAGCCGCAGGCTGGCGTCCACCACCGTCACCACGTCCTCCGGTGCGGCGAAGAGGTCCAGGAACGAGGCGAGGCGGGGTGAGTCGCTCAGCCCCCCGCCGGCCCAGACGTGGAAGCCGAGCCGTCCGCCGCGCCGCGCCGGCGTGAAGGCGAGATCATGAATCCGCGCCACGATGCAGTCGGTCGGACAGCCGGTGATCGCCACCTTGAACTTGCGAGGCAGCGTGGCGGTCAGCTCTGGGTGCTCCAGCGCCCATGCGTTCACCTGCTCGACCACCGGGGAGGCGTCTAGCGCCGCGTCAGGGTCGACGCCCGCCACCGGGCAGCCGGTCACGTTGCGGGCGGTATCGCCGCAGGCCTGGAGCGAGGTGAGCCCGACCGCCTCGAGGCGCGCCCAGATGGCCGGCAGGTGCTCGAACCGCACCCAGTGGAGCTGCACGTCCTGGCGCGTCGTGAGCTCGACGAACCGCTCCGGGCCCTCGAGGTCGGGCACCGGCTTGCGGGCGTACTCCTCGGCCAGCTCGCCGAGCACCTGCGCCTGGCGCCAGGTCAGCCGCCCACCCGGGACGCGGACGCGGAGCATGAAGAAGCCCTCCTGCCGGTCGTCGTAGACGCCGGCCAGGCGGAGCTTGCCCACGGCGAGGGTACCGTGCGCCGCCCACACGGGCTCCCAGCCGCCGGCGGCCTCGTGCTGGACCTGGGCGACGACCTCACGCGGGGTCTGGTCCGGCCGGAAGCCCGCCACGGCGCTACCGCGTGACCCCCACGAGGGCGACGAGCAGGCCCACGCCGAGCGCCAGGCTGGACACGATGAGCTTGATCTCGGCCGGCAACAGCGGCTCGTAGGGCAGCCGCGCCAGCTCCTCCGCGGCGCGGGCGTGCACGGTGGGCGACGGCTCAGTTCTGGACACAGGCGCGTGCGTGGCCATGGCGAGCACCTCCTGGTCGGCCGCTCGAGGCGGCGCGGCCGACGAGTCTCGGAGAGCGGCGTGAACGGAGGGGCGCATCAGGCGGCCGGCGGCAGCACGCCGCCGAAGAACAGGAACGAGATGGCCAGGCCCACCCAGATGATGAAGCCGAACAGGCTCACCACGTACACCAGGGTCAGCTTGCCCAGCCCCTCCGTCCGCAGCGCCCGGAAGTTAGAGACGAGGCCGATGCTGAAGAAGGTCATGGCGAAGAAGAGGGTGCGGAAGACACCGCTCTCGGCGGCGACGGTGCGGGTGCCCTTCAGCAGGTCGGGCGCCCCGAGGGTCACCAGGAACAGGATGGCGAAGGTGGCGACGTAGCCGAGCACGAACTTGGGGAAGCGGTCCCAGGTCTCGCGGAGCGTCACCCGGGTCCCCGGGCGTTTCTCGATGCCGTAGGCCCAGACGAGGGAGAGGATGAAAGCCCAGACGCCGATGAAGACGTCGATGAACACCTTCACCGTCGTGGTCGTCAGCAGGACCCAGCCTTCCTTGTAGGCCACCCCCGTCGTCGCGAGGGCCTTGGCGCGGATGAGGGCGTCGGCGATGGCGCCACTGGCCACGGCGGCGCCGTCCGTCTTGACGGCCAGGCCCATCCAGGCGCCGGCCACCAGTGGCTGGTCGTAGAGGAAGGTCTGGGCGGCCAGCGGCAGCAGCAGCATCTCGACCACGGCGAAGACGACGACGAGTGAGGAGACCATGATGGGTACGACCGGCCGGGCGCGGATGGCGGCGCCGGTGGTGATGGCCGCGGAGACACCGCAGATGGAGATGCCCGAGGCGAGCGGAGCAGCCCACTCCCGGTTGAACTTGAAGAGCTTGCGGGCGACGAAGTAGACGACGGCCCAGTAGATCAGGTAGGCCTCGACGATGGCGGCGAAGCCGCGCAGGATGATCGACGCCGCGGTGCCCGTCGCGCCGGCTGCCTGGACGCCGAGCGAGGCGCCGAGGATGACGATGGCCGTCTTGACGTACCACTCGGGCCGGCTGGCCTCCCGCAGGAAGCGGGCGACCGGCGGGGCGAGGTTGCCGAGCAGGAGGCCGGCCACCAGGGCGAAGAGATAGCCGATCTCGCCGGTCAGGCCGAGCGACCAGGGGATGTTGAAGGCGGCGCGCTTGTCCGGGGTGGCGGCGACGTAGGCGTAGTTGCCGAGCAGGTAGAAGAGGTAGCTCAGCCAGAAGATCACGCTGAAGCCGACCAGGAACCGGGACAGGTGCAGCCCGATGGTGGCGGCGCCAAGGGCCATCAGGGCGAGCAGGAACAGGTAGGTCGCCACGAGGCCGAGCAGGGCGGGCGTGCCGGCGTAGGCGGCGGAGGCGGGCGCCAGCGCCTGGGGGAGGTCCAGCCACACGTTCGTCGTCGCCGCCCAGCCGAGCAGGTCGCGACCCCCGAGGGCAGCGAGCGCCAGGAAGAAGACGAGCAGGCCGTTCCAGAGGGCCCAGGAGTCCTCGGTCCGGAAGAGCGTCCGCCCCGCGGACCGGGGCGCGAGCGTCGCCACGCCGGAACACTAGCCGCAGATGGCGATATAGGCAATAGGTCGAGTCGGTTACTCGGCAAAAACCACCCGTTGGGGTGGGAAAGCCGCGTTCCCGCGCACGAGCTGGCCCGGGGTCCGGCCCGCGGCTGCCTAGAATGAGCGCGTGTCTGGATCGGACGCCCGCCGTACGCCGTACTACCCGGCGCTCCTGGATCTGCGCGGCAAACGCGTGGTGGTGGTCGGCGGGGGCGCGGTGGCCACGGGCAAGGTGCGGGGCCTGCTGCCGTGCGGGCCGGAGCCGCTGGTCGTGGTCGCTCCGGATGCCACGGCCGCCATCCGCGAGCATGCCACGGCCGGCGCGCTGGAGTGGCAGGCACGAGCGTACCGAGACGGCGACCTCGCGGGCGCGGACCTCGCCTTTGCCGTCACCGACGACCGGGCCTTGAACGCGCGGGTGGCCGCCGAGGCCCGCCGCCGCCGGATCCTCGTGCTCGCCGTGGACGACCGAGCCAGTTGCGACTTCATCGCTCCGGCCCTGGTGCGGCGCGGCGACCTGGTGGTGGCCGTCTCCACGAACGGGCGGAGTCCAGCCGTCGCGCGGTACGTGCGCGAGCGGCTCGAGCGCCTAGTGCCCACCTACTGGGCCGAGCTCCTGGAAGCGGCGGCCGCGGCCCGCGTGCGCCTTGCAGAGGCCGGGGTGGAGGTGGCGCCGGAACGCTGGCAGGCAGCGTTGGGGGAGCCGCCCCTGGTCCGCCTGGCTCGGGCGGGCCGGCGCGCCGTGGCGATCGCCTGGCTGCTGCGCTACCTCGGCCCGGCGAGTCGAGCGTGAACGTCGCGCCGGCGCCCGCGTCGGGGTTCGTCTCGCTGGTTGGTGCTGGCCCGGGCGATCCCGAGCTGCTGACCGTGCGCGGCCTGCGGCGGATCCAGGCGGCCGACGCCGTGGTCCACGACCGCCTGGTGGCAGCCGAAGTGCTGGCGCAGTGCCGACCGGACGCCGAGCGCTATGACGTCGGCAACGTGCCGGGCGGCCACGCCCACCGCCAGGCAGAGATCGACGCCCTGCTGGTGCGGCTCGCCCGGGCGGGCAAGCGCGTGGTTCGGCTGAAGGGAGGCGACCCGTTCGTGTTCGGCCGGGGGGGTGAGGAGGCGCTGGCCCTGGTGGCGGCCGGCATCCCGTTCGAGGTGGTGCCCGGCGTGACCTCGGCGCTGGCCGCCCCGGCCAGCGCCGGCATTCCGGTCACCCATCGCGGGCTCGCCCGGTCGGTGACAATCGCGACGGGTCGCCTGGGCGCGCGGTCCGGCGACGAGGAGCACGACTGGGAAGCGCTGGCGAAGCTGGGCGGAACGCTCGTCTTCCTGATGGCCGTGGAGCGGCTCGAGCAGATCGTCGGGCAGCTCCTCGGGTACGGGCGGCCGCCGGGTGAGCCGGCCGCGATGGTGCGCTGGGCGACGACCGCCCGGCAGGAGACGCTCCTGGCGCCGCTGGGTGAGATCGTGCAGGCCACCCGCGCGCGCGGCCTCCAGCCTCCCGCCGTGCTGGTCGTCGGCCCGAGTGTGGCGCTGGCCGCCACGCTCGGTAGGGCGGCCGGCGGAGCGCCGGGCTGAGCACGAGCGCGCCAGGGCTTGAGTAGTGGGTCCGCGATGTCAGGTGGTAGGTTTCAACTGGCAGATGTTCGGTTTGGGTAGGCGGAGTCCTCTCCCGACACCCAATACCCGGCGCCCGGTACCCGGCAGGGGGTTAGCGGACGATCAGCCCCTGGGGTTGCGTGCCGGCGCGGATCTGCCCGGCCACCTCGAGCTGGGGTAGGTCCACTACGGCCACCGCGTTCGCGCCGGTCACGGCGATGAACGCCGTCCGGCCGTCCTGCGTGAAGCCGATGTTGGAGCCGCCCTGGCCGACGTTGAGCCGCTTGACCTCCTTGTACGTCCTGGCGTCGAACACCTGGACGATCGTGTCGCCACTGTTGGTGACGAAGGAGTAGCGCCGGTCCGGCGTCCAGGCGTTCGTGACCGGGCCCCGCCCGCCAGGCTCGGTGGCGAGCACGGAGAGGTCGTCCGCGTTCAGCACCACGTTGGTGTTGGCCGCGCCCGTCAGGACCCACACCTCCGTGCCGTCAGGCGAGACGCGCAGCATGTATGGCTTGCTGCCGGACGGGAAGCTGACGGTCTTCACCACCTGGCGCGCCGCCATGTCGATCTTGGAGACCGTGTCCTGGTCCCGCTCGGGGACGTAGCCGAACCGACCGTCCGGCGTCAGATGCAGGTCTCAAGGGAAGGCGCCGGTCTTGAGCGTGGCTTCCACCTGGCCGGAGGCGAGGTCCAGGAACGCCAGGGCGTTCTCGCCGGCCACGTTGATGGCCGCCTTCCGTCGATCCGGCAGGAGCATCAGGCTGTGTCCCGGCCCGGTGCCAATGGCGTCGATGCTCCGGGCGATGGCCACCGCCTGCGGGTCGATGGCGATTGCCTGGAGCCTGTTGTCCGGGAAGTCGTAGGTCCAGACGAGCCGGCCGTCCCAGTAGGTCTGCTCGTTCGAGAGCCAGCGGACGGCGGCGCCCAGCGGCCGGGTCTCCCGAACCTGGCGTGAGGCGGCGTCGATCAGGGTGACGTCCCTGGAGCCGACGTTGAAGACGTACACCGTCTCTGGCGGCGCTGCCCCGGCGGGCGCCGGCGGGCTGGTGGCCGGTGGTGCCGCGGCGGGCGGTCGGGCCGCGGCGGTGGGCGCGGGACGGGTGGGCTGGGCGGCGGGCGGTGCGCCGGCCGGCGCGCACGCGGTGGCGAGCGCGGCCAGCGCCGCGGCGCTCGCGCCTTTCAGGAGGGTGCGACGGTCCAGCTCGGTGGCGAGGAGCCACCGACCGTCCCCCAGGAGCGTGCCTGGAGCCCCGGAACTCGGGGCGCACTCAGCCGGCGCTCAATGCGAGGCCGGGCGCGCCTGGCGGAGGGGATTGACGATCTGTCCGGGCATGGCCGTTCCTCCTACACCTCCACCGCCCCGGCCGCATCGAGCTGGCGGCCCAGGTCGGCGAGCAGCTCGGCCGGCGGCTTCCCCGTCGCGGGTTCGAGCCGGATGCGCCACTCGGCCGAGCCGAGGCGCTCGATCGACGCGGCGAACCCGTGCTTGGCCGCCTCCCAGGGGATCGTGGCGAGCGCCGGGGCGTGGTCAGTGACCACCTCCAGCGTCTCGCCCGCGGGCAGCGTCTTGAGCGCGTCACTCGCCTTCAGCATCGGGTAGGGGCAGATCTCGCCCCGCACGTCGAGCTGGCGTGCCATCCAGAACCTCCCTCTATCCTCCCGGCCTGCCGCCGCGTCATGCGAGGCGGCGGATGATGTGTGTGCCCACGCCGGCGCCCCCGAGCAGCGAGACGCCGAAGACCCAGCCGTTCAGCCCGAGCGACGGGATCGCCGAGAAGAAGGCGCCCAGCGTGCAGCCGACGGCGATGCCGGCACCGTAGCCCATGAGCGTCCCGCCGGCAAACGACTGGAGGTAGCGCCGGCGCTGGCGGGCGGCCCGCAGCTTGAACTCGCCAGCGGCTAGGGCCGCCAGGAGCGCGCCGACCACCAGGCCGGCGTCCAGCATGGTGTAGTCGGTGAGCAATCCTAGCGTCTGGAGCACCAGGTTGCACCCGGCCAGCAGGGCGGCCCCGATCAGGGGCGGTGCGGCCAGCCCGACCAGCCCGGCGGCCCGGTCCGCCCACGCGGCCAGCTCGCCCGTGACGCCGATCGGGTGATCGGCGCGGTAGGACGCCACGTTCAGCCCGGCGAGCGCCGCGCCGGCGGCCAGCGCCGGCCAGCCCTTCACGAGTACCGCGTCGCGGATACTGGCCAGCCGCTCGCGGAAGGTGGCCGGGGTGGGCGACGCTGCGGCGCGGGCCATCGGCATGGGGAAGGGCGGAGGACTCGCTCCCCGGCTTTCCCACCACACCACCGCCAGGTACGACAGGCCAAGCAGCGCCAGGCTCGCAGCGACTGCGCCGCCGTACCCGAGCGAGGCAGGCAGCCAGAGCGTGGGCGCGAATTGGATGTTCCAGGTCCACCAGGCGTTCCAGGTGTGAGCGGCGACGCTCAGGCCCACCAGGATGCCGGCCAGCGACGCCCACGAGGCCAGGTACCCCTCGCCGATCCGGTAGAGCGTGCCGGAGACGCAGCCGCCGGCGAGCACCATGCCGACGCCGAAGAGGACCCCACCTATGACGAGGTAGACGCCGACGGGGACGATGTGGGCGCCGCCGGGCAGCGCGCCGAAGCTGGGGTTCGGGACGGCCTTGACCTGGATGAGCGCGAAGGCGGGGGTGGCGATCGCCAGGGCCGCCAGGATAGCCTTCAGCACGGTGCCGTTCCGCATCAGGTAGAGGTCGCGGAACGCGCCGGCGAAGCAGAAGCGGCCGCGCTGGAGCACGATGCCGATGCCGAGGCCCAGCAGCCAGTTGACGGCGAGGCTGGGCCGCGCCGCCTGGGCCGCGAGGAGGACCAGCAGGGCCAGCAGGCCCACGCCCCAGGGAGCGAGCGCCGGCGCCCAGCGCGGCGGGCCGGCGAGGAAGCCAGGGCGGGGCAGGGCGGCGGCAGGCGAGGTCATAGTCGACGTAGTTGACTGACCTGGTAGACCGTATCACGGCCCTGGCCTGCGCGACAAGCGGCGCCTGGGCAGCGGGGGGTGACCCGAGGTGGGCGGAGCGAACCGGAGTCCCCAGCAGGCCAGCCGGACGGGGCCGGAGGGCCCGGTGCTGGCGCGGCGCCCCGGGCTGGCCGGGCTGCGGACGTGGCTCCCCCCGCGCGACCAGCTCCTGTACGCCGGCGGGGCTTTCGGGCTGAACGTCTTCCACCAGACGGTGACGCTGTGGCTGGTCTACTTCTACGCGCCCCCACCCGAGGCCGGCCGCCCGACCCTCGTCCCCCTGGTGACGCTCGGCGCGCTGCTCGCGCTCGGCCGCGTCCTGGACGCGTTCGACGACCCGGCCATCGGCCACTGGAGCGACGTCACCCGCTCGCGCTGGGGTCGGCGCCTCCCCTTCATTGCGGTCGGGACGCCGCTCGTGCTCGTGGCCTTCGTCCTCCTGTGGCTGCCGCCGGCGGCCGCGCTGCCGTGGTTGGCGCTCTACGTGTTCGTCCTGTTGCAGCTCTATTTCCTGTGCACGACGCTCGTCTACCAGCCCTACGAGGCGGTGCTGGCCGAGATCGCGCGGGCGCCCGCCGACCGCGTGCGCGTGTCGTCGTGGAAGGTCACCTTCGGTCTGCTCGGCGCCGGCGTTGGGCTGGTGGGCAGCGGCATGCTCATCGAGGCGCTGGGGTTTCCCGGCATGGCCGTCGTCCTCGGGCTGCTGGCGGCGGCGTCGCTGCTCCTGAGCATCCTCGGCGTGCGCCGGCTGCCCCACGCGCCACCCCATGCCAGGTCGCTGTCGCTGTGGGCCGGTCTCAGGCTGACCGCCACGAACGGCCAGTTCCTGGTGTTCGTCTCGAGCGAGGTGCTCTTCTACCTGGGCCTCAACATGCTGACGCAGCTCGTGCCCTACTTCGTCACCGTCGTCCTGGGTCAGCCGGAAGCGCTCGTCTCGCTCTTCACCGGCCTCTTCGCGCTCGCCGCCCTGGCCAGCCTGCCGGCCGTGAACTGGCTCGCCGCGCGCCGCGGCAAGGCCTTCGCCTACCGCCTGGCCATGGCCGTGCTGGTCGTGCTGCTGCCCGGCCTGTTCTTCGTCGGCACCCTGCCGGGGGTCGACCCGCTCGCGCAGGGGCTGGCGTACCTGGCGTTGCTGGGCGTGCCCATGTCGGTGCTCCTCGTGCTGCCCAACCCGATCGTGGCCGACATCGTCGACGACGACGAGCGGCGGACCGGCCTGCGGCGCGAGGGGGTCTACTACGGCGCCGAGGAGGTGATCGGCAAGCTCGGCTTCGCCCTCTCCACCCTCGTCTTCGGCCTGGTGCTCCAGACGTTCGGGTTCTCCGGCGAGCAGCCGCTCGGGATCCGTCTGGTGGGTCCTGTGGCGGGTCTGGGCGTGCTGGTGGGGCTGCTGGTCTTCGTCCGCGGGTACCGGCTGCCCGACCGGATCCCGCCGCCCGCCGTGGCCGAGTCCGGCGCGCTCCCTGCTTCGCCGCCCGCCTCGACGCTGCCGGGCGCCTGACGGCCCCGGCGCCCCAGCCGGCGCCGGCACGCTCCGAGGTGCAAGTGCGTATTGCGTTTCGTGCCTGATGCAATAGCTATTGCATTCCGGGGACGGCGTGGTGTACGGTGGCGGTATGGCAGGAGCCGTGGACCAGCTCGACAACCCGGCCGGGCTGATCCGGGCCGGCTTCACGGCGCTCGGCCCAAAGCAGCGGCGAGCCGCCCAGTTCATCCTCGACAGCGAAGCGGCGGTCGCCTTCCTCTCGGCCAACGAGCTCGCCGAGCGGGTGGGCGTCGACCCCGCGACCGTCGTCCGGCTGTGCCAGCGCCTCGGCTACCGGGGCTACCCCCACCTGCAGGACGCCGTGCGCCGGCGCCTGCCGCGCTACCCCACGTTCGTCGAGCGGGTGGAGCGCGGCAGCGGGCCCGCCTCGGCCGGCACGCTGCTGAGCCGCTCGTTTGCCCAGGATCGCCAGAACCTGGCGCGCGCGGCGGAGTCGCTCGACCCGGTGGCGTTTGAGCGCCTGGTGGAGGCGGTGCTGACGGCCCGGCAGACCGTGCTGGCCGGTGGGGGGGTCGCTCGCCCGGTGGTCCTCTACCTCGCGTCCTCGCTCCGCATGATGGGCTTCGACGTGCGGGACACCACCGCTGGGAGCACGGCCCTCGCCCAGGAGCTGGCCTTGCTCACAGACGAGGACCTCTTTCTGGCGGTCGGGTTCTACCGCTACCTGCGCGAGACGGTGGAGGCGCTGGACGCGGCCCGCGCCCTCGGGGTCCGTCGCGCGGTCATTACCGACAGCCCCGTCTCGCCCATGGTGGCTCTCGCCGACATGGCGCTGTTCGTCCCGGTGGAGAGCACCTCCCACCGCATCTCGCTCGTCGCCAGCATGGCGCTGGCGAACGCGCTGCTGGCCGTGCTGGCCACGCGCGCGCGGGACCGCGTGGCCGCCGCGCTGCGCCGCGTGAACGACCAGTACCACCGGGCCCACCTGGTGATCTACGACTGACGCTTGGAGGACGCCACCGCGTGACGACGTACGCCGGAGCCACTCGCTCCCTGACCACCCTTTCCGCTACGGGGGCGCTCGGGCACGAGCCGATCCATCCCGGCTCGTTCTACACGGGCATCACGCGGCGGCTCGACTTCATCGGCGCCGACGCCGGCAGTGGCGACTCTGGCCCGTACTTCCTGGGGGCTGACGCGCCCATGAACCCGGAGGAGTGGGAGCGGCACGACCTGGAGCTGCTGCTGGGCGCGGCGCGCGAGCGTCACGTTCCGCTCATCGTCGGTTCGGCCGGGGGGTGCGGGTCCAACCGCGGCGTCGACGCGTACGCGCGCCTCGTGACGGAGATCGCTGCGGAGCGGCGGCTGCCCCCCTTCCGACTGGCGCGCATCTACGCCGAGGTGGCGCCCGACGCGCTCCGGGAGCGCCTCCGCGCTGGAGCGGTCCAGCCCCTGGGGGCTGACGGACCGCTGACCCCCCAGGACCTGGACGCCACCAGTCGCGTCGTGGCGATGATGGGCGTGGAACCCTACCTGGAGGCCTTCGCGCGCGGAGCGGACGTCGTCATCGCCGGACGCTCCTGCGATGACGCGATCTTCGCCGCGCTCCCCATCAAGCACGGCTACCCGTGGGGGCTCGCCCTCCACCTGGGGAAGACCCTGGAGTGCGCAAGCCTGGTAGCCACGCCATCGATGGCCAAGGAGACAGTCGTCGGGACGATCACCGACGAGTGGGTGGAGCTGGAAGCGATGCATCCGGCCCAGCGCTGCACGCCGGAGAGCGTTGCCGGCCACTCGCTCTACGAGCGGGCGCACCCCTACCGCCAGGCCTACCCCGGCGGCATCCTCGACACCAGCCAGACCTCCTACGAGCAGGTGAACGACAAGGCCACGCGGTTCAGTGGCTCCCGCTTCATTCGGGATCCGGAGTACCGCCTGAAACTCGAAGGCGCCGGCCTGGTGGGGTACCGCGCGCTGACCATCGGCGCCGTGCGCGACCCATTCGCCATCCGCAGCCTGGACTGGGTCCTGGGCACCATTCGGGACCACGTGCGCGAGCAGTACGGCCAGCTCACGGAAGGGCCTGGCGCAGATTACCAGGTCGTCTTCCACCAGTACGGCAAAGACGGGGTCATGCAGGCGCTTGAACCAGTCAAGGAGCCGCGCTCCCACGAGGTCTGCATCGTCACCGAAGTCGTCGGCCGGACGCAGGCAATCGCCGACCTGATCGCCCGCTTCACCCTGTACCGGCTGCTCTTCCCCACGTTCGCGGGCCAGAAGGCGACCGCCGGGGGGATCGCCATGCTGCGCGACGAGGTCTTGCGCGGCCAGCCCGCCTACCGCTGGACGGTCGACCACCTGCTGCCCGTTGCCGACCCGCTGGAGCTGTTTCGGATCGAGATCGAGGAGGTGGGAGCGTGAACGCTGGGAGGGCGGTCCAGGAGACCGCTGGCAGGCAGGCCGATCTGCGCGGCCCGACCGTGCCACTGCACCGGCTGGCGAAGACCATTCGCAGCAAGAACGCGGGGGCGCACTACTACACCTTCGACATCATCTTCGACGACCGCGATACGTACGAGCGGGTGATCGCCGCAGGCGTGCTGACCCCTGAGCTCATCGCGCGACTCTATGGCGTGGGGCTGGGGCGGATCGTTGCCTTCGTCCCGTACCCGCCTGGCAATGCCCTGAAGATCACGCTGCGCCGCTCCGTGTCGTCGGGGGGTGTGGGCGACTCCGACGTCTACGGCGCCCAGCAGTACGCCCCGCTGCTCGACATCCCGATTCCTTGGGAGGGGAACCCATGAAAGACACGCTTCGACCGCTGCTCGCCACCCTCGCTGCTGGGTTGCTGCTCGCGGCCTGCGCCCCGACCGCGCAGCGGCCGGCCGCCGCGCCGACCGCCCCGCCGGCGGCCCCGACCAGCGCCCCCAAGCCCGCGGGCGCCACTCCGGCGGCCGCGGTGCCGACCGCCGCCACCATCCCGACCCAGATACTCGCGCCCGCGGCGCAGCCGGCCCAGGGCGCGCCCCAGAAGGGCGGCACGCTGGTGGTCGCCATCCGCGAGAGCGTCCTGAGCCTCGATCCGGCCAACCACCGCAGCCGGGTCACGGAGACCGTGCTGCGCAGCATGTTCGAAGGCCTGGTGAACCGCACCCCGGATGGCACGATCGTGCCCGAGATCGCCGAGTCGTGGAAGCAGGTTGCGCCCGACACCTACGAGTTTGCCATTCGCCAGGGCATCCTCTTCCACAACGGCGACCCGCTGACCGCCGAGGACGTGCGCTTCTCGCTGGAACGGGTGGCCATGGAAGGGAAGATGGACGGCAAGACCTCCCCCCGCCAGTCGCTGCTGCCGGCGATCTCTGAGATCACGGCCCCGAATCCGACGACGGTCCGGATCAAGCTCAAGGACGCCGTGCCGGACGCGATTCTGCTGGCCGGGCTAGTGCACAACCAGATCGTCCCCAGGAAGTACGTCGAGCAGGTGGGCGGAGCCGGGCTGGCGGAGAAGCCAGTCGGCTCCGGGCCCTTCAAGTTCGTCGAAGGCAAGCTGGACCAGCAGGTCGTCGTCGAACGCTTCGACAAGTACTGGGGTGGCTCACCGAACATGGCGCCTGTCGGCCCTGCGCTCGTCGACCGCATCGTCTGGCGCGTGTCGCCCGAGCTGTCCACCGCGCTGGCGGCACTGCGGACCGGGGAGGTGCAGATCGTGCAGGGCGTCCCGGTCACGAGCCTGCGCGAGCTACGGAGCGACCCCAGCATCCAGGTCAAGAGCTACGACGGGACGCGCACGACCTGGTTCGCCCTCAACGTGAAGCAGCCGCCGCTGGACAAGGTGGAGGTCCGGCGGGCGCTGAACTACGCCGTGAACGTCCAGGCGATCGTCGACCGGGTGCTTGAGGGGCAGGCGGTGCGCATGGCCGGGGCGGTCCCGGCCTTCAGCCAGTTCTACGACCGGTCGATCCAGCCGTACGGGTACGACCCGGCCCGGGCGCGGCAGCTGCTCCAGCAGGCGGGCGTCGGCAGCGGGATGCAGCTCACCATCGACACCATCGCCTCCTTCAAGGACGTCGCTGAGGTGGCCGCGCAGCAGTTGCGCGAGGTGGGCGTCGAGGCGAACGTGCGGGTCTGGGAGGCGGCGGCGCTGCGGGAGGCGGCTCTCAAGGGCGAGCGGCAGGTCGTGCTCTGGGACTGGGGCAATGCGTACCGCCACCCGGTCGACCTGCTTGACGCCGTGCTCAAGAGCGGCGGCCGCGGGAACTACGCCGGGTACGCCAACCCCGAGGTCGACCAGCTCCTCGAGCAGGGCGCCACCGCGACCGACCCGCAGCTGGCCGCCGCGGCGTATGCCCGGGCCCAGCGACTCATCTGGGAGGATGCGCCCTGGATCTTCGGCTGGGTCCCCAACGAGCTCGAGGCCGGCCGCAAGGAGGTGCAGGACTGGACGCCCGGCCCCGACGGGCGTGAGCTGCTGGCCGATACCTGGCTGCTGAAGCGGTAGCCGGACTCGAGGAGGAGCGCGGGGGCCACCCCGGGCCCCCGCACCCGCCCATGCGCCTGCGTTTCATCCTCCACCGCCTCGTCGCCACGGTGGTGCTCATGCTCGCAGTAGTGATGTTCGTGTTCGTGTTCATGCGCTTCATACCGGGCGATCCGGTCGACCTGATCCTGGGTCGGGAGGGGAGTGCCACGAGCGAACAGGTCCGCACCCTCCGCGCGCAGTACCGCCTCGACCAGCCGCTACCCGTGCAGCTGGCCCTGTTCCTCGGCGGCGTGCTGCGCGGGGACTTCGGCACGTCGATCGTGCGCAACCGGCCGGTGGCCGAGCTGATCCTGGAGCGCTTCCCGGCCACCATCGAGCTGGCACTCGGCGCCCTCCTGGTCGCCCTCGTCGTCGCGCTCCCGATCGGCATCGTCTCGGCGCTGCGCGAGCGGTCGGCGGTGGATCGCCTGGCGATGGCCGCCTCGTTCCTCGGCATGTCCATGCCGGCATTCTGGCTGGGCATCGTGCTGATCATGCTCTTCAGCGTGCGGCTCGGCTGGTTTCCGGTGGCCGGCCGCACCGCCTACGGCTTCGAGCCAACGCCCACCACCGGGCTCTACCTCGTCGACGCCCTCTGGTCGCGCGACCTGGAGGCGTTCGGCGTAGCGCTCCGCTACCTGGTCCTGCCATCTGCCACCCTGGGGGCCGTCATGGCGGCGCTGATCGCGCGGGTGATGCGTTCCAGCATGGTCGAGGTGCTCCGGCAGGACTACACCAGGACGGCTCGGGCGAAGGGGCTGGGCGAGGCGCTGGTGGTCCTGCGCCACGCGCTGCGCAACGCCATCATCCCCACCCTCACTCTGATCGGGCTCGAGATCGGGGTGCTGCTGGGCGGCAACATGATCGTCGAGACGGTCTTCGAGTGGCCCGGCATCGGCCGGCTGGTGGTGGACGCCATCTTCGCCCGCGACTACCCGCTCGTCCAGGGGGTAGTGATCGTCTACGCCTTCACGTTCGCCACCGCCAACCTGATCGTCGACGTGCTGTACACGGCGCTGAACCCGCGGATCACCCCGTGAGCGCGCCGGCCCGGGCGGTCCTCGCTCCCGACCGTGCCGGGGCCACCGTGCGGATGGCGCCGGCGCGGGGCGCCGCGCTCTGGAGTGTGGCCAGGGGGCTGGCGCAGCGCCAGCCGGTTGCGTTCGCCGGCGGGCTGGTGGTCCTCGCGTACGCGAGCGCGGCGGCGCTCGCCCCGTGGATCGTGCCTGTCGACCCTGGCCGCGGCGACCTCCTGCTGCGGATGGCCCCGCCGGCCTTCCTGGCGGGCGGGACGCCCGAGCGCCCGCTGGGAGCGGACGCCCTCGGGCGGGACCTGCTGAGCCGCATCGTCTGGGGAGCGCGGGCCTCCCTGGCCATCGGGCTGTTGAGCGTGCTGGCCTCGGCCGCCGTGGGCGTGGCGCTCGGCTCCCTCGCCGCCTACTACGGCGGCCGGCTCGACGGCCTCATCTCACGCGTGGCGGAGTTCCTGCTCGCCTTCCCGCTGCTCATCTTCGCCATTGGCGTGATGACCGTGCTCGGGCCCGGGTTCTGGGTGATCATTCTGGCCCTCACCTTCAAGAGCTGGGTGGAATTCTTCCGCCTGGAGCGCGCCGAGGTGCTGGTGGAGAAGACGCGCGAGTACAGCGAGGCGGCGCGGGCGCTGGGTGCGAGCGACGCTCGAGTCATCGTGCGGCACCTGCTGCCGAACACCGTCCACACGGTCCTCGTCCTCGCCACGCTGCGGACCGGCTACTTCATCATCATGGAGGCTAGCCTGTCGTTCCTGGGTTTGGGCATCCAGCCGCCCACGCCGGCCTGGGGGAGCATGGTGGCCGACGGCCGCAGCTTCATGCTGGACGCCTGGTGGATCGCCACCTTCCCTGGCCTGGCGCTCCTGCTGCTCGTGCTGTCGCTGAACCTGCTGGGCGAGGGGCTGCGCGACGTGCTTGACCCCCGCCTGCGGGGAGGCCGATGAGGCGGGCGCCTGCGGTCGTCCACCTGGCGGGCGAGCCGTGGGAGCAGGGTCGCCAGCACGCGGCGGCGATCCCCCCGGAGGCACGCCGGCACGTGCTGGCGCTCATAGGGCGCGCACGTCCCGGTCCGCTGGTGGACGAGCTGCTGGCGGCCGTCCGCTCCAGCGCGCCCGAGCTGGTGGAGACGGTCGCGGGACTGGCGTCGGGCCTCCGCCTGCCCTTCGAGCGCGTCTGGGCCTACGTGGCCGGCGGGTACGTGTCGGACGTGGCCGAGGCGGGCTGCTCGGTGGCCGCGCGGGCTGGCCAGGGGCCGCTGCTGGCGAAGAACCGGGATTTCCTCCTCACCCACCGGCCCCTCCAGGCGCTGATCGCCGTTCAGCCGACGCGAGGGTACCCCTGGCTGAGTGTGGGCAGCCTCGGTAGCCCTGGCGTCTACTCCTCTGGTATGAACAGCGCGGGGCTGGCGGTGGCCGACACGCACGTGCGCACGTGGGACATCGGGCCCGGAGTGCCGCGATTCAGCCTGATGCAGCAGGTCCTGGAGCGCTACGCCGACGTGCCCGGCGCGGTGGCCCACCTGTGCCGCACGCCCCGCATTGGCGCGGGCACCGTGACGCTGGCCGACGCGGAGGGCCGTGTGGCCTGCGTGGAGCTGAGCCACACCCGCGCCGCCGTGCGCCTGCCAGGGCGGCGGGCGTGGCTGGTGGTCACGAACCACTTCCGGCATCCGCGCCTGTGCCGCCTCCACTGCGGAGGTGGTGGAGACAACGGAGACGAGGCCACCTCGCGCGCCCGGGCGGCGCGCCTCCAGCGCGCCCGTCCGGCCACCTCGGCGGCTGCGGCGCTCCGCCTGCTCTCCAGCCACAGCCGCTCGCCTGGTTGCCTGTGCCGGCACATCTACGGTCTCGACAGCGGTCGGGCGACCCTCTCCGCCGTGGCCTACGAGCCAGCCCGGCGCGGAGCCCTGGTGCGGCTGGGCCAGCCGTGTCAGGCAGACACGTGGCAGGCCACGTGGACCGGCTCCAGGTGGACCGTTGGCGCCCCCGCATCCATGGGTGCGAATTCAATTCGCCCACCGACAGGCTGACACCTCCACGCTGGAAGCCACGGATGGGGGACGGAGTTGCCGAGCGGGGGCCTCAGCTCCGCCCAGGCCCTGGCTCGGCGGGCGCTGGCTTGGCCTCCGGGGCCACGGGTGCCCGTGGGGCGGACCCGTGGTGAGTGCGGGACGCGCTGCGTGCCGCCACCGGCCGTCCCGTATGGCCGTCCCGTATACTGTGACGCGTCGCACGAGCGGCGCGGGCCTCTAGCTCAATTGGCAGAGCAGCTGACTCTTAATCAGCCGGTTCTGGGTTCGAGTCCCAGGGGGCTCACCACCAAGTTCAATTTCGCGCAGTCAGCCGGTTTCGGCGCCCCGCTCCGGGCTCCGTGAACCGGCTGATTTTTCGTCACCAGACCGGCTGTCTTTTCGAACCCACTGACTCTCGGCATCCCGCTACCCGATCGGCGAGTACTGCACCATCAGCTCGGCGCCCTGGGCGTTGAGTGCCTCGCCCGCGTAGCGCCGCGCCATCACTTGAGTCCGGTGGCCCAGGAGCGTCTGGATCTCGCCGGCCTTGGCGCCTGCGCGCGCGGCGCGCTGGGCAATGCTGTGGCGGAAGAGGTGGGCGTGCAGCCGACCCATCCCGCTGCGGCGCTTCGCCCGGCGCAGGATCATGCCGAAGCCGCCATCGCTGAGCGGCTCGCCCTCTGCGGTCACCCAGAGCTGCTCGGTTGTCGCGTGCCGCGGCCGGCGCGCGACGTACTCCCGCACGGCCTTGTTCGCCTTCGGGCTGAGGCGCGCCAGGCGCTCCACGTCGCCCTTCTCCCACACCTGGAAGCCGCCCGAGATGCGGTCGTAGCTGGAGGCGCCGAGGGTGCGCACGGCGCTCCGCCGCAGGCCCGTTGCCGCCAGGGTGACCAGGATCGCTCGGTCGCGCACGTCCTCGAACGTGTCGCGGTCGTACAGGGCGATCAGCCGCTCCAGTTCCTCGTCCGTGAGGCCCTGGCGGGGCTTGGGCTTGGGGGTGGGCCGGGCCACCTTGCGCAGCAGGTCGACCGTCGTCAGCTCAAGCGTCTTGTGGACGTACTTGTTGGTGAAGGTCTTGAGCGAGATCACCCGCACGGCGATGCTGTCGGGCGCGTTGCCCCGCGCCTCCTGGTCCGCCGTCCAGACGCTCACCGCGTCGGGCGTGACGGAGCCCAGCACCGGCGCGATGCCGTGCTTCACCAGCGCGCGCAAGAAGTCCTCGAGGTCCTGCAGGTACTTGCGCACCGTGGCTGGCGAGAGCTTGTTCGGCCCAGTGCTGATGGGCCGCTTGTACTCGTCCAGCAGACGCCGCAGCGGCTCCTCGGCGAACGCTGGATCGGTCCAGACCTGAGATGGATGACGCATCTCCTCCTCTTTCTGGATGTGGAACGACCCGTCCGAGGGGATTAGAGCACACGCGGCCTCAGCGGCTTGGGGCTTTGGCAGGGCAGCCCGGACCCCGTGCGACGCACGAACAGCGGGGACGTCGCCGCCCGGATCGGTGGCCTCCGGTCGCGTCGACACGCCCGCCAGCAGGCGCAGCAGTCCAGGGTCGGCAGCGAGCGCGGCCCGCAGAGCGGCTGCCGCGTCTTCCGACGTGGTGAGGGCCCCCACGAGGTCGTCACCGACGACGGCGGATACCACAGACTCGCACGCTGCGGCCGAACGCAGAGCAGTGTTCTCCTGGGGTGCCAGGCCGGCAGGTGCCGGAGCGACCACGCGGTCCCTCCGATAAGACCCCTCGTGCTGGCTTGCCTGTCCGTCGGACCTGAAGACAGTGCTGGCACGGCGGGCCTGGGCCCGAGCACCGGCGTTCAGGCGCGCCTTGGTAGGTGCGCTCGCCGGCTGGCACCGATGGGCCCGCAGGTGCGCGACAGGTGGGCAACGGGTGCCCTCGGAGCGCGGTGGCTGGGCGCGAACGTGCGGCAACGTGAAGGGTGTCATTCACCGTGACGATTAGGCCAGCGGGCGCGGGTTTCACCACGAAGCAG
>CAYSYM010000063.1:0-19876 GCA_964435115.1 uncultured Chloroflexota bacterium | reverse complement strand
CTGGGGCGTGCCAGGGCGCCCGTCCATACAGCCCCAGCGGCAGCGCGTCCCAGCGGCGGCGGGCGGCCAGCCGCGGCCGCCGCGCCGGCCGGTGGGGCCCGCGTAGCGAGGCGGGTCGTGGCCGGATCGTGGCCGGGCGGCGCCGCGGTCGCAGCCAAGCCGGGGGGCCACACTCCTGTCGCTCCTGCCAACGTTCCGCCCTCGGGCTTGGCTGCCTGAAACTGGGGGCGCGAAGCACCCAGGTCGGTTGGTGCTGTCCGGCACGCAGAGCATCGAGACACGGCCGAACCGACGACCACAGCGTCACTCGTCGGGGGCAACGGGCGCCCCTCGGCGGATGGACCTGCAGCAAGCGCATGTATGTACGACGATAGCAACAGGCTATATACTTCTGGGGTGCACAAGACCACCATTGAGCTGGACGAGGCGCTCGTTGCGCGAGCCGGCCAGGCGTTGGGGACGCGCGGGCTGAAGGCGACGGTGCAGCGGGCGCTGGAAGAGGCCGTCGCCCGGAAGCTGCGCCAGGAGCTGGTTGACCAGCTCGCGCGCATGGAGGGGCTCGACCTGGACGATCCGGAGGTGATGGCGGCCGCGTGGCGCTAACTGGCGCCACCCACCTCGCCGACAAGAGCGCCCTTGCCAGACTGCGACATCCAGCGGTCGCCGCCGTTCTCGCGCCCCTCATCGCCGCTGGGCGCGTCGCATCGAACAACGTGCTGGCATTGGAGGTGCTCTACAGCGCGCGGAGCCACGACGACTTCGTGCGTACGCGCGAGCGCCTCACGGGTCTGCCGTCCGTGGCGGTCGTGCCGGCGGACTTCTCCCGCGCGCTGGACGTGATGGAGGGGCTCGCCCGGCGGGGCCAGCACCGCTCGGCGGGGTTGCCGGACCTGCTGCAGGCGGCTGTGGCCGAGCGGTGCGGCCTGGTGCTCCTGCACTATGATGCCGATTACGAGCTGATCGCGGCGATCACGGGTCAACCGGTGCAGTGGGTGGTGCCGCGCGGATCGGTGCCCTGAACTCGCCTGACTGCCGCTGGGAGCGGCCACGGTTCCTCAGCATGGAACGCCAGAGAGCGTTGACCCCGGCGGCTCCGTGGGCATGCGCGGCGCCGAGCCGGGCGACGTGATCTCCGTCCGCTACCCGCGGCTGCAGCCGGTGGAGTGGGGGGCGAGCTTTCGCAACCCCGGCGACCTGGGCACCAGCGCGCTCCAGGAAGAGTTCCACGAGGGCCAGGTGCGCTACCTGAACCTCCACACCCAGAGTGGGACGCGGAGTTCCTGCCCGGTATCACCCTGCCCTCGGGCCATTCCAGGGCACACTGGGCGTGGCGCCGCCCCAGGGAGGTGTGGCCAGCTCCGTGCCGCCCGGCCAGCACGCCGGCCATGTCGACCTGCGGGAGCTGAGGGAGGGGTCGATTGAGTACATCCCGGTCTGGCAGTCAGGCGCCAAGATCTACACCGGCGACTCGCACGCGCTCCAGGGCGACGGCGAGGTGAACCTGACCGCGCTCGAGACGGCCATGCGCGAAGTGCGGATCCAGGTGTTCCTGCACGAGCAGGCCGGCTGGGAGTGGCCCTTCGCCGAGACCGACACGCACTGGATCGCGCTCGGTTCGACCGCGACCTGAACGACGCGTTCAGGATCGCACTCAGGAACACGCTGGACTTCCTGCACACGGGCGGGCTGGAGCGTTGGGTGGAGCAATTGGGGGTACGTGAAGAGCAGGTCAAGCCCGCGAGCGCCCGGCGCGGCGAAGTGTATCGCGAGTGGCGTGACAGAGACCTGCCAAGCTATTCGAGTGGCTGCGTCAGGCGGCTACACGTTCAGCGCCCGCTGCTCGGTGAGACGTGACACCACGAAGCGGAGGATACCGACCACGGCGATCAGGATGACGGCGAACGCCGCGGCCCGGTAGACCTCGCTCGCCAGGACCCGCGTGTACACCTCGATCGAGAGCGGCGCCCAGCCGGGCGCGTACAGCAAGATGGCATCCGAGATGCCTTCCATGGTGGTGATGAACACCAGGATCCCGCCGGCCAGGATGCCGGGCAGGATCAGCGGCACCAGCACCCGCCACCCGGTCAGGAACGGCGTCGCGCCGAGCGTGAGGCTGGACTCCTCCAGGCTGCGGTCGAGCTGCTGGAGTGAGGCGTAGGTGCCGCGCACGGCGTACGGCAGCCGCCGGATGCTGTACGAGACCAGCAGGATCCAGGGCGTCTGCACCAGGGTGATCGGGCCGCTGTTGAAGGCCAGGATCAGGCCGATGGCGATCGCCGTCCCCGGCATGACCAGCGGCAGCATGACCAGCGTGTCCAGCCACTGTCGGCCCCAGTATCGGCCACGCTGGAGAAGGTAGGCGATCACCACCGCGTAGGCCATGGTCAGCAGCACGGCGCCGCCGCTGAGGAGCAGGCTGTTGCGCAGCGCCGCGGGGCCTGAGAACAGGGCATAGGAGTAGTGCTCCAGGGTGTAGACCGTCGGGAAGATCTCGGTCCCCCAGACCTGCGTGAAGGACATCAGCACGATGATGGCGATGACCGTCACCGGCAGCGCCAGGAAGAGCACGGAGTAGACGGCGAAGAGCGTCATGACGACCGGCTGCCGCGTCAGCCTGGCGCTGAGCCGTCGCTTGCCGGTGATCGTCTCGTACTGGCGCCGATCCACCACGTAGCGCTGCGCCAGGAGGGCGAGGACGGCAAACACAACCATCACCGCGCTCAGCGTGGAGGCCATGCCCCAGTTGTTGTACGAGAGCAGCTCACGGAACGCCTCGACGGGGATGAGTGGGAACCGCCGCGGTGCCAGGACCATCGGCGTGCCGAAGTCGGCCAGCGAGCCGATGAACGCCAGCAGCGCCCCCGCCGAGAGGCCCGGTAGCGCCAGCGGGACCGTCACGCGGAAGAAGGTGTGGAGGCCGTCGGCCGCGAGCGTCTCGCTCGCCTCCTCGAGGCTCGGATCGGTCTGATCGAGCACGGCGGCCGACGTGAGCAGCACGAACGGGGTGAAGGCGAAGACCTGCACCAGCCAGACGCCCGTGGGCGTGAAGATGTCGATCGGCAGCTCTAGCCCGTACAGCGCCGCGATCCGAGTGACGAAGCCCTTGTCACCCAGCAGCAGCGTGAACGCGTAGGCGCCGATGAACGGCGGGGAGATCATCGGCAGCACTGCCAGCATCCGCACCAGCCGCTTGCCCGGCATCGTCGTCCGCGTGACGGCGTACGCCAGCAGGAAGCCGAGGACGGTCGCGGCCACCGTCACGCTGGCGGCGAGCTTGAGGGAGTTCAGCAGGGCCTGGATGTAGAGGTCCTCGCGGAAGAACGTGCGCCAGTACTCCAGCGTCGCGCCCTGAACCCACTCGGCCAGCAGGTCGCCAACGCGGCCGTCAGCCACGAACTTCAGGATCGGCTGCTCCCTACCAACCACCGAGACCACCAGGATGGAGAACACTGGAAGCAGGAGGAAGAGGAACAGCGGCGAGGCTACGGCCAGCGGCACGAGGTACCGGCTCGATAGAAAGATCCTGCCGCGTGCCTGCCGCCGCGCGCTGGTGGCGGCCAGTGTGTCCGCTGCCCCGGCCATCAGTCTGCCAGCAGGAGCACCGAGCGAGGAGCGAGCGCCAACGCGAGCGACGCGCCCTCAGCGTACAGCCCGGTCGCCACCGGAACGTCCACGGTGAACGGAAGGCCGGCCAGCTCCACGCCGTATCGGGCTACGCTGCCAAGGAATGTGCGGAGGGTCACGGTGCCCGCCAGCACGGTCGCCTCCACGGACCCGTTGGGAGCGGTGAAGCCGTCGGGGCGAATCACGACCTTCACGCTCTGGCCGGCACGGAATCGTCCCGCGGGCGCCCGCAGCGTTGGCCCGTTGGCCACGGCCACCTCCGCCAGCCCGTCCGCGTCAGTGCGCACGACGCGCCCGTCGAAGATGTTGGCCAGGCCAAGGAAGTCCGCCACGAAGGAGCTGGCGGGGTTCTCGTAGACCTCCGCCGGGCTCCCTACCTGGAGCAGCACGCCGTCCCGCATGACGCCGATCCGGTCTGAGATGGACAGCGCCTCCTCCTGGTCGTGCGTGACGTAGAGGGTCGTGATACGCAGGCGCTGCTGCAGGCGGCGAATCTCTTCCCGCACGCGGACGCGCAGCTTCGCGTCCAGGTTGCTGAGCGGCTCGTCGAGCAGCAGCACCTCGGGCTCCATGATGAGGGCGCGGGCGAGCGCCACCCGCTGCTGCTGCCCGCCGGACAACTCGCCGGGTGTGCGGGTGAGCAGGGGCTGCGGCAGTCCCAGGAGGGCGGCCGCGTCACGCACGCGGCGGTCGACGTCGCCGCCTGTGTCGCGCCGCAGCCAGCCACCCGGCGCCAGGACGGCGACCTTGGTGAGCGGGCCGCCCTGGTTGTACTTGCGCGCCCACAGGCCGTAGGCGATGTTGTCGTACACCGTCATGTGCGGGTAGAGCGCGTAGCTCTGGAAGACCATGGCGCACGGCCGCCGGAAGGCTGGCACCCGCGTGCAGTCTTTCCCGCCGATCCCGACCCGCCCGCTATCCGGCTGCTCCAGGCCTGCCAGGCAGCGGAGCGTCGTAGTCTTGCCGCAACCCGATGGACCCAGGAGGGTGAACAGCTCACCCTCCGCGAGCGAGAGGTCCACACCGCGCACGGCTTCAACCGAGCCGTACGACTTACGCAGCGCCATGATGTCGACGCGCATTCCTAGAGCGCTTCGTGCTTACTTTTCTTGGCGGCTAAGCGAGTGGGCCACACCGGCGCTGAATCTTGCCACACCCCACCCCACTTGCTCAGCCGGCCCCAGCCCCCAACCTGACAGTCCTCAGCTCGCAGCTCCTCACCGGCTCATGCTACGGAACTTCCGCACGGCCGCGTCGAAGTTGTCGGCCGCCCAGGTGAAGTCCACCTTTGCCGCCGCCTTGACATAGTCGTCCAGCTTGTAGCGGCTGACCTTGTTGGGCTGGACGTCCGGCCGGAGCGACATGTACGCGTCGAGCTGCAGGAAGTCCTGCCCTGACTTGGAGAGAATGAAGTCGATGAACTTCTTGGCGCCGTCCGGGTTCGGCGCGCCTTTGACCAGCGCCACAGGGTCCACCAGGATGACCGCCTGGTCGGGCAGCTTGAACTCGACCGGCTCGCCCTTCACCTTGAGCAGGTTCGCCTGTTGGTCGAACGTGACGCCCACGAGCACGTCGCCCTTGGCGGCATCCTGCGAAGGCCCGCCGCCGCTCTCCGGGAAGCGCTTCACGTTGGCGGCGAACGACTCCAGCGCCTTCCAGCCGGCATCCTCGCCCTGCCCGCTCTGGCGGTAGCGGTCCAGCGTGGCCAGGATAAACAGCGCGGCCGTCCCGGATGCCTCCGGGTTCGACATCTCGATCTGGTTCTTCCACTTGGCGGCTCCGTACTCCTCCATGGCCGCCGGCACGTCGGCATCCTGCAGCTTCTGCGTGTTGTAGGCCCAGCCGAGCGCCAGCACGTACGCCCCCGTCCAGATCCACTCCGGGTCGCGCATCTGGACGTTGCTCAGGAACTCAGGGAAGTTGAACTCCTTGGGTTGATAGGGCGCCAGCAGGCCTTCTTGCTTGCCCACGATGAACGGGATCACGCCACCCGCGCCGATCCACACGTCCGTGCGCGGCTGCGACTTCTCCGCCCGCAGCTTGGCCAGGACCTGGGTCGACCCCATGTACTGCACGTCGGCCTTGACACCGGTCTGCTTGGTGAACTCCTGGGCGCCCTGCGTCAGCATCTCGCCCTTGAGCGGCGAGGCGATGACGATGCTGCCGGTCCCAGCGCTCGCCTGCGTGGGAGCGGCCTGGGCGGCAGCCGGGGCGGGCGCGCTGGTGGCAGGCTTCGGGGCCTCGGTGGGCGTCGCCGGGGCGGGCGGCCGGGGCGTCACGGACGGCGCCGCCGGGGTGCAGGCGGCGCCGACGCCTACGACGGCCCCCATCCCGAGTAGGAGAAGGAACTGGCGGCGCGTGGTGTCTTGGAGCATGGGACTCTTCCTTTCGACTGCGCAAGGTTCGCTCTGCGTGCCAGTCAGCTCACGCGACCAGCACCTCCAGGCCACGCTGGCGGAATTCACTCAGCCGCTCCCCGTCCGCGCCGGCGTCGGTGACGAAACGGGTCACCCGCTCCAGGGGCGCGCACACAGCGCCCGCGACCGCGTCCAGCTTGGTGTGGTCGGCGACCACGACGACGTCGCCGTGGGTCCGGTCGATCATCCCGCGAGCGACCGCCGCCTCCAGAGGGTTGGGACAGGTGATGCCGAAGCGGGCGTGAATCCCGTCCACGCCGAGAATGACCATGTCGGCGGCGAACTGCTCCAGCCCGGCCAGCGCGAGCGGCCCGACGAGGGCGTGCGACTGCGGGCGGTAGAGGCCGCCCAGGAGCACGATCTCCAGCCTGCGCTCCTCGTGTATCTCGGCCGGGATGTGGAGGTTCACCGTCACCAGGCGTACGTCGTGGAGGTCCTCACGGCCAGCGATGGCGCACGCTACCTCGAGCGTCGTCGTTCCCCCGTTGAGCAGGATAGTTTGCCCATCGCGGACCAGGCTGGCGGTCAGCCGACCGATGCGGCGCTTTTCCTCCGCGCAGCGCAGCCGCTTCTCGGAGTACAGCGGCTCCGGACCGAAACCGCGCGTGTTGTACGCGCCGCCATGCGTGCGCTCCAGGAGGCCATCACGCTCCAGGGCGTCAAGGTCCCGGCGGACAGTGGCCTCGGAGACGCCGAGTTCCCGGCTCAGCGCGTCGACGCGTACGATCCCCCCGCTCTCGAGCAGCGTGCGAATGTGTGCCCGCCGCTGGGCGGGGATCAGTGCCCCCCTCAACGCGGGACCCTGGCCAGAGTCCGGCACGCAGACGCTCACATTCACACCGATCTCCCAGTCTATGCTGCGCGAGGATGCTCGTCAATGCGTGCGCTTGCAGCCTTTTGCGCCCCATGGTACGCTCCCGGAGCCATGACCATGGTGTCAGGGGCGACGTCTCCCGGGTCAAGGTTCGCCGTGGCCGGTGGCGGGCGCGGGGCCCTGGTGCTCGCCGCGCCGGACCGGCTGGCCGGGCACGCGCGCAATCCGGGCATTCCCCTGGACCTGGACTGGGTCCACGAGGCGCGCTTCACCAACCGCAGCGCAGCCGAGCGCCGGGCGGCCACGCTCCCCGCTCGCCGTACGGTGAAGCAGCAGTGGCAGGCGGCCTGGCTGCTGCGGGCCGTCACCTGCCTGGACCTGAGCACGCTCCAGGGGGACGATACGCCCGGCAACGTGCGACGCCTGTGCGCCAAGGCGCGCCAGCCGGTGCGGCGGGACGTGCTGGAGCGGCTGGGCGCCGCCGACCTGCCGATCGTGGTGGGCGCGGTGTGCGTCTACCACAACCTCGTCCCGACTGCCGTGGAGGCGCTGGCCGGCTCGGGCATCCCCGTGGCCGCGGTCTCGACCGGCTTCCCCGCTGGCCAGACGCCGATGGAGACGAAGCTGGCGGAGATCAAGGCATCGGTGGCGGCCGGGGCCGGCGAGATCGACGTCGTCATCTCGCGGGCCCACGTGCTCACCGGCGACTACCGGGCCCTGTACGACGAGGTGCGCGCGTTCCGCGACGCCTGCGGCGACCGGCCCATGAAGACGATCGTGGCCACCGGCGAGCTGGGCCCGCTACGCAACGTGCGCGCGGCCAGCCTGGTGTGCCTGATGGCCGGGGCCGACTTCATCAAGACCTCCACTGGCAAGGAGGGCACCAACGCGACCCTGCCCGGCAGTCTGATCATGGCGCGGGCGATCCGCGACTACCTCGAGCGTACTGGCTACCGCGCGGGGTTCAAGCCGGCGGGCGGGATCCGCACGGCCAAGCAGGCGCTCGACTGGCTGGCGCTCATGAAGGAGGAGCTGGGCGATCCCTGGCTCCGTGCCGCCCTGTTCCGCATTGGGGCCAGCGGTCTCTTGACGGACATCGAGCGCCAGCTCTGGCACACCGCCACCGGCCACTACTCCGCCGCCCACCACCACCCGCTGCCGTGAGAAGCTTTCGGCAGTCAGCCATACGCCATCGGCTTCCAGCCGAGGGGCGGGGCTCCACGTCCTCCTTGGCGGACGGGCTTGTGGGTCAGGGCGCATTTCTGCGGCGGAACGTAGTCACAGCACACGAGGCTGATTGCTGATGGCTCATAGCTCTTCCGTCGCCGACATCTTCGAGACCATGGTCTGGGGACCAGCTCCTGAGTCCGCCGAGGTGGCCATGGCCTGGCTGGACCGCCACCAGCGCCACCTGTGCCATTTCATTGGCAACACATGGCGTGCCTCCGCGGACGGTGCGACGTTCGAGACCTTCAGCCCCGGCAACGGGCAGCTCCTCGCCACCGTCGCCAGGGGCGGTAAGGCCGAGGTGGACGCGGCGGTCGCAGCGGCGCGCGACGCGTTCGAGCCGTGGAGCCGCACGTCCGGCCACGCGCGGGCGCGCTACCTCTACGCGCTCGCCCGCGAGGTGCAGAAGAACGCGCGCCTGCTGGCCGTGCTCGAGTCGCTCGACAACGGGAAGCCAATCCGCGAGTCGCGCGACGTCGACGTGCCGCTGGTCGCCCGTCACTTCAGCTACCACGCCGGCTGGGCGCAGCTCATGGAGAGCGAGCTGCCTGGCTGCGAGCCGGTTGGCGTGGTCGCCCAGATCATCCCCTGGAATTTCCCCCTCCTCATGCTCGCCTGGAAGATTGCCCCGGCGCTGGCCATGGGCAATACAGTGGTGCTCAAGCCGTCCAGGTACGCCCCGCTCACCGCGCTGGCGTTCGCCGAGCTCGTGGAGCTGGCAGGTCTGCCGCCCGGCGTGGTCAACGTGCTCGCCGGCGACGGCGCCATGGGCGCGCTGCTGGCCGAGCACCCGGGCGTGGACAAGATCGCCTTCACGGGCTCCACCGAGATCGGGCGGGTCCTGCGCAAGGTGACCGCGGGTACCGGCAAGCGGCTCTCGCTGGAGCTGGGCGGTAAGTCGCCGTTCGTCGTCTTCGACGACGCCGACCTGGACAGCGCCGTGGAGGGGCTGGTGGACGCGATCTGGTTCAACCAGGGCCAGGTGTGCTGCGCCGGCTCGCGGCTGCTCGTCCAGGAGTCGATCGCCGAGCCGTTCCTGGCGAAGGTGCGCGCGCGCATGGCCAAGCTACGCGTGGGCGACCCGCTGGACAAGGCTATCGACCTCGGCGCGATCATCTCGCCGGCCCAGCTCGAGACGATCGCGGGGCTCGTCGAGCAGGGCCGCGCCGAGGGGGCGGAGGTGTGGCAGCCGCCGGACGCCTGCCCCAGGGAGGGCTGGTTCTACCCGCCCACGCTCGTCACCAACGTTGGCCCGGCCAGCACGCTCGCCCAAGTGGAGATCTTCGGCCCGGTCCTGGTGGCGCTGAGCTTCCGCACGCCCGCGGAGGCGGCGGCCCTGGCGAACAACACCCGCTACGGGCTGGCCGCCAGCGTCTGGACCCAGGACGTCGACCAGGCGCTGGACGTGGCTCTGGGCATCAAGGCGGGCACGGTCTGGATCAACGGCACCAACCAGTTCGACGCCGGCAGCGGCTTCGGCGGCTACCGCGAGAGCGGCTACGGCCGCGAAGGTGGCAGGGAAGGGCTGTGGGAGTACGTGCGCCGCGCCCCGGCGCGGGTGACGGGTGACGGGTCTCGGATGCCGGGAGACGTCTCGGCGAGCGGAACTGGGTTGCCCGCCCGACGACCCCGGGGCGCGGCGGCCGATGGCGAGCGGGAAACCGACACCCGGCCCCTGACACCAGACACCCAGCCGTCCCTGCCGCCCATCAATCGCACGCCGAAGCTGTTCATCGGCGGCAAGCAGACGCGGCCGGATGGGGGCTACAGCCGGCTCGTCCGCGGGCCGGACGGTCGGGTGCTCGGCGAAGTGGGCGAGGGCAATCGGAAGGACATCCGCAACGCCGTGGAGGCGGCCCGCGCGGCGCAACCGGGATGGTGGGCGGCCAGCGCCTACAACCGGGCACAAGTCCTCTACTACCTGGCCGAGAACCTCTCCGTGCGGGATCGCGAGCTCGCGGAGCGGATCCGCCAGATGACCGGGTGTGGTGCCGAGGCGGCGGCCGGCGAGGTCGAGGCGTCGATCGAGCGGCTGTTCACCTACGCGGCCTGGGCCGACAAGTTCGAGGGCCGCATCCACGTGCCACCGATGCGCGGAGCCGCGCTGGCCGTGCCGGAGCCGATCGGTGTGATGGGCGTGGCCTGTCCCAACGCGTTCCCGCTGCTGGGCCTCGTCTCCCTGGTCGCCCCGGCCGTGGCCATGGGCAACACGGTGGTCGCCATCCCGTCCGAGGCGCACCCGCTGAGTGGGACCGACCTCTACCAGGTGCTGGAGACAAGCGACGTGCCCGCCGGCGTGGTGAACCTCGTGACCGGCGCGCGCGACGCGCTGGCGAAGGTGCTGGCCGAGCACGACGACGTGGACGCCCTCTGGTATGTGGGTACCGCCGAGGGTCGAAAGATGGTCGAGGAGGCCTCGATCACGAACATGAAGCGCACCTGGACGGAGCTCGAGTCGGAGCAGCGAGCCTGGCTCGATCCGGGCGAGGGCGCCGGCGAAGAGTTCCTCCGCGAAGCCACCCAGGTGAAGAATATCTGGATCCCCTGGGGGGCGTGACGACCCAGCCGCTGCATGCGCGCCTGCCGGCTTGAGGCAGGCAATCGAGCGCACCCTCTGCGTTGCCTCGTGGCTACATGCTTCCTATACTGTGGCTACAATGGACGTAGGCGTCCGCGAGCTCAAGACCCATCTCAGCAGGTACCTCGACCGGGTGCGCCGCGGCGAGACGGTCGTCATCACCGACCGGGGCAAGCCAGTGGCGCGCCTGGAACCTACTCATGTAGACGAGCCGCCCGAGCACCTAAGACCTCTCGTCGCCGCCGGTCGTCTCATCTACAAGGGCCGAGTGCACTGGCTACCGGAGCCTCTCCCCTTGCTACCAGGCGAGAAAACCACCACCGATTACGTACGCGAGCAGCGTCGGTGACCGTGTACGCGGACACTTCCGCGCTCATGAAGCTCCTCGTCCCGGAAGCGGGGACAGCCGAGATGCAGGCCCTCGCGCGCTCCGGCGAGCCCCTGTTCAGCGCCTCTATCGCCTATGTCGAGCTGCGAGCAGCGACGGCAGCCGCGATCCGTGATCAGCGCATCGGGCCATCTCAGCGGAATGTAGCCGTCGACAACCTCGAGCGCCTGTGGGAGCAGATCTCCCGTGTTCCAATGATCGACAGCGTGCTACGTCGCGCCGGTGACCTCGCAGAGCAGATGGCCCTGCGCGGGTATGACGCGGTTCACCTGGCCGCTCTACAGGAGACAGGGTCCCCAGTCCACGTGATCTTCGCCTGTTGGGATGGGGAGCTGCGCACGGCTGCCCAGCAGCTCGGCTACACGCTGATCCCGGCCTGAGCGCCTCGCGCTTCGTTCCTCAGATGGCTCAGCGCGTTACGCCTCAGTCGGGTCCGCGCTTCCGCGCCTTGGCACGCTCGTCGGCCGTCAGGAGGCGCTTGCGGAGGCGGAAGGCGGCCGGGGTCACCTCCACCAGCTCGTCTGGCTCGATGAAGTCCAACGCTTGCTCCAGGCTCAGCCGGATGGGCGGGGTCAGCTTCACCGCGATGTCCGAGGTGGAGGAGCGGATGTTCGTCTGCTTCTTCTCCCGGGTGATGTTCACCAGCATATCCTCGAGCCGCGAGTTGAGCCCGACGATCATCCCTTCGTAGACCTGAGTCTGTGGCTCCACGAACGTCTGGGCGCGCTCCTGGGCGCTGCCGATCGCGTAGCTCGTGGCCACCCCCGGCTCGCTGGCGACGAGCACGCCGTTGCGGGTCCCGCCGAGCGGCCCGTGCCAGGGCTCGTACCCGATGAGCCGGCTGGCCATGACGCTGTGGCCGCGGGTGGCCGTGAGAAGCTGGCTGCGCAGGCCGATCAGGCCGCGCGTGGGCACACGGAATTCCATTCGGATGCCTCCGTGCCCGTCGTGGGCCATGTTCTCCATCTTGGCAAGACGTTTGCCGAGCAGCTCGGAGACGGCGCCCACGTGCTCCTCGATCGTGTCGACCACGAGCTGCTCCACCGGCTCGTGCGTGCGCCCGTTGATCTCCCTGGTGATCACCTCCGGTCGGGAGACCTGGAACTCGTAGCCCTCGCGCCGCAGCGTCTCGACGAGGATCGAGAGGTGCAGCTCGCCGCGGCCCGAGACGAGGAATTCGTCCGCGCTGCCGGTGTCCTCGACGCGGAGCGCCACGTTGGTCTCGAGCTCGCGCAGCAGCCGCGCACGGAGCTGGCGCGACGTGCTACTCACGCGCGCCTCGCGGCCCGCGAAGGGCGAGGTGTTGACGCCGAAGGTCATGCGCACGGTCGGCTCCTCGATCGCAGGGACGGGGAGGGTGTCCGGCGCCGAGGGGTCGGCGAGCGTGTCGCCGATGGCCGCGCCTTCGACGCCTGTAATGGCAACCACGTCGCCGACGGTGGCGCGCTCCACCGGGACGCGCGCCAGGCCGCGGTAGGTGAAGATGCCGCCCACCTTGTGCGGGCCGCCCTGTGCGCCGCCGCGGCCTAATCGCAGCACCGGGTCGCCCGCCCGCACCGACCCGCGCCGCACCCGGCCGATCGCGATGCGGCCCTGGTGGCTGTCGTAGTCGAGCGTGGTCACCAGGAGCTGGAGCGGGGCGTCCGGGTCGCCGGTTGGCGCCGGGACGTGGTCGAGGATGGTGCGGAAGAGCGGCTGGAGGTCGTCGGCCAGGGCGTCAGGCGCGTGCCCGGCGCGCCCCTCCCGCGCGATGGCGTACAGCACCGGGAAGTCCAGGTGCGACTCTTCGGTCGCCAGCTCGAGGAAGAGGCGCTCGGTCGCGTCCAGCACCCAGGCCGGCCGCGCGTGTTGGCGGTCCACCTTGTTGATCACGACGATCGGCGTGAGCCCGAGCGCGAACGCTTTCTGGAGCACGAACCGCGTCTGGGGCATGGGACCTTCGCCGGCGTCCACGACGAGCAGGCAGCCATCGGCCATGCCCAGCACCCGCTCCACCTCGCCGCCGAAGTCCGCGTGGCCGGGCGTATCGATGATGTTCAGCGCCACCCGCTCACCCGTCACTGGATCGACATAAGGGATCGTCGTGATCTTGCTGAGGATGGTGATGCCCTTCTCGCGCTCCAGCGGGTTGCCGGTCATGCTGTCCAGCGTGAACTCACCCTCGCCCATCCTGGTGCGGGCCAGCCCGGCCTGACGCAGCATCTGGTCGACCAGGCTGGTCTTGCCGTGGTCGACGTGGGCGATCACCGCCACGTTGCGGAGGTCGGTGCGGATGAGGGGCTGGGCCGAAATAGTCGTAAGGGTCATGGGACGCGTGGGGCACGAAAACGCGGCGGTCGGAACGACGAGCCGCCGCGCAGGCGAGACCGGAAGCCTTCCTCAGTCTACCAGGTGCCAGGTCGCCGTCTCGGGCTCACCCACTCGGGAGGATTCGGGCTGGCCCGGAGCGTGCAGCGGGTACCCTTCCTTGAGGGAGGTGGCGATGGCGTCGACCAGTGGCACGGCCCAGCGGTACACCAATCGGCTCGCCGGCGAGAGCAGCCCGTACCTCCTCCAGCACGCCCACAACCCGGTGGCCTGGTACCCGTGGGGGCCGGAAGCGCTCGAGAAGGCGCGCGCCGAAGAGAAGCCGATCCTGCTGTCCATCGGCTACTCGGCCTGCCACTGGTGCCACGTCATGGAGCACGAGTCGTTCGAGGACGAGGCCACCGCCGAGCTGATGAACCGCCACTTCGTCAGCGTGAAGGTCGACCGTGAGGAGCGGCCGGACCTGGATGCCATCTACATGCAGGCCGTCCAGATGCTGGCCGGCCAGGGCGGCTGGCCGATGACCGTGTTCCTCACACCCGACGGCGCTCCCTTCTGGGGTGGAACCTACTTCCCGCCCGAGGATCGCCACGGCCTACCGTCTTTCAAGAACGTGCTGCGGGCCATCGCCGACGCCTGGCAGAACCAGCGGGCGGAGGTGCTCGAGAGCGGCGAGGGTCTCCGGCGCCAGCTTCAGCGGCGGCTCGAGCCGCGGCCGGAGCGAACCCCGCTCAGCGCCGAGGTCCTGGACGCCGCGGCGCAGGGCCTCCTGCAGCAGTACGACCCTCGCCATGGCGGCTTCGGCGGCGCGCCCAAGTTCCCACCGCCCATGGCGCTCGAGTTCCTGCTCCGCCAGTGGCACCGAACGGGGGACGAGCGCTTCCTGGCCGTGGCGGTCGCCACGCTCGAGAAGATGGCCCGTGGCGGGATGTACGACCAGCTCGGCGGCGGGTTCCACCGCTACAGCGTGGACGCGCAGTGGCGCGTGCCGCACTTTGAGAAGATGCTCTACGACAACGCCCAGCTCGTGCGGGCGTACCTGATGGGGTTCCAGGCGTCCGGTAGGCAGCTCTTCCGCCGGGTCGCCGAGCAGACGCTGGACTACCTCCTGCGGGACATGGCAGACCCCGCCGGCGGCTTCTACTCGACCGAGGACGCCGACTCGGAAGGGGAGGAGGGGAAGTTCTACCTGTGGACGTCCGAGGAGGTTCGCGTCCTGCTCGGCGATGAGGATGCCCGCCTGTTCAACGCGTTCTACGGCGTGTCCGAGCAGGGGAACTTCGAGCGTGGCACGAGCGTCCTGCACGCTCCCGCGAGTGCAGCGGAGGTGGCCCAGCGGCTCGGCGTGAGCGAGGATCGGCTGCGGAGCGCCCTCGAGCAGGGCAGGCGGGTGCTCTTCGAGGCGCGCCAGCGGCGCGTGCGGCCCGGGCGGGACGAGAAGATCGTCACCGCCTGGAACGGGATGGCGCTGCGCGCCTTCGCCGAGGCGGCCCGCATCCTGGATCGCGAAGACTACCGCCAGGCGGCCGTGAGGAACGGCGCGTTCCTCCTCTCGACCATGCAAGGGGAAGACGGCCGGCTCTACCGGACCTGGAAGCCAGGCCACCAGGCCAAGCTGAACGGGTACCTGGAGGACTACGCCCATGTCACCGATGGGCTCGTGGCGCTCTACGAGGCAACGTTCGATGCGCGCTGGTTGCGCGCTGCCTGCGACCTGGCCGACGCCATCCTGGCACGCTTCGCCGATGACGAGAGTGGCGGCTTCTTCGACACCTCGGTGGACCACGAGGCGCTCGTCACACGCCCCAAGGCCCTGGTCGACAACGCCACGCCGGCGGGCAACTCGGTGGCGGCCGACGTGCTGCTGCGCCTCGCCCTGCTGACCGCCAACCACGCGTACCAGCGCCAGGCGCAGCGCATCCTGCAGCCGATGCGCGAGCCGATGGCCAGGTACCCGCTCGGCTTCGGGCGCCTGCTCTCGGCGCTCGACTTCTTCCTCTCGCGCCCGAAGGAGGTCGCCATCGTCGGCGTCCCGGAGGCGGCGGACACGCGCGCACTGACCGGGGTCGTCTACGAGCGGCTGTGGCCCAACAAGGTCGTGGCGGGCGCGGCGCCTGGCGACGAGGCCGCGGCCGCGCTGACGCCGCTGCTCCAGCGGCGTGAGCAGCGCGACGGCCGGGCCACCGCCTACGTGTGCGAGCAGTACACATGCCTGGCCCCGGTGACGACGCCGGCCGAGCTCCGCGCGCAACTGTGGCCGTGACCCGGCCCGCCACTACCAGGCCCCCGGTCCGGGGCTCGCGCTCCGTGGGTCCGAGCTCATGACCTCCACCCAACGGGTGACGCTCCCAGGCTGGAAGCCCCGGATCCGCGATCCGCAGGATCTTTCGGTATTCCCCACCCTCTGCCCCCTCCCCAGGGAGGGGGAGACTTGTTTCCTCTGGGGGGCTGACGCCCCCCAGGCCCCCGGGACGAGTGGAACGCCGCGCAGAAGCCGAGACCCGAGAGACCCTGCCGCGATCCGCAGGGATCGTTGACACTGGTCCGGGCGCAGCCTATCGTTCTAGGCAGGGCGCACGGGCTGCACACGCGGGCAGCGATCGGGCTGGATCGGACGACGCAGCCGCCTAGAGGAAGGGCGCGTGATGCGCTCAGGGGACAAGCGGGGTGGAGTGCGACCCACGTGCTGAACCGTCCCGAGCGCGCAGCGTGAAGTGCTCGGTCCGAGAGGCACCTTGAGAGGAGGGGCACCATGGCGGAGAAGGTTCCTGTGACGGTGACCGTGAACGGCACGACGGTCGTCACGCGGGAGGTCGAGCCGCGGCACCTGCTGGTCTACTTCTTGAGGGAAGACCTGGGGCTGACGGGCACGCATGTTGGCTGCGACACCAGCCAGTGCGGCGCCTGCACCGTGCTGCTGGACGGCCGCCCGGTCAAGTCCTGCACCATGTTCGCCGTCCAGGCCGACGGTGCCCAGGTTACGACGATCGAGGGGCTCGCCGGACAGGACGGCAGCCTCCACCCGCTTCAGGAGGCGTTCTGGCAGGAGCACGGGCTGCAGTGCGGCTTCTGCACGCCGGGCTTCATCATGACCGCCGCCGGCCTGCTGGCGGAGAACCCGCGCCCCTCCGAGGAGGAGATCCGGCGCGGGCTCGAAGGCGACCTGTGCCGCTGTACGGGCTACGCCAACATCGTTAGGGCGGTGCAGCGCGCCAGCGCCGCGATGGCCGGCGCGGCGGTTTCCCCGGACGGCGCCACCAGCGCCGCCGAGGTCGTCGCGGCAGGGGGGAGCTAGCTCATGGCCATCTCAACGATGATTGGCGCCAAGATCCAGCGGCGCGAGGACCCGCGGCTCATCACCGGCAGTGGCCGCTACGTCGAGGACGTCACGCCGCCCGGCCTGCTGCGCATGGTCGTCGTCCGCAGCCCGCACGCCCACGCCCGCATCAAGAGCGTGGACATCTCACGAGCACGCGCCACGCCCGGCGTCGTGGCCGTCCTGACGGCGGCGGACTTCAAGCCGCTGCTCTCGGGCACCCACCCCGTCGCCCCGGCGTTCGTGGCCGAGAAGCACACCGTCCCGGATCGCTACCCCATCGCCGACTCGGAAGTCGTGTTCCAGGGCGAGCCGGTCGCCGTCGTGGTCGGCGAGGATCGCTACGCCGCCGCCGACGCGGCCCAGGCCGTCGAGGTGGAGTACGAGCCGCTGCCGGTGGTCGGCGACCTGCTCGAGGCGCTGAAGCCGGACAGCCCCAGGACCCATTCCAGTCTGCCCGACAACGTCGCCTGGGACCTGACGTACTCCCCCGAGTCGGCCGTCGAGGAGGCCTTCAATCAGGCCGAGGTTGTCGTCAAGGAGCGCATCCTCCAGCAGCGTCTGGCGCCCAACCCGATGGAAATGCGGGGCGTGACGGCCGAGTACGACCGCTGGACCGACACGCTCACCATCCGGATGGCGACCCAGAACCCCCACTTCATCCGCCTCTTCGTCGCGGGTGCGCTGGGCATGCCGGAGACCAGGGTGCGGGTCATCTCGCAGGACGTCGGCGGTGGCTTTGGCGCCAAGATCAGCCCGTACCCTGAGGACTACCTGGTCGCCACGACCGCCAAGCTGCTCAAGCGCCCGGTGCAGTGGATCGAGACGCGCACCGAGAGCATCCAGACCACGACGCACGGCCGCGGCCAGATCTTCGACGTCGAAGTGGCCGCCAAGCGCGACGGCACGCTACTGGCGATGAAGGTCACGCAGTACCTCGACGCGGGGGCCTACGTGGGCACCTTCGGCGCCTTCCAGGCTGTGGCATGCCTGCTCTCCGGCGGCGCCTACAAGTGGCCGGGCGGCATCGCCGCGCGCACGGTGGGCGTGCTGACCAACCGCGTGCCGACCGACCCGTACCGCGGCGCCGGGCGGCCGGAGGCCACGCACCTGGTCGAGCGCATGGTCGACAAGGTGGCACGAGAGATCGGCATGGACCCGGCCGAGGTGCGGCGGCGGAACTTCATCAAGCCGGAGGAGTTCCCCTTCACGAACCACTTCGGGCTCACGTACGACTCCGGCAACTACTTCGGCACGCTCGACCGCGCCCTGGAGCTAGTCGGCTACCAGCAGCTGCGCCAGCGCCAGGCCGCGCTCCGCCAGCAGGGGCGCTACCTGGGCATCGGCCTCGCTACCTGGCTGGAGATCTGCGGCTTCGGCCCCAGCGCGGCGACCGCGCCCGCCACGGGTGGCCTGGCGCTGCTCGAAGCGGCGCAGGTGCGGGTCCATCCGACCGGCTCGGTGCAGGTCTACGTCGGGACCCACGCCCACGGCCAGGGTCACGACACCACGTTCGCTCAGATCGCCGCCGATACCCTTGGCCTGCCGTACGAGTCGATCGAGATCCGCCACGGCGACACCGCGGAAGGTCCGGCGTTCGGCTACGGCACCTACGGCAGCCGCAGTCTGGCGGTGGGTGGCATGGCGGTGCGCACGGCCTCGAACACCATCGTCGAGAAGGCCCGCAAGATCGCCGCCAACCTGCTCGAAGTCTCGCCGGACGACCTCGTATTCGACCAAGGTACCTTCCGCGTGCGGGGCAACCCGAGCGCGTCCAAGTCGATGGGCGAAGTGGCCTTCGCGGCCTACGGGGCTGGGTTGCCCCCGGGCATGGAGCACGGCCTGGAGACCACTGCCTACTTCGATCCGCCCAACTTCGTCTGGCCCTTCGGCGCCCACGTCGCCGTCGTCGAGGTCGACCCGGGCACCGGCAACGTCGACCTGCAGAAGTACATCGCCGTCGACGACTGCGGCACGGTCATCAATCCGATGATCGTGGAGGGGCAGGTACAGGGCGGCATCGCCCAGGGCATCGCCCAGGCGCTTTACGAAGAGGTGGCCTACGACCCGGACACCGGACAGCTGCGCACCGGCTCGCTGCTCGACTACCTGGTGCCGACCGCCAACGAGATCCCGACCGTGGTCATGGACCGCACCGTCACGCCCTCGCCAACCAACGAGCTGGGCGTCAAGGGCATCGGGGAGGCGGGCACCATCGCCGCCAGCGCGGCGGTCATCAACGCCGTGGTGGACGCGCTCGCCCCGTTCGGCATCAGTCACATGGACATGCCCGCCAGCCCGGACCGCGTCTGGGAGAAGATCCAGGAGGCGCACGCGTGATTCCAGCCGCCTTCGACTACCGGAAGGCCTCGTCGATCGACGAGGCGTCGCAGGTCCTTGCTCGGAGCGCCGGCGAGGCCAAGGTCCTCGCCGGCGGGCACAGCCTCATCCCCTTGATGCGGCTGCGCCTCGCCAACCCGCCGATGCTGGTGGACATCAACGGCCTGTCCAACGAGCTGTCCTACATCCGTCGCGACAACGGCACGCTGCGCATCGGGGCGCTCACCCGTCACTGGCAGATCGAGACCTCCGACCAGGTGAAGCGCCACCTGCCGCTGCTGGCGGAGATGGCCGGCCAGGTCGGGGACCTCCAGGTGCGTAGCATGGGCACGATCGGTGGTGTGATCGCCCACGCCGACCCGGCCGGCGACTACTGCACGCTCGCTCGCATGCTCCAGGCGCAGATCGTCACCAACAAGCGCGCCATCTACGCCCAGGACTTCTTCAAGGGCTTGATGACCACGCCGCTCGACCCGGACGAGATCGTATCCGAGATCGCGTTCCCGGTCGCCGACGGGCCGCACGCTTACCTGAAGTTCCGGCGCCGCCGCTACGACTGGGCCATTATCGGCGCGGCGGTGCAGAAGATGGGTGATGGCTGGCGCGTCGGCATCGTCAACGCCGCCGACACGCCGGTGCGGGCGATGGGCGTGGAGCAAGCGCTGGCCCAGGGCGCCGCGCCGGCCGAGGCGGCCCAGCGGGCGGCCGAGGGGCTCGACCCGACCAGCGACCTGCGCGGCAGCGCCACCTACAAGAAGCACCTGGCGCAGGTGCTCACGCAGCGCGCGCTGGAGCAGGCGCGCACCTAAGTGCTTCCCGCTATTGAATGCGGCATGGCCGGGAGTCCCCTCTCCCTCTGGGAGAG
>CAYSYM010000062.1:0-20553 GCA_964435115.1 uncultured Chloroflexota bacterium | reverse complement strand
GCGCCAGCCCTACACGGGCCACGACCCCTGACCCGAATGTGACATTGTCAAGGTAATAAGAATCATTCTTCTCCTCACGAGATCAAGGGTGCCGGACCACACCGCTGCACCACCTCCCCCCAGAACGATGGAGGTCTCCGCGAGCGGACGTGCCTCCCGTACAGGCGCCGCAGCTCCGACCCACGCCGCCGTCGGCTCGGCACTCGACACGGGGCAGGGCGGCTCCTATGATAGAACATATGTTCGATTCCGGAGTGGCAGCGGGGTGCGGCGAAACGGCTATGCACCCGTGCTCATGTTGCAGGTCAGCCGGGCGCGGAGGCGGCGAGTAGCATGGACGAGCACGTGGAGGCGGCGCTCGTGGCGCAGGCGCAACGGGGCGACGTCGCGGCCTTCACGCGCCTGGTGGAGCGTTACCAGCAGCCCATCGGCGGCTACCTCTGGCGGCTGGTCGGCCGCGAGGACCTGGCGCGGGATCTCACCCAGGACACCTTCCTGCGCGCCTACCGCGCCCTCCCACAGACCACGCCAGGGCTGCACCTGCGGGGGTGGCTGTACCGGATCGCCACCAACCTGGCCTGCGACGTGCTGCGCCGCGAGCGGCGGCTGCGCTGGCTCCCGTTGGAAACCGTCGAGGATGCTTCAGGGGGCGATGCGACGAGCGCGGTGCCGGAGCGGGTGCTGGTGCAGGCGGTGCTGCGCCGACTGCGGCCGAGCGAACGGACCATCCTGCTGCTGTGCGGCGTGGAGGGACTGATGTATGCCGAAGCGGCCGAGGTGCTGGGCACGACACCGGAGGCGGCGCGCAAGCAGTTCACGCGCGCCAAGGCGCGCTTCCGTACCGCCTACGAGGCGGAACGGGGCACAGCAGACTGAGCAGGCGGGGCCGGGGGACGCTCGGCGTCTCCGCTTCTCCTGTGCCTGCCTGACTGTGCCTGGCATTGATCTCCGCCCGCTTACTATCTTAACCCGGGATCACGCGGTCGCCGCGGCGGAGTAGCCGCAGGCGCCTCTCCGCCGCGGGCGGTTCGGCCAGCCCACGAAGAAGTCCTGAAGATGTTCTGTCGTGACGGCCTCGGCCGAGTGGACGTAGCGGAGCATCCTTCCCTCCTCACGCGCCTTACGGAGCGGCGGAACTGAACCAGCAGAGCTGGGGCCGGAGGCCAGCGAGCCGAGCTGCTGCCGGCTGACCTGGCTATCCTTGCTCAGTCCGCAGCAGCACGTTATCGGTTTCCGCGCGGAGCAACCGCGCCAGGCGTTCCCACAGGTCGAACGTCAGATCGGCTGGTGTCTGGATGCCGTAGTGCTGCCGGGCCAGGTCGAGGAAGTGCCTGATCGACGTATCCGTCGCCCGAACGTAATGCGGCGAGGCCCCGGTCCAGAGCATGATGCCCTGGAGCGCCGCCAGGTAAAGGCGGGCAGAGTGGCTCGACGCGACGCCGTACAGCACCGAGTACGCCGGCCAGTAGCTCAGACGGTCCCAGTCCACGAGCGGCAGCGCGCGGAGCGCGGGATACCGCTCAAGGACCAGGACCGCGCGTTGGCTACCGGTGAGCTGCCGGAGCCGCTTGACCCGGGTCTTCACGTACGGCGCCAGGCGTGGGTCGAGTTCTGGCGGGATGGTCGTGGAGCACTCGTCGGGCGCCAGCAACGTGAAGGTCATGCGTCGTCCAGTGCCTCCAGCCAAGCGAGCCCCTCGCGCGCGGTGTCCGTCAGCACGAAGGACGATGGTCCTGGCGGTTCGGTCGCCCTCAGCGGCTGGGTGGCCCCCTGCGGCACGTCCGTCAGCCTACCGCGCACGAGCGCCTCGAGCGAGTATCGGTCATGCGCAGCATTCGCCACCCACTCGTGGACGGAGTTGGCCAGCTGCTCCTTCATCTCGGCCCGGGAGATCGCGTGGTCGTAGATTTTGAGCATCTCGGCCGTGCGCCAGCCCATGTCGCTGACGAGTGCGTCGAAGGCGGCATCCCGTTCCGCCTTCGATGAGAAGCGCGCACGGATCTGCTTCACCCGGAAGGTGGTGTGCAGGTGGCGAATCGTATGCGGCGTGATGTCGGGCAGCGGGACCCAGGGCACGCTTGAGCCGTCGGGCGGGGCGTGGAAGTGCCGTTGCGCCTGGCGGACCAGGCGCCGGAAGCACGCGAGGAAGCCGGAGTACCCAAGCTGCTCTTGCGGGCGGAGAGAAAGATCGGCTCGTCGTCGCCAAGCTGGTCGAGACGCATCCGCCACTGGGGATCGTGCTTCGACCGCTCGCGAGCGATGTAGCGCAGCAGGCGCGCACGCGTGTCATCCGAGAACCAGATGGGCTTGGCGCGATCGTGGTCACCCTTGTTCCGGACGAGCGCCTTGACGTCAATGCCGACGAGCGGGTTGCGGGCGTCACGCAGGCCACCGGCGGTCAGACCCAGTACTTCGGAGACGCGCGCCCCGCTCTCGAGCAGGATGCGCAAGATGACCGCCTCCCGCGCAGCCGCGTGGTCGATCATGTACCGCGCGCCGGCCAGAATGACCAGACGCACGGGCTCGGCGTCCCGCGCCACCGGTGGCTCCAGCGGCTGGCACTTCACCTGGAAGTAGCCCACCGGCTGGCGCGCCGTGTCGGCGCGGGACTCGGAACGAATGCCGGCGTGGTCGGGTGCCCCGGCATTCCGGATCCACTTGCGATGCTCCCGCCGCCAGGCCAGCAGCAGCCGGGAGTACATCGGGTTCTCGTATGGGTAGAGCGGGTGGCTTCGACGATCCTCGGCCACCCACACGCCGCGGATCATCACGTCGTAGAAGTTGCGCAGGGCGGCGACCAGCACGTGCAACCCATTGGGGCTGATCGGCGTCTCGGCGGTGGCTCGGATGAACCAGCCTTCGACGCTCCCCCGCTGCAACACGCAGCCGGCCTCGAGCAGGAACTGGCGGGTGTACTCGCGCACTTCGTCGGGATGGCCGTTCCAGGCGAAACCTCGCTCGGCAAGGAACCCGAACCAGGGGCGCAAGGCCGCGAGATACGTGTCCCGCGTCCGCTGGGCGCCGTAGCCCCGCATCAGGCGATACCACTCGTTGAGCGGGACGATGACGTCACCCGCTCCGTCGAACACCAGCAGTTCGTACCGCGGGCCATCAGGTGGATGGGCGAACCACGGCTCCAGGCGCAGTGTCGTCGTGCCGTAGAGGCTTGCCCAGTGCCCGTGTGGACCGCGCTGTCTGCGCATCAGCGAACTCCTCCCCCAGAGTCCTCGCGGCGGAGGCACCGAAGCCACATCCGATGACTGCCAGAGGCACGCGTGGAGGGCACCCATGCTACACCCAAGACGTCTGTGACTGATAGACGTCCGGCGAACTGAACCGGCGATAGCAGACACGCGTGACCGACAAACTCTTCCTCTGCACCCACAACTCGGCGCGCAGCCAGATGGCGGAGGGCCTGCTGCGCCACCTGGGCGGCGACCGCTTCGAGCCGTTCTCGGCCGGCACGCAGGCGACGCAGCTCCGCCCTCTCGCCATCCGTGCCATGGCCGAGCTGGGCATCGACATCTCGGCGCAGACGAGCAAGACGCTCGAGCGCTACTGGGGCCAGCCGTTCGACCTGGTGATCACCGTGTGTGACCAGGCCAACGAGGCGTGCCCGTTCTTCTCCGGCGCCAGGCAACGGCTGCATTGGAGCTTCCCGGATCCGTCGACGGCCACGGGGACAGAGGAGGAGCAGCTCGCGGTCTACCGACGGGTGCGGGACGCTATCCGCGAGCGGATCGAGCGCGAGCTGCTGCCGTGCTCAGGCCGAGCGTGACCGCGCGACGGACGCTCCGTCCCGGCAGCTCGGGCAGGAGCGGCTGATGGTGGCCATGAGCGGGCCGTAGCCCTCGCCCAGCACCTGCTCCAGCCGGGCGAGCAGGCCCGCAGGCGCGATCGGCCCGCCACACGCCTGGCAGCGCAGCGTCTCGTCGCGGTACAGGACCGTTCTGCCGCGCGCCAGGCGCTGGAGGTCGACGGCGGCCCGGACGCGCAACGCCTCGCGCTCGGCTTCCGGGCAGCGCCCGAGGCACAGCGCACAGCCGCCGCAGAGGGTGGCGTCGAAGCTGAGAGCCATCGGACCGCTTGTCCCCTCCACCGCGAGCGCACCCGTCGGGCAGGCCGCCACGCACGCCGCGCAGCCGGTGCAGCCGTCCGCGCCGAGCTCCACGACGCCCAGCGGCGACCGCGGGTGCGTGAGCACGAGGTCTGGCCGTGCGCCAGCGCCCTCGGCGAGCGCCAGGACGGTGGCCGCCACGCTACGCGGGTAGTGCCACACCAGCCCGGCCGGACCCCTCTCGAGTGGCGCGATCGGAGGGGTTGTCGCGGGCAGCTCCCAGGCCGTCGGTTCACGATCGTTCAGGGAGGCGAGCCTGACCCGGTCGGCGCCGACGCCCAGGACTACCAGCAGCTCCTGGCAGAACTCGACCCGCTCCGCGACCGGCCCGTCCTGCCGGAGCTGGCACCCGCCGCCGCAGGGCGCGACGCCCACGGCGGCCGCGCCGAGCGCCACGCAGCGCAGCAGCACGGCTGGCGAGAGCGCTCCGACACACGGCACCACCACGGGGAGCCAGCCCTCCGCCCCGGCCACAGCCGCCACCGTCGATGCGTCGAACGTCGCGGCGTTGCGCCGACAGAGGAAGAGGACGCCCCGAGGGTGCAGGTGCGAGGCGATCGGGTCGAGCAGCGCCTCGAGCTCAGCCTTCAGCTCCGCGGGCGTGAATCCGGGCAGCTCGATGGCGCCGGTCGGGCACGCGGCCACGCACAGGCCGCAGCTCTCGCAGCGCGCCCGGTCCAGCTCGACCCGCCCGTCCCCGGTGCGCAGGGCGCCAAGGGGACAGGCTTCGATGCAGCGTCGGCACCCCTGGTCGGCCACGCACAGCTCGGGCAGGAGCACCGGAAGCGCCCACGCCTCGCGAACCGCCAGCGTGAGCAGGGCCTGGCGGCTCATATTCAGGGATAACGCGCTCTTCATGTGGGCCGGCCGGGTGCCGGGGTCCCCGCCGGGCGAGCGTCGGGGTGGATCACGCGACGGTCGCCTGGGCTCGAACAACCGTGCCACCCACAACCTGCACCGGCTGGTGCGGTCGCGGGCCGACGCCCTCCAGGAGACGCTCCACGAGGTCGCGGTCGTGCTCGACGAACGCATCGGCGGCCTCCGCCGCCACGGTGTAGAGGGACGCGCCGGCGGCCAGGCGGACGTCCCACGCGAATGCGCCAAACCAGCGCCCCAGGTGCCGGTGGAGGAAGTCGCGCTCCTGGGCCAGCGTTCGTGCCCCACCGTCGGCGTCGCGGCCCGCCCAGGCGTGGGCTTCCCGCCCGCACAGGAAGGCCATGAACTCCAGCTCGACGGCAGCGTGGTCCGGGCATTCATGCGGCGAATCGGCCCCGGACAGCCCGGCCGAGGCGTAGGTGTGCTGGAGGCGGGCGGCGAGCCAGCCGGCCTCCTGGCGGCCCGACGCACGGTAGGCTGTCTCGTACGGCAAGCACAGGCGGCCTGCGGGGTTGAGGGTGAAGAGCTGCCGGTACTCGCCCTGGAGCGGCGCTGCGTCGTCCTCGTCGAGGTGCTCCAGGCGGTTCAGCAGCCGCCGCCACGGCGGGTAGAAGGCGAACGCTGCCAGCAGGTCGTCCCCGGCCTGGAACTCCCCGGCCGCGCGCCGGAGCCAGCGGAGGTGGTGTTTCTCAGGCGGGAGGAGCAGCGCGGCGAACAGGCCGTAGGCGGCGGCCCGGAAATCGGCCAGGTCGGCGATGGACCAGGCACCTGCGCCATGCTCGGGCCGGGTGGGGTGCGGGGACCGAACGGGCACCGGGGCGCTCCAACTCTGCGCCCAGTCTCGCGGCGCGGCCAGCGCGCGGCCACACCCCGGGGAGCAGTCCTGGAGGCAGCGCGGGGTGGTCGTGCCACCCCTCCCGGAAGGTGGGGGCCCCTCACCCGTTGGGACCGGCGGCGACGCTCAGGCCGCGGGCCCGTGGCCGCCCGGCCCGAGCCAGGGACATCCCTGGCCAGCACTGGCCGCACCGGGACAGGTTGAGCGTCCCGCTCGCGGCGAGGCAACGCCGCGTCCCCGGCGACCAGCCGCCAGGCGCGGCCCCGGGGCACACCCCCGGCGGCGCGGCTCAGTTCGGCGGGTACCTGGCGAAGTAGGCTTTGATGCCTTCCAGGTAGCCGCGCGCGATCGCGTCCACGATCCGGTCGTTGCGCAGGGCGTTGCCGTCGTCGGCGTTGGTCAGGAACAGTGGCTCGCCGATGACAGCCGGCATCTCGCTCGGCCGGGCCACCACCTCGCTCTTCGGACTCAGCAGGTAGTAGTACCCCCCACCCAGCACCGAGGAGTCCGTGCGCGCGCCCCTGTCGACGGGGGTGTAGCCCGCCTCCTTCATCGACCGCACCAGCGCGGCGTCCACCAGCTCGGCCAGCGCCTTGCCGCGGTCGGCGAACGGCCGGTCAGGATTCCAGAAGACGTAGGTGCCCTTCATGTTCGGGTCGCTGACGCCGTTGAAGTGCACCGACACAAGGATGTCGCTGCGGAACTTGTTGGCGATGTCCACGCGCGCCTGCAGGTCATCGGAGAGCGACACCTTGCCGTCGCCGGTCAGATCCTTGTTGTCGACGTTGACCTGCGCGTCCGAGGTGCGGGTGATCGCCACGTCGAAGCCGGCTTGCTGCAGCAGCTCGCGCAGCCGCTGGGCCACCCGCAGGTTGAGCGCCTTCTCCTGCAGCAGGTAGCCATCGGAATAGGTGCGGCTGGAGCCGATCTCCTTGCCACCGTGGCCCGCGTCCACCGTGATCGCCGGGTCACGCCGGAAGGCGCCGTCCAGGTTGCTCCCGCCGAGGTCGTTGGGGCGCGCCAGCCAGCCGGGCTGCCCTGGCGCCCACTGGGCGAACAAGCGGCTCCCCTTGGCTTGCTGGGCCAGGTCGCCGGGCAGGTTGCGGTTAGTGAGGATCGCCTTCAGGTAGTCGGCCAGCAGCAGCCCCTGCGTCACACCGGTCGTCTTGTCGTAGTGCATGATGCCGCGCTGGAAGCGCTGGTAGATGAAGTTGCGGTTCGCCGGGTCGTAGGTGGGCCGCGAGGTGGGGAGGCCCCAGACCTCGAGGTTGAAGGCGGGCACAAGCCCCTCCAGCCCCTCCGGCACGCCATCCGGGTAGGCGTCCTCAGGCCGCACCGAGCCGAAGAAGGTGCTGGCGAAGTTGGTCTGCTGCCCGTCCCACTCGTCCGGCGCGACGTCGCGGACGAACTGGAGCGCCTTGTCCAGGTACTCGGGGTCGTCCGGGCGAGGGGACCCCTTGATGACGTTCGGGTCGGGCGCGGGGAAGGTGCTCCCGTTCGCCTTCGTGTACGGCATGAGCCCCTCGTCCAGGATGTTCATGGTCTGGACGCCGCCATCCGGCCGGAGCTGGAGCACCTGGCGCTGGAAGACCTGCACCTGCATCCCCAGCAGCGAGAACGTGTTGGACACCGGGTAGCCGAACGTGCGCACCCCGCCGCGCTTCTGGAAGTAGTCCCAGAAGGCGTCCTCGGCGATGCGGTAGCGGGTCTGTGGGAAGAAGCGGGGGTCTGCCTCCGACGGTGTGGGCGAGGGCGCGGCCGCCACGAGTGAGCCGGCGGGCGTCCCCGTCGGCGCCCCGGGCACCGGCGTAGGGCTGGCCGGCGCGGCCGTGGGACTCGCGGGCGCGGCCGTGGGACTCGCGGGCGCGGCCGTCGGATTGGCCGCCACCGCCACCGGGGCGGGTGTAGCCGTCGGCGTGGCCGGAGTCGTGGGCGTTGCCGCGGCCACCACCGCCTGGCTGGGCGCCGGCGCGGATCCGGCCGGCCCCACCCAGCGGACGGCGTCGGCTACCACCACCCCGTCCGCCTTGTCGGAGAGGGTGACTCCTTCACCCTTGCCGGGCTGGAAGTCGAAGCTCCCCAGCGAGCGCCAGGCACCGCCACCGTCCCGCTGGTTGACCGGCACGCTCGCCGCGCCCCCCTCGAACCTGACCAGGTAGGTGGCGTTGGTCGCGCGGTTGGGTCCGCTGCTCCAGCGCGCGAAGAGCTCATACTTCCCGCCCGGCGCATTCGCCGGGAACGACCACGTCACGGTGGCCGAGCCGTCGCCCGGCGTCCGGAAGACGTAGTCGGCCCCGTAGAAGCCGGGCGTCGTCGTCGTCGTCGTCCAGGGACCCTTCACCTGGACGGACGAGCCGGTGTTGTCGACGATGAGCTCCGCGGCGGCCAGGGCCGAGGACGAGACGGCCAGAGTGGCGAGCAGCGCCACGACGAAGGACCGGAGGCTGCGACGCACGAAGGAGGGACGTGCCATGAAGGGGACGCGGGCCTGAGCGCTTCGCGCTCGCTTTCCAGGGGGCTCAGCACGTGGGCCCCTGCTACACCAAGTCATGCCATCCTTTGGCCCACGTGCTGAGCCCGGCCGGGCCAGTCTAGTCGCCAGCCGCAACGAACCGGCGCCCCAGCACGTTACGGTTGGCTTACACCCTCCCGAGCGCGCCGGCCGGGGCAAGCCAGCCCGCGGCGTCCGGTCGCCGCCCCTCGTCTGCTCAGGCGCTGGCGGCGACCGGCTCCCCCCGGTGCCGGCCGCGGGTCAGCCACTGGGACGCCACCGCGAGCAGCGCCAGCGTGATGCCCACCGCGTCGGCGAACGGCGCGGGATAGATGAGGACGAGCCCGCCAGCGATCAGCAGGATGCGCTCGAGGAGGTTGGCGCGGTGGAAGACCCAGCCGCCAACGCCGCCAACCAGCGCCATGATCCCGATCACGGCGGTGGCGACGACCGGGAGGATCGTGGCCGGGCTGCCCCGCAGCAGGAGGCCTTCACCCGCCGGGGCCAGCGTGAACATGAACGGCACGACGAAGGCGACCAGCGTGTACTTCCACGCCAGCATGGTTGTCTTGTACGGATTCCCACCGGTGATCGCGGCGGCCGCGAACGGCGAGAGCGCGGTGGGCGGCGTGACCTCGGAGAGCACCGCGTAGTAGAAGATGAACATGTGCGCCGCCGGTTCGGAGACCCCCAGGCTGGTCAGGGCGCGCACCACGGTGACCGCCGCGATGATGTAGCTCGCCGTCACCGGCACGGCCAGGCCGAGCACCCACACCGCCAGAGCCGCGTACACCAGCGTCAGGAACAGGTTGCCGCCGGCGAGCTCGACGATGATGTTGCTCAGCTTCAAGCCGAGGCCGGTCAGCGTGACGACGCCGACGATGATGCCGGCCACGGCCGTCGTGGCGGCGACGCCCAGCACGCCCAGCCCGCCGCTCTCCAGCGCCCGAGCCAGCCGGGGCACGCCGCCGGCGTCGGCCTCCCGTGGGGCGACCCGGGCGAGCGCCCCGGCCACCAGCACGCCCATCACCGCCGCGATGGCGATGGGCAGGTTGCGATTCAGCGCGCCCCCGATGTTCGGCACCACGGGGATCAGCGCCACCGCCACGAACCCACCGAACGACACGAGACCGGCCACGATGCGCCCGCTCAACCGCCCGCCACTCCAGCGCGGCGGGTAGAAGGCATCGTCGCGGTTGATGAAGCTCAGCGCCACCCCGGCGACGATCGACCAGAAGACGGCGAAGATGGGCGTCAGGCCGACGGCCATGAGCGCGACCACCAGGAAGAGCGAGGTGAAGTGGTACCCGCGCGTGCGCAGGAGCCGCCGCATCGGCGCGGCTTCCATGCGCACCTCGCGGGTGTGCATCTTCCTCGCGTCGATCTCGATCATCAGGAAGACGGAGAGGTAGTAGAGGAGGGTGGGCACCGTAGCGTAGATGAGCACCTCCAGGTACGACACGCGGAGGTACTCGGCGATGATGAAGGCCGCGGCGCCAAGCACGGGCGGTGAGAGGATGGCGCCAATCCCGCCAGCGGAGAGCACGCCGCCCGCGGACTCCGGGTCATACCCCGAGCGGCGCATCATCGGGTAGGCGATGCTGCCGAGCGTCACCGTCGTCGCCACGCCCGAGCCCGAGACCGTGCCGAGCAGGAACGACGCGAGGGTCACGGTGCGGCCGGCGCCCGACTTCTTGCGTCCCATGGCTGCGAAGGAGAAGTCGATGAAGAAGGACCCGGCGCCCGAGTACTCGAGGACGGCGCCGTAGATCGTGAAGAGGATGATGAACGTCGCCGCCACGTCGAGCGGCACGCCGAAGATGCCCTCCTCCGTGATGTACAGGTGGCCCACGATGCGCTGCAGGCTGTAGCCGCGGTGCCCCCACGGGTCGGGCAGGGTGATGCCGATGTAGGGCAGGTAGGCGTAGAGCAGGAACGCCACCGCGACCGCCGAGAGCACCCAGCCCGTGGTGCGGCGCGCGGCTTCGAGGATGAGCAGGATCGTGATCACCCCGAAGACCACGTCGAGCTGGTTGGGCGTAGTGGAGCGGTAGATCAGCGCCTCGAAGTCGACGAGCTGGTAGCCCAGGGCGACGACGCCCAGCAGCACCAGGATCCAGTCGAGCGGGGTGGCGCGCGTCCGCCAGCGCCTGGCGGGCGGGTAGTAGAGGAAGGTGAGCCCGAGCGCCGCCGCCAGGAAGACGACCCGGTAGACGTGAGCGGGGATTGTCTGTGTCGCGGCGTACAGCGCGTACAGCGACAGCGCCGAGGCGGCGACCCCGACCAGGAGGCGCGAAACGCCGCTCAGCTTGCGGGTGCGCGCCTCGGTCTCGAACTCCTCGATGATCTCCTCGACCTTGGCCTGGTCGACGGTCGTCTCTGTCCGGCGCACGTCCACGTAGGCGTCGCCGGCCGTGCCCGGCTCGGACGGGAGCATCGGCCCCTCGCCACCTGGCAGGACAGCGGCCGGGTCGGCGGACGGCTTCTCGGAATCACGACCTGGCGATGGCGCGGTCATCACACTCCCGCAGGGAGAAACAGGCTCACCAGGATACTCGGCCGCAGCTCAGCGCGGTGGCCCTCCGGCACCAGCCCCAGGAGGGACACGGTTCGTCGGTCGGTCTCGATGGCAGGACGTCCGATCTGATCCACCCGCACGGCCAGACGCGGCAGCGCGAGCGGCGGCACCTCGACCACCCACGTATCCCCATCCCGGTACGTGTTGCCATAGAGCGCGTAGTACTCCGCCGCACCTCCGGTCTCCGTTCGAACTGCGCCTCGCTCCAGCCGCGGCGGCATGCCATCCACCACGCGGTACGCCTCGGCCACGCTCCCCCCGTACATCGAGTGGGTGAACGTCAGGACGAAGCTGCCGGGCGGATCGAGCACGACCCGCCCGACCACCCGCCCACCGTCGTCCAGGTCGCGCACCTCGACGGCCGGCTGCCGGGACGCGGTGCTCCCGAGAGTAATCCCGACGGCGAGGGCAGTGGCGAAGACGAGCGAGAGGACGAGCGGTCTCACCCGAGGTCTCCTCCCGCGCCGACGCCGGCCGCACGCCCGGCCAGGTTCCTGGTGCCAGGTTGCCGGTCCCAGGTATCGGACGCCGGCCTCAGGCCAGGGTTCCACCTCCGGTGGCCCGGGTGCTGAGCCGCGACCTGACCATGAACCGCGTGGCACTCAGGGCGCAGGCCTGCTGGGCGGCAGGCTCCCTCGCCGGGGCCAACTCGCGGGGCTGGCCCCGGCTCAGCTTCCCCGGTACACGCCTCGGTCGCGGTAGAAGCGGATTGCACCGGGGTGCAGCGGTACCGGGTTGTCCAGCGGGGCCACCTCCAGCCGGGTGTTCTTCGCCTCGGGGTGGATGGCGTCCCACTCGGCCTTGTTGTCGAAGATGGCCGCCAGCACGGCGTAGGCGACGTCCTCCGGGAACTCCGCATTGACGGCGAGGATGTTCGGCGTCCCGGCGACCTGCACGTCCGCCGCCATCCCCTTGTAGGTTTCCTTCGGGACGGTGACCTGGGTGTAGAAGTTGCCGTACTTCTCGTTCATCTTCGGCACGGCGTCGCCGTGCGAGAGGAGTTTGACGCTAATGCCGGGGGTATTGGCGAGGTCGGTGATCGCCCCGGTCGGCAGCCCGCCGTCCCAGAAGAACGCGTCGAGCTTGCGGTCCTTGAGCGCCCCGGCTGACTCGGCCACCCCCAGACGCTCGCGCTGGATGTCCGCCCCGGGATCGATCCCATACGCCTCCAGGATGCGGTTCGCCTTGATCTCGGTGCCGCTCCCCGCGGCGCCGACCGAGACACGCTTGCCTTTCAGCTCAGCCACGCTGTTGATGCCGCTGCCATCCGTGGTCACGATGTGCATGAAGTTCGTGTACAGGATGCCGAGCGAGCGCACCTCGATCTTCTTGTCGAAGCGGCCGCGTCCCTGGAGGGCGTCGTAGGCCGTGTCAGCCAGTGAGAAGGCGATCAGGTCTGTCTTCCGCTCGTCGATGAGCCGCATGTTGTCGACCGACGCGGGCGTGACCTCGGCCGTGGCCTGAATGCCGAGGTACTTCTGGAGCATGTTGGCTAACCCGCCGCCGAGCGGGAAGTAGACGCCGCCCGTGCCGCCGGTGGCGATCGACAGGCGGGTTCCCGGCGGCACGCTCACGGCCGCGGGCTTCGCGGCGGCCGGGCTCGGGGCGGCAGGCGGGCTGGCCGCCGGCTTGGCGGCCGGGCTCGGGCTCGCGACTGGGCTCGCCGCCGGGCTGGCCGGCGCGGCCGGCTTGGGCGCCTCGGTCGGCTTGGCCGGCGCCGTGGTGGGCGTTGGCGCCGCCGCGGGCGCGCAGGCGGCAAGCACGAAGGCCAGCGACACCAGTACGCCGATGGCGCGCGTCATCCGGCTCAGGTGGAGACGCGGCTGAGAACGCAACTGCATGGGTCGAACCTTTCGCAAGTCTGTTCCTCTCGCTCGAACCCGGCCGGGTGGAAGGGCGCCCGGCCGAACGTGATCTACGCCTGCCCGTGCCGGACGCGGCGCTCCTCGCGGCGCCGGCGCGGAGGCGGGGTGCCACGCCAGGTGGCTCGTGTTCGCGTGTTGCCCGGCGGCGTGCCGGTGGGCGAGCGCGGGCCAGACTTGAGCCCGAGAGGGCCAACGCACCTCGCCACCGTGATGCTAGAGAGGCTCTCACCACCTGTCAAACGACCTCGGGCTCGGCCAGGGCCGCGGTGTGCCGGGGCACGTGCCAGCACACGGGGGCACCGAGCCCCGAGAGAGGCGCACGCCCGGCTGGCGGCTCGGCCCTGGTATCCTTCCGCGGCACATGGACAAGGTCATCCTCGCCTACTCGGGCGGTCTCGACACCTCGGTCGCCATCAAGTGGATCGAAGAGAAGTACGGCCTGCAGGTCGTCACGGCCACGGCCGACGTGGGCAACGAGAAGGACCTCGAGGCCGTCCGCCAGAAGGCGCTGCGCACCGGCGCCGCCAAAGCGTACGTCGTGGACGCGCGTGAGCAGTTCGTCGCCGACTTCGTCTTCCCCGCGCTCCAGGCGGGCGCGCTGTACCAGGGTGTCTACCCGCTCGCGACCGCGCTCGCCCGCCCGCTGATCGCCAAGATCCTGGTGGACTGCGCCCGCACGGAGGGCGCCAGGGCGGTCGCGCACGGGTCGACCGGCAAGGGCAACGACCAGGTCCGCTTTGACGTCTCCATCCAGGCGCTCGCACCCGACCTGAAGATCATCGCTCCCGTCCGGGAGTGGAAGATGACGCGCGACGAGGAGATCGCCTACGCGGCGCAGCACGACATCCCGGTCCCGGTGACGGCCGCGAGCCCCTACAGCATCGACGCGAACCTCTTTGGCCGCAGCATCGAGGCCGGCCTTCTGGAAGACCCGTGGACCGAGCCACCCGACGACGCCTTCGCCTGGACGATCAACCCAAAGTTCGCGCCGGACGAGCCGACCTACCTGGAGATCGACTTCGAGCGTGGGATTCCGGTGGCGGTGGACGGCCAGCGTATGGAGGGCATGAAGCTCATCACCCACCTCAACGAGGTGGCCGGCTCGCACGGCGTCGGCCGGATCGACCACGTGGAAGATCGCCTGGTGGGCATCAAGTCGCGCGAGGTGTACGAGGCGCCAGGTGCGGTCGTGCTGCACACCGCGCACACCGCGCTGGAGTCGCTCACGCTCAGCCGCGAGCAGCTCCGCTTCAAGCAGGTCGTCGCGGCCGAGATGGCGCAGCTCATCTACGACGGCCGGATGTTCTCGGGCCACTACCGCGACCTGTCGTACTACGTGGCGAGCACCCAGCGGCACGTGACGGGCACCGCGCGCGTGAAGCTCTTCAAGGGGGTGGCCACGGTCGTCGGCCGTCGCTCCACCTATTCGCTGTACGACTTCGGCCTGGCCACGTACGAGACGGGCGACCAGTTCGAGCACGACGCGGCCGTCTCGTTCATCAAGATCTTCAGCCAGGGCCTGCGCACCCAGGCACGCGTCCAGCTCGGCGCCGGCACCACGGGCGAGATCCGCAGCCTCACAGCGCCGCATATCGATGAGGGTGAGGGGTAACGGGTCTCGGGTCTCGGGTGTCGGAGATCATCCCCTGACACCCGACACCCGAGACCCGAGACCTATGCTCTGGGGCGGCCGTTTCAGCAAAAGCCTCGACGAGCGCGCGTTACGCTTCACGACCTCGCTGCCGGCCGACCGCCGGCTGTTCGCGTGCGACGTGCTGGGCAGCATGGCCCACGCACGCATGCTGGGCAGGCAGGGCATCATCCTGGCGGAGGACGCGGCCGCGCTCGTGCGCGGGTTGGCCGAGGTGCTGGCCGGCCCGCCTGACCTGAGCGACACCGCCCCGTACGAGGACGTGCACAGCGCTGTGGAGGCCGCGCTGGCGGCACGGCTGGGCGAGGTCGCGGGCAAGCTGCACACGGCGCGCAGCCGTAACGACCAGGTAGCCACCGATACCCGCCTGTGGGCGCGCGCGGCATTGGTGGAGGGGGGGGAGGCCGTTACCGGCCTCCAGCAGGCGCTCCTCGACGCCGCCCAGCGGCACGGCACGGCGATCATGCCCGGCTACACCCACCTCCAGCGGGCGCAGCCGGTGCTGCTGAGCCACCACCTGCTGGCGTACGTCGAGATGCTGGAGCGCGACGCGACGCGCCTGCGCGAGACGTACACGCGGACGGACGTGCTGCCGCTCGGCTCGGGCGCCCTGGCTGGCTCCCCGTACCCGCTCGATCGTGGGTACGTCGCCGAGCTACTCGGCTTCTCGGCCATCAGCCGCAATAGCCTGGACGCCGTCGGCGACCGCGACTTCCTGCTGGACCACCTGTATGCGCTGGCGGTGCTGGCCACGCACCTCTCGCGGCTGGCCGAGGAGCTGGTGCTGTGGTCGACGGCCGAGTTCGGGTTCGTACAGCTCGACGAGGCGTTCACCACGGGCTCGAGTATCATGCCGCAGAAGCGCAACCCCGACGTGGCCGAGTTGGTGCGCGGCCAGGCCGGCCGGGCGTACGGCGCGCTTGTCGCGCTGCTGGCGACGCTGAAGGGGCTGCCGCTGAGCTACAACCGCGACCTGCAGGAGGATAAGCAGCCCTACTTCGAGACGGTGGACCGGATCCACGAGGCCCTGGAGCTGATGGCGGCGATGATCACCAGCGCCCGGTGGCATACCAGCCGCATGGCGATGGCCGCCGATGACCCACTGATCTCGGCCACGGACCTGGCCGACGCCCTGGCGAAGCGGGGCGTGCCCTTCCGCCAGGCGCACGAGGTGGTGGGCCGATTGGTCAAGCGCGCCGAGGAGACCGGCCGCTCGCTCGCCGAATTCAGCCTGGACGAGCTGCGCGCCTTCTCGCCCCTGTTCGGCCCCGAGGCGGTGGGCCTGCGCGCCGCCGAGGCGGTGGCCGCGCGCGCCGTGCCGGGCGGGACCGCGCCCGAGCGGGTGCACGAAGCCCTCGCCGAGGCGCGCGGGCGGTTGGAAGATCTCCGCACCTGGGCTGCAGGAAAGCGCGCGCTGCTGCCCACCCTCGAGCGGCTGGCCGCGGACGCCGGGTAACCCGCCCGGCCGTGGCGGAGAGGGGCGCCCGCCGCCCGCCTGCCGCCGGGCACGCGGGCGGGGCGAGGTACACTCGCCTCGTGCCCTCCGTGGACCGCGCGCAGGTCGCCATCCAACCTGCCTGGGAGTGGTCTCTCCGCGCCGTCCACATACTGCCTCGGCTCACCGAGCAGCGGGCGCTGAATGGGTAGCGCGGCCTCGGCCGCGCCGCGGCCCGATCACCTCGACGCCCTCAAGCGCTGGCTGGCGGCGCGCCCGGACGCCGACGCGCTGCACCAGATCCTGATTCAGCGGATCACGATTGCCCCGAACGCGCTGGCCCGCCTACCGGCACTGCTGGTGGACCTGGACGCACCGCGGCGGGTGCTGTTGGTGATGGACCCCACGCCGATGAGGCGCGACGGCGACGACCTTAAGCCCCTGGTGCACGAGGTTCTCGCCGCGCCAGGGTGGACGGTGCGGCCGTTCGTCTTCCAGCCGGCCGGCGACGGACTGGTGCACGCCGACCTGGAGAACGTGGCACCGTTGCGGGCCGCGATCGGGACGCAGCCGACGACCGTGGTGGCCCTGGGGTCGGGCTCGGTGGCCGACATGGCCAAGCACGCCTGCCACCTGGTGGACGCCGCGGACGGCGGCCGGACGACCCTGGTGCTGGTGCCCACGGCCACCTCGGTGACCGCGTTCAGCTCCAGCCTGGCGGTGCTGCTGAAGGACGGCGTGAAGCGCTCGTTCCCGTCCCGATTCCCGGATGCGATCGTGTGCGACCTGGAGACGCTGCGCTCCGCGCCGCCGGCCATGGCCCTGGCCGGCCTGGGGGATTGCTGCGCCCGGTTCGTGTCGTACGGCGACTGGTACCTCTCGCACGAGCTGGGGCTGGTGGAGGTGTACAGCGAGACGCCGCTGGCGCTGATGGGCGAGGAGCTGGACGCCCTGTACCTGGAGCACGCCGAAGCGGTGGGGCGGCGGACCGACCAGGGCCTCGTCTTCCTGATGCGGCAGGTGTTGCTGGCCGGCCTGGCCCAGTCGCTCGTCCAGCTCTCGGCCCCGCTGTCCGGCACCGAGCACGTCGTCTCGCACCTGCTCGACATGGGTGCGGCGGCCTGGGGCCGGCCCGTCGGGCTGCACGGGCTCCAGGTCGGCGTGGCCACGCCCATGGCGGCACGCGCGTACGAGCTGCTCCACCAGCGGTTCGATCCCAGCCGGTCGCGGCCGGCGCCGCCGGCGCCGGCCGCGGCCCGGGCGACGATCCAGGCTGCGTTCGGGCCGCTCGACCCGAGCGGGCGGATGGCGAGGGAGATCTGGAACGACTACCGCCAGAAGCTGGCGCTGTGGACCGCCCGTGAGGCGCGGTTCGACGCCGTGCGCGAGCGGTGGGCGTGCGAGGTCGGCCCCCGCCTGCGCCAGCTCGTCCGGCCGTGGGCCACCGTTCGCACCATCCTCCAGCGTGCCGGGCACCCGCTCCGCTTCGAAGACCTCGAGCCCAGCATCCCGCGCGCGCAGGCGCGCTTCGCCTTCGCGAACGCGCACCTGGTCCGCAAGCGCTTCACCGTGGTCGACCTCCTCGTCTTCCTGGGCATCGACGGAGGCGCCCTGGCCGACGCTCTCAGCGAGGCGCCTCCAGCCCCGTGAACGCCCCGCCGAGACTGACGGGGCGGGGGGCCGCGCGCCCGGGCCGACGCTCGGCGCAGCACCGCGCCGGCGAGGTATCTCGCGGCGCCTCCGGGTTGGCCTTCCCCAGGGTCCAGCACGTGGGTGACCAGTGCAACGAATCAGGCCGAACGGCCGCCCACGGGCGGAGCCGAGCTGCCTGAGGCAGGCAGCGCGAAGCGGCGAAAACCGGTTCGATGGCCGCTGGCGCGGCCCTTCCGCAAGGTCCGGGCCGCGCCAGCAGAGGGCACTCTGAGCGGGAAGGGTCGCGCCCTCCCGCCCGGCTCTCACACGCGCGGCCGGCGTCGGCGCACCGCCAGGCCCGCGCCGAGCGAGGTGAAGCCGAGCAGCCCGGCGAGGGCGGCCCCCGCGGCCAGCGGCAGCTCACCCGTGCGTGGCAGCACGCTCGGCGTCTGGGCCGAGCTCGCCGCCACCACGGTCACCGTGCCCACCATCCCGACCTCGCGGTGCGGAATGCAGAAGTACTGGTACGTCCCCGGCTGGGTGAACGTGTACGAGACAGTCGTCCCTGCTCCGCCCACACCGCTGTCCCACAGGCCGTCCACGCTGGTGCTACTGTGGGTGCCACCCAGGACCTCCCAGGTGACGCTGGTACCCACCGGCACCGTCATAGTGGCCGGCTCGAAGCGGGGTGGCGGCCCCAGCGCCGAGATCTTGACCTCCGTTTGAGCGCCGGCGGGCACCGCCCCAGCCGCGCCCGCCGCGACGGCGAGGAGCAGGAGCCCCGCCCCCAGCGCCAACCACCACCGATCCAGCACGATAGCCCCTCCCCGCGGGCGTGTCGCCGCCCCAGTATCGAACGGCGCCGCGGTGTCCGCGGCCCCACTCGGACACTGTACGAGCGACCACCCTCCAGCGGATTCCGCCGGCCGTCGGCCGGCCAGGCACGTCAGCCGAGGGCGGGTCTGAGCTCTGCCTGCCAGGCTGCCAGACGCCCGGCCGGGCCCGCGGGCGTGGTGAGCCGCTCCGGCCGACGCCCGATGGCCCCTGCCTCACACCTCGTGCCTCATCACGGCAGGCCACAAGCGAGCAACCACCATGAACACCGCTATCTGCCGGCCGCCCGTGGGCGGCGCGTTACGGCACCGGCGAGCACGATCACTGCGTCCTGGTCCTGGGCACCTGCGGTTGCCCGGAGCCGTCCTCGAGCGGTGCCTCGCCCCGTGCTGGCCCGTACTTGACCGCGTGCAGAACGACGAATGTTCGGCTGTCGCGCACCCCGCGCAATCTCCCGATGCACTCGGTCAGGAACCGCCGTAGGTCCTGTTGCGAGGCGAAGACGCCCTCGAGCAGGATGTCGAATTCGCCTGTCGAGATCCCTACGTAGCGCAGCTCGCGGTGAGCGGCGAGTGCCGCGGCAGTGGCATCGAGCTCGCTGAGGTCCACCCGCAGGCCGATGACCGCGTCGACGCATCGTCGCGAGCCCATGAGCCGCGTGGCCGGCGGCTGGGCCACACCGAGTGCGGCGGCGCGCTGCCGAGAGCGCTGGTGGGTGCTGGAACTGGGCGAGACCGCGCGGACGCACCTAGAGGAGGCCATTGCCATGGCTGTCACAGCTCCGCTGGGGGCGAAGCTACCCCTCGTCGAGCAGTTGGCGATGTACCGCGCGATGCGCCTCATCCGCCTGCTTGACGAAACGGGGAAGAAGCTCATCGAGCGCGGGGACATCGTGGGCGAGATCCACCAGTACGTCGGCGAAGAGGCGGTCGCCGTCGGCGTCTGCTCGGCCCTTCGCCCGGACGACGTAATCACGAGCACTCACCGAGGGCACGGGCACATCCTGGCCAAAGGTGGCGACCTCAAGCGCGCGATGGCGGAGCTGGCCGGCAAGGAGACCGGCTACTGCAAGGGCAAGGGCGGCTCGATGCACATCGCGGATGCCGGCCTTGGCATCTTTGGCGCCAACGGCATCGTCGGGGCGGCCATGGCCGGGCTGCGTCCCGCTGTCGAGTACGAGATCAACACCCTCCAGTACGTGGCGATGGATCAGCTGACCAACCAGATGGCGCGCCTGCGCTACATGATGGGCGGCCAGCGAGACATCCCGGTGACCGTGCGGGTCGTGGGCGCGGGCTCGTCCGGTGCGGCTGCGCAGCACTCGGACTCCACCTGGGCGCAGCTCATCCATATCGACCTGAAAGTCGTCGTTCCCTCCACGCCGTATGACGTCAAGGGGCTGCTGAAAACGGCGATTCGGTCCGACGATCCGGTGGTGATCTACGAGCCGGTGGCGCTGTACGGGACCAAGGGTGAGATTCCCGACGAGGAGTTCCTGGTCCCGCTCGGCGTAGCGGACGTCAAGCGAGTTGGCTCAGACGTCACCATCGTCGCGACCGGCCATTTCGTCCGCGAGGCGCTCAAGGCCGCCGAAGAGCTGGCTGCGAGCCAGGGCCTCAGCGTGGAGGTCGTGGACCCGCGGACACTGTATCCCCTCGATACCGCCACGATTCTGGCGTCCGTCCGCAAGACGGGCCGCCTCCTCGTGGCTGACGACGGCTACCGCTTCTGCAGCTTCGCCTCGGAGGTGGCGGCCATCGTGAGCGAGCAGGCGTTCGATGTGCTGAAGGCACCTGTCCGTCGCGTAACGCGGCCGATGGTCCCCGTGCCGTTCAGCCCGCCGCTGCTGCAGGCGGTGACCCCGACCGGAGCGCGCATCGCGGAGGCCGTCGCTGCCGTCGCCGGGGCGCGGGAGCCGGGCCTCGCGGTGGCGTAGGGCAGCCGACATGGCCGACGTCAAGATGCCGCAGTTGGGCATGTCGATGACCGAGGGGGACGTGGTCGAGTGGCTGAAGCGCCCGGGCGACCCCGTCCAGGAGGACGAGCCGCTCGTCGCCATCGAATCGGCGAAGGCGTCGGATACCGTGAAAGCGCCCGCGAGCGGCACGCTCACGGAGATCGTGGCGCAGCCGGGAACCACGGTGCCGGTCGGCGGGCTGCTCGCCCGGATCGACGAGCGCCCCGCGTAGCCAAGCATGACACACCCCGAACTTTCGGGGGGCTGAGCCCCTGTCGGATC
>CAYSYM010000061.1:0-20714 GCA_964435115.1 uncultured Chloroflexota bacterium | reverse complement strand
TGGAGGCGGGCGGCGAGCCGCGGCTGATCCACACCCTGCGCGGCAGCGGGTACGTGCTCCGGGAACCCTGAGCTCGTGTCACTGCGCCTGCGGGTGGCGCTGTGGTACGGCGGGTTGACCGGGCTCGTCGTCCTGCTGGTGGCCCTGCTCACCTACGTCCTCCACAGCCGCAGCCACTACGATGACCTGGACCAGCTCCTGGCCACAACGGCCCAGCACGCGCCGTTCGACAGCCCCTCGGAGCTGACGGTGGAGCGGCTGCGCGAGCTCGTCGCGGCTCCGCGCTCGCCCGAGCTTGCCCTCCGCGTTTACGCCACCGACGGTACCCTCGAAGCGGCCTCGCCCAACGCCGTGCTCGCCCCCCCGGTCGACCCGGGCGCCGTCGTCGCGGGCGGCAGTCGCCCTCCGTTCGACCCGATGCTCGGCCTGGCGCCGCCGCTCTACCCGGTCGCGGACGAGCGGGGCACCTTCGGCCTGGCGACCGACGCGGAAGGGGCACGCTGGCGGGTGTACGTGCTGCCGGAGAGCGCGGTGATGCGCTACCTGGTCGTGCTCGCGCCGCTCGCGCGGGTCGACGCGGCCACCGCGCGCTTCCGCCAGACGGTGCCACTCTTCGCGGCGCTCGGCGCGCTGGTGACCTCGACGGCCGGCTGGCTCCTGGCTGGCCGAGCGCTGCGTCCGGTGGCTGCAGTCACAGAGACGGCCCGCCGGATCGCGCGCTCGCGCAACGTCCACCACCGCGTCGACGTGCCGGTGCGGAGTGACGAGCTGGGCGTGCTGGCAGCAACCTTCAACGAGATGCTCGGCAGCGTCGAGGACGCCTATCGGGCGCAGCAGCGCTTCGTCGCCGACGCCTCGCACGAGCTGCGCGCGCCGCTCACCGCCATCAAGGCTAACCTGGACCTGCTCCTGCGGCGGCCCAACCTGCCCGCCGGGGACCGGCAGGAGGCGCTGGACGAGGCCGAGCGCGAGACTCAGCGGCTGGCCAACCTGGTCGCCGACCTCCTGGTGCTGGCGCGCGCCGACGCCGGCGTTCCCCTCCGGCGGCAGCGGGTGGAGCTGGACCGCACCCTCCTGGAGGCGCTGCGGGACGCCCGCCACCTGGCCCGCGGCCAATCCATCAACGTGGCGCGGATGGAGCCCGTGCTGGTGGAGGGCGACCCAGACCGCCTGAAGCAGCTCCTGCTGATCCTGCTGGACAACGCCCTCAAGTACACGCCGTCGGGCGGTGAGGTCACCCTGGCCCTGCGCCGCCAGGAGGGCCGCGCCGTCGTCACGGTGCAGGACACGGGCGTCGGCATCGCGGCTGAGGACCTGCCGCACGTCTTCGAACGCTTCTACCGGGCGGACCCGGCGCGCGGGCGCGACCCCGGCGGCACCGGGCTGGGCCTCCCGATCGCCCGCTCGATCGCCAAGCAACACGGCGGGGATGTGGCGCTCGCCAGCCAGGTGGGCCAGGGGACCACGGCCACTGTCTGGCTGCCGGCCGCGCGGTGACCGGGTGAGACACGGGCGATCCTCCACAACCTCTCAGGTGGGCTTCAGCCCCGCTTCAGCCCGGGGCGCGACCATGTGCGTGCAGCGGCGGAGAGGAGACCTACACCGATGAACACCCGGCGGCTCGTCGTCCCGATCCTCGGCCTCGGGTGTGGAGGAGGCGGGTCGCTGCTCGTCGAGCGGACGCTGGTGCGCCTCCCGGGCGTGGCCCGCGCGTACGTCAACCCGCTCACCGAGATGGCGTACGTCGAGTACGACCCGACGACGTTTGACCCGGCCGCGATCCAGCAGGCGGTCGAACGAGTCGGGTTCCGGACCGGCGCTCCCTCGCCGCGCTGAGGCTTCCACGCGCCTGCCGCCGGCGCTCAGGCGGTCCGAGCAGCCCGGGGGCTTCCCAGCCACCGCGCGGGTGTGCAACACTGGACCCCCGTGCCGGTCGCACAAGGGGAGACCGCTCCGCGCTGGGAGGCCTGTGCCCTGGGCGTCCCCGCGGGCAGCCCGGGTCCCCGCCATCCCAGCGCCGCTGCGCTCCGGGCCCTGCGCCCGTGGGCTCGCGCCGCGGCCACCTGCCTGGAGTCGCCGTGCTTCGACAGCCCTTCCTGAGTCTCCCGCCGCTGGTCCCGCGCTCTCAGCGCGGCCTGCTGCACCTCCTCGCCGGCGTCGTCGTCCTCAGCACCCTGGGCTTCGCCGGCCCACGTCTGCTCAGCGGCAGCGCTGCGCCGCCGCCACAGCCGGCCGCCACGCCGGCGTCGGAGCCGGCCCCCTCGGCCAGCCAGCCAGCGCTCGAGGCCGCGCTCCGGCCGGCCGAGCCGACGGCCGACCCAGCCCCCGAGCCCACCGCGACGGGCCCGGCCGAGACGCACCGCGTGGTGCCGGGCGAAAGCGTCGCCTCGATCGCCGCCGAGCACGGCGTCAGCGTGCAGTCGGTGCTGTGGGCCAACGACCTCGCCGACCCGGCCCTGGTACGGGTGGATGCGGAGCTGCGGGTCCCCGTCGCCGACGGTCTGCTCTACACCCTCCAACCGGGCGACTCGCTGCGCGGCCTGGCCGAGCGCGCCGGCCTCCCCCTCCCGGACATCCTGGCTGTCAACCGCCTGCCGGACCCGGACAACGTCCCCGTGGGCACCGAGGTGCTGCTGCCGGGCGAGGCGCCCCGGCTCGCGGCGCTCGCGGGTGTCGGGACCCAGCAGGCCGCGGCCACTGGGGGCGGCGGTCCGCTCAAGCCCGCCCCGGTGACGTACGAGGTGCAGCCAGGGGACACCCTGGCGGCGCTCGGGACGAAGTTCGGCATCGACCTGGAGACCCTGCTGGCGGCCAACGACATCGCCGATCCGGACACCATCCGGCCGGGGACCACCCTGCGCATCCTGCCGGTCGCGGGGGTCGAGCACGTCGTCCAGCCTGGAGAACGGCTGACCGACATCGCGGCGCGCTACCAGACCATGGCCGGCCTGATCATCGACTTCAACGCCATCGCCGACCCGGACCTCATTCGGGCGGGCGATCGGCTGCTCATCCCAGGCGGGAAGCGGACGGCCCTGCCGGCGGCCGCGGCGCCTGCCGTGGCGGCGCCTCCGACGGCGCCGGCCCCACCCGCCGTGGCGCAAGCACCCGTGGCGCCGGCCGTTCCCGCGCCCAAGCCGGCCGCGCCCGCCGCCCGGCCGGCCGCGCCGGCGGCGCCGGTGCCGAGCAACGGCTCCCTGGGCCAGCGCATCGCCGCCATCGCCCAGCAGTTCGTGGGCGCCCCCTACGTGTGGGGCGGGACCTCGCCCAGCGGCTTCGACTGCTCCGGCCTCGTCTGGTATGTCATGAAGGAGGCGGGCGCCCCCATCTCCCGCGGCCTCTGGGGCCAGTACAACGCGGGCAAGCAGGTGAGCCGCAGCGAGCTGCAGCCCGGCGACATCGTCTTCTACCAGAACACCTACATGCCGGGCCTGAGCCACGACGGCATCTACGTCGGCAACGGGCTGATGGTCAACGCCGTCGACGAAGCCAACGGCGTGAAGCTCGTCCGCCTCGACAACCCGTACTGGGAGAGCCGCTGGTTCGGCGCCACCCGGGTGACGGGCTGATCGGCACCGCCTGCTCTGACGCGCCCGCTGGCCCCGCGACGAACGCGCCCGGTCCTCGGCCACGAGCCCAACGCTGAACCCCTCGTTCGTCGCCGCCGGCCCGCACGGCGCGGGAAGCCCACTACCCGGCCCGCGCGCCGTTCTTGCGCATCCCCCAGCCGCGCGGGAGACTGGAGCGAAGCAAGGAGGAATCGCTCGATGGCGCAAGAGAACCGCGGCTGGTGGATCATCCTGGGGGTGCTGGTGCTGGTCGTACTCCTGGTCCCGACGCTGGGCGGCGGCATGATGGGGTGGGCTGGTGTGGGTCCCGGTATGATGGGCTGGTACGGTGGCCAACCCGGCCCGGGCGGCTGGAACGTGGGGCTCGCCTGGGGGCTCGGCTGGCTGGCGATGCTCGCCTTCTGGGGCGCCGTCATCGCCGGCATCGTGCTGCTGGTCCGGGCCATCAGCTCGCCGGGCACGGGTGCGGCGGCGCGCGGCGATCCCGCCCTCGACGTGCTCCGCCGCCGCTACGCCGCCGGTGAGATCACCCAGGAGGAGTACGAGCGGATGCGGCAGGTGCTGGAGCGCTAGATGGCGCACACGACCCTCGACGCCCGGGCCACCGAGCGCACGCGCCGGCGGTACGACCGCAACGCCCGCTTCTACGACCTGATGGAGTGGGGCGCTGAGCGCCGCTTCCAGCCCTGGCGGACCAGGCTCTGGGAGCGCGCGCGGGGGCCGCGCCTGCTGGAGATCGGCGTGGGCACCGGCAAGAACCTGCCCTTCTACCCGCGCAGCCTGCAGGCCACCGCCGTGGACCTCTCCCCGCGCATGCTGGAGCGCGCTCGCCAGCGGGCGAGGCGCCTCGGGCTCCCCGTCGACCTGCGGGAGGCCGATGCGCAGGCGCTGCCGTTCCCCGACGCCAGCTTCGACACGGTGCTCAGCACGTTCGTCTTCTGCTCGGTACCCGACCCGGTGCTCGGGCTGCGTGAGGTCCGGCGCGTGCTGGTGCCGGGCGGCCAGCTCCTGCTGCTGGAGCACGTGCTCTCCCAGAAGGCGGCGCTACGCCCACTGATGCGCGCCGCCAACCCCGTCGTCGTGCGGCTGACGGGCGCGAACATCGACCGCGAGACGGTCGAGAACGTGCGCCGCGCCGGCTTCGAGCAGGTCCGCGTCGAGGCGCTGTGGCTGGACGTGGTGAAGCTGATCGAGGCGCGGGCGCCCGGTGCTCCCGCGGGCCCGTGACGACCATCCGGGTGGTGGACGACGAGCCCGCGCTCGTGGAGCGGCTGCGCCAGCACCTCGAACGCGCGGGCTACGCGGTGCTGGCCCCCGGCGCGGGAGCTTGAGATTCATGTTCGCCATGCGTGGCAGCCGCCCGTGGTGGACCGGCCTGGGGCTGAAGGTCTTCGCCTCGTTCCTGGTCGTGATCGCGGTGGGCGTCGTCACCCTGTGGGGGGCGATCAGCTACGCCGCGCCGACCTTCTTCGAGCTGCACGTGGCGGAGATGCTCGGTGGCGCAGGTATGGGGAGCATGATGGCAGGGCCCGAGCCAGCGGCGCGCGGCAGCGCGCTCGATGCGACGCTGGCGGAGATCTTCCGCTCCTCCCTGACCCAGGCGCTGCTGGTCGCCACCGGCACCTCGCTGGCAACCGCGCTCGCGGCCAGCGTGCTGGTGACGAGCCGGGTGGTAGGGCCGCTGCGCCGCCTGGCCACCGCGAGCCAACGGCTCGCCGCGGGCCACTACGCCGAGCGGGTGCCCGGGGGGTCCGCCGACGAGCTGGGCGACCTGGCGCTCAGCTTCAACGAGATGGCCGGCGCCCTCGAGCAGACCGAGCGCCGCCGGCGCGAGCTGATCGGCGACGTTGCCCACGAGCTGCGCACGCCGATCGCCACGCTGGAGGGCTACCTGGAGGGCGTGCTCGACGGCGTCATCGAGCCCAATGAGCGCACCTGGGCCAGGCTCCACGACGAGGCCGGCCGCCTGCGGCGGCTCGTCGACGACCTGCAGGAGCTCTCACGCGCTGAGGCGCGCCAGATTCCGCTCAGTCTGCGTCCGGTGGACCCGGCCAGGATCGTCCGCACCGCCGTCGACCGCCTGGACGGGCAGTTCGCCGAGAAAGGGCTGGTGCTGAGGGTGGAGGTGCCGCCGCGTCTCCCCGCGGTGCGGGCGGACGGCGACCGTGCCGTGCAGGTGCTCACCAACCTGTTGGTGAACGCGCTGCACTACACCCCCGCACCGGGTACGGTGCGCCTCGGCGTCAAGCCGGCCGGCGACGCGGTGCAGTTCATCGTCTCGGACACCGGGCTGGGGATCGCACCAGAGCACCTGCCGCACCTGTTCGAGCGTTTCTACCGGGTGGACAGGTCGCGCAGCCGGGCGCTGGGGGGCTCTGGCATCGGCCTCACCATCTCCCAGGCGCTCGTCGAGGCGATGGGCGGGAGGATCTGGGCCGATTCCCCGGGCCCCGGCCAGGGGGCCACCTTCACCTTCACGCTGCCGACGGCCGCGTGATGCCCGTGGCCTCGGGGCGGCGCCGCTTGAGCAATTCTTGACCGACACACGCACTCGCCGGTGAGGGACCGGGTCGATACTCCTGGCATACCACACGAGCGGGCACGTCCCGCGGACGGAACAGGAGAACGGATCGATGATGGGGTACTACGGTGGGTACGGCCTCGCAGGCGGCTTCGGCTGGCTGTGGATGCTGGTCGAGGTGGTGTTCTGGGTCAGCCTCATCGCGCTGGTCGTCTGGGGCGTGAGCGCGGCGCTCACACGCCGCGGCGACGACGGGCGCGGGAGCGCGCTCGAGCTCCTGCGGCGCCGCTACGCGGCCGGCGAGATCACGGAAACCGAGTTCGAGCAGGCCCGGCGGGCGCTCGCCTGAGCACGGCGCACGCCCCTTTCTGAGAGGACTCAAGGAGAACGACCATGCAGCGACGGACAATCGCGATCCTCGGCGCCACGCTCCTGGCGGGTGCGCTGGCGCTCGGTACCTTCGGCTCCACCTTCGCCCAGACCCAGCCCCAGCCTGGCTACGGCCCCGGCGGGATGATGGGCGGCTACGGACCCGGGCTGGGCGGCATGATGGGCGGGTTCGGCCCGGGCGGCATGATGGGCGGCTACGGACCCGGCCCCGGCGGGATGATGGGCGGCGCCTGGCAGGGCGCTCAGCCGCAAGCCCAGCCCCTCGGCTCGCTCGACGCGGCCAGGCAGGCCTTCCAGGCCTACCTGGACCGGACCGGGAACAAGGACCTGGCCCTCGACGAGGTGATGGAGTTCCAGAACAACTTCTACGCCATCGCCAACGACCAGCGCACAGGCCAGGGAGCGTTCGAGCTGCTCGCCGACAAGCAGACCGGCGCCGTGTTCCTGGAGATGGGACCCGGCATGATGTGGAACACCACGTACGGGCCCATGGCCGGCGCGGGCAGCTTCGGCTGGGGCATGATGGGCGGCTGGCTGGGCCAGCAGGCGCCGAGCGCGCAACCGACGGTGACCGCCGAGAAGGCGCAGCAGCTCGCCCAGCAGTGGCTGGACCAGTACCAACCGGGCGGGGTGGTCGACGCTCCTGACAGCTTGCCCGGCTACTTCACCGCCCACATCACGCAGGCCGGTGCGATCACCGGCATGCTCTCGGTGAACGCCGCCACCGGCCAGGTCTGGTACCACACCTGGCACGGCGCCTTCGTCGCCCAGACCGGGATGTAGCACCCTGCTCCACCAGGCCGCCGGGCCTGGTTGACCCCGCCACGTGGGAGCGCGAAGCCCTCAGGACATAGCGCCCAGCCGGGCACGCAGGGAGCCGCGGGGCGGTTGACGCCCCGCGGCTCCCTGCGGCCTGTCGAGCAGGCCGCGCCGCGACGCCGACGCCGGGCCTCACCGCGCCGACGCGGGACCGCGTGCGGTCGGCCGCGATCCCTCCAACGTGCTCGCTCAGCCCTGCTGCACGTACTGCTGCGGGTTCTGCATGAACTGGTTGTGGCAGCTCTGCGAGCAGAAGTAGTAGGTCTTGCCCTGGTAATCCATCTGCGCCGCTGCGTTCGTGGGGTCGATCTCCATCCCACACACGGGGTCACGTTCCATCGGCGGGCTCCTTCCTGGGGTGTGGGGTGCCACCCCACGCGCCGGGGGGCGACACCTTGCGGCGGCCGAGCGTCTTCGCGATGCCGCTCGTTCATTTCAGCCCTCAGCCGACCGAGCGGCCGGCTGCGACGAGAGCCAGCGTCCGGGAGAGCGCGGCCTGGCCCCAGGGTAGCAAGGCGCGTGCCAGGCCGCGCCGCTCCAAACGCCCTCGGGTGGGGCGCCGAGATCGGTACTATCCCTCGGCAGGATGCTGCGACGGCTCTTCAACCTGCCTCTGGCGCTGGCCCTGGCGATGCTGCTGGCCGTGGCAGCCGGCGTCGCGGCCGGCGTCACCGCCGCGCTCCCCAGCCCGTACTACATCATCACGCCCGGCGGCGCCTACGAGCTGGGGCCGCGCCTGCGACTGCCCGAGGAGCGCCGCCGCGAGATGGGCCGGCTCGCCTTCACCGCCGTGTACGCGCGGCCGGGGAGTTGGCTGGACGTGCTGCGCGCTCGGCGCAGCCGGGCCGCCGAGGTCGTGCCAGCCGAGGAGATCCGCCCGCCCGGCATCTCCCAGGAGCAGGTCAACGAGACCAACCGGCGCCTGATCGACGAGAGCAAGCCGGTCGCGGCAGTCGTCGCCCTTCGGGCGGCCGGGTACGACGTCCAGATCAGCGGCCAGGGCGCCCAGGTCGAGGACGTCATTCCGGGCATGCCCGCCGACGGCGTCCTGCGCACGGGCGACATCGTGGTCGCGGTCGACGGGGTGCAGGTCCAGACCGCACCGGCGCTGGTCGAGATCGTCCGCCGGCGCCAGGTGGGCGACGTCGTCGCCCTGGCCATCGTCCGCGACGGCCAGGGCCAGGAGGTACGCGTGGGCACGCGGAGCTCGCCCACCGAGCCTGGGCGGCCGGTCGTTGGCGTCACGGTCACCACCCGCCTCTTCGATGTCCAGCTCCCGTTCCCGGTCGACGTCGAGAGCGATAGCGTTGGCGGACCCTCGGCGGGCCTCATGTTCTCGCTCGCGATCCTGGACGCGGTGACCGACGGCGACCTGACGCGGGGCTACTACGTGGCGGGGACCGGCACCATCGCCACCGACGGGAGTGTGGGGCCAGTCGGCGGCGGCGCCGAGAAGGCGGTGGCGGCCGAGGAGGCGGGAGCAGCGATCTTCCTGGTCCCCCGGGAGAACTACGACGACGCCCGCAGAGGCGTGCGGTCCTTGCGGCTGGTGCCGGTCGACCGGTTCGCGGACGCGGTGGACGCGCTGTGCAGCCTGCCCCCGCAGGCCGGAGCGTCCGCCACGCTTCCCACACCCTGCGCCACGGGCCTGGCCGGCGGGCTCAACTGAGGCACCCGTCCGACCGCCGCGGCTGAGCCCGCTCCGCTCCCCGGTCCTGGTGGCGACGCGCCTGGGACGCGCCGACGCCGGCCAGGCGTCGGCCCGCGGGCCGGGCCAGCCGTACAGCCACGGCGGCCGCTACGCGACGAGGCCGGTGCGCACGGCGATGGCAGCGGCGTGGGTGCGGTCGGCCGCCCCCAGCTTCTTGATGATGCTCTGCACGTGGTCCTTCACCGTGTCCGGCTCGACCACCAGCCGCGCCGCGATCGCGCGGTTCGTCAGGCCGTCCACCAGCAGCGCGAGCACCTGCTGCTCGCGGCGCGTGAGCGGGACCGTCGGCTCCTCGGGCCGAACCAGCTTCCGCCCCGTCTCGTGCAGGAGCTGGTCGACGAGCTGCTCCAGCCGCGCCTCCTTGCGCCGCAGCTCGTCGAGCATCTGCGCGTTGTCGACGAGCAGCGCCGCCTGGTGCGCGAGCAGCTCGAGCAGGCGGGCGCTCCGCTCGCCCATGCGCGGCGCGCCGGACTCACGGCTGGCGTTCAGCACGCCCAGCAGGCGGCCAGCCACCGCCAGCGGCACGACGACGGCGCTCGCCAGCTCCCGCGGGTGGTCGGACGCCGGCGCATCGTACGCGCCACCGTGTAGCAGGAGCGCGTGCCCAGCGCGCAGGGCCCAGCCGGCGACGCTCCGGTCTGCCGGCTGGCGCGTGCCCAGGATCGCCCGGGCGCGCGGGCCGCGCGCGGCGGCGACCACGAGCGTGTCACGCTCGCGGCTCAGGAGCATGATCGACCCGGCGTCGGCGCGCACGAGGCGCAGCGCCGAGGCGAGCAGCCGGTCGAGGACCGGTTCGAGCTGTCGGGCGGCCGCGAAGGCCTGGCCCACGTCGACGAGCGCCTCGAGGACCGTCGCCTCATCGTCGCTGCTCGCCTCGCCCTCGGCCGGGCCAGCGGCACGGTGTTCGAGCACCATCCACGCTGAGTATCGGCAGCCGGACCACGCGGAATGAGCGCCCCCCAGCCACGCGGGGCATTTGTGGGGGGCCGTGGCGCAGTCCTTGCTACACTGCCGCGCATCTCCCGTATCGAGACGGCTCGTGCGCGGAGAGGGGTGGCCGGGCCCTCCGGTTGTCCCGAGTACAGGGGTACGGGCTTCGAGTGCGGCGGATCGTAGCTGGCCTCTTGCTAGTCGCCACCCTCCTGGGGGCGGCGAATCCGGTCGCGTCCGCGCCCGCCGACCAGCCCGCCGAGGCGCCGAACCAGACCACCTCGGTCCGGATGGACGTGCGTGCCGGTTTCGACGGCGCCGGCCGCGCGGGCGGCTGGGTCCCCCTGGAGGTCGACCTCGCCAACGAGGGCAGCGAGCTGCGGGGCGAAATCCAGGTCGTCGTGCAGCAGGGCGGCGGCCGCAGCACCTTCACCCCGGTGCCAACCACGTTCACGCTGCCCGTTGTGCTCCCGCGGCTCAGCAACAAGCGGTTCATGCTGGACGTCAACCTGCCCTCGGCGTCCAATCGCGTGACCGCCCGCCTGGTCCGCGCCCCCAGCGGCGAGACGGTCGCCGAGCAGGACGTGGCCATGACCCGCGTTCCCCTGGGCGACTACTTCTGCGGGATCCTCGCCCGTGATCCGTCCGCCTACGACTTCCTCGCAGCACTCGACCTGCCGCCGCCCATTCGGCGCGTTCGCACCGCCCCCCTGGAGCCGGCGACGGTGCCGGAGCGAGCCCAGCTCCTGGGCAGCTTCGACTGCATCGTCGTCGACAACGCCACCACGGCCCAGCTCCGGCAGGAGCAGCTCGACGCGCTGCGGGTCTGGACCGGCACCGGCGGCCTGCTCATCCTCGTGGGCGGGGCCACGGCCCAGAGCACGCTTGGCCCCCTGCCCCCAGCCCTGCTCCCCGTGGAGCTGACCGGCCTTGCCAACGTGGACTCGCTCTCCGGCCTCGGCGACCTCCTGGAGACCCCGCTCGACGCGCCGGGCCCCTGGCTGGTCAGCCAGGCGCGTCCGCGGCCAGACCAGGGCGCCCAGGTCGCGGTAGCCCAGAACGGCATCCCCCTGATCGTCGCCGCCAAGCGTGGCGAGGGCACGGTCATCTACCTGGCCTTTGAGCCGACCTCGCGCGACCTGCGCGCCTGGGTCGGCAACGCGCCGCTCTGGCGCTACCTCGTCACCCATGCCGCGGTGGACAACGGGATCGGCTCGGCGCTGGTGCGCCCATACCTGCGCTGGGGCCGCGTGCCGCGGCTCGCGCTCGCCGACTTCTCCACTCAGCCACGCCCCACCTTTGAGTGGCTCTGGGTCCTGATGGGCGGCTATGCCACCGTGCTGGGCGGCGGACTCTTCCTGTTTGGCCGACGCGGCCAGGTGGGCCGCGGGCTGCTCACCGTCGCGCTCAGCGCGGCGGGCGCTGGCACGCTCGCGTTCACGTTCGCGCAGCAGCGAGCCGAGCCCGACGTGGCGGTCACCCGGCTCTCCGTGGTCCGGCCGATCGAGACGGGCGAGAGCGGGGCGGCCTACACCCGCACCTACCTGGCGGTCCTGGCCAAGCGCGAGGGCACGTTCAGCTTCGTCCTCCCGGACGATGCCCTGGCGCGCGGCATGTACTACCCCTTCCCCCGCCCCAGCGACGAATCCGATGCCACCTGGCTCTTCCGCGTGACCGCGGGCGCCAGCCCGACCCTCGACGGCCTGGCCCTCAAGCAGGGGCAGCTCGCGACGGCCCTGGCGGACGGCCAGCTCAGCCAGGCCCCGGGCGTGCGCACCGACCTGCGCGTGATCGACGGCGGCATCACGGGCACGCTCACCAACCGGACCGGCGGGCGACTGAGCGACGCCGCCATCTACCTGGACGGCCAGTTCACGCCGCTCGGCACGCTCGAGCAGGACCAGCAGCGCCAGGTCGACCTGCTGCTGCCGCGCCAGGCCGCGGCCGGGAGCCTGGCCGCCACCGCCATCGCCGAGCGGCTCACGCCGCCGGGCGCTTCGGGCCGGCCCGGCGCGACGGCCCGGCGCGACCTGATCGAGTCGCTCTTCTCCGCCCGCTACCTGTTCAGCCGTATGGAGCTGCGCGGCCCCACCCTGATCGGCTGGCTGGAGCAGGCGCCCGGCACCCTCCAGGCACCCGGCGCGCGCCTGAGCACGGCCGACGTCAGCCTCCTGGTCCAGCCGCTCCAGCCGCAGCTCCCGCGCGGGTTCGACGGCGAAGTGCCGGCGACGGTGATGAATCGGCGCGACCTGGGCATCGGCTCCGGCACGCCGACGGATCGCGAGTACTACAGCCTCTCGCCTGGCGAGGCCGTGACGCTGCAGTTCACCCTGCCGGCCGCGGAAGGCCGCTTCCAGTTCCGCGAGCTGCGCCTCAACGTCGACGGGCAGCTCGCTGGCCGGATGCGCGGCCCATCGCTCCCCTTCACCGTCTCCCTGTACAACTGGCGCGCCGCCGAGTGGCAGAGCTGGGAGGTCCAGCCGGGCTCGAGCATCGTGCCCAACGGCGAGCGCTACGTCTCCGCCGCGGGGGACGTGCGGCTGCGCTACCTCCTCGACGCCTCGCTCGCATCCACCGTGCGCGAGGCGCGCCTGACGCGGTTGGACGTGACACCCATCGGGGCGGTCCTGTGAGCCAGGTCCTCGACCACCTGCCCGGGGCGCGGCCGCAGGACGCGCGACCAGCCGAGGAGCCCGCGATCGTCGCCGAGCACCTGGCGCGCCACTTCGGCCCGCGCGCCGTGCTCGCCGACGTCTCGTTCTCGGTACCGCCGGGGACGGCCTTCGGCATCGCCGGTGCCAACGGCGCCGGCAAGAGCACGCTGCTGCGGCTGGTGGCCGGCCTGGATCGCCCGACGCACGGCCGCGCCCGCATCCTCGGCCAGGACACCGTGCGTGCGGCCCGCGCCGTCCGCCAGACGATCGGCTACGTGCCCGAGGAGCCGCTCCTCTACGACGGCATCACCGCCGAGCAGTTCCTCCACTTCGTCGGCCGCGCGCGCGGGCTGGGCAGCCAGCTTCGCGCCGTGACCGTCGACACGCTGCTCCAGGTCGTCGGGCTCGAAACGCACCGCCGCGGCGACGTGTCCACGCTGTCGCCGGGCCAGCGGCGGCGGCTCGCGCTGGCCAGCGCCCTCGTCCACGAGCCGCGCGTGCTTCTGCTCGACGACCCGCTGCGTGGGCTGGACGGCTACGCGCGCCTGGAGCAGATCGAGGTGCTGCGCGAGCTGCGGCGCATGGAGAACACGCTCGTCCTCTCGGCGACCCGCCCCGAGGACCTGCTGGACGTGTGCGACGAGATGGGCGTGCTGCGGGACGGCGCGCTCGCCTGGCGGGGGAGCGAGCTGGACGCCGCCCGGCTGGCCGCACCGGAGCGAGGAGACGCGCTGCGCGTCCGCGTCGAGCTGCTCGAAGGGCTCGAGGCCGCGCTGGCGCTCCTACGCCAGCGGCGCGACGTGCCGGAGCTGGAGGTGGACGACGATGGCCAGACGCTGTGGCTGCTCTTTGCCGGCGACCGCGAGGCGCTGGCGAGCCTGGTGCCGCAGCTCGTGCGCGCGGGTTGCGCCGTCGCCCACTTCGGCGTGGAGCGGCGCTCGCCCGCCACGGCGATCGCCAACCAGTTTGTGGCGTCGGGTGTGGCCGGTGGGGGTGCGGCGTGATCCTGCCCGCCCTCGTCGTCAAGGAGTTCCAGACCTGGCTGCGCGGGCGGCTGACGTTCGCCGCCTTCAGCGCGCTGGTGGTGCTGACCTCCGTGCTCGTGTTCGTGTTCGGGCTGCTGATCCTGGCGCCCGACGCGAGCGCCGCCCCGGCGCTCTTCTCCACCACCGCGACGACGGGCGGGAACATCCTCGTCACCTACCGGGCGCTCTTCCTCTTCGGCGCCGTGGGGTTGAGCCTCTTGCTGGCCGCCGGGGTCGTCGCACCGACCGTGGCGGCCTCCGCCTTCGCCGGCGAGCGCGAGCGAGGGACGATGGACCTCCTCCTGCTCCAGGGCCCGGGCGCGGCGTGGATCGTGCTGGGGAAGGTGCTCGCCGCGCTGGCCTTCAGTCTCCTCGTCCTCGCCGTCGGCCTGCCGCTCTTCGCCCCGGCGTGGTCGTTTGGCGGGGTCCCGCTCGACCAGCTCCTCGCCTTCGCCACGGTCCTCCTGGCCGCCACGCTGCTCTTCTCCACCCTCGGCGTGCTGTTCGGAGCGCTCTTCCAGCGTGCCCTGCCGGCGGCCGTCTTCGCGCAGGGGGTCGCGCTGCTCCTCCTGTTCGGCACGCTCGGCCTGACCTTCGGGGCGGCGGCGCTGGCCGGCACGGATAGCCTCCGGCCGATCCTCTGGCTCAACCCGTTCCTCGCCTTCCTGTCCGCGGGCGGGAACGCCACGGAGTCCTTCGCCCGCCAGGCGCCCGGCGCCCTCCGCTGGGGCTTGATGCTCCACCCCTCGACGTGGATCCCCGGCCTGCTCATCCCGGCCTGGGCGATCTCGAGCGCCCTCTGGACTGTCCTGAGCGCCATCTTCATCGTCGCGGCCTCGGTCGCCATCGATCCCTGCCACCCGCTGAGGGCCCGTCGTTCGCGGTGAGCTCCTTCGCCCCCGCCGCCTCCTACCACGCCGAGCTTCGCGAGCAGCTCGGCTCGCTGGGGCGCGCGCTCGTCCTGCAGCGTCTCGCCACGTGGGCGGCCCGCGGCCTCCTCGCCGGCCTGCTGCTCGACCTCGGCCTCACTGCCTGGGCCTGGACGCGCGAAGCGGTGAGCGCGCTGCCGCTGGCGCTGCTCGTCTTCGCCCCCCTGGCCGGCGCCGCGCTCGCGGGCCTCGCCACTCTCGTGCCACGCCGCGGCCCACCCGAGCTCGCCCGACGGGTCGACCGCGCGGCCGGGCTGCAGGAGCGCTCGGTCACGGCGCTCGAGCTGGGCACGCGCGGCGCCGAGCACCCGCTCGCGCTCGCCCAGATGCGGGATGCGGTGGAGCACCTGCGGCGCCTGGACGCGCTGGAGACGTTCCCGCTGCGTGCCCCGCGGGTCGAGCTGGTCGCCGCGGTGGGCGTGGCTGCGCTGGCGGCGATGGTGGCCTTCGCCCCCAATCCCTGGCTCGTGCGCGCGCGCGCGGCCAACCCGGCCATCGCCGTCGCCCGCGAGCAGGCGCAGCGCGTCGAGCGGCTCGCCGAGAGCCTCCAGGCCGAAGACACGGCCGACCTGCAGCAGCTGCGCGACCTGTTGCGTCGGGGAGCTCGCACGGTCGACGCGCGGAGCAACGAGCCGGAGGCAGCGCTGGGCGCCCTGGAGGACCTGGAGCAGCGGCTGCGCGAGCTGAGCGCGGGCGACGACGAGCTGGCCGCCGCGCTCGCCGCGATCGCCAGCGCCCTGGCCGCCGACCCGAGCACCAGCCAGCTTGCCTCCGCCATCAACACCGGCGACCTGCGCGAGGTGGCGCGGGCGTCCCGCGACCTGGCGCAGCGCACGGAGCAGATGGACGGCCAGGAGCGCGCGCGCGTGGCGCGGACGCTGCGCGACGCGGCAAACCGCGCCGGGCGGGCCTCGCCCGCGCTCGCCAGCCAGCTCGGCCAGGCCGCCGACGCGCTGCAGGGCAGCGCGGGCGCTGAGCCGGGGGCCGCTGGCGCAGAGCAGGGCGCCGGCGGCGGGCGCCAGGGCGCGGCCCAGGAGGATCAGTCCGCCGCCGGCACCCTCGACGAGCTGGCGAACAGCGCCGCCGGCGCCGCCGAACGCCAGCGGGCGCAGAACCAGCTCGAGGCGAGCCGTAATGCGCTGGAACGCGCGCTCGGCCGCGGCCAGAGCCGCTCCGGCGCGTCGAGCGGACGCTCGTCGGCCGGCCAGCGCAGCCCGAGTCAGCCGCCCGGCGCGAGCGGCGCGGAGCAGAGCGGCGCCCAGGACGGCCAGGCCGAGCAAGGCGAGTCGGGCGGGTCGGGCGACCCGGCCGGCGGCTCCCAGGACGGGGGGGAGCCCGGCCAAGGCCAGCCCGGGGGGAGTGGCTACGGGACCGGCACGCTCAACCGGACCGGGCCGGGTGTCTCGGAGCTGGACACCATCACCCGGGCGGAGCAGGACACCAGTGGCGCGTTCCGTCCCGACGAGACGACGAGCAACCCGTACCTCGGCGAGGCCGGACAGGCCGACGTCCGGTCCGGCGAAGAGCAGGTGCGCCCGAGCTTCGCCCGCGGATCCACGCAGAGCGGCGGCGACACCAGCAGCATCCCGCTCGGCCTGCGCGACCTCGTGAAGGACTACTTCAGCGGGCTGGACCAGAAGTGAGTGACGAGTGATGAGTGGTGAGGACCGGGCTTAGGAGGTTGCATGGCGATCCTTCCCGCCAACGTGTCAGTCAGTAGCGCCCCGGCCGCCGGGACCACGCCGTACCGCTTCATCGAGATCGCCCGGGCCATCGAGACGGAGGTGGGGCGGGTGGTCATCGGCCAACCGGAGGTCGTGCGTGGCGTCCTCACCTGCCTGCTCGCGGGCGGGCACGCCTTGCTGGAGGGCGTCCCTGGCCTTGGCAAGACGCTACTCGTCCGGACGCTGGGCGAGACGCTGGAGCTGACCTTCAGCCGGGTCCAGTTCACGCCCGACCTGATGCCCGCTGACATCACCGGCACGAGCATCCTGCGCGATACGGCCGAGGGCGGCCGCACGTTCCAGTTCGAGCCGGGGCCCCTCTTCGCCAACCTAGTGCTCGCCGACGAGGTGAACCGGGCCACGCCGAAGACGCAGTCGGCCCTATTGGAGGCGATGCAGGAGCGCCGTGTCACCGCCGGCCGGACCACCCACACACTGCCCGAGCCGTTCTTCGTCCTGGCCACCCAGAACCCGATCGAGATGGAGGGGACCTACCCCCTGCCGGAGGCGCAGCTTGACCGCTTCCTCTTCAAGCTCACGGTGCCCTACCCGGGCGAGGACGACCTGCTGCAGATCGCCCAGCTCACCACCGGCGCGGCCATGCCGCAGCCGAGCCAGGTGGCCGATGGACCCACCCTCCTGGAGCTGATGCGTTTCGCCCGCGACGTGCCGATCGCCGAGCCGGTGCTCCGCTACGCGGTCCGCATCGTCCGCCGCACCAACCCGGAGACGCCCGACACGCCGCCCGACGTGCGGCGCTTTGTCCGCTACGGCTCCAGCCCGCGCGGTCTCCAGGCGATGGTGCTGGGCGGCAAGGTCCGCGCGCTCCTGGAAGGCCGCTACAACGTGGCGTTCGAGGATGTCCGAGCGGTCGCCCCCGCGGCGCTGCGGCACCGCGTGATCCTGGGCTTCGAAGCCGAAGCAGAAGGCTTCACCACCGACAAGCTCGTCTACGACGTCGTCAGCACCACGCCTGAGGAGTGACGCCCGCCACCCTGCTCGACGCGACGCTCGCCCGCCGCCTCGAGCGCCTGACCCTCGTGACGCGCCGCCGCCTGGCCGGCCAGGGCCAGGGCGACCGCCGTTCGCTGCGCAAGGGGGCCAGCCTGGAGTTCGCCGACTACCGCCACTACGTCCACGGCGACGACCCCACCCGCGTGGATTGGAACGTGTACGCCCGCACGGATGCACTATTCGTGCGGGAGTACGAGGAGGAGGAGATCCTCAACCTCCACCTGGTCGTCGACGCCAGCCGCAGCATGGACTGGGGCGACCCGAACAAGCTGGCGTGCGCCCGCCGGCTCGTCGCCAGCCTCGGCTACGTCGCCCTGAGCTCGGCCAACCGCCTCTTCGTCTGGCCGCTGAACGCCACCGTCGCGTCGTTCGGCCCGGCCTGGGGCCGCGGCCGCACCGGCCCACTGCTGGCGTTCCTCGAGGCGCTCAAGCCGGCGCAGACGGAGACTCCACTCGCCCTCCCGTTCGCCCGGCCCGTCGGCCCAGACCTGGACCTGGCCCTGGCGTCCCTCGGCGCCAGACGGTCGGGCCTGACCATCCTCGTGTCGGATCTCCTGTCGCCCGCCTGGGAGCACGGCATCAGGCGACTGGCCGGCCGCTCCGGGGACGTCGTGGTCCTGCACACGCTCGCGCCCCAGGAGCTTCGGCCCGCACTGGGCGGAGATGTCCGCCTGGTCGATCGCGAGACCGGCGCCAGCGTGCCACTCACGCTGAACACCGACGCGCTCGCACGTTATGTCCAGCGCCTGGCGGAGTGGCAGGGGGACATCCAGACGACGTGCCAGCGCTACGGCGTCACCTACGTCCCCGTCGACACGGCCGTGCCGGTGGAGACGCTCCTGTTCCATACCCTGCGGCACCGAGGCGTCGTGAAGTGAGCCGCGCATGAGCCTGCTGGCCCCGCTCGGTCTCGCCCTCGGCCTGACCATCCCGGTCGTGGTGGTCTTCTACCTGCTGAAGGTGCGTCGCCGGGACGAGGAGGTCTCCTCCACCTTCCTCTGGGACGACCTCATCCGCGACCTCGCCGCGCACGAGCCCCTGCAGCGCCTGCGCTGGAATGTCCTGCTGGTGCTGCAGGTCGTCGCGCTCGGCCTGCTCGCGGCCGCGCTGGCGCGCCCGTTCCTGGCACAGGTAGGGGCGCAACCGGTGCACGCAGTCCTGTTGGTCGACGGCTCGGCCAGCATGCAGGCGACCGACGTCCAGCCCGCGCGGTTTGCCCGCGCCGTCGACGCCGCCCGCCAGACCCTGGCCGACCTGCCCGAGAATTCCGTGGCCACGGTCATCCTGGCCGCGGCCCAGCCGCAGGTGCTGGTGGCCGCCACCGCGGATCGGCGGCAGGCGGAGCGGGCGCTCGACGCGGCGCAGCCCTCAGGCGCCAGCGTCGACATGCGTGAGGCGCTCCTGCTGGCGCGCTCGCTCGGCGGTGACCCGGCCGCTCGTCGCATCTACGTCTACACCGACGGCGCCTTCTCGCTGCCGCCCGACCTGCCGGAGGACATGGGCTTCGTGAGCGTGCAGCCGGTCGCGCGACCAGACACGGGCAACCTGGCGGTCACCACGATCACCACCCGCCCCGACCCGCGTGACAACCGGCGGCAGCAACTCTTCACGCGCGTGGAGAACTTCTCCACCACCGCCGCTCGCGCCACACTGGCCCTCGTGGTCGACGGCCAGACCACCGAGGAGCGGCCCGTCGACCTGGCGCCGAACGGCGTGGTGGAGCAGGTGTTCGAAGACGTGCCCTCGGGCGGGCGGGCCGCTAGCGTGAGCCTCACCCGCACCACCGGCCCGGACGCGCTTCCCCTGGACGACGACGGCTACGCCGTCCTACTCCAGCGCAAGCCAGCCCAGGTGCTGCTGGTGAGCCCCGGCAACCCCTTCCTCGAGCGCGTGCTCTCGTTGCTCCCCAGCGTCGAGCTGTACCGCATCCCCGCGCGCCGCTACCTGGCGGTCGAGGCCGACCGCTTCGACGTGGTGGTGTTCGACGACTACCTGCCGCCGCTGCTGCCACGGGGCAACCTGCTGGTGATCAACCCGCCGGACCGCGGCCCCATCCGCACGAGCGGCGAGGTGCGGCGCCCCAGGGTGGGTGGCTGGGAGCGCGACGACCCGCTCCTCGCGTACGTGGACATCGGCGACCTCGGCATCACGCGCGCGCGCAAGCTCGAACCCGCGCGCTGGGCAAGGCCGCTCATCGCCGCGACCGACGGGACACCCCTCCTTGTGGCCGGCCAGGATGGCGACCGCCGGATCGCCATCCTCCCCTTCGACCTGCGCCAGTCGAGCCTGCCCCTCGCCCCCGCGTTCCCGATCCTCATGTCGAACCTGCTCGGCTACCTCTCGCCGCCGGGCGTGGTCCAGTCCGCCGCGATCCGGACCGGGGAGCCGCAGGTGATCGCCCCGTTGCCCCAGGTCGAGCGGGTGCGGGTGACCGGCCCCGCGGAGCGCAGCGCGGAGATCCAGGTGGACGCGAAGTCGCTCACCTACGCGGCGACCGACCTCCCGGGTGTCTACCGCGTCCAGCAGATCGTCCCGGGCGGCGGCCAGACCGTGGAGGAGGACCTGTTCGCGGCCAACCTGGCCAACCGCGAGGAGAGCGACGTGCGCCCCCGGCTCCAGGGCCTGGCGAACTCCGCCATGGCGACGGCGGAGTTGGCGCCCCTCCAGCGCGAGCTGTGGGCGCTCCTGGCCGCCCTGGCCCTCCCGCTCCTGCTGTTCGAGTGGTTCTGGTTCCACCGGAAAGTATGACCAGGTGTCGGGTGTGTTGAGGGCTGAGGACTTGGGACCGGGTGCTGGGCGCACCTCACCCATCACCCGGCACCCGACACTGTGTGAGCCATGACCGTTGACGTCGAGCGCCCCTGGCTCCTGCTCCTGCTCCCCGTCGTGCTGGGGGCGGTGTACTGGCTGTGGCGTACGAGCCGGACGTACATGCCGCCCCTGCGGCGCCAGGTGTCGCTGTGGGTGCGCCTGGGCGTGGCGACCCTCCTCGTGCTCGTGCTTGCCAGCCCGCTCGTCCAGCTCCGCGCCGAGGAGCTGAGTGTAGCTGTCCTCCTCGATCGCTCCGACAGTATCAGCCCGGGAATGCGCGCGGCGGAGGAGCGCTGGCTCGCCGCAGCGCTCGGCAGCAAGGGCGCCCAGGACCAGGTGGCGGTGATCACGTTCGGCGAAGAGGCGACCGTCGACCGGGCGCTCTCGCCTGAGGAGCGCGCGCCTCGGCTCGAGCCGGCGACGAACGTCCGCGGCTCGCGCACCAGCATCGCAGCCGCGATTCGCGCGGGCGTCGCCGCGCTGCCGCCGAACGCGGCGCGGCGGCTGGTCCTCCTCTCGGACGGGCAGGAAAACCTGGACCGCGCCGAGCCGGCCGCGGCGCTGGCCGCCGCCGCCGGCGTGCAGCTCCTCACCGTGCCCCTGGAGCAGCCCAGCGG
>CAYSYM010000060.1:0-20960 GCA_964435115.1 uncultured Chloroflexota bacterium | reverse complement strand
CAGTTCCAGCTCGCTCAGCTTCAGCGCGCAGCAAGGCGCCAATCCATCGCCCTCGTCGCAGACGGTGAACATCTCCAACGCCGGCGGCGGAACACTCGCCTGGAACGCGGCGGTGGCCAGCGGGACCTTCCTCTCGGTCTCGCCGGCGTCGGGGACAGGCAGCGGCACGCTGACCATCCCGGCGAATTCGGCCAGCCTGGCCGCGGGGAGCCATTCCGGGTCAGTGCCGGCCAGCGGGACGGCCGCCACCCAGGCCGCGGCTAGCTCCGCCCCCGCCGGTTCGACCGCCGGTGCCCCCCAGGCCAGCAGCGGTTCGGGCGGCAGCAGCCCCGCCAGCGGCTGGGGCGGCCCCAGCTGCGGCAGCACCTCGTCCACCCGGGTCCGGTTGCTCACCGCGTCCAGGGTGTAGGTGTGCCGGCTGATGGTGGCGGCGGCCTGCGTGTTCCACACCTGGGTCAGCCGGCGGGCGTTGTCGTAGGCGTACTCGGCGCTGGTGCCGTTGAAGCTGGTTGCCGTGCGCAGCCGGCCGTCGGCGAAGTAGGCGTAGCCGGTGGTCCGGCCCGCCCAGTCAACGAGCGCCTGCAGCCGGCTGGCGGCGTCGAACGTGTAGTCGACGGCGGTCCCATCCGGGTAGACTACCCGGCGGCGATTGCCGTCCCGGTCGTACCGGTAGCCCGCGGTGCGCGGCCCGGCCGGGTCGGGCGTCGTGACCGCCACCAGCCGGTCCAGCTCGTCGACGGCGTACGCGGTGGTGCCCGTGCCGTCCACGAGCTGCGTCCGGTTGCCGTGCCGGTCGTACGCCCAGGTGGCCGGCGGGTCGCTGCGACTGACCAGCCGGTTCAGCGCGTCGTAGCCGAAGCTGATGGTCGTCCCGTCCGGCTGCTGCCAGGTGGTGCGGTTGCCGTTCAGGTCGTAGCCGTACATCGTGACGAGCCGCGCCGGCGCGTTGATGTCCTCCGGGTACTGGATCTCCTTCCGCACGCGGTTCAGGCCGTCGTAGACGTAGTCGGTCACCCGCTGCTCCTGCAGGCCGACCGCGCGGGTCACCCGGGCCAGATTCCCGAGCGGGTCATACTCGTACGCCGTCCGGAACAGCGGCGTCGGCGGGGTCGCCGGGTCGGTCCACCCGCTCGGGCTCTCCTGGACCTCGGCCAGGCTGTCGCGCGCGTCGTACAGGTACTTCGTGACCTGCCCGCTGGCGTCGATCGCCACCGTGCGGTTGCCGACCGCGTCGTAGCGGCTCTCCGTCACCAGCGGGGCGCCGCCGGCCTGCGGCGCGGGCTGGCGCACGAAGCGCACGCGGTCCTCGGCATCGTAGACGACCTCGGTCGTAAAGTCGGCCGGGTTCGCCCCGCTCACGCTGCCCAGGGGGTTGACCGTCTGCGTGCGCCGCCCCGCGCTGTCGTAGTCGTAGCGGGTGGTGTTGCCGAGCGGGTCGGCCACGCTCTTGAGCAGCCCGGCCTTCCCCGGCGCCTCCGGGCCGAAGAAGGCCAGCAGCGTGGCGTAGTCGGCCGGGTTGGCCCCGGGCGCGTTGCCCCGCGGTGGCACCACCCGCGTCACCCGGCCGGGGTTGGCCGCGTCGCCGTACTCGTAGCGCGTCACCGCCGTCTGCGGGCCCAGCTCCGGATCCGTGTAGCGCTGGGTCGTCGCCACGAGCTGCGTGCCACTGGCGTCGTAGGCCAGCTCCGTAGCGTACCCGGCGTCGAGCACGCCGCTCAGGTTGGTGGCGCAGTCCACGCTCGGCCCGTTGTTCACCCCCTTCGGCCGGAGCTGCTGGACCAGGTTGCTGCGAGCGTCGTAACGGAAGAGGGCCACTCCCGGGCTGGCGCCTGTCGCGGGCGGCGGGGTGATCACTCGCGTCATGTTGCCGCGGCTGCCAGGCACGGGCCGGCCATCTGCGCCCACGTCGTAGCAGAACCGCGTGGTCCCGCCGCGCGGGTCGGTGGTCGAGGCGCGGTTGCCGGCCGCGTCGTAGCCGACCTGGATGGTGGCCCACTCGGCGCTGTTCGAGGTCGGCCGGGAGACCCGCCGGGTGAGGCGCCCCTGGCCGTCGTAGGTGTCCTCCTGGACGAAGCGCCACGCCGGCTCGAACGAGGTGGCCGGGTAGCTGGCGGTGGTCGTCCGGGTCCCGTCAGCGTTGGTCGCGTAGCTCAGCTCGGTCCGGCGCAGCGGGTCGTCCCCGCTGCCGGCCGCGTCCCACTGGCGCAGCACGCGGCCCTGGGCGTCGTAGACGTTCGTCACCGCCACGCGGCCGTTGGCGTCTGTAATGGTGGCCAGCCGCTGGCTGGCGCCCTCGTACGCGTAGCGCGTGACGCTGCCGGCGCGGTCGGTCACGCTCGCCAGGCGCCCCTGCGCGTCATACCCGTAGCGCACCACTCGCCCGGCCCAGTCCGCCACCGTCTCGAGGCGCCCATCGGCCCGGTAGGTGAAGGTGAGCGCTCCCCGCCCGGCCGGGTCGCCGACGGCCACGAGCCGTTGCTGGGCGTCATAGCTGAGGCGCGCCGTGTTGCCGAACCGGTCGACGATGCGGCTCAATCGCCCGCCCACGGTGAACCACCACGCGGTCTGGTCGGGTCGGGTGAGCGTGTAGGTGCGGTCGACGTTCCTGGCCAGCGTGGCATACACCCCGGCCGGCGGCGTGTAGGAGCCGTCCGGGTTCCGGGTGAACCGGTCGCGGCGGCCATCGGCGTTGGCCAGCAGCAGGTCGCCCCGGCCGTCCGCCGGATCGTCGGTGAGGCGGAGGCTGTAGCTGTGGGTCCAGCCCGGTCCCAGCGGCCCCACCCGGGGGTCGGCGCTGTTGTAGGCGCGGGTGAAGGTGGGGCTGGGGCCACGGCCGGCGAGGGCGAGGTCGGTGCGGGCGTAGGTGTAGGCGCCCGTGAAAGTGTTGACCGGGTCGCTGGTGGTCCCTTGGAACGGGAACGGCTGCGCCATAGCCGCCGGTGGCACCTCCTCCTCCGGCAGGGGCTGCACCGTGATCACCAGGTCGTTGTAGTCGCCGCGGACGGGCCGCCCCGGGAGCTGCGGGTCGGTGGGGTCGCCGGGGTTGTCCTCCCACTCCACCCGCCAGCCGCCTCCCTCGACCGGCGTCACCCAGGCGTGCGTGTCATCGGTCGAGAGGAACGGTCCAGGCTGGCAGACCGCGCCGCCCGTGCGGGGCTGGATGGCGAAGACCAGCTCGGTCCCCGCCGGGAAGGGCCCCAGCTCCGCCGGCGGCGGCTGGGTGGTGCCGTAGTTGGCGAAGACGAGCTGGCTACTCGGCGCCGCGAGCGACAGGTCGCCATCGTCGCAGGTCGTCTCGGAGCCAACCCACGTGACCAGCACGCCGCCGGCCCAGGGCACCAGCAGGCGGACGTCCGCGGCCGCAGCCGGCGCGGCGGCGCGCCCGGCCGCGAGCGCCGCAGCCAGGCCGACCCCCGCCGCGGCCGCGGACGGGCTCGCTCGCCGCGCTGCCCCGGCTACCAGCTCCGCCAGCCCGCTCCCGGGCTGCAGCAGCAGCGCCAGGGCGAGCCCGGCGCGCAGCACGCGCCCGGGGCGTCCCCCGCCGCCTCCCGGTCGGCTCGCCGCCACCCGTCCCCCCTCCCTACGAGCGCGCGACTCCGCCGCGCTCGGCGCGGGCCGCTGCCCCCACGCGGGCCCGCCATCCGGCTGGCAGGACCCACCAGGGAGTGTACCGCTGGCGTGTGGCGCCGGCGTGGCGGCGAGGTGGAGATCGCGTGGAGATCGGGGGGCCCGTCCGCGCGGGTGGGCCCGCCAGGTGCCGGAGAGGGTGGCCGGGCCCACGACGCTGTATTTGCCCCACTCCGGCTGACAGGCCTAGAATCGCCAGCGGGCGCCGAGCGCCGAGCGCCCGGCATGGGCTCGGCCTGAGCCCATTCTTCTTGTGTGGCGCCTCCCACCACCCGCGCCCGCGCCGATCGTCCCCATGCGCTCCCAGGAGGGCTTCGCTCGTTGAAGGTCACCGCCACCGAGGTGCCACCCCGCCAGGTCGCCCTAGAGATCGAGGTCGAGCAGGAGCGGCTCACCTCGGCCGTGGACGAGGCGCTCCGACGCTTCGCGCAGCGGGTCAACGTGCCGGGGTTTCGCAAGGGCAAAGCTCCGCGAGCCATGGTCGAGCGCGTGGTGGGGCGGGAGACGGTGGTCCAGGACGCCCTCGACCACCTCGTGCCGCAGGTAGTGAGCCAGACCATCGAGCAGGAGAAGATCGAGCCGTACGGCCGGCCGCGGGTCGAATCGATCGAGCTCGAGCCCCTGCGGGTGCGCGCCGTGGTGCCCCTGGCGCCGCGGGTCGAGCTGGGCGACTACACGCGTCTCAGCGCCCCGCGTCAGGCCGTCTCCGTCTCCCCCGAGGAGGTTGAGGCGGTGGTGAACCGCCTGCGCGAGTCCCACGCGCAGTGGGTGCCGGTGGAGCGCCCGGTGCAGATGGGTGACCGGGTGTCGCTCGACGTGCGCGGCGAGGCAGCCGAGGGTGGCAGGCACGTGCTGGACAGCACGGATGCCGAGTACGTCGTGGACGCCGAACGCCCCCAGCCGGCGCCGGGTTTCGCCGAGGCTCTCCTCGGGATGCAGGCGGGTGATGGGAAGACGTTCACCCTGGCGCTCTCGGAGGACTACCGCGACCGGTCGCTGGCCGGGCAGCCGGTGCGGTTCAGCGTCAAGGTGCACGGCGTCAAGGAGCGCCAGCTCCCCGAGGTAGATGATGCCTTCGCCCAGCAGGTGGGCGACTACGCCGATACGGCGGCGATGCGGGCGGCCATCGAGCAGCACCTCCACGCGAGCGAGGAGGCGCGCGTGCGCTCGCAGCTGGAGGACGCGGCGCTGGACGCGCTGGTCGACGTCTCGACGGTCGAGGTCCCGCCTCAGTTGATCGACCACGAGGCGGCGCACCTGGCGGAGACGTTCGCGCGCAACGTGGAGCAGCAAGGCCTGAAGCTCGAGCAGTACCTGCGTCTGGCGGGGAAGGATGAGCAGACCTTTCGTGACGAGGTACAGACCGAGGCCGCCAGGCGCGTGCGCCGCTCGCTCGCGCTTGACGCGTTCGCGGAAGCTGAGAGAATTGCCGTAGAGGAGGCCGAGGTAGCGGCAGAGATCCGCCAGGCTGCGGCCGCCACCGCCGAAGCCGAGGCGACCGAGGCGCTCGCCCGTGGCAACGCGACGACGGTGGCCCGCGTGGAGAGCGCGCTCCGCGCGCGCAAAGCGCTGGCCAGCCTGGTGGAGCGAGTCACGCGGGCCGGCGCAGGGAACGGCGCGAGCCCCGGGGCCCCGAAATCCGCTCCAGCCGAGCGGGTAGCGTCCGATACTGAGACCGAGCACGAGACGCCGGCCGGTGTGCCGGCCGGCCAGGCGGAGGAGCAGCGATGAAGCTACCGATGTCCCGCGACGAGATCCTGGAGCGCAGCGTTGGGTACGCCGTCCCGATGGTCATCGAGCAGACCAGCCGCGGGGAGCGCGCCTACGACATCTTCTCGCTCCTCCTGAGGAACCGCATCGTCTTCCTCGGGACGCCCATCGACGACACGGTCGCCAACCTGATCGTGGCCGAGCTGCTGTACCTGGCCCAGGAAGATCCCGACCGCGACATCCAGATGTACATCAACAGCCCCGGCGGCCATGTGGACGCCGGGCTGGCGATCTACGACACGATACACCTCATCCAGCCGCCTGTGGCCACGACGTGTGTGGGGATGGCGGCGAGCATGGGCGCGGTCCTCCTCGGCGGGGGAGCCAAGGGCAAGCGCGCGGCGCTGCCGAACTCGCGCATCCTCATCCACCAGACGCAGATTGGCGGCCTGTCGGGCACCGCCGCGGACATCGAGGTGCACGCCCGCGAGATCCTGCGGCTGAACACTCGCATCAAGGAGCTGATGGCCGCCGATACCGGCCAGTCGATCGAGCGGATCTCACGCGACATCAACCGCGACTACTGGATGAGCGCCAACGAGGCGAAGGAGTACGGGGTCATCGACATGGTCGTCGGCCACACGGAGGCGAGCCAAGCCGCCGATCGCGCCGAGGCCGCCCTCCAGGCCTCCTCCGGGGAGGGCGCCGAGCACGCGGAGACGGACAGCAAGCGGTAGAGGCCCCGGCGGGTCTGCAGTCACCCGATCCCTGCACCAGGCACCGCGGACGAGCGGGAGGTAACCAGACGCATGGCCACGACGCGCGGCACTCGCGGGCAGTACCACTGCTCCTTCTGCGGCAAGAGCCAGGACCAGGTGCGGCGGCTGATCGCGGGGCCGGGCGCGGTCTACATCTGCGACGAGTGCGTCGACCTCTGCCGCGAAATCATCGACGAGGAGGCCGCGCCGCCGACGGCCGCGAAACCGCGCCTCCCGCTCGCCAAGCTCCCCACCCCCCAGAAGATCTACGAGCAGCTCAACGGCTACGTCGTCGGGCAGGACCGGGCCAAGAAAGTCCTCTCCGTCGCCGTCTACAACCACTACAAGCGGGTCTCGTCGGGCATGCAGGTGGACGACGTCGAGCTCCAGAAGTCGAACATCCTCCTGGTGGGCCCCACGGGGTGCGGGAAGACCCTCCTGGCGCAAACGCTGGCCAAGATCCTCGACGTGCCCTTCTGCATCGCCGACGCGACCGCGCTGACCGAGGCGGGCTACGTGGGCGAGGACGTCGAGAACATCCTCCTGCGGTTGATCCAGGCCGCGGACTTCGACATCGCCCGCGCCGAGCGCGGGATCATCTACATCGACGAGATCGACAAGATTGCCCGCAAGGGCGATAACCCCTCGATCACACGGGACGTGTCCGGCGAAGGCGTCCAGCAGGCGCTGCTCAAGATCGTCGAGGGCACCGTCGCCAACGTCCCGCCCCAGGGTGGCCGGAAGCACCCGCACCAGGACTTCATCCAGATCAACACGGCCAACATCCTGTTCATCTGCGGGGGCGCGTTCGAGGGCCTGGAGAACATCGTCGGCAAGCGCGTCGGCGCCAAGCGCACGCTCGGCTTCGCCTCCGAACGGTCGACGGAGCAGGACCACGCCGACCTGCTCCGGCAGCTCACCGGCGACGACCTGCTCAAGTACGGGCTCATCCCTGAGTTCGTCGGCCGCCTGCCGGTCGTCGTGAGCGTGGACCCACTGACGAAGGACGACCTGATGCGCATCCTGACGGAGCCACGCAATGCCATCAGCAAGCAGTACGCCAAGCTGCTCAGCCTGGACAAGTGCGAGCTGGTGTTCACCCGCGACGCGCTGCAGGCGGCGGCCGAGCGCGCGCTGCAGCTCAAGACGGGCGCCCGTGGCCTGCGGACGATCATCGAGGAGATCCTCCTGGAAGTGATGTACGAGATCCCGTCTCGTGCCGACGTGCGGAAGTGCATCATCAGCAAGGAGACCATCCTGCACGGGAAGGCACCCCTGCTCGTCACCCGCGCCGATCGGATCGCGGAGCTGGAGGCGGCGGCCGAGTACCGCGACGCGTCGTAAGCGTGCAGCGCATAGAATCGCCCCCGATGAGCACCTTCCAACCGGCCACGGGCTGGCCCGAAGTCGAAGCACTGCCCGGCGTCCATCGGCGCGTCCTGAGCTGCGGCAGCGGCGTGATGGTAGTGCAGTTCCGCATCGCCGAAGGCGCCGAGGTGCCGGTGCACACCCACCCGCACGAGCAGGTCGGCCACGTGGTCTCGGGCCAGCTCCGGTTCCGGATTGGCGATGAAGAGGGCGTGCTGCACGCGGGCGACGGCTACGCCATCCCGGGCCACGTGCCGCACGGCTGCGTGGCGGTGGCCGAGACGATCGCCATCGACAGCTTCACCCCGGTCCGGGAAGACTACCGGTAGTCGGGTCGTGGGTGCTGGGTGCTGGCGAACACGCCGTCACTCATCACTCATCATCCCGTCACGCGAAGCGTGACAGGATGATCCCCAGCTCGAACAGCAGGTAGATCGGGACGCTGACCAGCGTCTGGTTCACCGGGTCAGGCGTGGGAGTGATCACCGCGCCGATCACGAACGCCAGGACGAGCGCGTACTTCCGGAACCCCACCAGTCGCTGCTGGCTCACCACGCCGAGCTTCGTCAGGAAGTACATGACGATTGGCAGCTCGAACGTCACGCCCACCCAGAACAGGAAGGCGGTCACGAAGTCGATGTAGTTCTCCGCCGACCAGAGCGGGTTGATCACGTCCACGGCGAACCCGCCCAGGAACTGGATGGCCACCGGCAGCAGGACGACGTAGGTGAAGAGCGCCCCGGCCAGGAACGACGCGCTGGCGCCTGGGATGGCCAGGTACAGATAGCGCTTCTCGTGGGGGTAGAGCGCCGGCGCCACGAACGCCAGCGCCTGGTAGATGATGACCGGCATCGCCAGCGCCACGCCGAGGAGGAGCGAGACCTGCAGGTAGGTGAAGAACGCCTCGCCCGGCCGCGTGGCGATGACCGTCCCGTTCGGCGCCTGGGCTACCAGCTTCGCGACGATGAAGTTCGTCAGCGAGTTGAAGCCGGGCCACGGGACCAGCGTGACGACGATGCCGGCTACGACGGCGAGCACGACGGCGACGAGGCGCTGGCGCAGCTCCGCCAGGTGCTCGAGCATCGTCATCTCGCGGTCGGCGGGGGCCGCGGGGCGCTGGCGCTGAGGCTCGCTGGGAGGGAGGGCCGCGGGTGCGGGGGGCTCGCTGAGGGTCATGGCTGCGGTGGATGAAGAGGGCCCGGCCACACCATAACCGATCTCGCGGTGCGGCCGGGCCCGTTGGTTCGACGGGGCCGTGAGCGGCGCCCTCAGTACCTACGCTCCGCCGTGCTCGTGGAGGTAGTCCATCGCATCCTGGACGGTCCGGATCTTCTCGGCGTCCTCGTCGCTGATCTTCACGTTGAACTCTTCCTCGAGAGACATGATCAGCTCGACGAGATCGAGGGAATCCGCGTTGAGGTCCTCGATGAAGTTCGCCTCCGGAGTAACCTCGTCCTCGCTGACGCTCAGCTGCTCCGCGATGATCTTCTTCAGGCGCTCCTCAGCGCTCGCGGCCATCGTCTCACCTCCTTTCTGTCACGATTCGTCCCACCCCGGCACGCTCGCACCACCCGGGCAGCGCGCACCGACAGGCGCTGGTTTCCTACACCTCACCCGGCCTCTGGCTCCGCCTTGGGCTGGGGGTGGTGCTGCTCCGCGGGCCGGTCGGCATGGCCGGCTTCGACAGCTCGACCGAGGACGCCATTCACGAACTTGGCCGACGACTCGCTGCCGAAGGCTTTGGCGAGCTCGACGGCCTCGTTGATCGCGGCCTTGAGTGGCACTGTAGCACTGCCGTACAAGGATTCATAGAGCCCGATCCTGAGGACGTTCCTATCCACCGCCGCCATCTGCGCCAGCGGCCATGCCGGCGCACGCTCCTGGATCAGCCGGTCGATCGCCGGCTGGTGAGCCTGGATGCCCTGCACCACCTCGGCCGCGTACGCGGCTGCCGCCGCCACGAGCGCGGGGCTCAGGCCCACCTGCGTCGCGCCGGCCGGCCCGGGCGCCACGAGGCGCTCCAGGATCTGCCGCGCCGGGTGGCGCGCCAGGTCCGCCTCATACAGCGCCTGGAACGCCAGCGCCCGCCCGAGCCGCCGGTCCAGGTGCGCGCCACTGCCCAGGATGCGGCGCACCTGCTCGAAGACGCTCTCGGCGGTCTCGTCGGACATGCGCCCCGTGCGGCTCACTCGACGCTCTGCACGTACACGTCGATCGTCGCCGCGGACATCCCCACCAGGCGCTCGAGCGCCTGCGCAATGCGCTCCTGCGCCGCCGCGCCCACGCCGTGGAGGTTCTGGTCGCGTGCCACGACGAGATGGATTGCGACGCGAACACGGCCGTCGCCGACAGAGAGGCGCAGGCCGCCCTCGGCGTACGCAGAACCGCCCCGCCAGAGACGCGGACGGGACGCGGCGCTCGCCAGTCGGACGACCCCCGGGGTCTCCTCCGCGGCGCGCCGGACGACGGTAGCGAGCACGCCCGGGGACACGCGCACCGTATAGCGCGTCCGGCCGCCGCCCGCCGGCGCGGGCGGGGCGGCGGCCGCCTCCCAGGTGGGCCTGGTCGCCCGCGCCATGTCGCCCTCGTTCATCCGCGTGCTCCTCCCGCGGCCGGAACGGCCGCGGTGGTTCCCGCAAGCTCGGCGAGGTGCCGCTCCACGAACTCCACGTCGACGTCACCGGCCTGGAACCGCTCGTCGGATAGTACCAGCGCCAGGTAGGGGAGGTTGGTCGCGACCCCAGCCAGGTGGGTCTCGCCGATCGCGCGCCGCATGCGGTCGAGTGCCTCGGCCCGGTCGCGGCCCCAGACAATAATCTTGGCGAGGAGCGAATCGTAGAACGGTGGCGTCGAGTACCCGGGGAAGACGTGCGTGTCCACCCGCACCCAGGGGCCGCCCGGGAAATGTGCCGTGTGGATGTGGCCCGCGTCCGGCGCGAACCCACGCGCCGGGTCTTCGGCCGTGACCCGGCACTCGATCGCGTGTCCCCGCGAGGCCACCTGTCCCTGGGTGAACGGGAGCCGGTCACCCGCCGCGAGCGCTACCTGCAGCTTCACCAGGTCGATGCCGGTGACCAGCTCCGTGACCGGGTGCTCCACCTGGAGCCGCGTGTTCATCTCCAGGAAGAAGAAGTCCCCCCGCTGGTCCACCAGGAACTCCACCGTGCCCACGTTCTCGTAGCCGGTGGAACGGACGCCCTCCACGGCGATGCGGCCCATCTCCGCGCGCCGCTCGGCGGGCAGGCGCGGGGACGGCGCTTCTTCGATGACTTTCTGGTGGCGACGCTGGATACTGCACTCGCGCTCACCGAGATGGACGGCATGCCCGTACCGGTCCGCCGCCACCTGGATCTCCACGTGGCGGCCGCGCTCGACGAAGCGCTCCAGGTAGAGCCCGCCGTGGCCGAAGTGCGCCTGCGCTTCCACCTGCGCCACTGGGAAGGTCCGGGCCAGCTCCTCGGCGGCCCGCACCACGCGCATGCCACGGCCACCTCCCCCGGCCACGGCTTTGAGCATCAGCGGGTAGCCGATCTCCCGTGCCGCCGCGAGCGCCGTCTCCGCGTTCAGCAGCGGCTCCGCGGTGCCTGGAATCACCGGCACCCCGGCCGCCTGCATGAGGTTGCGGGCGCTGACCTTGTCGCTGAAGTCGTCGATGGACTTCGGCCGCGGCCCGATGAAGGTAATCCCCACCTCCTCGCACACCTCGGCCAGGTACGTGTTCTCCGCCAGGAACCCGTACCCAGGGTGAATGGCGTCTACCCGGGTGATTTGGGCGGCGCTGACCACGTTGGCGATGTTCAGGTAGCTCTTATCGCTCGCCGCCGGCCCGATACAGACCGACTCGTCGGCAAGCAGCACGCCCAGCGAGTCACGATCCGCCTCTGAGTGGGCGATCACCGTGCGGATGCCCAGCTCCTGGCAGGCTCGGATGACCCGGACCGCGATCTCGCCTCGGTTGGCGATGAGCACCTTGCGGAACATCAGCCCATGACCATGCCGCCGTCGATGTTGAGGACCTGGCCGGTGATGTAGCTCGCCGCGTCCGACGCGAGAAACGCCACCGCCTCGGCCACCTCTTCAGGTGTTCCCTTCCGACCGAGAGGGACCAGGCCCATCAGCGCCTCTATCGCGGACGATGGCACCCCCTGCCAGATCTCCGTCTCCACCACTCCGGCTGCCACCGCGTTGCAGGTGATGTTGCGCGAGGCGACCTCGCGCGCCACAGCCCGGGTGAACCCTATCAGGCCGGCTTTCGATGCCGAGTAGTTCGCCTGCCCGGCGTTGCCGATGATCCCGGAGATCGACGTGATGTTCACGATGCGGCCGGAGCGCTGCCGCAGCATGGGGCGGAGCGCCGCCTTCGTGACCAGGAACGCGCTCTTCAGGTTCGTGTCCAGCACCGCGTCCCAGTCCTCCTCGGACAGGCGCAGGATGAGCTGGTCGCGCGTAATCCCGGCGTTGTTCACCAGCACGTCAACCCGTCCAAACGCCTGGAGCGCTGCCTGGATGAGCCGGTCCACGTCGGCCGCCACGGCCACGTCCGCCTGCACCACGAGCGCTTCCGACCCACCGGCTCTCACCCGGCCGGCCACCTCCTCCGCGGCGTCGCGGTTCTTCTGGTAGTTCACCAGCACGCGCGCGCCCTCTCGCCCAAGCCGCAGCGCGATCGCTCGCCCGATCCCGCGCGACCCCCCGGTGACGATCGCGCTCCTGCCTTCAAAGCGCACTCGCTTCTCCTCCGATCCGACTCAACCGCTGGAACGTTACACCGTTCCCACGCCAGGCGCTTCGCGCTCAGCCCGCTCGATACTCAGGCGCGTGGGCCGCAGGTGCACGCGGTCCGGCCGAACGTGGGCCCCCGTGCCTGGCCGGGAGCAGCAGCTGCCGCGCCACCTCCAGGTCGGCCGCCGACCCCACGCTGCCGACTCGCGCGTCTGGCAGCGTGCGCTTCACCAGTCCCGCCAGCACCTGGCCTGGCCCCACCTCCAGGAAGCAGTCGCAGCCCAGCGCGGCCAGGCGGTGGAGGGCGTCCACCCAGCGCACGGGCGCCGTGAGCTGCCGCCCCAGCTCGGCGCGGACGTCGTCGGCAGCGGAGATCTCGCGGGCGGTCACGTTGGAGACGAGCGGCACGCGAGCGTCACGGACGGGCGCGCTCTCGAGCGCCCGGTTGAGGCTCTCGGCCGCGGGCCGCATGTAGGCCGAGTGGAACGGGCCGCCGACGTTGAGCGGCAGGATCCGCCGCGCCCCGGCCGCCCTGGCGAGCGCCGATGCTCGCTCCACGGCGGTCCGCTCCCCGGAGATGACGAGCTGCCCCGGCGCGTTGAGGTTCGCCACCTCCACCGTCCCCTCGTCGCGGCTCGCCTCAGCGCAGGCGGCGCGCAGGGGAGCTTCCTCCAGCCCGAGCACCGCGGCCATAGTGCCGTCCACCAGGGCGCACGCCGCCGCCATCGCCTGTGCCCGCACCTGCACGAGTCGTAGCGCCACCTCCGCGTCGAGCGTGCCTGCCGCCACGCAGGCAGCCAGCTCGCCCACGCTGTGCCCGGCCACCGCCGCCGGCCGGACGGCGTCTCCGAGCTCCTCCTCCAGCACAGCCAGAGCGGCCAGGCTGGTGGCGACGACCGCGGGCTGGGCCACCTCGGTGGCGGTCAGCCGTTCCAGCGGACCAGCCGCACACAGGCGCGTGATGGGCAGGCCGGTCAGCCTGTCAGCCAGGTCGAACAGCGCCCGCGCCCGGGCGCTGCGCTGGCGCAGGTCCACGCCCATCCCCACGAGCTGAGACGCCTGCCCCGGGAAGAGGAGCGCGAGGGCTATTCTGGTTGCTCCTTCGCCTCCAGCCGCAGCACGTCGATACCGTTGTAGAACCCACAGTGCGGACACACCTGGTGAGTGGGCTTCTTCTTGCGGCACTGCGGGCAGGTCATGAGTGGCGGCAGGGCGATGTGGTCGTGGCTCCGGCGCTGGCCGCGCCGGGATGAGCTGATCTTCTTCTTTGGAAGTCCAACCATGCGTCTCGGTCCTCTCTCATGCAGGCTGTCCGGACCAGCGGTGGCAGCCGTCCTCTCTCAGCACGGGCAGCAGCCGGGCTGCGCCGATCCCTCTATGTCTCGCGTGTCCCTGCCTGGATGCGCAGCCGGCGGGCCATCGGTGTACCGACCCACGCCGCGCACTGCCCCCGCTGCGCTCAACGACCATTGGAGCCAGCCCCTTGCTCCCGCTCCCGCAGCAGCTCGGCCAGGCCTGCGAACGGCCGCCGCGTGTCCACCACTTCCTCCACCTCCGCCGGCTCCGCGTGAGGGCCGTGGCGCTCGTCGAGCCGCTGGCCGCAGGTGGGGCAGAGGCCGGGGCAGGCGGCCTCGCACAGCGGCTGCAGCGGGAGGCTGGTCAACAGGCTCTGCCGCAGCAGCTCGTCGAGGTCCACCTCGTGGTGCTCGTCGATGCGCGGGGCGTCCTCGTCTCCCTCCCTGCCCATGGCTGGCAGCCCCGTCCGCAGGTCAAGCGAGGGGAGGAACTCCTCCTCGAACGACGCGTCCACGTCTGCGGTGACGTCTCGCAGGCAGCGAGCGCACTCCAGCGCCACCGGCGCGTGGTGCTCGGAGGACACCAGGATCCCGCGCGAGGTGCGTAGCAACCTGACGCGGCCGACAGCCGGGCCCCGCAGGTGCAGGTCGCCCGTGGGCGCCGGCAGGCGTTCCGAGAACTCGAGCTCGCGCACGGTCCCCACGGGTGACTTGAGCAACTGGGCGACGTTGATAGAGACCACGGTGAGCACCCGGCAGTCGCGGCGGCGTGGGGCACAAAAAAGGCCGCCCGGCAGCGGCGAGGAGCACCAGCAGTATAGCCCGTGGCGAACCAGCGGGCAAAACGCCCCCCGCTCCGGGTGTCGCGCCTGGGGAGCGGGCGACAGGCGCTGCCTCAGCGCTCGCCCTGGTCCGGTGCGGCCTCGTCCGCCGCCAGCTCGCGGATCCCACGCTCGACGGTTTCGTCGATCTGCCTGAGGTGGTTCCGGAGCCGCTCCAGCGTCCGGAGCGCGTACCGGTCGGCCTGGTGTCGGATCTCCTCCGCCTCCTGCGCCGCGTCCTCCTCGATCTGCCTGGCCCGCCCTTCGGCGGCGAGCACCAGGGCGTGGTCGGAGACGCGGCCGGCAACCTGCTGCTCCGCTTCGCGGACCACGCGCTCCGCCTCAGCGCGCGCTTCCGCCAGCACCTGCTCGCGCTCCTGCGTCAACCGTCGCGCCGCCTTCAACTCCTCGGGAATCGCCACGCGGATCTGGTCGAGGATGTCCAGCAACTCATCCTCGTCCACGAGCGACCGGGAAGTGAACGGCAACCTTGACCCGGAGCTGAGCACCTCCTCCAGGCGGTCGAGCAGGTACAGGATGTCCACAGTCCGGATTCTGATCGTACACCGCCGGCGGCCTCGGTGGGCGCCCGGCCCTGCGGCCTACGGCGACGCGCCCGCTTCTTCGCTTCCCGCGTGCCGCGCCCGCTCGGACGCCCGGGGCCCGGCGTCTCCCGTGTAGAGCGCGAGACTGGTCCTGCCGTGGACCCGCGTGCGGGCCAGCACCAGCGGGCCGATGCGCTCCGGCCGCGGCGACCCCACCGCCTGCTCCAGTGCGACGACGCTCGTGGGCTGCAGCAGGCCGCGGCGCTCCAGGCCGTCCAGCGCCCGGCCGAGCGCCGCGAGGTCGGCGTACGGGGGGTCCGCGAACACGGCGTCGACCGGGCCTTCGACCCGGCCGACCGCCAGCTCCACGGGCTGCGCGAGGACGGTTCCGCGCGCGGAGAGGCCTGTGGCACGCAGGTTGGCCTTGATTGTCTCTACCGCCTCGCGGTCCTCCTCCACGAAGTAGGCCAGCCTGGCGCCGCGGCTGAGGGCTTCGATCCCCAGCGCGCCCGACCCGGCGAAGAGGTCGACCACACGCGGCCAGGCGAGCGCGGCGGCCATCGTCCCGGCCTCGTCCGGCTCGAACCCCCGCTTGTAGGCCTCGGCCTCCAGCATGGAGAACAGCGCACCCTTCACCAGGTCGGCTGTCGGCCTGGTCGGCCCCTTCTTCGGGGCCCGCAGCGGTCGTCCGCGGGCCGTCCCGGCGATCACACGCACGCCCATCTCCTGCCGGCGCGGCCGACGGCCCTCGGCTCGGCCCGTAGGTCCCAGCCTGCCGCAGAGCGTGCCACACGCGGGCCCACGAGCCGAGCGCCCCGGGCGGAAGCGCGGCGCACTCAGCTCGGCTCGCCGACGCGTGTCCTGAACGCCTCGATGTGCGCGCCGAGCGGCGCGTGCTCGGGCGTCGCCAGGCGCGGGTCCTCGTCGAGGATCGCGGCCGCCACCGACCGAGCGGCCTCCACGAGCAGGGCGTCGTCCAGACGGGCAACTTTGAGGTCAGGGAAGCCGCTCTGGCGCACGCCAAAATAGTCCCCGGGACCGCGCAGGCGCAGGTCGTGCTCGGCCAGCTCGAGCCCGTTGGTCGACCGCTCCACGACTCGCAGCCGCTCGCTCGCCTGGGAATCCGGCCCCTCCGTCAGCAGGATGCACACCGCGGCATGCTCGCCCCGGCCGACCCGGCCGCGGAACTGGTGGAGCTGCGCCAGCCCGAAGCGCTCGGCACCCTCGATCAGCATGACCGTCGCGTTCGGCACGTCCACGCCCACCTCCACAACCGCCGTGGAGACCAGGGCGTCGTAGGCGCGGTCGCGGAAGGCTCGCATCACCCGGTCTTTCTCGGCCGCCTTCATTCGCCCGTGCAGCAGCGCCAGCCGCAGCCCGGCCAGCGGCCCGGTGCGCAGACGCTCGAACTCCTCGGTCGCCGCCTTCGCCTCCAGAACCTCTGACTCCTCGACGAGCGGACAGATGATGAATGCCTGCCGGCCCTGCGCCACCGCGCGGCGCACCCGCTCGTGGGCCAGGTGCCGCTCGGAAGGGCCGAGCAGGACCGTCTTCACCACCTGCCTGCCCGGCGGCATCTCGTCCAGGATGGAGAGGTCCAGGTCTCCGTACAGGCTGAGGGCGAGCGTCCGAGGGATCGGGGTAGCGGTCATCACCAGCAGGTGCGGTGTGCCCGCTGCCTGCTGGCCCTTCCGCCGCAGCGTGACGCGCTGCTTCACGCCGAAGCGGTGCTGCTCGTCCACGATGACGAGGCCCAGGCGGTCGAAGTCGAGCGATTCCTGGATGAGCGCCTGCGTGCCGACGAGCAGGTTGACGGCGCCGCTCGCCGCCGCGGCGTAGACCGCCCCACGCTTCCTCTTCCCCTTGACGCTGCCCGTCAGCAGCTTCACGACCGGTCGGCGCCCGAGCACCCGCTCGAGCGCACCGCCCGTGCCCTCGAACAGGTGCGCCAGGGTCTGGAAGTGCTGCTCGGCGAGGATCTCGGTGGGCGCCATCAGCGCGCCCTGGTAGCCGTTGGCGATGCAGTTGGCCAGGGCCAGCGCCGCGACGGCGGTCTTGCCCGAGCCCACCTCGCCCTGCAGCAGACGCGTCATCGGCCGCGCTTGGGCCGTGTCGTGGAGAATCTCGTCGACCACCCGCCGCTGCGCCGCCGTGAGCGTGAACGGCAGCCCTGCGGCGAGCGCTTCCAGCGCCTCCGCGTGCCGCCGCAGGGGGGGTGCTCCACCCTCCTGCCAGGCGCGGCGGCGCTGCAGCACGACGAGCTGGATGGTGAGCAGCTCCTCGAACGCGAAGCGGCGCCTCGCCTGCTCGTAGGCGTCGAAGCTGACGGGAAAGTGGAGCGCCCGGAGCGCCTCCTCCAGGCTCGGCAGGGCGTGTGCGGCCCGCACCCGTGCGGGCAGCGGCTCGACGAGCGCGGCCGAGAAGTGCGCCACGGCCCAGAACACGCGGTTCCGGAGCTCCTTGTCGAAGAGGCCTCTGGTGAGTGGGTAGACGGGGACCAGGCGGCGCGTATGCACAGGCATGGCGTCACCAGGCTCGTAGTCCGGGTCCTCGAACGTCAGGTGGCGCCCGAGCTGGAGCAGCCGGCCGCTCACGGCGATCGGCTCGCCCGGCCGCAGGCCCAATCGGGGCAGGCCGTGGCGGATCCACTCCGCGTCCACCGCACCCGTCTCGTCGCGGATCGTCGCGCGGAGCTTCGTCTTCCCACCCGAGAGGTGCTCGATCTCCAGGCGCTCCACCACCCCGACCACGCTGCCTTCCGCCTGGAAGAAGAGGTCCGCGATCGGCCGGGGCGGCGGGTAGGGCAGGTGCCTGGACGGGAAATGGAACAAGAGGTCGCGCACGGTCCGCAGGCCGAGCCGGCCGTAGAGCTTCGCCCGCTGAGGCCCAACACCCTTGAGCGCCTCAATGGGCGTGTCGAGGCTCACACCTGCCGGGGGGTTGAGGCGAGGGATGGCTTCGGTCGTCGCGCGGCCACTCGGCCACCGGGCCGGCGGTGCTGGTGGCGCCGGTCCGGTCGTCGGCCCGCTGGCCGCGGCGGGGGCGCGCGGCCCGGGGAGCGGCGCAGCCAGCTCGGGTGTCCCCCTGGCGGGCGCAGCGGAAGGGTGAGGAGCCTCAGCCAGCGCGAGGGCCCGCTCGAGCCGCGCCGCGCGGGCCGCGGGACTGAGATCGGCGTAGTCACGCAGGATCCGCGCGATCTCCGCGGCCGCGCGGGAGGCCTCGCTCTCGCCGCTCAGGCGTTCCACACGGACGGCGAGCTGCTGCGCGAAGCCGGCCAGGCCTCCGATGACCTTGCGGTCGAGGTAGCCCGCCGCCCGCTCTTCACGCAGGATTCTCGCCGCCCTCGCCAGCTCGACCCGCACTGGCTCGGTGCGGGCCCCGCTGCCGGGCGCCCGGTCAACGGCCAAGGAGGAGGCCAACTCCCACCACCCCCGGTCCGCCGTGCGTGCCGAGCACGCTGCTCAACTCACCCCGGTCCATGGCCAGGTCCGGAAAGTGCGGCTGAAGCTGGCGCTCCAGCTCCGCCGCGGCACTCGGCGCGTCGCCGTGGATCACGCCGATCCGCTCGATCGGTCCCTGCCCCACCACGATCTCCACCAGTCGACGCATGGCGCCGTTCAGGGTGCGGACCCGCTCGACCGGGTGCACCTCGCCGTCGCGGATGACGATGATCGGCTTGACGTTGAGGAGCGTTCCGGCCAGGGCGCGGGCTCGCCCGATCCGCCCGCCGCGCTGCAGGAACTCCAGCGTGTCCAGGACCGCGAAGATGCGGATCCGCAGGCGCATCTCCTCGAGCGCGTGCACGATCTCATCCAGCGGCGCTCCCTGCAGCCCCATCTCTCCCGCGCGCTGCACCATCCAGCCCATGCCGATCGAGAGCGTGCCCGAGTCCACAACCCTCACTTGGGCCGCGTCGACCCGCTGCGCGGCCTGCACCGCGACAGCGTGCGTGGCGCTGAGCTTGGCGGCCAGGCTCACGACCACGACGCCGGAGCAGCTCTGGAGGAGGTCCCGGTAGGCCTCTTCGAAGCTGGCCAGACTCGGGGCGCCCGTGGTCGGAGTCGTCTTGCTCCCTCGCAGCCGCTGGTAGAACTGCGTGGTCGTCAGGTCCACGGTGTCCCGGAACGACTCGCCATCCCAGTTCACGACCAGTGGGACGACCCTGACAGCGTACCGCTCCCTGACGCCGGCCGGCAGGTACGCCGTGCTATCGGTGACGACTCCAGTGCGGGCCATGGACGAAGCTCCCCTCGGGATGTGGCGGTGCGCCCCGGCTGTGCCGACCACGCGCCGCTCGAGCCTGCCGGCGCTGAGGAGAGCCTATGCGAAAGCGTGCCGATGTGGGTAGTGCAACGGGCGCGGCCGGGCGTCGCCGCGGCGTGTGGTGCGTCGGCCGGAGGGTCCGTCGGCCGTCGGCTCCGACCAGCTCACCCGTTGCCAGACACACCGTGCTACCGGTGGCCCTCCACGCAGGGCGGTACAATAGCAGGCAGGGGAGTCCTCCGCCGGTGGGGGCAGGAGGGGAGGGGGCTTGTGGCAGGGCAGTCGCGGCCGGGAGACGCAACGCTCCGCATCGCGTTGCTGGGGTGCTTCGAAGTGCGCGTTGGCGAGCGAGTCGTCGTCGACCAGTCCTGGAGCCGGCGCAAGGCCAAGGCGCTCGTGAAGCTGCTCGCGCTCCAGCGCGGCCGCTCCCTCCACCGCGAGCAGGTGGTGGACGCGCTCTGGCCTGACCTGGAGCCCGAGGGCGCCGCGAACAACCTCCACAAGACGCTGCACCACCTGCGCACCGTGTTCGCCGAGCGCGACGCACCACCCGCGGCGATCGCGATAGCGGGCGACCTCGTCACCCTCGCGCGCGACGCTTGGGTCGACATCGACGAGTTCCGGCAGCGGGCCAGGGTGGCGCGCGGCACTCCCGCCAACCCGGCGCTCTACGAGCAGGCCCTGGCGCTCTACGGGGGCGATCTGCTACCCGAAGACCTCTACGAAGACTGGGCGGCGTTCGAGCGTGAAGAGCTGCGGGCGCTCCACCAGCAGCTCCATCGCGCCCTCGCCCTGACCCTGGCAGGCGAACCGGAGTGCCAGCGCGAGGTGGACACTGAGGTGGTGGGCTACCACTTCGCCCAGAGTGATGAGCCCTGGCGGGCGGCGCCATACCTGCAGGCCGCCGCCCGCTCCGCGGCGGCCGTCTTCGCGAACGACCAGGCGACAGCCCTGTACGAGCAGGCGCTCGCGCTCCACCGCGCCTACCCGACGCAGAGCGACGCACAACAGATGGCCGGCCTGCTCGAGGAGCTCGGGGACGTCTGGCCGCGGCGCGCGGGGAGTGGTCGTCGGCCGCTGCTGCGCTCACGGCTGCTCTGGAGCTGTTCGAGCTCGTCGGGCAGCCCTATGACGTGGCGCAGACGCTCGACGCGCTTGCGGATGTCGCGGACCGGGCGGGCCCGGCCCTTCCTGCCCTCCAGGCAGCCGAGCTGCGAGAGCGCGCGCGCAGTCTCTACGCCCCGCTTCGTGGCGGGGCCAGCGCGGCGGCGCCGGTCGAGCTGGAAGGGCCGTGAGCGCGCGGCGCTACGCCGCGGGCGCGGGGACCTCTGGCGCCGGCAGCACCTCGCCGCGCGGGCTGAGCAAGCCCACACGCGGCATCCGGCCCTGCTCCATCTCGGCACGGAGCGCCGCCGGATCGAAGGCCAGTCGCAGCCCGAACACGTACGGCAGGTAAGGGCCGGGAACCCCCAGGCGGGCTAGCCGCTCCCGCCACCCCGGGGACCAGGCCCGCTGGCTCCAGGCTCGCACCTCACCCTGGCCCAGGCGCACCTTGGCCTCCACCACCGCCCACAACCGCTGGCCGGTGGGCGCCACGACCGGCACCACCACGTCGAGCTCGCCGATGCCGTCCACCTGGACGGCGTACGGCACCTCCAGGAGCCGGTAGCCGCGCGCCTGCAACGCCGCCGCCAGGACATCCTCGGCCCGCACTTCGGTCAGCGCGCCGACGGTGCTGCTGAGACTCGCGACCTCGCTGCGCACCAGGCCGAGCGACGTCGTCAGCGCCGCGACCTGCTGCGTGAGCTGGTCGACCCGCTGCGTGAGCTGGTCGACCCGCTGGGTCAGCTG
>CAYSYM010000059.1:0-21118 GCA_964435115.1 uncultured Chloroflexota bacterium | reverse complement strand
CTCCACCAGGAGCCGAAAGGTGCGCTGGCCGGGCCTGCCGAGCGCCTCGGCCTGCAGGCGGGTCATCGGGCCGAAGCCGTGCCGCGCGTAGAAGACCACCCTTGTAAGCATACGGGGGGCCCGCGCTCTGGCGCTCCGCGGCGCCGCCGCAGGTCGGCACCCCAGGTGGGCCAGCCGCGACGCGCAGGCCGCCCAACCGGCGGCGCTGGCCCATCGAGGCTCGTCGCAGGCCGCCCAGCGGCCGGAGAGCCGCCCGGGCCGGCCTCAAGCCGAGCGACGCTGGTAGATGCGGCGAGCAGACCCGAGCGCGGCGACCAGCGCGTCCACCTCGTCCACGCTGTTGTAGACGTAGAAGCTGGCGCGCAGCGTCGCCGCCACGTTCAGGGCGCGGTGGAGCGGCTGGCAGCAGTGGTGGCCGGCCCGGACCGCGATGCCCGCCTCGTCCAGCACCGTGCCGGCGTCGTGCGGGTGCACTCCCTCCAGGTTGAACGCCACGACGCCGGTGCGCTCCTCCGGGCGCGCGGGGCCGTACACGGCGATGTCGGGCGCCGCGCGCAAGCGCTCCAGCGCGTACCGGCTCACGTCGACCTCGTGCTGGCGCACCGCGTCCATGCCCAGGGCATCCAGGTAGTCGGCGGCGGCGGCGAGCGCGATCGCGCCCGCAATGTTCGGCGTGCCGGCGTCGAACTTCTCCGGCAGCCCGGCCCAGGTGGCGCGGTCCTCGAACACCTCGCGGATCATGCCGCCTCCCCCCAGGAAGGGCGGCATCGCCTCGAGCAGCTCGCGCCGGCCCCACAGGACGCCGATACCCGTCGGCCCGAGCATCTTGTGGCCGGAGAAGCCCAGGAAGTCCACGCCCAGGGCGCTCACGTCCGTCGCCAGGTGGGGGACGCTCTGGGCGCCATCCACAACCACGATCGCGCCAACCGCGTGCGCGTCCTCAGCCATCTCCGCGATCGGGTTGATCGTGCCGAACACGTTGGAGGCGTGGGCCACCGCCACGACGCGCGTTCGCGGCGAGACCAGCCGGCGGAACGCGTCCAGGTCGAGCTTGCCGTCGGGGCAGACCGGGACCAGCCTGATGCGGGCCCCCCGCTCCTGGGCCACGCGCTGCCACGGCACCAGGTTCGAGTGGTGCTCCAGGGTCGTCGCGACGACCTCGTCACCGGGCCGCAGGTGCTCCCGCCCCCAGCATGTGGCGACCAGGTTGAGTGACTCAGTGGTGTTGCGGGTGAAGACGATCTCCCGCGGGTCGCGCGCGCCGACGAAGCGCGCGATGCGGGCGCGCGCCTCTTCGTACTGGTCGGTCGCCTCCACGCTGAGGGTATGTACCCCGCGGTGGACGTTGGCATTGGTCTGCGTGTAGAAGTCCACCAGCGCCTGGATGACCTGGCGCGGCTTCTGCGCCGTCGCCGCGCTGTCGAGGTAGATGAGCGGGCGCCCGTTCACCTCCCGCTGGAGGATGGGGAAGTCGGCCCGAATCCGCTCGACGTCGAGGCGAGCGGGACGCGGGAGGTGGACGGCCATGATCGGGGTCATTCTACGCGGCCCTGGCTAAATTCTACTGTTCTAGTCGGAATTTGCAAGGGGCGGGGTGGCGCGCCAGGCGTGAGAGCGGGCGGCCACCCGTGTCGCTCCGAGGCGGTGGCTGCGGCGGCAGTGCGTGTGGCGGGCCGCAGGGCGCTGCCAGGGCGCCACCCGGGCCGGGCTTGCACGCCGGCGGGTGCGCCGGCGATGCTGTACGCGCTTCGCGCATCCTGTCGCCCGTGGCTCAGCCCGTGGGCCGCCCCTGTCTCGCCGCCCGCCGGCGCTGAAGGTCTGCCGGCCGGCCGACCCGGCGCCTCTCGACCGTGCCCCAACCCGCCCCCTCCGGCCTCGCGGCCACCCCTGGGTCCAGCCCCGCCGTCGAGCACCTCGCCGGGCGCGGCCGCCTGCCGGGCCTCCTGGCGCTGGTCGGCGGCCTCCTGCTCCTCTCGGGGGCCGCTGGGCTGGTGTACCAGGTGGCCTGGGTGCGGCTGCTCAGCCTGACCTTCGGCGTGACCGTGTACGCCGTCAGCACGGTGCTCGCCGCCTTCATGGCGGGCCTGGCGCTCGGGAGCGTGCTGGGCGGGCGGCTCGCCGACCGCGCCGGCCGGCCGCTCCGGGCCTACGGCCTGATCGAGCTGGGCATCGGCCTGGCCGCGCTGCTGACGGTCGCGCTCTTTCCGCGGCTCCAGGAGGTGTACCGCGGCCTCTCCCTCGTCGTCGATCCGGCGCAGGCGCCCCTCGTCGCCGGCGTCGTCCGCGCCAGCCTGGGCTTCGCCCTGCTCCTCGTGCCGACGGGGCTGATGGGGATGACGCTCCCGCTGGCCGTGCGCGGCGTGCGGGGCGCGGCCGACGTCGCCGGCGACAGCCGGGCAATGGGGGCACTCTACGCGCTGAACACCACCGGCGCCATCGCCGGCTCGCTGGCCGCAGGCTTCGTGCTGATCGGCCGCCTGGGCATCAGCGGCACGGTGGCCGCGGCGGCGCTGGGTAACCTGGCCGCCGGCCTCGGCGCCCTGGCGCTGGCGCGACTCGTCGGCGCGGCGGCGCCCGCGCCGCGCCTGCACACCCCCGCCGCGGCGCCGCTGGCGGCCGGCGGCGAGCGTCGACTCGGCGTCGTCGCGCTCTGGGCCTTTGGCATCTCGGGCGGTCTCTCGCTGGCCTACGAGATCGTGTGGACCCGCGTGCTCGCCGTGCTGTTCGACAGCAGCGTCTACGGCTTCGTGCTCATGCTGGCGACCGTCCTCCTCGGTCTCGCCCTGGGCAGCGGCGTTATGGGGCTGGTGGTGAGCCAGCGCCCCGGGGCGCGCTTCGCCGGCCTCGCCTTCGGCTGGATCGAAGCCGGGATCGGCCTGGGCGCGGTGTTCTCGCTGGCCGCGTTCGGCGGCGTCTACGACCTGCTCATCGGCCTGCGGGAGGGTGGGCCGCCACTCGCCGCGCGCGTGCTCCGGACGGACGTGCGGCTCATGGCGATGCTCGGCGTGGCCACGGTGCTGCCGGCTGCGCTCCTGATGGGCGCCACCTTCCCGGTGGCCGCGCGCCTGTGGGCGGCCGGGGCGAGCCGGCTGGGGGCACGGCTGGGCGGGGTCTACGCTGCCAACGTCGCCGGCGCCATCGTCGGCTCCCTCGCCGGCGGGTTCGTGCTCGTCCCCCTGGCCGGGGCGCATGCGAGCCTCCTGCTGCTCGCCGTGGCCAACGGAGCCCTCGGGGTCTGGCTGCTGTGGGCGGCCGGTGGCTCCGGCGCCTGGCGGGTCGGCCGGCCGCTGCTCGCGGCCGCCCTGAGCGCGGCACTCGTCCTCTGGGGCGCCACGCTCCCTCCGGTGCACAGCCTGGTGTTTCGCCAGCGCTTCCCTGACTACCAGCTCCTCTGGTACCGCGAGGGGTTGGAGAACACCGTCAGCGTGGGTCGCTCCGCCACCGGAACGCTCCGCCTGTTCACCAACAGCCGCAGCCAGACCAGCGACGACCCCGACCTCGTGCGCTACCAGCGCGTGCTCGGCCACCTGGGGGCGTTGCTGAGCCCGCGCGCCGAGAAGCGGGCGCTGGTGGTCGGGCTGGGCGGTGGGGCGACTGCCGGCGCGATCGCCCAGCACAGCGGCACCCAGGTCGACCTGGTCGAGCTCTCTGAAGCGGTCGTCGCCGCGGCGCCGTTCTTCCGCACCGTGAACCGCGACCTGCTCGATCGCCCGAACGTGACGCTCACCATCGACGACGGGCGCAACTACCTGCTGCGATCCCGCGTCGCCTACGACCTCATCACCGCCGACATCGTGCCGCCGTACGACTCCGGCTCGACGAACCTGTACTCGGTGGAGTACTTCCGGCTCGCCGCGCGAGCGCTCAGGCCGGACGGCTTGATGGTGCAGTGGGTCTCGCCAGAGAACGCATTCGCGCACGAGCTGATCGTGCGCACCTTCCTCGAAGCCTTCCCCAACGCGACGCTGTGGCTGGCCGGCGACCTCCTCATCGGCTCGCCCAGCCCGATCCGCGTCGACCCCGAGCGTCTGGCGGAACGCCTGGCCGACCCAGCGGCGCGTGAGGCGCTCCGGGCAGTGGGGTTCCAGAAGCCGGAGGACGTCCTCGTCCACTTCCGCGCGGACACCGAGGAGCTGCGGGCTTACGTCGGCCCGGGCCCGGTCCTCTCCGACGACCGCCCCCTGCTGGAGTACTTCCGCGCGCTCGACGTGCCGTACGCGACGCCCGACGTGAGCCGCTTCAGCAGCGACGTCCGCAAGCTGCTCGCCCCGTAGCTCCACCCCACACCCCGGCCCCGCCGCGGGGCGTGAGCCACGTCGGCCGCCGTCGCCGGGCCAGCTTTCCACCATTGGAGTGGGTGGGGTGATGTGACGGCTCGGGCGCAGTTGGTACGATCCCGTCGGGGTGCGTATGGTCGAGCAGGCGGAAGCGAGATCCGCGACGGGGCGCGAGACGAGCGTGGGAGCGTCCGGGCGCGGGGATGGCGCACCGCTCCAGCGGCTGCCGGGTCCGCTCGGGATCCTGGGCGGCGGCCAGCTGGGCCGCATGACGGTCCAGGCGGCCGCTGACCTCGGCCTGGAGACCGTCATCGCCGAGCGCTTCGCCGACTCCCCGGCCGCACGCCTCACCGCCCAGTCGGTCGTCTTCCCCTACGGCTGGGACGACGCCGAGCCGCTCGACGAGCTGGCGCGGCGGGCGCCGCTCATCACGCTGGAGAATGAGTTCGTCGACGCCCAGGTGCTGCGCAAGCTCGAGGCGCGCGGCAGCCGGGTCGTGCCCACGCCCGCCTCGGTGGCCACCGTCCAGGACAAGCTGGTGCAGAAGCAGGCGCTCGCCGCCGCGGACCTGCCTGTCCCGCCGTTCCGCCCTGTCGAGACCCCCGCGGATGTCGCGGCCGTGGGCACAGAGCTGGGGTGGCCGCTGGTACTGAAGGCGCGCCGTGATGGGTACGACGGCTACGGGAATGCCCTGGTGGAGAGCCCGGACGCGGCGGCCGCGGCGTGCGTGGCGCTCGGCTGGCCGCGGCGTGCGCTGTACGCCGAGGCGCTCGTCGGGTTCGCGCGCGAGCTGGCGGTGGTGGTTGTCCGAGGTCAGGATGGCTGCACAGCCAGCTACCCGGTCGTCGAGAGCCAGCAGGACCCGGAGCGGCACATCTGTCGCGTCGTCTTGGCGCCGGCTCCGATCGCCCGGGAGGAGGCCGAACGAGCCACCAGCCTCGCATGTCTGGCCGTCGAGGCGGTCAGCGGCGTCGGCGCCTTCGGGGTCGAGCTCTTCCTGCTGCCGGACGGGTCGGTCTCAGTGAACGAGCTGGCGCCGCGGCCGCACAACTCGGGCCACTACACCATTGAGGCGTGTGTGACCTCGCAGTTCGCGAACCACGTGCGGGCCGTGCTGGGCCTGCCGCTGGGCGACCCGGCCATGCGCGTCCCGGCCGCGGCCATGGTCAATCTCCTGGGCACCGGGGCGTCCGCGCTCGGGCCTGACGCACTCGCGTCCGCGCTCGCCGTCCCCGGCGTCTTCGTGCACCTGTACGGCAAACGTGAGAGCCGGCCGGGCCGGAAGATGGGCCATGTGACGGCGCTGGGCGCCGACCAGGCCGACGCGCTCGAACGCGCCTCCCGCACGGCGGCGTTCCTGAGACTATGACCGCGCGCCACCCCCTTGTCGGCATTGCCATGGGCAGCTCGTCCGATCTGTCCGCGCTCCGGCCCGCGGCGGACGTGCTGGACCAGTTTGGCGTGGCGTACGAGCTTCGCGTCCTCTCGGCCCACCGCACGCCGGACCGCATGGCGGCCTATGCCCGGTCGGCGCACGGGCGGGGCCTGCGCGTCCTGATCGCCGGCGCGGGCGGAGCGGCGCACCTGCCCGGCATGCTGGCTGCCAACACCCCCCTGCCGGTCATCGGCGTGCCGGTGGCCAGCGCCTCCGGGACGCTGGGCGGCCTGGACGCGCTCCTCTCCATCGTCCAGATGCCGCGCGGGGTCCCGGTGGCCAGCGTGGCGATCGGCGGCGGGGCGAATGCCGGCCTGCTCGCGGTCCAGGTGCTGGCCACGAGTGACCCGCGTCTGCTCGACGCGCTCGTCGCCTACAAGGCGGAGCTGGCGGACACCGCCCGCCAGCAGGACGCCGAGGTGAGCGGGGAAGGCGCGGGAGGCGAGCGTGAGTAGGTGCCGCGGGCTGCTCGTCCCAGGCGGGCGTGGCCCCGCGGGCGGCACACCGGGCTCCGGGTCGGCCCACGCGCTCGGCCGCCAGGGCGCTGCGCCCGTTCAGGCGGCGGCAGCGCGGCCGGGGCGGTACGAGGGGCCGCTGTTCGACGGGCACGTGCATGCCTGCGGCCCACTGGCGGACGCCGGGCGCCTGCTGGCCACACTCGACGGGCAGGCGGGGGAGCGGCGGATCGACCGCGCCGTGCTCCTCGCTTCGCCAATCCGTGGCGCCGGGGCGCGTCACGTCCCCTGGCTGTACCTGCGCACGGTGGGCACCTGGCAGGTGGGCAAACTGGTGAGCTGGCGACTGCTCGGCTCGCCGTGGTTCCGCCGCTCAGGCCGGGCGGAGCCGGACAACGCGCTGGTCGCGCGGTTGCTAGCCGTCGCCCCGGGTCGTCTGGTCGGCTTCGCGTTCGTCGATCCATGCGGCCCCGACCCGGTCGCCGCGGCGCGGCGCTGGGTGGAAGGCGCGGACTTCCGCGGGCTGAAGCTCCACGGCTGGTTCCACCGCACCAGCCTCCAGGCGCCAGGCGTGCAGCAGCTCGCCGCCTACGCCGCCCGGGACCGCCTGCCGATCCTGCTCCATCCCAGCCTGGTGCCCGACCTCGAGCGCTCGCTGGACGAGCTCGCCCGTCTGCATCCGGACACGGCCTTCATCGTCGCCCACCTGCACGAGGATGGGGTGGAAGTGGCCGCCCGGCGTGACAACGTCTTCCTCGACACCGCCGGCCTGACGATGACGCCGCGCCGGCTCCGCCGTGTGTTGCAGCGCGCCGGAGCCGGCAAGCTCATCTTCGGGTCCGATAGCCCACGGGAGACGGGAGGCAACCTGAGTTACTCGCTGCGGCTGCTGGAGAGCGTGCGGCTCCCGGTTCGCGAGTTGGAGAGCATCTGCTGGGGCAGGCTCAACGAGCTGCTGGGCCGCGCCGGCTCAGCACGGAGCCGCCCTACCGCTGCCTGAGACGGAGCCCCGGCGCGTCGCCGCGCTGGCCGTTCGCTGGCCGCTCCCACCGCATCAAGCCGCTGGGCCCTTCGAGGAGACGGAGCGCCAGGCGCCTGGACCCCGAGCGCTCACCGTCCCGTCGTGATGGCCCGAGTAGCCAGGCCAGCCATGAAGAGGAACGTGAGCCCATAGACGGAGGGCGGGGTCAGGAAGCGCCCGACCAGGTACTGGCGCGCCAGCGGCAAGGCCACGATCAGCGAGATCCCGTACAGGAAGTGCGTCAGGTCGCGCGGCAGCATGCCCATGAGGAGCAGGACGATGCCCACCAGGGCCTGGGCCACGGCGGCGAGCGCGCCGATGAGCAGCGCGCCCCGGTAGCTGCTGCCCACCGGGGCGCCGCGGACGCCGAGGATGAGGCCCCACACGCCGACCAGGGCGTAGTACAGCAGGAGGGACTGGGCCAGGAGCGCGTGGAAGGCAGACATCGCCCGCTGCTACGGGCCGACCGTCGCCGCCGCGCGGGTGTCGGTAGCGACCGAGAGCTGCTCGGGGTCGACGCGGAGGTGGAGCACGGCCGGGCGGTCGGCAGCCATCGCCTCGCCGAAGGCGGCCGGGAAGTCGCCCTCGTCGCGGAGCGTGAAGCCGACGCCCCCCAGCGACTCGGCGAAGCGGGCCACGTCGACAGGCCCCAGCGTCGCGGCCACCGGCCGGCCCGGGTACGCCCGCTCCTGGTGCATGCGGATCGTCCCGTACTGCCCGTTGTCGAACACCAGCGCCACAAAGGGGGCCCGCTCACGCACGGCCGTCTCGATCTCGGCCCCGGTCATCAGGAAGCCGCCATCCCCGGCGCAGGCTACGGCCAGGCGCTCCGGCTTCGCCAGCCTGGCGGCGATCGCCGCCGGCACCGCGTAGCCCATCGCGCCGGAGGTGGGCCCCAGGAAGGTGCCCGGCTGCTGCCAGCGGAGGTAGCGCGCCGGCCAGCCGCCGAAGTTGCCCGCGTCGGTGGTGACCACGGCGTCCGGGGGCAGCGCCTGCCGCAGGTGGGCCGCGACGGCCTGCTGGTCGAGGTAGCCTGGCCGTGCACTACCGCGGGTGGGGGTCGTCTCCGCCTCCCAGCGCGCCCGGTCGGCCTGGTTGCGCGCCCGCCGGGTCACCAGCACGCCGGACTCGGGCGGGTCCGCCTGGCTGGCCGCCAGCAGCGCCGCCACGAAGACCGCCGCGTCCGCCACGCAGGCCACGTCCGCTTGCCGGTGGCCGCCCAGCGCCTCGGCTGCCAGGTCGACGTGCACCAGGCGGCTGGTCGGCGCGGGCACCCGGTAGCTGTGCGTCGCGTTCTCGCTCAAGCGCGTGCCGATGGCCAGGACGACGTCGGCCGCCACCATGCGGTCGACCACGGCGTGGGGCGCGCCGAAGCCGGAGTGGCCCAGGTAGAGGGGGTGGTCGTTGGGGAAGGTGTCGGGGCGGCGCCACATCGCGATGGCCGGGAGCTGCTCCGCCTCGGCCAACCGAACGCACGCCTCGGTGGCGCCCGCGGCGAGGATGCCGCCGCCCAACAGCATCAGCGGCCGCTGCGCGGCGCGCAGCAGCTGGAGCGCCTGGGCCACCGCGGCCGGGTCAGGCGCTGGCCGGGGCGGGCAGATGGGCCTGGCCACCAGCGCCGGCGCCGGCTCATCCAGCAGGTCTTCGCGCAAGGCGACGGCCACCGGCCCGGGCCGGCCGGAGACGGCGATCCGAGCCGCGCGCAGGGTCAGCTCGCCGAGACGGTCGGCCGTCGGTGGCTCGACGGCCCACTTCGTGATCGGCGCGAAGGCGTGGGCCAGCTCCGCCTCCTGGAAGGCCTCGCGGTAGCGCTCGCCCGTGCTCACCTGGCCGAGCAGCGCGATGAGCGGCGACGAGTCCTGCGCGGCGGTGTGAATGCCGATGGCCAGGTTGCCAGCGCCCACCATGCGCGTGCCCATGCACACGGCGGGACGGCGGGTGAGCTTGGCGTACGCCTCGGCCATGAAGCTCGCCCCGCCCTCGTGGCGCGTGGCGATCACGCGCAGCCGGGGCTCGCCGTACAGCGCGTCGAGGAGGCCCAGGAAGCTCTCGCCCGGGACACAGAAGGCGTGGTCGACGCCGGCGGCCAGGAGCGCGTCGACGACCGCGCGCCCTCCGGTGAAAGTGGGGTGAGGGGCCATGACTGCTGCCCCAAGGGTAGCGGCCCGCCGCGTCCGGAGCGAGCCGGAGATGGGTTCCGGCACACCCGAGAGATGCTGACGCCTGCGGGACGTAGGGCAGGCGCGGGTGCCCGGCCCCACCTTGGAGCACGCAGCGGCGTCTCCACAGGTCGGGTGCGCTCACAGGTCCTCGAGTCCAACGTCCACCCGCGTGCTGAGCGGGGGTGCGTGGCAGAGGCGTGCGAGGCCGAGGCTCGGTCTGGCGATCTCCTACGGGAGCTGCTGGGACCAGCGCAGGCTGAGGAGTCCAGCCATGGTCAGGAACAGCGCGCCCAGCCCGCTGGCCAGGGCGGTCACCTCCGTGCGCTCTTCGACCCAGCTCACCCGCGAGCCGAGGTCGGCATAGATCCGCTCGAGCTGGCTCGCCTCTGCCGCGTAGAAGTACTGGCCGCCGGTCGTCTCGGCGATCCGCTGCAAAGTCGCCTCGTCTAGGCCCACCGCCAGGCGCCCGCCGAGGACCCGCGGGGCAGCGCCGCGCTCTCCGATGCCCACCGTGTGCACGGTCACCCCCTCCTGCCGAGCGCGCGTGGCGGCCTGCTCCGGCAGCGTGCGGCCGGTCGTCTGCTGGCCATCCGAGAGCAGCACCACCAGCGCTGGGGCGCGCTCGCCGCGCTCGTCGGCGGGGCGCTGGGCGAGCTGAGCGAGCGCGAGTTCCAGCCCGTCGCCGATCGCCGTCCCGCCCTCCGCCGAGAGGCCGTCTATCGCCCGCCGGGCGGCGTCGGCGTCGCGAGTCAGCGGCATGGTGACGCCGGCGCTGGAGCTGAAGCTCACCACGCCCACCTCTGCGCTGTCGGGGAGGGCGTCCACGAACGCCCGCGCCGCCTGCTTGGCGGCGGCCAGGCGATTCGGCCGAAGGTCGCCGGCAGTCATCGAGCCCGAGACGTCCAGCACCAGGAGGACGGCGGCCTGGTCGCGCGGCACGGCGATCACCGCCTGCGGCCGGGCGAGGCTCACCAGGAGCGCGACCAGGCCCAGCAGGAACAGCGTCGGTGGGATGTGCCGACGCACCCCCGGGCCGCGGCCGGCCACCTCGCGCAGGAGGGCCAGGTTGGTGAAGCGGACCGCGTAGGCCCGACGGCGCCGCTGGGCGAGGACGTACACGGCGAGCAGGAGAGGGATCAGCCCGAGGCTCGCCAGGAGCGCGGGCCACTCGAACGTCATGCGCAGGCTCCTCCACGGACCTCCCTACGCGGCGGGCTGGGCGGGCGATGGTGCGGCCCGCGGCCTGGGCGCGCCAGGCGCGCGGGGCGCGCGCCGCACCCGGCGGACCTCCAGGAAGCGCACCAGCGCCGGCAGCAGCGGCTCGTCTGTGCGGACGCCCAGGCGGTCGGCTCCGGCGCCGACCAGCTGGGCTGCCAGGCGCTCGCCCCGCGCCTGGGCGGCGCGGCGGAACCGTTCGCGCAGCCGCCGGTCGGCCGTGTCCACCAGGAGCTGCTCGCCGGTCTCGGGATCTTCGAAGGTGACCAGGCCCACGTCCGGCAGCTCCAGCTCGCGTGGGTCACCCAGCACTACCGCCACCACCTCGTGGCGCACGGCGAGCCGCCGCAGCTCGCGCTGCCAGCCGTCGGGTGCCAGGAAGTCCGACACGACCACGACCAGTGACCGCCGGCCGATGAGGGCGTCGGCGCGCGCGAGCGCCGCCGCCAGGTCGGTGCCGCCCCGCACGCGCTGGCGCGGCTCCTCGCGCACGGCGGCCAGCAGCCGTAGCAGGTGGGCGCGTCCCGCCCCAGGCGGGACGAAGCCGAGCGGGCGCTCGGCGAACAGCAGTGCCGCGATCCGGTTGCCGTGGCGTCCAAGCAGGTGGCTCGCGACCGCCGCGAACTCCAGCGCCCGGTCCCGCTTCAGGCACTCGGCCGTGCCCCAGTCCACCGAGCTGCTCACGTCGACCAGCAGCCACACGTCCAGCGCCCGCTCCACGTGCGCCTCGCGCACGTATGGGCGGTCAGCCCGCGCGGTCAGGTTCCAGTCGATGTGGCGCACGTCGTCCCCGGGCTGGTACTCGCGCAGCTCGGCCAGCTCCAGGCCGGGCCCGCGTACCAGCGACCGCTCGTCGCCGCCGAGTCGGGTCGCCAGCGGCCGCAGCATCGTCCAGCGGAGGCGCCGTAGGAGCGCCTCCATCGGCTCACGCGGCATGGCGGTCCCCCAGGTCCAGGCGCGGCGGGGGGTAGCGCTGCAATAGCGCCTGGATCATCGCTTCCGGCGTAACGGCCGAGGCGATCCCCTCGTAGCTCAGGACCAGCCGGTGGCGCAGCACGTCGGGCGCCACATCGGTCACGTCCTGGGGCAGGGCGTACGACCGCCCGCGGATGAACGCGAGCGCGCGAGCGCCGGCCACCAGGTTGATCGAGGCGCGCGGGCTACCGCCGAACTGAAGGGCCGGCGCCAGGTGGCCCAGGCCGTGCCGGTCTGGCTTGCGCGTGGCGTCGACCAGTGTCGCGGCGTAGGCGGTCACGTGCGGGTCCACGTAGACCTGGGCCACGAGCGCCTGGAGGGCCAGCAAGTCTTCAGGGGTGAGCAGCGTGCGGAGCTCGATGGCAGGCCCGGTCACGCGCTCGACGACCACGATCTCGTCCTCGTAGCTGGGGTAGTCCACCAGCACCTTGAACATGAAGCGGTCGAGCTGGGCCTCTGGGAGCGGGTAGGTGCCGTCGGACTCGATCGGGTTCTGCGTGGCCAGCACCAGGAAGGGGTCGGGAACCGCGAACGTCTGCTTGCCAATGGTTACCTGCCGCTCCTGCATCACCTCCAGCAGCGCCGACTGGACCTTGGCGGCGGCGCGGTTGATCTCGTCGGCCAGCAGCAGGTTGGCGAAGACCGGCCCGAGCTCGACCGTGAATTCGCCGGTTCGGCCGTTGTAGACCCGGGTGCCGACGAGGTCGGCGGGCACCAGGTCGGGTGTGAACTGGATGCGTCCGAAGGCCCCGCCGACGACGCGGGCGAGGGCCTTAACGGTGGCCGTCTTGGCGAGGCCGGGTACGCCTTCGAGCAGCACGTGCCCGCGCGCCAGCAGCGCCACCAGCAGCCGCTCAACCAGGTGGTCCTTGCCGACGATCAGTCGCTTGACCTCGAACAGGACGTGCTCCACCACCGCTGCTGAGCGCTCCGCGCGCGCCGGCGAGGCAGGCCACGCCTGCGTGGCGTGAGGCACGATCGTCATCGACTCCTCCTCTCTCCTCCACGAGCGTGGCGCGTCAGGGCGTCTGGGTCGGCCAGGATTGCAGCGTCACGCGCACGTCCTGCCGCTGGCCGACGCGCACGATCGTCAGCATCACGGTTTCGCCCGGCTGGCGGCGGGCGATCCGGTCGGCCTGCTCCTCCGTGTAGCGGGTCTGCCACCGCCCTGGTGGCTACCCTACAGAGTGGGAAGGCGGCGCCAGCGGCGCGCCCGCTGAAATCTCGCTGAACCCGGCCGGAGTCACGCCTCACCCGCCCCAGACGAGGAAGGGCGAAGCGCTTTGGCAGCCGGCCCACCTGTCAGCGCGATTTCAGCGAAACGGGCGACGCGGGCAGCCTCGGCCGCCTATGCTCATGGGCGCTGTGGACAGGACCCGGGGTCGGTGCGCCCGGAGCAGGCCGAGGGACTCTGCAGGGAGCCACGGTGCCACCCACTGAAGCCACTTCCCGGCCGCGAGCGAGTGCCAAGGGCGGCCCAAGCGCTCCACGCATCTTCGTCGTCGAGGACGACCGCCGGATGGCGGCCTTCCTCGACCGCGCCCTGACCTACGAAGGCTACGCGGTGGAGCTCGTCGGCGATGGCGAGTCCGCCCTGGAGCGCACCGCGGACAGCTCGCCGGACCTCGTGGTGCTGGACGTCATGCTGCCCGGGCTGACCGGGCTCGAGGTCGCGCGGCGCCTGCGCGGCCGGAGTGGGGTCCCGATCCTCATGCTCACCGCCCGGGAGGGGCTGGACGACCGCGTGGAGGGCCTGGATGCCGGGGCGGACGACTACCTGCCCAAGCCGTTCGCGCTCCAGGAGCTCCTGGCGCGGGTGCGGGCGCTGCTGCGCGGCCGGGCCCTGGCCCTGGCCGACACCCGCCGCGGCATCCTGGCCTTTGCGGACGTGCGCCTGGACCAGGACGCCCGCCAGGCGGTCCGCGCCGGCCGCCCTCTGCTGCTACGGAACAGGGAGCTGGAGCTGCTCGCCCACTTCCTGCGGCACCCGGGCCGGGTGTTCGACCCGCGCGCCCTGCTGGCGGAGGTGTGGGGCTACGCGTACCTGGGCGATGCCAACGTGGTGCACGTGACCCTGCGACGGCTCCGCCAGGAGCTGGAAGCGGGCGCGGCGCCCCGGCTGATCCACACCGTCCGGCCCGGTGGGTACGTGCTCCACGCTCCGACGCCGGAGCGCGCCGTGGACACCACCCCGTGAGCCTCCGCCTGCGCCTCACCCTGCTCAATAGCCTCATCCTGCTCGTCGTCGGGGGCGCCCTGGTCGGCTCGGTCTACGCCAGCCTGGCCCAGAACCTGGAGAGTCAGCTTGACGCCTCGCTGCGGGAGCAGGCCCGCCTGTACGGGGCGAGCACGGATGTCCTCTTCGACCGCGCTACCCGCCAGCCGCTGCTCAAGCTGCCCAACCTGCAGCGCTTCGTCGGTCCCAATGCCTTCATCCAGCTCGTGGATGGCGACGGGCGCGTCCGGGCGCGGTCGGAGACGCTGGGCGAAGATACCCTGCCGCTTCCACCCGAGGCGCTGGCTGCCGCGCAGGCGGGTGGGGAGTGGCTGGGGGAGGTGGACGTCGAGGGTGAGCGGCTGCGCCAGCTCGTGGCCCAGCTCCGCATCCAGGGCCCACCGGGCCCGTCGGGCGCCCCGGCGACGGCGCCGACCGAGCTCGTCATCCAGGTCGCGCGCCCGCTGGGCCCGCTGCGGGAGACACTCCGCACGCTGCAGGTGACGGTGGCCGGCGTAGGCGCCGCGGGCGTGCTCGGCGCTCTGGCCGCCGGCTGGCTCCTGGCCCGCGCCGCGCTTCGCCCGGTCGACCTCCTGGCCACGACCGCCGACGCGATCGGCGCCGCGCGCGACTTCGGCCGGCGGGTGCCGCTGCGCGGCGGCGCGCGCGACGAGATCGGGCGCCTGGCGGCCGCCTTCAACCGCATGCTGGGCGAATTGCAGGCCGCCCACGACCAGCTCGCCGCCGCCCTCGCCGCGCAGCGCCGCTTCGTGGCCGACGCCAGCCACGAGCTGCGCACGCCGCTGGGCACGCTGCGCGGGAACATCGACCTGCTGCGCCACATGGCCGGCGCCTGCCCGCCCTGCGACGCGCACCAGGCGGACATCCTGGCCGACCTCGGCGCCGAGACTGAGCGCATGAGCCGCCTGGTGGCCGACCTCCTGCTGCTGGCTCAGGCCGACGCGGGCCAGCACCTGACCCTGCGCCCGCTGGACGTGGCCGACGTGGCGCGCAACGCCGCCCGGGCTGCCCGCCTCCTGCGCGACGACGTCGCCCTGGAGGTGGGCGGCCCGGCCGACGGGCTGCCGGTGCAGGGGCATGCGGACCGCCTCCGACAGGTGGTGCTGATCCTCCTGGACAACGCCTTGAAGCTCACGCCGCCGGGCGGGCGCGTACGGCTCGAGGCCGCTCCGGCGCAACGCGCCAGCAGCGCTGGCGTGGCCCTCCGCGTCGCGGACATGGGGCCCGGCATCCCGCCCGACGAGCAAGACCGGATCTTCGAGCGCTTCTACCGGGGGCATGGGGCGCGGTCCGGTGAGGGCACCGGGCTGGGCCTGGCCATCGCCCGCTGGATCGTCGACGAGCACCACGGCTCCCTCGAGGTGGCCAGCACGCCAGGCCAGGGCGCCGTCTTCACCATCTGGCTCCCAGTGGCGCCCCCCACCCCGCCCGACGGCCGCGAGCCGGCGTCGGCGCCGCCCCAGCCAGCCCGCGTCTGACGGCCGGGCAGTCGGCTCAGCCGTCGCGGTCCGCCGCCGCGTGCGGGCGTACCGGCGCTGCCGCCCCGGGCTGGCTGGCGCGCAGGCAGCGCATCAGCTCGGCGATCGCGAGCAAGCCGTCGCGGCCAATGGCGGCCACGACGTGGCGGCGCAGCCCATCCAGGTGGACGGCCAGGGAGCGTTCGGCAACGGCCCGGCCGCGAGCGGTGAGCGCGGCGTACACGACGCGCCGGTCGGATGGGCAGGGCCGGCGTTCGACAAGCCCCGCCGCCACCAGGCGGTCCATCACCTTGGTGAAGCCGCCACTGGAGAAGGAGACCTCATGGGCGAGCTGGGTCGTCGGTAGCACCTGCCCCGGCGTCCGGTGGAGCCGGAAGAGCACCTCGATCCACGCGGCGGGGAGTCCCACCGCGGCCTCCAGCTCGGCGGCGAGCGCCCGTTCGGCAGCGGCCAGGCCACTGAGCACCGCCCCCCACGCCAGCTCCAGCTCCTCATCCGGCGGACCGAGGGACGACCCGCCAGCTGCGAGCACCGGGGGTGTGTCCTTGGCGGGCGGCTGCACGGCCGGAGTATATCTTGCCGGGCAATATCTTGCACGCAAGAGAGCGACCGGCTACCATGCTCCTCGCGCGCAAGATATTCGCCTGGAAGAGATGGGCCCAGAGGGCCGGGCGCCCGGCATTCACTCTGCACCCCACCGGGGGTATCTGCTACCGCCAAGGAGGTACGCATGAGCACCACGACGTCGCCAGCCCAGACGGGCACCCGCACGATCTGGCAGATCGACCCGGCGCACACGCTGGTCGAGCTGAGCGTCAAGCACATGATGTTCACCACCGTGAAGGGCCGCTTCACCGGCGTCCGGGGCACGATCGTCGACGTGGCCGACGATCCCACCAAGTCCTCGGTCGAGGCGGAGATCGACGCCGCCACCGTCAACACGGGCGAGCCGCAGCGGGACGCCCACCTGAGGTCGCCGGACTTCCTGGACGTCGAGAAGTACCCCACGATCACCTTCAAGAGCACCCGGATCGAGGGCACCCGCGAGCGCTTCAAGGTGGTCGGCGACCTCACCATCCGGGGCACGACGCGGGAGGTTGTGCTGGATACCACGTTCAACGGCACGGGCAAGAACCCGTACGGCAAGACGGTGGCTGGCTTCAGCGCCGCGACGGAGATCAACCGCAAGGACTTCGGCCTTACCTGGAACGTGGCGCTCGAGGCTGGCGGTTGGCTCGTGGGCGACGGGATCAAGATCACCATCGAGGTCCAGGCGGTCAAGCAGGACTGACAGGGAGGCAGCGTGCCAGCCGTCGCCGTCGAAGACGTCCTCGCCCTGCCGAAGGTCGCCGCGCTCGACCCGCGGCGCACGGCGCTGCGCCGCGTGCGCTCGGTCACGACGGCGCCCCGGGCGTTTGAGGGCGAGGGGTTCCCGGTGCGCCGGGCCTTCGCCGGCGTCGCGCTGGCCGACCTGGACCCTTTCATCCACCTCGACCAGATGGGTGAGGTGGAGTACGCGCCCGGCGAGCCGAAGGGCACCCCATGGCACCCGCACCGCGGGTTCGAGACCGTCACCTACATGCTCGACGGGGTCTTCGAGCACCGCGACTCCAACGGGGGTGGCGGGGTCATCACCAATGGCGATACGCAGTGGATGACCGCCGGCGCCGGCATCCTGCACATCGAGACACCCCCAGAGTGGCTCGTGGCGCGCGGTGGCCTGTTCCACGGGCTCCAGCTCTGGGTCAACCTGCCCTCCCAGCGCAAGCTGGCTCCGCCACGCTACCAGGACATCCGGGGCGCGGCGGTCGCGTTGCTCAGCTCGCCGGATGGGGGCGCGCTGCTGCGCGTGATCGCCGGCGAGGTCGACGGGCACCACGGCCCCGGTGTGACGCACACCCCGATCTCCATCGTCCACGCCACCCTCCAGCCGGGGGCGGAGGTGGACCTTCCCTGGCGGCGGGACTTCAACGCGCTCGTGTACGTGCTGAGCGGCGCGGGCTCGGTGGGCGCAGAGCGCGGCCCGGTGCGCGCGGGACAGCTCGCCGTGCTGGGCGCCGGCGACGCCATTCGCGTGGGCGCCGACCGGACCCAGGACAGCCGCACCTCGACGCTTGACGTCTACATCATGGGCGGGCTCCCCATCCGGGAGCCGGTAGCTTGGTACGGCCCCTTCGTCATGAACACCCACGCCGAGCTGACCCAGGCATTCGCGGACTACCGGGCCGGCCGGCTGGGGACCATCCCCGCCCGCTAGCCCGGGCGCGGCGCCGAGCGACTGGCGTGCCGCGCCGGCCAGGAAGGGCCGCACAGGGCGCGCTGGGTCGTCGGCCGCGCCCTCGCAGCACCTGGCTGAGCCGCGCGAAGGCGCTGCCGGCCACCGACGCGGCTGCCGTGGCCCGGAGGGCGGCATGGGCCGCGGCTGTCAGCGAGATTTCAGCCCGCGCCGCTCCTCTCCCCGGCCACCTGGGGTGAGACTGCTCGGCGTGCGCGACGGCCCCGCTCGCAGCTCCTGGCCTCTGTCGCGCCCGCGGCGGGCCGTGCGGCTCGCCCTCGGCGTCGCCACCCTCCTCCTGGCGGCCGCGTGCGCGGCGCCCGTGCCGGCGGCCGACCTGCCGGCAGGTGCCGCGGCGGCGCCCCTTCCGGCGACGACCCCGATCGACGCGTCAGCGCTCGTCCCGTCCGGAGGCGCCGTGGCGTCGACGCCCGCGCCAGGCCCAACACCGCGGCTGCAGTCCGAAGCAGAGGGGCCGGTGGAGGAGCAGGTGGCCGCGGTGGCGCCCGGGCAGCCAGCGGAGCCGCTGCTGGCCCCAATCCCGTCCGAGACGATCACGCCGGCCGACCAGTGCGACCCCACCCGACCCGCCACACCTCTCGGGCCAGGCATGCCCGGTGGCTTCAGCGCGTTCCGGGCTCCGCTGCCGGCCACGCCGCTCTACAACCCGCCCGGCACCAAGCGTGTTGGCCTCCAGGCGGGCCACTGGAAGATCGACGAGGTGCCCCCGGAGCTGGAGCGGCTGCAGGGTGGGGCGAGTGGCGGTGGCAAGCAGGAGTGGGAGGTGAACCTGGAGATTGGCCGCCGCGCCGCCGCGCAGCTCGCGGCGGCCGGCTACGCGGTGGACGTGCTGACGGCGGCCGTCCCGATCCGTTACCAGGCGCAGGCGTTCGTGTCCATCCACGCCGACGGCGACCCGGCCGGAGTCCTCTCGGGCTACAAGATCGCGCGCCCCGGCTTCAGCTCCGTCCCCGAGGCTGACGACCAGCTCGTGGCGGCGCTCTACGCCGCCTACGGCCCGGCGACGGCCCTGGAGCGCGACGACGAGCACATCAGCCGGCGCATGACCTACTACTACGCCTTCAACTCGCGACGCTACTGCTCCGCCGTGGCGCCGGGCGTACCGCAGGCGATCATCGAGACGGGGTTCCTCACCAGCGCCGCCGACCGCCAGGTGCTCATCGGCAACCCGGACGCACCCGCCCGCGGCATCGCCGCCGGCGTCACGGCCTTCCTGGAGTCGCTCCCGTGAAGCGGGAGAGCCGTGCGATGAGCCCTGCACCGCCGTCGCACCGCCGCCGATGGATCACCGCCGACGTGGTCTGCCTGCACTGCGGGCGCGCGCTCGGGCTGCTGGTAGGCCCGGGTGTCGTGGCCGCCGGGGCAGGCCAGGGCCTCGTCTTCCGCCCGGCCAGCTCGGCCCTGCCGGTGCGCCGCGTAGCACCCGGCGAGCGGTTCGCCTGCGCGGCCTGCGGCGGGCCGGGCGTCATCGGGGAGATGGCCGCCTTCACCTCATACCACGAGGTGGTCGAGGCGGTGGAGGGCGGCATCCCCCGCCGGCGCGGCCGCCCCCCCAAGGCGACGCGGCGTCCGGTGGACGCGCGCCTCGTCGAGCTGGGCCTCGCGCGCCAGGAAGCCAGTTGAGCCCTCAGAGGAACGACGCCTGCTTCAGATCGGCCGCTGGCACGCGCATCAGGTCGACCCGCGGCGCGGCGGGCGCCTGCGGCCGGTCGCCACCTTCCTCGACCCGGGCGTCTCCCTCCTTCTGGCGCGCCCTGGGCTGGTAGGGCCCCACCTCGTTGGCGTACAGCAGCGCGCCGTTCTCGTCCAGGCGGAGACCCTTCCGCTCCGCCCACCTGGCCCACTCCGGGCACGCGCGAGCATGCTCACGCCGCCAGTCGATCAGGCGGCCGCCCAGCGCATGCTCGCTGGACGCGGTGAATCCGATGGCTCCGCACAGCCGGCAGCGCGCCGAGATCTCCGTGAACGGGTAACGCAGGCGACTCATGCCCCAGGGCCCCTGGCGGCGCCGCACTCAACCCGGGCCCGGGGCCAGGTGTCGGGGATCGGGTATTGGGGGAGTACGGTGGGCCGCAGCCACCCAGTCCCTAACCCCCCACGCCTGGCATCTGCCATCCGGTGTCGCCCACACGCTGGGCTGCCGAGAAGAGCACGCGCGCCGTATGGGCTGATTATGCCCGGTCGGCCGCGGGGCAGTTCTCTAACGCTCCTCTAACACCCCGTCCAACGTTCCTCTAATGGGTGCCTCGGCACACTGGAGGCGGCGAGTCGCGCCTCGGCGGAGCAGGAGCGTGCCGGCCGAGCGAGGAGAACGCCGCCACCTATCACCAGGAGGGAAGAGACGCCATGGCTGTCACCCTGAAACCGCTCGGCGACCGGGTGGTCGTGCGGCCCAAGCAGAAGGAGGAGACGACCAAGAGCGGCATCGTGCTGCCGGATACGGCCAGCGAGAAGCCGCAGGAGGGGACCGTCCTCTCCGTCGGCCCCGGCCGCGTCCTGGACACCGGCAAGCGGGTCGAGATGGAGGTGAAGCAGGGCGACACGGTCCTCTTCGCCAAGTACGCCGGCACCGAGGTCAAGCTGGATGGCGAGGAGTACCTGGTCATTCGTGAGAGCGACCTGCTCGCCATCGTCGGCAACGGGACGAAGTAGACCCGACACCCAGGAGGATCCATGCCAGCCAAGGAACTCGTGTTTGATGCGGAAGCGCGGCGCCAGTTGAAAGCTGGCATCGACGCGCTTGCCAACGCGGTCAAGGTCACGCTCGGTCCGCGCGGGCGTAACGTGGCCCTCGACAAGAAGTGGGGCGCGCCCACGGTCACCCACGACGGCGTGACGGTGGCCAAGGAGATCGAGCTGGAGAACCACTTCCAGAACATGGGCGCCCAGATGCTCAAGCAGGCCGCCACCAAGACCAACGACGTCGCCGGCGACGGGACCACGACGTCCGTGGTCCTGGCTCAGGCGATCGTCACCGAGGGCCTCCGCAACCTGGCCGCGGGCGCCAACCCGATGCTCATGAAGCGCGGCATCGAGCAGGCGACCGAGCGCGTGGTGGAGGAGATCAAGAAGGTCGCCACCCCGGTTAAGGGCCACGACGACATCGAGCACATTGCCACCATCTCGGCCAACGACCCCGAGATCGGCAAGATGCTCGCCGAGGCGATGGACAAGGTCGGCAAGGATGGCGTCATCACGGTCGAGGAGGGCAAGGGGCTGAAGCTCGAGGTGGAATACACCGAGGGCATGCAGTTCGACCGTGGCTACATCAGCGCGTACTTCATCACCGACCCCCAGCGGATGGAGGCGGCGCTGGACGAACCCTACCTGCTGATCACCGACAGGAAGATCAGCGCCATCACCGACATCGTGCCGGTGCTCGAGAAGCTGGTCCAGACCGGTAAGAAGGAGCTGGTGATCGTCGCCGAGGACGTCGAGGGCGAGGCACTCGCCACCTTGGTGGTCAACAAGCTGCGCGGCATCCTGAACGTCCTGGCGGTCAAGGCGCCCGGTTTCGGCGACCGCCGCAAGGAGATGCTGCGCGACATCGCGGTGCTGACCGGCGGCA
>CAYSYM010000058.1:0-22493 GCA_964435115.1 uncultured Chloroflexota bacterium | reverse complement strand
AGTTCCCGGCCGTGCTGCGTGTGCGGCTGAAGGACGGCACCGTGTTCGAGGAGCGCGTGATGCGCACCCGCGGCGGACCCGGCAACCCGCTGACCGAGGACGAGCTCCGGCAGAAGTTCCTGTTGAACGCCGCGCACACGCTCCCCCCCGCGCGCGCAGAGCGCCTGGCGGAGGCCGTCTTTCATCTGGAGCGAGCCGAGTCCGTGCGCGGCCTCCTGCACCTGACTCGCCCCGAGGGTGAGGCTGAGCCGTCGTGAGAGGGGAGATCCATCCATGACCGACGAGTCGACGACCGAGCGGGAGCACACGCTCCTGGAGCGCCTTCGCGAGAAGCGCGGCTATCTCCTCCCGCACCACCGCCTGCTCGCCCGCTACGCGCCGGACATCCTGGAGGCCTACGACGCGTTCTACAGCCAGGTCTGGTTCGAGCGGAACGTGCTGGACGCACGCACCAAGGAGCTCATCGCCATCGGCATTCACGCCGCGGTGCAGGAGCGCGAAGGGCTGGAAATCCACCTGCGGCGCGCCGTGCAGGCTGGTGCAACGGAAGCGGAAATCGTCGAAGCCATGGCCCTGGCAGCCATCCCGGCCGGTGCCTACGCGACGGTGGTCGCGGCCGACGTCTGGGAGAGGCTGAAGGCGTCCGACCACTTCTCGTGGGAGGAGCCGGGGTCCGCCGAGCAGGCGTGACCGACCCGCTCGCGCGCTTCTCGCTGGACGGCCAGGCCGCCTTCGTCACGGGGGCAGCGGGCGGCATCGGGCAGGCCGTGGTGGCTACGCTCCTCGGTGCTGGCGCCCGCGTGGCCGCCTTTGACCAGGACGCCGCGGGGCTAGCGCGCCTCCGCGCCGGACAGACCTCGGCCACTGGCTCGCTCACGATCCACGACCTAGACGTGGCCGACCCCGCGGCCGTGAGGCGCGCGTTCGACGCCGCGACGGCGCACCTGGGCGTCCCCGCCATCCTGGTGAACGTGGCCGGCGTGCTCGTGCGTGGGCCCACGCTCGACCTCTCCCTGGAGGAGTGGGACCGCGTTCAGCAGGTGAACCTGCGCGGTACGCTGATGTGTACCCAGGCCGCGGGGCAGCGGATGCTCGAGCAAGGCCGCGGCGCGATCGTCAACGTGGCGTCGCAGCTAGCGTTCGCGGGCGGCGCGGAGCTGGCGGCGTACGTGGCGAGCAAGGCCGGCGTGGTGGGCCTCACGCGCGCGCTGGCACTGGAATGGGCGCCACGAGGCGTGCGCGTGAACGCGGTGGCACCGGGACCCACACGTACACCCATGGTGGCCCGACTGGAAGACGATCCGACCGCGCGCGCCGCGGTGGTCGGCAAGATTCCGCTGGGGCGGCTCGGCGAGCCGGACGAGATCGCCGCGGCCGTCCTGTTCCTGGCGTCCGAGGCGGCCTCGTACGTCGTGGGCCACGTGCTCGTCGTGGACGGCGGGTACATCGTGGACTAGCGTTCGCAAGGGGGTACCTGTGCAGGCAGACATCGCCATTCGCAACGGGCGCGTCGTGACACCCGCTGGAACCCTATTCGGCGGCGTTGCCGTGAAAGGGGAGAAGATCGTCTACGTCGGGGCCGACGAAGGCCTGCCGGAGGCCGCGCGTGTGCTGGACGCGCGGGGGGCGTACGTCATACCGGGGCTGATCGAGCCACACGCGCACCTCGGGCTGAGCTCGAGCCTGGGCGCCAAAGACTTCGCCAAGTGGCGGCGCGATTTCGAGAGCGAGACCGAGGGCGCCATCCACGGTGGCGTGACGACGGTGCTCTCCCACTGGACCGGGGTGGAGAGCTACCTAGAGCACCTTCCTCAACTGATCGAGTGGGGCGAAGAGAAGTCGTACATCGACTTCAATTTCCACCCGGTCATCGGCCTCGAGAGCCACCTGGCCGAGATTCCGGAGCTTGTCCGGCGGGGCGTCACCTCGTTCAAGCACTACAACTACCTCTACTACGACCCGCGCGGGAAGTCGCTGGGCATCTTCCCGTGCGACGACAAGATGCTCTTCCGCTCGCTGGAGATCATCACTGCCAGCGGTCCGCCGGCGCTGGCGATGGTGCATGCCGAGGATGGACCAATCATCGAGCACCTGGCGGCCAAGGTGCGCACGTCCGGCCGCGCCGACCTAGAGGCGTGGACGCTCGCGCGTCCACCCCTGGTGGAGAACATCCGCATCCGACGGATCATCGACATTGCGTGCCACCTCGGGGCGCCTGTTTACTTCGTCCATGTGACAACCAAGGAAGCCGCGGCCATGGTGGCCGCGGCCCGCCGCGAGGGGCAGGCCGTGTGGGGCGAGACCCAGACCTGTTTCCTGACGCACACGGCCACGGCCGAAGCCGAGATCGGCGCCTGGGGCAAGATCAACCCCGCGCTGAAGTACGAGGCCGATCGTCAGGCGCTCTGGCGCGGCATTCGCAGCGGCGGTGTGACCTGCCTGGGTGACGACCACCTGGACTACGGGCTGGAGGACAAGCAGCCGGGCGGAGCCTCGCGGTTCCACAACATCTGGGGCTGCAACGCGGGAATGCCGGGCGGGATGGAGCACTTGCTGCCGGTCATGATCACCGCGGGCGTGCGCCCGGGCCTGGTAACCATGGAAGAAGTGGTGCGGGTGTGCAGCGCGAACACGGCCCGCGCGATGGGCCTGTACCCGCGCAAGGGCGTGCTGGCTCCAGGCGCCGACGCGGACATCGTGGTGGTGAACCCGGACCGCAGCAAGACGGTCGACAAGCGCTTCTACCACACGCACGTCAAAGACTGGAGCCTGTACTGGGGCTGGACGCTGTATGGCATCCCGTCCACTACGCTCGTCCGCGGGCGGGTGGTCGTCGAGGACGGTGAGACAGTGGTCGCGCCGGGCCACGCGAAGTTCGTCCCCGGGCGCTCCGACGCGTAGCGCGCAGGGGGCCTTGACGGATGGAGCGGACGCCAGAACTCGGTGTGAAAGCGTTACGCCTCCGCCTCCCGCCGCTCGAGGACCCCGCTCTCGGCCAGGTCGTTCCAGACTTCCTGGGCCACGATCAAGCCGTCCTGCAGCTCGAAGCGATCCAGGTAGCGCACGCCGCTGAACGGCACGCCGTGGAGGTTCACGCCGAAGAGCGTGCCCGAGTTGTAGACGATCGTGGCGCCGTCCTCGCGCGTCCAGATATCCCAGCGGACGCGCACTTTGTCGATGCTGCGATAGCGGGCCTGCATGCCCGCCGCCATCTCGTCGAGGCTGGCGAACGTCTTGCCGGGAGGAAAGACGATGCGCGCGGAGGGCGCCAGGTAGCGACGTGCCTCCTCCATCCTGCGCTCGGCGATCAGTGCCAGGAAGCGGTCGATCCGTTCGATGATCTCTTCGCGGGTCAACGGGGTAGCGAGAGCCATGGGAACACGCTCCTCAGACATCCTACGCACCACCAGCGTTCAGGCGGCAACTCGGCCGCGGGCCGCCTCGCGAACGCTCGGCGCGACCTCCGTATGCAGGACCTGCGAGGAGGCCAGGCCGAAGTCGAGCGCGACATAGACGGCCCCGAGCACGTCGAGCGGGGCCAGTTGACCAATCGGGTCGTCCGGTCCATCGCTCAGCACCGCGCGGCCGTGGCCGGTCAACCGCTCGTGCACCCGGAGCATGTCCAGGTCCATGTCCTTGCGGAAGACCTGGCGCAGGTCGAAGCCCGGCCCATCGGCGCGTGGAATCTCCCGCACCTGCAGGCGGGGCCCGAGCGGCAGGCGCTCGACCTGCGGTGCGCGTTCGGCATCCCGCACCAGGTCCGCCTCGACGCGCAGCAGCTCGTGCCCGCCGCGCACGACCGTCCCGCGCACACGGTCGCCGGCGCGGCTGAACGTCACGTCGCCATCTTTCTTGGGAAAGCCGATCAGCTCGCGACCGGCACAGATGGCGCCGACGTTGTCCAGGTACAGGAACAGGAAGCTCTGGCCCAGCACGTCGTGATACCGGCTCGGCACGATGACGCCCGCCTCGGTGTATTCACCGTACGGGGTCTCTTTGTAGTGGCCGGCGAAGACCTCAACGCGCAGCCGGCCGTTGGGCGCACCTGCTCCTTCGAGCGGCGCCGGGAGCAGTGGCGCAACCCGCGCCTCGTCGACCTCGCAGACGATGGTCAGCCAGCGCACACCGCGATACTGGTGCGGCAGCGGCGGGTACAGCGGGCTGTGGCTCGGCATCGGCATGGCAGAACGTCCCCCTGGGCTGTCGATCGCCTCTACGGTAGACGTTCGCGGGGGCGGCGTGGAAGCGGCAGGACGGCATCATTGGGGACGGAAGGACAGGTGGAGTGAGCGAGCTCTCGTTCGAGCCGTTCCGGGTCGCGGCAGTCCACGCCTCACCGGTGTACCTCGACCGCGCCCGGACGCTCGACAAAGCGGTCGGTCTCATCGAGGCCGCCGGGCGGGAAGGCGCCCGTTTCGTCGTGTTCCCCGAAGCCTTCCTGCCCGGTTTTCCCTACTGGGTCAACCTGTCCGGGACGGCGCTGCACCAGCCGCTCTTCGTGCGCCTCTGGGAACACGCGGTGGACCTGTGCGGCACGCCGGCGCTCGTAGAGCCGCTGCGCGAGGCGGCCGCGCGGGCCGGCGCGGTCGTCGTGATGGGGCTGACGGAGCGTGCCGGCGGCACGCTCTTCAACACGCAGTTGTTTCTCGGCGAGGACGGCCGGGTGCTGGGTTGGCGGCGCAAGCTGGTGCCCACGGCGGCCGAGCGAACCGTGTGGGGCTACGGCGACGGGAGTGGCCTGCGTGTCTGGGAGACGCCGCTGGGCAACCTCGGCGGGTTGATGTGCTGGGAGCACACGCTGAATCTGGCGAGGCAGGCGCTGATCGTGCAGGGCGAGCACCTGCACGCTTCGTCCTGGCCCGGGCTTGGCACGCTGCGCCGGCTGGAAGCCGTGTACCAGGGGCAGGTGGAAGCCATGGCCAAGACGCACGCGCTGACGGGCGGGTGCTTCGTGGTCGTGGCGATGAACCCGATTACCGAAGACGTCTTCGAGACCCTCGAGCCATACCTGGGCAGGACGGAGCTCATGCGGCCTGGCCCGGCCTGGAGCGCGATTATCCACCCCACCACGGCGCTCCTCGGAGAGCGCCGCGACCAGGAGGAAGGGCTCGTCTGTGCCGAGGTGAGCCTGCGGGACGTGATCGCGGCCAAGTATCTGCTCGACACAGCCGGCCACTCCAGCCGGCCCGAAGTCCTCTCGCTCGTCCTCGACCGCACGGCCTACCAGCCGGCGACCTTCGTGGACCGGGCTGCCACGCGCTCGTCGCCCGGCTCGTCAGGAGAAGCCGCGGGATGAGCGAGCCCGTCGTCCGCCTCGATCGGCCAGCGCTGCTCGTCATCGACATGCAGAATGGGTTCTGCCACCCGGAGGGTTCGCTGGCGCGCATGGGCTCACCGGTCGAGCGATGCCGGGCGGCCATCCAACCGGTGGCCGGGCTCGTAGCGGCTGCGCGAGAGGGCGGCGTGCCGGTCATCTTCACTCGTTTCGTGTACGCATCGGACCACGCGGATGGTGGCATCCTGGTGCGGGAGCTCCGGCCTCACCTGAAGGTCGGCCGTGCGCTGCTGGCCGGAGAGTGGGACAGCGAGATCGTGGACGAGCTGCGACCGGGCCCGGACGACGTCGTGGTCGACAAGAACCGTTTCAGCGCGTTCCTTGGCACCGATCTGGAGGGGATCCTGCAGCGTCTCGGCGTGCGAACGCTGGTCGTCTGCGGCGTCACCACGAACATGTGCGTGGAATCCACGGTCCGTGACGCGTCCCAGCGCGACTACCGGGTCTACGTGGCCCGGGACGCGGTGGCCGAGTTTGACCCCGACCGCCACGAGCACGCCCTGCGGGCCATCGCCTTCGGGTTCGGGTTCGTCATCGATCGGGCCATCGCGGAGGCCGCCCTGCGGAACCGGGCAGCACCTGTCGGGTGATAGCCCTGCTCCCCGCTCGAGACCTTGAACGGGGCCGCCAGTTGGCGGCCCCGTGTGCCGAAATGGATCCGGGCGCCTGATCAGGCGCGCTGCGACCAGGCCGGGATGGGGAAGATGGGTTTGCCGTCGGCGTACTGCTCCGGCTGCACGTTCACGTTCTTCTGGTTCTGTGTCTGGAAGAGGATCAGGTTCACGTTGACGGCCTGACCCTTCTCGTCGAACTTCACCTCCTTGTTCGGCACCAGCGGCGAGACCACGTTCTTCATGTCGGTCGTCGCCAGCGCGGACCGCAACTTGTCGCGGTCCGCGCTGGCGGCGCGATCCAGCGCGTCCGCCAGAACCAGCGTCATCTGGTAGCTCTGGATGCCCAACTGGTCGACGCCATGATTGAACCTGGACTGGAAGCCCTTCTGGAGCTGATCAGTGCGCGGGTCCTTGGGGTCCAGACCGCTGCCCGCGTTGAAGAAGTAGTCGGCGTCCTTGCCGAGCTGCTTGATGAAATCGGGCGTGCCGAAGGCGCCGTGGGTGACGCCGACGGTCGCCATCACGTCCAACTGCTGCTCCTTCATCGTGCGCGCCAGGAGCAGCCCATCGTTGAAGTAGCCGTTTGTCACGATCAGGTCGGGCTTGGCAGCCTTCAACCTGGCAACTTCCGTGCTGAGGTCCGTGGTGGCCGGGTTGTACGGGATCAGCTCAACCTGCTTCAGGCCCATCGCGTTGAGTGCCTCGACCTCCTTCGGCGCGGCGCTGGAGCCAAAGGCCGTGTTCTCGTGGATCACGGCGTAGGTCGACGGCTTGGCCGAGGACGTACCGATGACCGCCTTGATGAAGTCGCTCATCCGCTGGGCCGCCTGCGTGCTGTTGTTGACGAGCCGGAACGTGTACTTGAAGCCGCGTTCGGTGATCTCGTCAGTGATGCCCAGCGGCACCAGGTGCGGGATCTGTGCCTTCTCGGCGGCCTGCGTGGTCGCCAGCGTCATGGCGCTCGTGTAGGCGCCGATGATCGCCACAGCGCCGCCACGAATCAGGCGCTCGGTCTCCGAGACGGCGACCTCGGGCTTGCCCTGGCTGTCGCCGTCCAGGAGCTTGATCTTGGCACCGCCTAGGGACTTGATGCCGCCCTGGCTGTTGACCTCGTCGACCGCGTAGACCACGGCGTCGCGGATCCGCGCCCCGTCGGGGGCAAGGCTGCCCGACATGGGCCAGGTCTGGCCCACCAGAATCTCGCTTGGCGCGCCCGCCGCGACTGGAGAGGCCACGGTCGCGGGCGACGCGGCCGCCGCGGCCGCCGCGGGAGCAGGAGCCGAAGTGGCGGCGGGTTTCGCCGCGGCAGCGGTGGGCTGCGCGGGGGTCTGCGCGCCCGGCGTCGTGCACGCGGCCAGTCCCAGTACCGCTGCGCCGCCGCTCAGGAGCGCCACGTGACGCAGGAACGTCCGTCGGCTCACGCTCGTCGAGTCCATCAAAAGCTCCTCTGGCCGCCAGTCCGACAGCCCGTCTGATGAGACCAGGCGCCTCCCTCCACGGCGCGATGCCGCTCGACCGGGACGGCTCACCCCCACCTGCCGAGCGGCGCTGCACGTGCTTCCGAACGGGGTGCTGCTTCCAGCGTTCCGATGATCGGACCCGCGTTCCTCAGCCGCAGCCAGTATAGGGAGGTGCCGGAGAGGCGTCAAACACGATCGACGCCGAGATTCAAGGCCTGCAGGGCGCCGCGTTCCCGCGCGGCCGCCCAGAGGCGCCGGGCGGCATCCTCCACCTGCTGGCGGAGGGCCTCCTCGTCGACGGTTGAGGAGCGACCGTGGCGCACGACGAGACGCCCGCCTACCAGCACCGTGTCCACGTCAGGCCCATACGAGTAATAGACCAGGCTGCGGAGCGGGTCGATAACCGGTGCGTGGTGCGGCCTGTCCAGGCGGACGATCGTCAGGTCGGCCGTGGCGCCCGGCGCGATCCGCCCAAGATCTGATCGGCGAAGCCCGTCGGCCGCGTGGCGCGTTGCGCTGAGCACGACGTCGCGCGCTGTCGGACGCGACACGGACCCGGCGGCAACCTTCCCGAGGGTGGCTGCCATCTTCATGTCCTCCAACAGGTCCACGTTGTAGGCGTCGGTGCCAAGGGCCGTCCGCACCCCAGCCTCCAGATAGGGGACGTAAGGAGACAAGGCCGCCTCGCGGGCCTTGCGAGTGGGGCAATGCACGACGGTCGCGCCGGACTCGCGCAGGAGCGCGAAGTCGCCCTCGTCTGGATAGGTGGCGTGGGTGACGAGCACGCCCGGTCTGAGGAGCCCGAGGGTAGCCAGGTGTGCGATGGACGACCGGCCGTAGCGCTGCCGCACTTGCTCGACCTCATTGCGACTCTGGGCGGCGTGGATCGTGATCGGGCAGCCGAGGCGGTCCGCGGCCTGGCGCACGGCCAGCAGCGTCTCGGGATCCACCGTCTCCGGCGCGTGCGGCGACAGCTTGACGCGGACACGCCCCTCTCCAGCGCCGTCGAACTGCGCGTGATAGGCGAGGCTTCGCTCCAGGTCCCCGCGGAGCCCTGGGGCTGCCGCGTACACGATAGCCCCATCCTTGAGGAAGCCGCGTTCCCGATTGCCGGCCGGGAACATGGGACTGACATACGTGCGCACGCCCGTGCGGAGGGCGGCGTCGACGTACTGCTCGAACTCCGCCACCGTCTCGTTCACCACCGTGGTGACCCCGGAGCGGACCATCTGGAGCAGGTCCCAGGCGGCGAAGACGCCCAGCTCCGCGGCGAACTCTTCGCCGTACAGGAGATCCGTCACCGGGCTGGTGACCTGGAAGAGCGCCGAGCCGCCCGCGCCGACGCTCGGCAGGTCCTCCGGGATGCCGCGCAGCGGCGGGGACGAGCCAGCGTGCGTGTGCGCGTTGATCAAGCCTGGCAGGAGCAGCCCGTCTGGCACGTCGATCTGGTTGACCGCCGGGGTGTCTATCTGATTCCTCGGCCCCACGTCGGCGATCCGATCGCCTTCGAGTAGGACTGCGTGGTTCTCGAGGATGGTGGGCTCCCCACCATGCTCCGCCCACACCCAGCGCGCTGAGACGACGGTGCGCTCGGCCACTTACATCCCCAGGTACGCCCGTCGGACCTCTTCCGTGCCCAGCAGGTCCGCCGCTCGTCCTTCGAGCACCACACGTCCGTTCTCGATGACATAGGCGCGGTCGGCGAGCTGCAGCGCGTGCTGCACGTCCTGCTCCACCAAGAGGACCGTGGCCCCTCGCCCGCGGATCTCGCGGATCACGTCTAGGATCTGGAGCACGGCGACCGGGGCGAGTCCCCAGGAAGGCTCGTCGAGCATGAGCAGCCGGGGCCGGGCCATCAGCGCCCGGCCGATGGCGCACATCTGCTGCTCGCCGCCCGAGAGTGTGCCGGCGAGCTGCAACCGTCGCTCGCCGAGCCGCGGAAAGAGCTCGTACACCTCCTGCAGTGTCTCGGCGCGCCGCTGCTTGGCGGCTGGCGTGTAGCTGCCGAGCTCCAGGTTCTCTTGCACCGTCATGTGCGGGAAGAGGCGCCGCCCCTCCGGGACCTGGATCAGGCCCAGGCGTACGACCCGGTCGGCCTCGAGCGTATTCAGTCGCTGCCCCTCGAAGGCCGCCAGGCCGCTGGCGATCGGGAGCAGGCGTGAGAGTGCCTTGAGGATCGTGGTCTTGCCAGCCCCATTGCTCCCGATGAGCGCGACGATCTCTCCAGCATCCACGTGGAGCGTGGCGTCGTGCACCGCGACGACGTCCCCGTAGGCCACGCGGAGGTTATCCAGTCGCAGCACCCGGCAGCGCCTTTCCGAGGTACGCCTCGATCACCTGCGGGTCGCGAGTCACCTGAGCCGGGGTGCCATCGGCGATCTTCTTGCCATGATGCAGCACGACCACCCGATCGCAGATGTGCACGATGGCCTGCATCACGTGCTCGATCACCAGGATCGTAACTCCGCCATCCCGCACCTGCTTGAGCAGGTCGACCAGCGCGTCCACCTCCCGACCATTGAGGCCTGCCATCACCTCGTCGAGCAGGAGGAGCTTCGGCCCCGTGGCGAGGGCCTTGGCTACTTCCAGTCGCTTGCGATCCGCTAGGTTCAGGCTCTGCGCCGGGTCGTGCGCGCGGCGGTCGAGGCCGATGAAGCGCAGCACCTCCGCGGCGCGCTCGCGCGCTCGCCGCGCATCGGGTTCGCGGTTGAACGCGCCCACGGTCACGTTTTCCAGGACCGTGAGGTGGGCGAACGGTCTGACGATCTGGAAGGTGCGCACCAGCCCGCGCGCGCAGAGCTCGTCGGGTCGCAGGCCGACCACGTCCTGGCCCTGGAAGCGGATCGTCCCGCTCGTCGGCCGGAGGAAGCCGGCAAGCAGAGCAAACAGCGTCGTCTTGCCCGCCCCATTGGGCCCAATCAGGCCGAGGATCTCCCCTTCCTCGAGGTGCAGGTCCACCCCGTCCACGGCGCGCAGGCCGCCGAAGAAGCGCCTGAGCTCGCGGGTCTCGAGAAGCGGGGACCCGCTCACGCCCGCCGGCCTCCCCGCCGACGCCCGAGCCACGCCTGCACCAGTCCGACGAGGCCGTTGGGCATGTACAGCATCACGACCACCAGGATGATCCCGTACACCATCAGGTAGACACCCTGGTAGCTGGCTAGCGAGGTGCGCGAGACCTCGGCAACAGGCCCGAGGACAGCGGAGCCCAGCAGAGGGCCTAGCACCGTGCCGGCCCCGCCCAGGATGGGCCGCAGCAGCAGTTCGACGGTGACCTGGACGCCAAAGAGCAGGTTCGGGTCGATGTACAGGAAATACTGGGCGTAGAACGTGCCGCCGAGCGCGGTCAGGAACGCGCTGGTGCCCATGGCGATCTGCTTGTAGCGGAAGGTGTTGATGCCGACCGCCGCGGCGGCATCCTCGTCTTCGCGAATGGCCTGCAGGTAGTAGCCCAGTCTGCGGCGTCGCATCCACGCGGTGAACGCCAGGACCAGCGCGACGAGCGCGTACATCACGTAGTAATAGCCAAGCCGGCTGCTGAACTGAAACGCGACGCCGTCGTCGCCCCGCAACGGGATGTAGATGCCCACCGAGCCGCCGACGTAGGTCCACGCCAGGAACAGCAGGCGGAAGATCTCGGCGAATGCCAGGGTGACCAGGCCGAAGTAGATACCGCGCAGCCCGTAGCGGAAGCTCAGGAAGCCGACGAACAAGCCCGCGACGGCGGCAAGCGCACCGCCCAGGAGCATGCCCAGCCACGGCGACAGCCCCGTTTGCATGAACAGCACCGTCGACGTGTAGCCGCCGATCCCGAAGAACAGCGCGTGGCCGAACGAGAACAAACCCGCATACCCGCCCAGCACGTTCCAGCAGGCGCCGAGATATCCCCAGAACAAGATCATGATCAGCAGGTGCACGAGGTAGGAATCCATGAAGGGCGGAACGGCCAGGAGCAGGAGCCCGGGCACGAGCCACCAGGCCCAGCGCCAGTCGCGGCGCCGACCGAGGGCTGCCCGCGGGCCGGATTCGACCGACGGTGCAGCCGTGCCCGGGAGAGTGGACTCACTCACGGCGAGCGCCAAACAGTCCGCTCGGGCGGAAGAGCAGGATCAGGATGAAGAGCAGGAACGGGACGACCTGCTTGATGGCTGAGCTGAGGTACAGGGCGCCGAGGGACTCGGCGATACCGACGAGTAGGCCGCCGACGAGCGCTCCAAAGAAGCTCCCCAGCCCACCCAGCACGATCACCACGAACAGGGTGAGCAGGTAGAGCTCACCCATGGACGGCGAGAGGACGCTGAACGGGGTAATCAGGGAGCCGCCGATGCCGGCACAAGCCGCCCCCAGCCCGAAGGTAATGGCGTAGATCCGCCGGATGTTGATGCCCTGGAGCATCGCTCCCTCCCGGTCCTGGGCCGCTGCCCGCATGGCCTTGCCAAGGTCCGTGAAGCGGACGAGCGCATAGAGCAGGACGGTGATGACGAGGGCGAAGAGGGAGGCGTACAGCCTCGGCAGCGTGACCACGAGACTGCCGAGCAGGAAGGTTGCCCCGGAATACGGCGGCCGCACGGTGCGGTAGTCGGGGGACCACAGGAACAGGGCGGCGTTCTCGAGGAACAACCCGACGCCGAGCGTAATCAGCAGCAGGTTGTGCTCCGGCGCGTTGAGCACGGGCGTAATGGTCCAGCGCTGGATCGCGTAGCCGACCGCGAACAGGATCGGGCCGCTCAGCAGGACCGACAGGTACGGATCGACGCCCCAGAGCGTGAACACCCAGTAGCTGATATACGCGCCGAGCATGAGCAGCGCGCCGTGGCCGAAGTTGAAGATCTTGATCACGCCCGCCACGAGGGTCAGGCCCGTGGCCAGGAGCACGTAGACCCCGCCGAGCAGCAGGCCATTCACGATGCCCGTGGCGAGGAGGCCCGTGTTCACCGTCCGGCGACCTCCACCACTGGTCGCGGTGCTCTTGCCGGGCCATGGAGCCAGGCCACCCGCGTCGCGTAGTCGAAGAGCACCTCCGGGTCGAGAACCAGGGCGACCTGGAAGGCACGCTCAACACGTGCTCCGAGACGTGCTTCTTCGAGAGCGTGCCGCGCGGACGCCAGTTCCGCGGGCGCGACGGGGCGCGCGCCCTCCACGCCGACACGTTCCGCGCGTTCCCCGACTGGTACGTCGAGATGCTCAGGTTCACGCCGGGTGAGGACCACGCCTGGGCGGAGTGCGTGGCCACGGCCACCCACCTCGGTCCCTACGAGGGGATCCCGCCGACCGGCCGACGCGTGCGGTTCCCGATGGCCGTCAAGTTCCTCGTCCACGGCGACAAGCTCGGCGGCGCAATACTGTACTTCGACTGCGCGACGATCCTTCGGCAGATTGTGTCCGAAGAGGAGCCGGGTCATCGTTCCAGCCCGTAGAGCTTCAGGGCGTTGTCGCGCAGGAACTTGCGCCGCGCCTCGGGGCGAATGGTCAGGTCCCCGATCTCGCGCATGGCCCGCTCGGGGTCGATGACCGGGAAATCGGTCCCGAACAGGACTTTGTCCTGGCCCCACGAATCGATGTAGTGCACGAACTCCGGCGACCAGTGCTTCGGCGCGTAGGCATCCGAGCCGATGTACACGTTCGGGTGCTTGTAGGCCACCGCGATCATCTCGTCGGTCCACGGCCAGCCGATGTGGATGCCGACGATCTTCAACTCAGGCAGATCGCAGGCGACCGTGTCCAGGCTTAGCGGCCGTCCGGTGCTGCGCAGCGGTCGCTCGGCCGAGTAGCGCAGGCAGTGCCCCACCTGCATCTGGATCGGGACGTCGAGCTCCACGCACTTCGCGTAGAACGGGTAGAGGCGCCGGTCGTCCGGCTCCATGCCGAACCAGTGGGGGTACAGGTGGGCGCCCACGAAGCCGAGGTCGGTGATGGCATGCTCCATCTCACGCACGCCCCGCATCCCCGCGCTCGGGTCGACACCGGCCAGACCGGAGAAGCGGTCGGGGTAGCGGCGGACAGCCTCAGCCACCATCGCGTACGGCAGGTGGAACGAGAGTGGATCCCAGGCGGGGCCGGCCCGGACGGCAGTCAGGAACGTGCGCTCGATGCCCGCGCGATCCATCCTGGCCACGTACTCGTCCAGCGGAACGCCACCGAGCGTCTCTTCGCCCACGCCAATCTTCCCACCAAAGGAATCCCGCCCCCAGGTGGGCCGAAGCGCCACCGCCTCGGGCGTGTAGAGCCCGGCCACGACGTCGATCGCCCGGACCTCGTCCATTACGACTCCGCCCGCGGGTCCCGGTTCCGCTCCAGTTCGGCGCGCAGCACGCGCTTGGCGACCTTGCCCATGCTGGACAACGGGAGGTGATCGCGAAAGACGATCCGTTTGGGCTTCTTGTACGCGGCGAGCCGCTCTCCGGCGAACGCCAGCAGTTCCTCGGCACCCACAGCTGCGCCAGAGCGGCACACAACCACGGCTGTGACGGCTTCGCCCCAGCGCGCATCCGGCACGCCGAACACGGCCGCGGCCGCGACTCCCGGATGGCTCTCCAGCACTGCTTCGACCTCCGTCGGGTGGATGTTGATCCCACCGGAGATGATCATGTCCGTCTCCCGCCCGGCCAGCGACAGAAAGCCGTCGGCGTCCAGGCGCGCCAGGTCGCCGGTGAGTACGGCGCCGTCGACGTAGGTCTTCGCCGTCGCCTCCGGATCATGGAGGTAGCCATGGCTCGTGGCAGGCCCGCGGACGGCCACGCGGCCCACCTCGCCAACGGTGACCGGCTGGCCGGCGCCGTCGAGCAGGCGCAGCTCGCTGCCCCAGACCGGCCGCCCCACGGTATCCGCCTTCTCGGGCGGGTCCGTCGGGCGCGAGACCGCGATCCCGCCGGCCTCGACGGAGGCGAAGTAGTTGTAGAGGTGCGGGGTGACTTGCTCGAGCAGTCGCCCGCGCAGGTCCTCGTCGAGCCTCGAGCCGCTGGCAATCAGCGCACCGAAGCGGCCGGCGAGCGGACGTCCTCGCTCGGCGAGCTCGCGCAGCGTCGTCGGCACCAGGAACGTGAGCGTGACCCCATGGCGTGCGACGGCGTCGGGGAGCCGCTCGGCAGGCACCCGTCCGGCCAGGACGACTGCGCCGCCGTAGTAGAGATGGCCCATCGCGAACGAGCGCGCGCCACCGTGGAACAACGGCGTCGCGGCCAGGTAGACGTCGTCGGCGCTGAAGCCAAACTCGGTCGCCTGAATCAGGAAGCGCATGATCGTGGCGCGGTACGAGATCCGCGCCCCCTTGAGCCCACTGGTCGTGCCCCCCGTCGGCGCGATCAGGTAGTCCGCCTCCATGTCACTCTGGCGGACCGGCAGGGGCGCGCCGTCGCGCAGGGCCTCGAACGCGTCTCCGAGGGGCACGATGCGGGGCGCCGCTCCAATCTGGGCGCAGGCCGCGCGCAGGGCCTCCTGAAGCGAGGGCTCGACCACCACCATGCCCGGCGCGAAGCTGCGCAGCGCGGCCACGATCTCGGCGGGTGACCACCGAGGATCCATGGGGACAGCGCAGCGGCCGAGCGCCGCGACGGCAAACAGGAGTTCCAGGTGCTCGGGCGTGTTTCCCAGCAGCGCGCCGATGCGCTGGCCGGAGGGGTCGAGTGCCTGCAGACCCGCCGCCAGTCGGCCGGTGCTCTCGGCGAAGGTCGCCTGGTCGACCACACGCTCGGGCGTAATGAGCGCGGGCGCCCGGGGCCTCCGCGCGGCATTGAGACGGAGCGCTTGGTAGAGCGGCAGCATCGACTCAGGCCAGGTTGAGCGCGCGTCGGACGCCGGCTACGACGTGGTCCGCCGTGCGGACGTAGGCGGTTTCTAGCGTCTCTGCGAACGGGATCGGCGCATTGGGCCCGGCGACCCGGACCACAGCGCCATCCAGCGAGAACATGGCCTGCTCGGCCACCACCGCGGCGATCTCCGCTCCGAAGCCTCCGCGCTCGGTCGCGTCGTGTGCCACCACCAAGTGGTGCGTTCGCCCGACCGACTCCAGGATGGTTTCCTCGTCCAGCGGCACGAGCGAGCGCGGGTCGATAACCTCGGCGTCGATGCCCTCGCCCTGCAGCCGCTCCGCTGCCAGGAGCGCCGCGCCCACCATCCGACCTGTCGCAACCACCGTCACGTCGCGGCCCGGGCGCTTGATCGCCGCCCGTCCGAGCGGGATGGTGTACTCCCCCTCGGTGACGTGGCCCTTCACCGGATAGAGGCGGCTGTTCTCGAAGACGACCACCGGGTTGTCGTCGCGGATCGCCGCTGTCAGCAGGCCCTTGGCATCGTCCGGGGAGGATGGCATCACCACCTTCAAGCCGGGCGAGTGGACCAGCCAGGCCTCCAGGCTCTGCGAGTGCTGTGCGCCAAACCCGCGCCCAATACCCGTGACGGTGCGAACCGTCATCGGTACCTTGGCCACACCCCCCGTCATGTAGTGGTACTTGGCCGCGTGGTTGCAGAGCTGGTCGAGGGCCAGGGCGAGGAAGTCGCTGAGCATGACTTCAACGATCGGTCGCAAGCCGGTGAGCGCGGCGCCCGTGGCCAGTCCCACAAAGCCGGCCTCAGAGATCGGCGTGGGGCGCACGCGCAGCGAGCCGAACTCCGACTGCAAGCCGAGCGTCGCCTTGTAGACGCCGCCGAACGGGTCGTGGACGTCCTCGCCGAACAACACCGTGGTCGGGTCTCGCCGCATCTCGCTGCACAATGCGTCGCGTACCGCCTCCAGGTAGGACATCTCGGCGGTCGTCCTCTGCGTCACCGGCTGGCCTCCGCATACACCTGCGTCGTCAGCGCCGAGACGTCCGGCCGCGGACTCGCGCGAGCGAACTCTACCGCCGCCGCGGCCTCCTCTCGCGCCTCCCGCTCGGTTGTCTCCACCTCCTCCAGCGCGACGATCGACTGGCTGAGCAGGTGCTGGCGGTAGGTGACGACCGGGTCCCGCGCCTTCCACGCCCGGAGCTCGTCGGGAGGCATGTAGACCATGGCGTCACCGACGTAGTGGCCCGCGTAGCGGTAGGTCAGGCATTCGACGAGGCTGGCCCCCTGGCCCTGCCTGGCGCGCTCAGCCGCTTCCATCATGGCCGCATAGCAGGGCTCGGGGTCCATACCGTCCACGGTGGCCCCCGGCAGGCCATACCCGGCCGCCCGGTCGGCGATCCGCTCGACGGCCTGGTGCAGCCGCCGCGCGGTGGCTTCGGCGTACTGGTTGTTCTGACAGACGAACACCACCGGCAGCTTCCACAGCCCGGCCAGGTTCAGCGCCTCATGGAACGTCCCCTGGTTGGTGGCGCCATCGCCGAACGAGCAGAACGTCACCTGGTCCGTCCCGCGCACCTGGGCCGAGTAGGCGGCGCCCGTGGCGATGGGCAGGCCGCCGCCGACAATGCCCGTGGCGCCGAGCACGCCGATCTCCACCGCGGCGATATGCATGACGCCGCCCTTCCCGCCGCAGTAGCCCTCAGCCCGACCAAGAATCTCGGCCACCATGCGGTCCATGCGCGCGCCCTTCGCGAGGGAGTCGCCGTTCCCGCGGTAGGTCGTGACCAGGTAGTCGTCGGCCCGACTGGCGACGCCCAGGGCCGCGGCCACCGCCTCCTGGCCCCGCTGCGAGTAGTACAGGCCGCGGATCTCACTGGCCAGCACCAGGTCCTTCATCGCGTCTTCGAAGGCCTTGATGCGCACCATCGTGCGCAGGAGCTCGCGCTGGACCTCGGGCGAAACGTCCACGCTCACCTCACGGGCCGCGCCGCGTCGTCGCGGGTATCTGCGGCCCCCGGCCACCCCAGCGCGGCAGACAGTTGAGCCGCATGGCGGCGGGCGACTTCACCGAAACGGACCAGATCCCCCAATCCGTGGATTCCAGATTGAAAGTGTCACCTTCTGGGTGAACGAATCGAACTCGCGCCCACGGATTCGGGAGATCGTCGGCATCATGGCGGACCGTGACGCTTGCTACGCTGATGCACCCCACCACATTGGCGTGGTGGTCGAACACCGGCGCGGCGGCCGAGGCCGCTCCCAGCACGCGCTCTGATTGAGAGATCGCAAAGCCGCGCTCGCGTACGCGTTCGAGCTCTTCCAGGAGCTTGCCTTCCGCCACAGGCCGCCCATCGGCCCGCGAGGCAGCCGACCTGACCGCGCGCCGCACGATCGCGTCGCGGCGCTCCGCGGGGAGGAACGCGAGCATGGCCTTGCCGCTTGCGCCGATGTAGAGCGGGGCGCGCAGGCCGAGCTGGATGGACTGGCGCACGACCTGGGCCGACTCGACCTGCTCGGCGTAGACCCGCTGGTCGCCGTCGAGGAGGCTGAGCGTGACCGTCTCGCCTGTTTCGGCGGCGAGCGCGGCGAGGATCGGCTGCGCGCGCTCGCGGATGCTCATACGGCCGAGCGCGACGAGGCCCAGGCGGACCGCCTTGGGTCCCAGGGCATAGCGGCGGCTCGTGGGGCTGTGAGCGAGGTAGCCCGCGTCCGCGAGGGCCGTGACCAGGCGGTGGACGACCGACTTGGCCAGGCCGAGCCGCCCGGCGATCTCGGTGATCCCGAGGTCGCCCTCGGCCTCCAGAAAGCAGTCGAGGATCGACGTCAGGCGCCGGACGGTCGCGGTCGGCGTTGCGTTCCCCAGATCGGAACCTTGTTCCACGCAGGCCGATTCTACACGGGTGCTGGCGCCCGCACGCAGCAGATCGCGGCGCGGGCCGGATGTCTCGCGGGCCTGCCGGGGCGACTGGTGCCGGGTTACCTGCTCCCGTGGGTCGGCTCGTGCGGCGAGAGCTCGCGCGACCACGGGTCCTCGCGCGTGACCTCGACCGAGTTGGCGAGAAGGTAGAAGCGGAACGCGGTCCGTCCAGCAGGCCCGCGCTCTGCGGGGATTGGATGCTCGCGAAACCACGCCTGATACCGCTCGTAGGCCGCCAGGTCCTCGAAGTGCATCTCGGCAATGCGGTAGAACGACAGCCCACCCTCAATGGACGCTGCCCCGCCGCTCGACTGCGTGACCGGCCGGAGCACGGTGTTGAAGACGAGGCGACTCAGGTGGGGATTCGCCAGGAGGTCGGGGATATGCACCTCGCGCAACCAGCGCTCGTACTCCTCGACGGTGACGCCTGGTTCGATGTCGTACCCGATCAGTGCCTTCAGCATGCCCTCACCTGGTGCGGTCTGCGCTCGTGGGCTCGACGCTCCAGGTGAACGACTGCGCGCCGGCACCGAATCCTTCGGCGCGAACCTGGAGGGGCCGCACGTGGATCCCGACCAGCTCCTCCCGGATGCTGGCGTCCGTCCGTTCGGGGGCGAGTGTCTGCCCCCGCGAGACGTGGATCGCCCTCTGCCGGCGGAAGCGCGCGATGGTCTCCTCTGGATCGAGGAACTGCGCGATCCCGCGAAGGAACACGACGCGCGGCACGTTCAGGCCGAAGTCGTACACGTGCGGCCGATCGTTCACGTTGTCCGGTGCCGGGCTGCCTACCCAGACGATCTCCAGCTTGGGGTTCCGTCGGAGCTGAGCCAAGCGCTGGTGAACCTTGCGCTGGATCAACGTCACCGACCAGTCCCTCTCGATCGGCGCACCCATCGTGCGCGCGACCGGGAATCCTTGCGCGTTGATGGTAATGACCTGGGCGAACCCCGCCTCTTCCCTGAGAAAGCGCATGACCTTCTGCTGGATCTCGGCCAGCGGCAGCTCTGGGGCGATGCGGCCTGCCCGTTCGTTCGCTTCGATTCTCATGGACACCGGTGGCCTCCGTGGAGACGGTCTCAGGGCGGCGCTCGGCTGGACCAGCCGCGGAGGAGCCTGCCATCCCCTCGGCCGCGCCGGCTCGCTCCCCTCGTTCTGCCCCATGCTACGACTCGCGGGCGTTCTGGCGAGTGCCGGTCCTCACCAACTCCCGCTCTGGGACCTGCCGCGGTGGTGAGCTCGGCAGACGCCTGACGGCCCCATGCCTCAGGCGGCCAGTGAACTGCCCTACTCTGCCGCTCCCGTGTCGGTGTCTCCGTCCGCCCCGGTCTGCTCGATGACCCAGCGTTCGTCTGCTACCGACGTGCCGCGCTCCGCGTAGCGGCGCAGCCGGACGCGCCAGGCCTCCGGCAGCAGCGGGCAGGCGATGAGGCTCGCTACTTCGGCCGGGTCGCGCGGGGTGTCGCGCAGGAGCGCGGACGCGCGGGCGACGGTCCAGTGCGGGTACGGCCGGTCCACCAGCTCCAAGCGCGCTCCCGCCTCGACCTCGCCCTCCTCCAGCACACGCAAGTACCAGCCGGTCCGGCCCGTGCGCAGCACGTGCGCGGCGAAGCCGAGTCGGCCCCACCGGCGGGCCAGCTTCCAGCACGGCCCCCGTGGCTGCGAGACCTGCACACGCGCCCGGCCCACCGTGAACGTGTCCCCGATGCAGACGGTCTCTTCCGTCAGGCCGCCGATGGTGAAGTTCTCGCCGAACGCGCCGTACGGCATCGGCTCAACGCCAAGCTCCTGCTGCCAGGCCGCGTAGTGCTCCGCGCCGTAGGCCAGCACGGCCCGCTCGGGCCCTCCGTGCGCCGCCAGGTCGGCCTGGCCATCGCAAGCCAGGTGGGTCCGGCCGAGCCAGACCGGCCCGCAAACGGGCTCCTTGTAGATGGCCGATCGCCAGGCGCGTTCCAGGGGGCCCGTGGCGCCCGGCGTCCCGAGCGACCGCGGCAGCCCGACCTGGATGGAGAGGAGTCTGGCAGGCGGCATCCCCACAGCTCGGCACGATGGTAACGGCGACAGCGTGGCCAAGCCAGGTGCGCTTCGCGCCGAGCCCGCAGCGCCAGATTCCGATCCTGGGTTCCGTTCTCTCCCAACGAGCCCGACGAGACGGCTGCTCGCCGCGCGCCAGGGCCTTGTTCATCGCTCCTCCTCCGCGGTGAACCCCACACGTTCCCTGCCACCTTCGGGCTAGATCGGTACTAAACCAAAGCCACGGTGAAACCCGCAGCGACGTGGCAAGCGTCCTGCGGGGACCGTGCCCCGCGAGGGGCTCTGGTGAACCAAGGCGAACGGGACGAACTCGCGGACGCACTCCGCCACTGGCAGCTCGGTGCACCAGCCGTCCGCGAGCTGGTGTATCGCGCGCCTACGGCGCGGGAACGCGAACGCTGGCAGGCGCTGTGGCTGTTGGCACGCGGCTGGACGGCCGCGGAGGTGGCGGCGGCGTTGGGCCGGGATGCGCACACCATCGGCAGGTGGCGCGCCCGGTTCTGCCGGGACGGCCCGGCCAGCCTCAGCTTCACGCAGACGGGTGGTTCCCCCCCGCCCTCGACGCTTCTCAGCAGGCTGAGCTGAAGGCGGCTGTCCAAGCGTCGCCGCGGGCCGTCGGGATCGCGGCGGGCGACTGGACGTGGAAGGCGGTGCGCACCTTCTGCCAGCAGGGCTTCGGCGTGGCGCTGGGCCGCAGCAGTTGTCTGAACTCCTTGCACCGGCTGGGCTTCGTCCGCCGTCGGCCCAAGAAGCGGCTGCTCAAGGCGGATCCGACGAAGCGGGAGGCGTTCGTCCGTCAGTACGCCGACCTGCGCCTCGTGGCGCATCTGACGGGGGCGAAGCTCTTCTTCGTGGACGAGGCCCACTTCTACGCGGACGCCGATCTGCGCGGGAAGTGGGTGCTCAAGGGGCAGCCGGCGCTGGTGGACTCGACCAGCCCCCGCTACGGGGAGAAGGCCAGCTACTGCTCCGCCGTGTGCGTCGAGGCGGGCGAGGTCGAGGCGCTGCCCCTGGCGGGCAATAGCTGCGCCGAGACCTCGGTGGTCTTCCTCCAGCACCTGCGGGCGCGCCACACGGCACCACTCATCGTGATCTGGGACAACGGCCCGGCGCACGGCGGCGAGGCGATCCGCCGCTCCCTGGCCACGCCGGGCCTGCGTCTGCGCCTGGTGCGGCTGCCGGCCTAGAGCCCCGACTTCCATCCGGATGAGCACATCTGGGGCTGGGTGCGCCAGGAGGTCACCGCCAACACCTGCTTCGGCACCGCCGCGCACGTGCGTGCGCACGTGGACGCGTTCTTCGCCAGCCTGGCCACACGCCGGGAAGAGGTCCGGCGCCGCTGCCGCACAGCCCTCCAGACGCGGGCGGACGCGCTCTACGCCGTCACCACCGCCACCGACGTCCTCGCCCACGCGCGTCACCACCGCCCCTCCAATGCACTTCCCAGGGTGGCTTCGGTTTAGATCGGTATGAGTCGTCTCGAGGACCGGCACATTCGCGCCGTGGAGCGGCCGAGTCTCGCGGGCACCAGGCAGGCTCCTTCTGCGTGTGGTGCCGCCCCAATATCCCTGTACGCAATCCGTGCGGTCATGTCGTCGTGCATGGCCTGCCACATCGTGCCGCCGCGAAACCGCGGCGGTGGACCGGCAGCTACGGAGGCCAGGATCGCGTACAGGCGTGCTTGGACGGCGTGGGGCACTCGTGCTGCAGGAGGTCGTCGACAGGGCAGCTCTCAGTGGGATCGTCGTCCTTGTGCCGCTTGAAGAAACGAACCCGCCAAGCAGCCACGCCAGGCGCTTACGCCAGTGCAGGCAGGGGAGCGTGCTTGCGCGCCTTGGGAGGTTTCGACGCCGTTGCCATCGAGCGCCGCGGCTCCCGCCGCGCGTGCGCCACACGGCGGTGGCGCTGTGGCACCGGGCCAGACTGGTCTACCCACCACGGTGTTGCACCCCGACCGACAGGTGTCGCGTCATTGCACCCGCGCACGCCTCCAGGACCTGGTCACCACGATTCAGCACCTGAAGGCCCGCGGTGCCACCCGGTCGAGCGCGGCCCGCGATCTTGCCCCAGGCGCAGGCCACTCGCTCCTGCCCGTCCATCGCGTGCTGCTGGTCGAGCACGGGATTCACATCCTGGAGAACGTTTACCTGGAGCAATTGGCGGCCGACCGCGTCCGTGAGTTCCTGTTCGTGTGCCTCCCGCTCAAGTTCGTTGGGGCGACGGGCTCGCCGGTGCGGCCCATCGCGGTTGCCTCTCCGTGACCCTCGCCCAGCGCCTGGCAGCCTTCGCGGCGACCATGACGTATGACCGTCTGCCGGCCGAGGTGGAGGCGAGCGTCAAGCTGCGCGTGCTGGACACGCTCGGCATCTGCCTGG
>CAYSYM010000057.1:0-23039 GCA_964435115.1 uncultured Chloroflexota bacterium | reverse complement strand
CCGATGTACTGCGGTGCGATCGCGTCGCGGATGGTGGCGTAGAGGGCGCGCTGCATCGGCGGCCTGAGCGACAGGCATTCGCCATAGCCCTCGACGCCATCGCGCGTCACGACGCGGGCCAGGGTGAGGCAGAGCGTGTTGCCGCCGGGTGCGGGGATGCGGAGCGCGAGAGGGTCGATCCGGTCGATGATCATGGCCGGCAGTTTGACAGTGCCCGGGGCCGCTGCCAGCGTCGTCGGCGGCGACCTGCGCAAGGGCGCCCTGGCCGTGGCGATCGCCGCGCAGGCCACGGGCGGCGAGCCGTGGATCGAGATGGTGGCGGCGGCCGCGGCCGTCGCCGGCCACACCTACTCGCCCTTCATCGGGTTCAAGGGTGGCCGTGGCGTCCTGACCGGCCTGGGTGCCACACTCGTGGCCGCGCCCTGGCTCATGCTCCTCGCCCTGGGCGTGGGCGTCACCCTCATCGCCACCACGCGGTACGTCTCACTCGGCAGCGTGGTGGGCACCTCCCTTGGCGGCCTCCTGCTCGTCGGTTTCGCCATCGCCACCGGCACGCCAGCCTGGGCCGTTTGGGGCGTCCTGGTGGGCGGCTTCATCGTCGTCGCCCACCGTGACAACATTCGCCGGCTCGTGGCGGGGACGGAGCGCAAGCTGGGCGAGCGCGCGCACATTGCCTGACGAGCGCGCTCCTGCAAGGCGTACCGCGTCGCGGGCGAGAAGGTGATCCGCTCGTACGCGCGGGGCGACTTTGACCCCGAGTCGTCCGATAGCGACGTGCTGGTCGTGCTGGCGGGAGATGTGAGGCCAGGCGAGGAGACTGGCCGTTCCAGCCAGATCGTATCCGATATCTGCCTCAAGTACGACGTGCTGATCTCCACGGTGCCCGTGTCGACCCACTGGGCGAATGCTCGCTGGAATCCGTTTCTCGTGCAGGTGCGGAAAGAGGCGGTCCGCGTATGACGGACGAGCTTCAGGGGCTGCTCTACGGCCGGCGGGGGGTACGCCGACACCGGCCGGCAGGAGCGGCTGCTGTGATAGGGGCCACCCTGAGTGGCTGAGGAACGATGACACCGGCCACTGATCTCGAGCACGAGGTCCCGTGGCAGGCCGTCGAGGCGCTGCGGGCGGGTCTCGGCGAGCGCCTGGTCGCCGTGGTGCTCTTCGGGTCGCGGGCGCGCGGCGATCACCGCCCCGAGAGCGACTGGGACCTGCTGGTCATCGCCGAAGGGCTACCGGAGAATCCTTGGGACCGAGGGATGTTCCTGAATCGCCTGTTGTTGGCCTCCCGTGCCCCGGTGTCAGTGATCGCCCGGACGCGGCAAGAATTCGAATCCCACGTTCCTTCGTTGTATCTGGATATCGCTTTAGACGGCCGCATTCTCTATGACCCGACCGGTTACGCCATGCAGCGCCTCGCCCACCTGCGGCGGCTGATCGACGAGGCCGGCCTCTATCGGGAGCGTACAGCGGCGGGCGACGTCTGGAACTGGCGGACGCAACCCCGAGGTCCGTGGGTGATGACCTGGGAGAAAATCGGGGAGCGGCCGTGAGCAACGAGGAAGCAGGCTACCGCTTGAGACTGGCCGAAGGCTTCCTCGGAGAGGCCCGCCACAACCTGCGGCATCAGCTCTGGCGTTCCTGCGTGTCCAATAGCTAGCTCGCCGCTGAGAACGCTGCGAAGGCCGTCCTGGGGCTGCTCGGCCCGGTGGGTCGCACCCACGATCCTGGCGCAGCGCTTCGCCGAGGAGATCGAGGACCTCGTCAGACGGATCGCTCAGTCCGCAAGGAGCCTGGGTCCCTAAGTCCACCTCCAAAGTGATTACGGCGACGAGGCAGCGAGGCGCACGCCCTGGGAGATCTTCGACGAGGGGGAAGGCCGAGACGCCCTGCAGGTCGCAGAAGAGGGCGTGGCGCTCGCGAAGCAGCTCGTCGAAGAGGGGCGCCCATGAAGCCGTGGCACGAGGTGGTAGTCCCGCACCCGGATATTCGGGCTGGCAGATTCGACGCCAGGGGTTCGGCGGACAGGTGCTGGCCTTCTTCCAGGAGCTGACCGAGACGGCCAAGGTGCTGCCGCGGTGCACGCTCATCGCCACGCTGCCGTCGAGCGCGCCCTACGGCGAGGAGGGCGAGCGGGCGCTCAACCAGCTCCAGCAGATCTTCGGGCGGGTGGAGGCGATCTACACGCCAGTCGAAGGCGAGGAGGTCGACGAGCTGATCCGGCGCCGGCTGCTGGAGGACGCCGGCGACCCGACCGAGGCGCGGCGCACGGCCGACGGCTACGTCGGGTTCTACCAGCGGCTGGGCGTGGTGCTGGCGTCGGACGCGGCGGAGACGGCCGCGCCGCGGGAGCGGGCCAGGGAGCATCAAGACCTCCACGCTGGAGCAGAAGGTGAACGAGACCCTGCGGCAGATCGGCGCCCAGGTGCTGGAGGAGCGGGCGGAGTGACGCTGGGAGAGAAGCGGCGCCGGGAAGCGCCAGGCGTTCAGGCCCGTTTGAGCGGCGCGTAGGCCAGGTCGAGCTTCTTCAGGCCGGCGCCGCCGGCGAAGCTCACCTCCACCAGCTCAGATACGCCGTCGAGACGGGCCGAGACGACGATGCCGGTGCCGAATTTCGGGTGCACGACGCGGTCGCCAGTCCGGTACGTCGGCGCGTCCGGGAGTTCCGAGCGGCGGACGGGCCGCGGCAGGGGCGGGACCGGGAACGCGCCGCCGGGATCCGGTGCAGGCGGGCGCGCCTGGACGGCCCGGCGCTGGCTCCGGCCCGGCTGCGCCGCCAGGTGGCTGCTCCGCGCGCCGGAGCGGACCAGCGCTGCCGGCACGTCGGCCAGGAAGCGCGAGGGCTCGTTCACCCGCGAGGAGCCGTACAGCGTGCGCCGGAAAGCGTACAGCAGGTAGAGCCCCTGCATCGCCCGGGTGATCCCCACGTACAGCAGCCGCCGCTCCTCCTCGAGCTTCGCCGCGTCGTCCACCGAGCGCGCGTGCGGGAGCACGCCCTCCTCCAGGCCCACCAGGAAGACGTAGGGGAACTCTAGCCCCTTCGCGGCGTGCAACGTGATGAGCGTCACGGCGTTCGCCTCGTCACTTCGGTCGAGCTGGTCGACGTCCTGGACGAGCGACACGTCTTCCAGGAAGGCGGCCAGCCCGTGGCCGGGCGCGAGCTCGTCGTAGTCGCCCGCCTTCGCCCGCAGCTCTTGGATGTTCTGCCACCGCTCCTCGCCCTCCTCGGTACCGTCGCGCAGGAAGCGGCCATAGCCCGTCTGCTCGAGGAGCGCGTCGAGCAGCTCGAGCACAGTGCGGTCATCCCGTGTGGTCCGGATGGCTTCAAGCGGGTCGACAAAGCCGCCGAACAGCTCGCGGGCGCGTGCGTTGAAGGGGGCGGTCGCGGCCGTCGCGTCGCCGTCGTCATGCCGGAGCGCGGCGATGCGCCGCATCGCCTCGTAGCTGGCGAGCGACTGGCTCGCTGCCCAGCGGTTCAGCTCCTGGAGGGACTTCTGGCCGATCCCGCGCGGCGGCACGTTGACGACCCGCGCCAGGCTCACGCCGTCGAACGGGTTCTGCACCAGCCGCAGGTAGGCCAGCACGTCCTTCACCTCGCGGCGCTCGTAGAACCGCGTGCCGCCGACCAGGCGGTACGGCACCCCGTGGCGGACGAAGGCATCCTCCAGCGCGCGGGACTGCGCGTTCGTGCGGTACATCACCGCGCAGGCGCCGTGCCGGACGCCAGCCGCGCGGCCGAGACGTTCGATCTCCCGCACTACGTACAGCGCTTCGTCCTGCTCGTTGTACGCCTCGTGCAGCACCACCGGAATGCCCGCCGCGTTCTGCGTCCAGAGCTGCTTCTGCTTGCGCATGCGGTTGGCGGCGATGACCGCGTGCGCGACCTGGAGGATAGTGCTCGAGGAGCGGTAGTTCTGCTCCAGCACGACCACCTTCAGATCTGGGTAGTCGTGCTCGAAGTTGAGGATGTTGCGGATGTCGGCCGACCGCCAGCTATAGATACCCTGGTCCTCGTCGCCGACGACGCACAGGTTGCGGTGCGTCCGCGAGAGCAGTTTGACGATCTCGTACTGGGCGACGTTGGTGTCCTGGAACTCGTCGACGAGCACGTGCTGGAACCGCTGCTGGTAGCGGTCGAGCACCGCCGGCACCTCGCGGAAGAGCTGGACGGTGCGCAGTAGGAGGTCGTCGAAGTCCAGGCCGTGGTGCTGGTCGAGGAGCTGCTGGTAGCGGCGGTAGACCCGCGCCACCGTCTCCTGCCACTTCCCGTGCGCCTGCCGGGCGTAGTCGCCAGGATCGGTCAGCTCGCTCTTGGCGTGAGAGATCGCGCTCAGGACGGAGCGCGCGGAGGTGCGCTTCTCGTCGATCTCGAGCTCGCGCAGCACCTGCTTCACCAGGTCCACCTGGTCGTTGTCGTCGAAGATGGCGAACGACGGGTCGAGCCCCAGGTGGTGGAGGTCGCGCCGCAGCCACCGGGCGCAGATGGCGTGGAAGGTGCCCACCGCGAGCGACGCGCTGGCGCGCGCGCCCAGCAGGGTGTCGAGCCGCTCCTTCATCTCCCGCGCGGCCTTGTTGGTGAACGTGACCGCGAGAATCTCGGCCGGGAGGACGCCGCACGCCTCCAGCAGGTAGGCGATCCGATGGACGATCACCCGCGTCTTGCCGGAGCCAGGCCCGGCGAGGATGAGCAGGGGGCCGGCGGCATGGGTGACCGCCTCGCGCTGCTGGGCGTTGAGGCCGGCCAGGACGTGCTCGGCGCGGGTCAGCGTGGGCATGCAGGGACGGGCGAGTATACCCCCGCGCGGCTGCCGCGGCGCCGCCGCTGGGTGGCTTCCGGTTCTAAATGCTTCCCGCGAATGGCTGCACGATGGCGGTGCTTCTTCAGCCGTAGGACGCCCTCACCCTCGCCCTCTCCCAGAGGGAGAGGGGACTCCCGGCCATGCCGCATTCAATAGCGGGAAGCATTTAGCGCAGCACGAAGGTGCTGCCGCGCGGCGTCTTGGTGACCTCGATGCGCACCGGGAAGCGCTCGCGCAGGTCTTCCAGGTGGGTGATTACCAGGATCTTCTCGAACTCTTCCTGGATGGCCTGGATCGCCTCCACCACGCGGTCGCGCCCATCCTGGTCCTGCGAGCCGAAGCCCTCGTCGACGACCAGTGTCTGGAGCTTGGTGCCAGCCCGCCGGGCCAGCAGCTTCGAGAGCGCAATGCGGATGGCGAAGTTCACCCGGAAGCTCTCGCCCCCGCTGAACATCTCGTAGCTGCGTGTGCCCAGCTCGTCCGAGATCTTGATGTCCAGGGTCTCGATCGTGCCACTGCCGCTGCGGGCGTCCCGCTGCGTCTCCAGCTTCACGTGCATGCGGCCATCGGTCATCCGAGCCAGCAGGCGGTTGGCCTCCTCCTCGATCTCGGGGATCGCCGTCTCGATGATCATCGCCTGGACGCCCTTCTTGCCGAAGGCGTACACCAGGTCGGCGTAGATGCTCTGCTCCCGGATCAAGGCGTCCTGCCGCGCCAGGCTCTCCTTCAGGCGCCGCTCCAGGAACGCGCAGTAGTCCACCCGCTGGGTGGCCCGGGCCTGCTGGTCGCGCAGCCGGTCGCGCTCCGCCTGGGCCAGGCGCAGCTCGTCCTCCACCTGCACGAGCCGAGCGCGCTCGGCCTCGTAGTCGCCGCTCTCCCGTCGCAGGATCGCGCACCGCTTCTGTTCGCCCGCGCACTCCTGCTCGAGCCCCCCCAGCCGCGCCTCCAGGTCGCGCGTCTGCACCTCCAGGTGCTCCGCCACCACGCGCGCCTGGTCCAGCCGCTGGCGCTCCGCCTCCGCCCCGCTGAGCTCGGCGGTCCGCGAGCGCAGCCGCGCGTGCGCCGCCTCGTCGTAGGCGAGCCTGGCCAGCTTCTGCTCGGCGTCCGCCAGCGCGGCGCGCGCTTCAGGCGCGAAGCGGCGCTCGGCCAGGATCGTCTCCAGCTCGGCGAGCTCCCGCTGGGCGGCGGCCAGCCGCTGCTCGGCCTGCACCGCCTGGGCGTGGGCGCTCTCGGCCGCCGCCAGCCGCTGCTGGGCGGCCTCACGCCCGGCGAGCTGCGCCGCGAGCTGGGCCAGCCGGGCGTCGTGCTCGGCCACGGCGGCCTCCAGCGCCCGATACAGCCGCTCGTTGGCCCGGAACCTGGTCTTGAGCTCCCCGCCCTGGGCTTCGTAGGCGGCACGCAGCGTCGCCTTGTGCGAAGGGTCCAGCGGACGCTGGCACGCCGGGCACGTGGCCAGCGCCGCCAGCTCGTCGATCCTGCCGCGCAGCTCCTCCATCTCCGCTTTGAGCTGGGTATTGATCGTTCGCTTCTCCGCGGCATCCTCGCGCGCCCGCACCGCCTCGGCCTGCAGCCGGCGCCGCTCCTCCTCTAGCCGCTGCAGCTCCTCAATCTGCGCGCCTGCCGCCCACCGCTCGGCCTCCGCGGCCGGGCGCGGCTCCGCCAGCCGCTTCTGCTCGCACACCTGCTTCAGCAGGACCGTCAGGTGCGCCTCCAGCCGCGCCTGCTCGGTCTCCAGCGTGCTCTCCGCCCGCTCACGCGCACGCGCGAGCGGCAGGTACGCCTGGAGCCTGGCATCCGCAGCCTGGAGCTCGGCCCGCACGGCCGCCAGCTCGGCGGCGGCCCGCTCGATCGTCTCCGCCCGTTCCAGCACGCGCTGGGTCTCCGCCAGCTTCACCCGCGCCTCGGCGATGCCCGCCCTGGTCCGCTCGCGCTCGGCGGCGAAGCGCTGCAGGCGCGCCTCCACTTCCGCGAGTTGCTTGTGGGCCGCTTCCAGCCGAGCGACGCGCTCGCGTGTGACGTTACACGCGCTCTCGGCCGTCCGCGAGCGTTCCTCTGCCTGCGCCAGCTCGCCCTTCAGCCGCTCGGCCTCGGCCTGGTACTCGGGCAGGTGGGCGAGCTCCTGCTCCCATTCGCGCGCCCGCGCCCGCTCCTCGCCAAGCTGCGAGTCGCGCTCGCGGAGCGCCTCTTTCGCCCGAGCCTCGAGCTCGTCGTAGTAGCCCAGCTCCAGGATCTCTGCCAGGATCCGCTTGCGCTCCGCGGGCTGGTTCGTCGTGAAACTGTCCGCCCGGCCTTGCTGGATGAACGACGAGTTGATGAACGTCTCGTAGCTCATCTTCAGCGTCCTCGCGATGGCCTTCTCCGTCTCGTCCACCGAGCGTTGCGTGAGCGGCCGGTAGCTCCCGTTGGCCAGCACGGCGAATTGCAGGTCCGAGAGGCCGGTCCTACCCCGCCGCTGCCGCTTCCGGATCACCCGGTAGCGGTCGCCTTCGAGGTCGAACTCGAACTCGACCTCCATCTCCGTCTGCCCGGTGTGGAGCAGGTCGTCCACCGACCTGGCGCGCGACCGCCCCCACAGCGCCCAGGTGACTGCGTCGAGCAACGCCGACTTGCCGTGGCCGTTGTCGCCCGACAGTACCGCTACATGGATGCCGTCGAATTCGAGCGGCGGGTGGACGTCCGCGTAGGACATGAAGTTGCGCAGGCTGAGGCGAACAGGGATCACGGGGTCCGGGGCTGGGTGTTGGGTGTTGGGTGTTGGGGACTGAGGACTGAGGACTGAGGACTGGGGGAGTTGCTTCCAATCGCTGGCGAGGGTGACCCGGCGCGATCGTGCTCATCGTCCATGAGCGCCCGTGCGTACCGCAGCAGGACGTCGCGGCGGTCGGCGTCCACCTGCTGGTTCGCCAGGTAGTACGCCAGCGCGTCGAGAGGCTGGGCGTGCTGGATCGCCGCACTGCCGACGCCCCACCGCTCGCGCGCCCGCTTCAGGACGATCCGCTCGATGGGCGCTAGGTGGGAGGCCTCCCTGAGCTGCGCGCGGATCTCCTCGTCGCGCAGCTCGCCCAGACGCTCGGCCGGCACTTCGACGCGCACCTTCACCACCGCATCGCGCACCTTGTCGGCCTGGCGTGCGATCGCCTTCACCACATCTTCGGTGGCGTTCTCACCCTCGACGCGCGCGTCGATGACGAGGAACCTGCGCGCGTCCACCCGTCGGAACCGCCACTCGGCGCGCCCCTTCTCGGGGATCTCCACTAGCGCCCAGCCCTTCTCTTCCTCCGCCTCGCCGAAGTCCACGCGGTCGATGCTGCCCGCGTAGACGATCGGCGGGCTGCCGTAACCCATCGCCTGGTGCTTGTGGATGTGCCCCATCGCCACGTAGTCCACGCCCGGCAGGTCGAACGTCTGCAGGTCGTACGTCGGGTCGCTGCCCATCGTCAGCAGCCGCTCCGCGCCCACTCGCGCACCGAACAGGTGGGCGTGCCCGACCACGACCGTCGGCAGGCTGGGGTCCAGCTCCGCGGCCAGCTCGGCCAACCGCTCGCGGTTCAGCCGGACCATGGCGTCGTTCAGCTCGGCGATGGTCTTGTTCTTGTACTCCGCCTGCGCTGCCAGCAGGCTGCGCAGAGTCCAAGGGAACGCCAGCACCTGCACCGGCCCGCTCCGGGTGTCGAGGCGGTGCGCCCCGAGCGTGCGGGCGATCGTGACCGCCTGCACCTCCAGCGCACGGAAGATGTCGACGCTCGTCGCCCGGCCGGTCGAGAGCGGGATGTCGTGGTTGCCGGCGGTGATGAACACCGGCACGCCGGCCGCCGTCAGCCGGAGGATGCGCCGGGCGAACTCGCGCTGGTGCGTCGGGGTCGGGTCGCGCGTCTTGTAGACGTCGCCCGCGAAGACCACCAGGTCCACCTTCGCCTCGAGCGCGGCGTCCAGCGCCTGGTCGAGCGACCGCAGGAAGTCGTCCAGCCGCGAGTTCAAGCCGGTGGCCGCGCTGACCTTCCCGTAGTTCTCCATGCCGATGTGCGTATCGGCGAGGTGGGCGATGCGGAGGGTCATGGGGTGCGCCCCATCCCCCCGGCCCTCTTCCCCGATGGGGGAGGGGGAGGAGCGCCGCGCCCGGAGACGGCGGGCACCCCCGGCAGGGCTGGCTCACGGATCATCGGGGAAGATCTCCGTATACGTGCGGGGGCTGGCCAGGGGGGAGCCGCTCGCGCTCCGCGGCGCGAGCGCCTTGTAGAACGCCTGGTCGTACTGGCGGGTGCGGATCATGACCGGCATGGGGACCGCGTGCCCCAGCACCAGCGCCTGCGCGCGCGAATCGAGTGTTGCGAGCACGGTCCGGAGGTGGGACCCGCCGCTGACGCCGGTGAAGATGGCGTCGATGTCGCGCTCGTCGTTGAGCTGGCAGGTGATCCGCGTCCCGATCTGCGAGAGGACCTCGGCATCGATCCCGCTCGGGCGCTGGTCGACCACGAGCAGGGTCACGTAGAACTTGCGCAGCTCGCGGGCGATGGTGCCAAAGGTGGTCTGCCGCGCCGCCTCGGCGTTGAGGAACTTGTGCGCCTCCTCGATGGTGATCATGAGCTGGCGCGGCCGGTCGCTCTCCTGCTTGGTGTTCAGGAAGCGCTCGGTCTTCTTTACCCACAGCGCGTGGATGCGGCGCGTGATGACGTTCGCCACCAGGATGTAAGCCAGCAGGGTCCGCTGCTGGCCGAACTCCAGCACCACGTGCTTGCCAGCCTCCAGCGCCGCCACGAGCTCCTCCAGGTGGGACCGGGGCAGCGACTCCTCCACGAACGAGAGCCGTTTGAGCTGGCGGAGCTTGCCACGGAGCGCTCGCAGCGAGCCGGGGTGCCCCCCGTGGCGCTGGGCGAAGTCGTCGAGCCCGTCGCCATCCATCTCCAGGAGCTGCCGCACCCAGTCCTCACCCAGTACCTCCTCGCACAGCGTCGCCGACTCGATCGCCGTGCGGTTCAGGCGCAGCTCGTCCTGCAACAGCCCCACGTCCTCGACGGTGATCTCGCCCAGGGCGATCTTGACGAGCCCGTGCGGTTTGACTCCCCGGCCGCGTGCCGACTCGGGGTCGAGGGCGTAGACCCACACGTCGCCCGGGAAGAGCTGGGCCAGCCCCTTCACCTCGGTGCGGTCCTCGCTGTTGCTGCTCCAGCCGTACTCGGAGTGCATGTCGAAGACCAGGTTGACCGCCGCCTTCGACGTGATGACGCCGCACAGCAGCAGGCGCGTCAGGAAGCTCTTGCCCGTGCCCGACTTCCCGAACACGCCGTTGGAACGCTGGACGAGCCTGGAGAGGCTGATGCAGACGGGGATCTCCATGTCGATCGGCTGGCCGATCTGGAAGTGCTCGCCGTCCTCAGCCCCGAAGACGCGCTCGAAGTCGGGCGCGGTCGCCTCGAGCACGTTCGAGAAGTGTGGCGGAATGGTGCGTGCCGGGCGCGGCACCTGCTCGGCTTCGTCGAACGCAAAGGCGGCGGTGGGGTTGGGGAGCATGAGCTCGGGCTTGATCTTGATCGTCCCGTACGTCGTCGTCCCGCTCAGCACGTCGCGCAGAAACTGGTCGCGCAGCGTGGGCTGGCCGGGCGGATCGCGCAGCACGTCGAGGTTGGCGGCGTCGAGCTGGAGGTCGGTGATCAGGCAGAAGTACTCGTACTTCTGGCCGACGATCTTCACGAACTTGCCCAGCCGCACGTCCTCGATGGGCGTCTCGGGGTCCAGCCGCGCCGCCAGCCCCTCCGCCAGCGAGCCCGAGACGAGCACGCCCAGCCGCTGCCGGGGGCCGACTCGCCCGTCGGCCACCAGCGCGGCGCGCCCCGCACCCGTCAGCATGGACCGATCGCTCGCACGCTGGCTCATGGACGGTCGGCGGCTTCAGCCCGCCGGTGCGACCCGCCGCAGGATGGCGGTGAGCCGCGGGTAATCGGCACGGAGGAGCTGGGCCAGCTCGCGGCCGGCCCGGTGCGCGAAGGCCGCCTCTTCGCGGATGGCTGCCGTGAGCCGGACGTTGGCCGCCACCAGCTCGTCCACGGGGACGTCCACCGCGTTCAGGAGGGTGCCCAGGTAGTCCAACCCGGCGTCGACGAGCGCGCGCACCTCGTCGGGCGAAGCCAGGTGGACGGAGTAGTGCAGGCGCGGCGGACGGTCGGGCAGGCGCTGGCGATAGCCGCCCAGCTCCCTGAACCCCACGATCAGCGCCAGGAAGGTCGTGCGCAGCACGTGTGGGAGATCCGGGTTCTCCACGTAGATCAAGCCATCCCGCACGGCGCCGTGCCCGCGCATGATCGGCCGTGCCCCCGGGTCGATGCCACTAGTCTCGACGTGCGCCACCACGCCGTAGATCGTCGTCCCGTCGTCGCCCGTGACCCTGACGAACGACCCGAAGGCGGGAGCCGCGTCGAGCTCGGCCGCCTGGGCGAGGAAGCTCGTGGTAGTGGACTCGATCACCTCGCCGGCGGGGGCCTCGACCTGTGGCGCTGGGGCCGACGCGGCGAGCGGACGTGGCTCGAGGGCGGTCATACGGTGCGCACCTGCTTCCGCCCCAGTTTGGCTGATGGACGGGCGTGGACGCCACGCCGTGCCAGCTCTTGCCGCACCAGGTTGGACAGGGTCGTCCGGTCCAGGGTGGAGATGACAGCGCGGTCGTCGGCCCGAGCGAGCACGGCGGGGTAGCCGGACCCCTTGGCGCACTGGTCGGCGAGGACGGCGTGCACCCGGTCCAGCTTGGCACGGTCGCGCGCCACCCACTCGGGCACTTCGACGCGGGCCACCTCGGCGCCTGTGTCGAGCAGGAAGAAGTAGACCCGGTGGGCGCCGTAGTGCGGATCGTGTACGTTCGAGCGCACGCGGAAGAGCGCCGACCGTTCCCACGCGCCCAGGCCCGGCCCCAGCAGGTGGGCATCGGTTAGCCCGCGCAGCACGCAGGCCGTTGGTCGAGCGGGCACCGCGGCGGTCTCCGCGGCCGACGCCGCGCCGCACCACGCGCACGTGGCGGGGATGCCGCCACACACGCCACGGAAGAGGTTGACCAGGTCGATGCCGCGTGTCCGACTCGCATAGGCGGCCAGCGCCACCCCGGCGCGGCGCAACCGGTCAAGCTGGGCGGCGTAGGCACGGTAGAAGTAGTCGCGCAGGAAGTCGCGCGGCCGCTCCTCCAGCACGGAGAAGAGCAGGGTTCCATCGACCAGCGCCACCACCGGCGCGTCGGCGTGCTGCTCAGCCTCGGTCTCCGCCATGTCGGCCAGCGCCCCCAGCTCCTCGACCGTGCGCTGGGCGTCCAGGTGCCGGTCGCGGAGAGGCACCTGGCGGCGGGAGTCGCGCGGGTCGATGATGAACAGGTCCTCGTCCGTGTAGGCGAGGCGGGAGGTGGAGCGAAGCTCAACGTCGCGCTCGGGCTGGCCGTACGGAATCTTCGCGCGCCCGATGTTGATCACGTAGTAGGTCCCGCCGGCGCCGTGGCGATCGGGGTCGATCTCCGACCCGTCGGTGGCGAGCGCCGTGTAGAGCGCCGGGCGCGGCGGGACCGGCAGGCACTCGTCCAGCGGGCCTGTCGGGACGGCCACTCGCTCCGGCATCTGCTCGGCCTGCTCGGCCAGCTCCTCCCAGCGGTCGACGTACGCCACGACCAGGCGCTGGGCGAGCTTGAGGCGGCGTTCGTCCTCGGCCCTGCGCGCAACCAGCAGGCCACCCATCTGCCGGACCTGCGTGCTGACGCTCAGCGTGTCGAGCGGCATGGCGAGCTCGCGAGGTGGATCAGAACGCCTGTTCCATTCACACCGGGCCAGTATAGCGGGCGCCGCGCCGGCTGCCGAGCCGACGCCGGCACTGCCACGGCCCCCGCGTCCTCGTACCGGCTCGCCCGCGGCATCCGACCCGCCGCCTCCTTCGGTCGGATGCCGCGTGAGGCAGCGAATCCCCAGTCGGTGCGATCCGTTTTGAGGCCACCCCAATCCGTGGATTCCCGATTGAAAGCTTCACCCGCTGGGTGACGGATCTGATCTCGGACTCACGGATTCGGGGGCAATTCGACCTCTTGACGGCCATCCAGCGCTGCGCGTACGCTGCACAGCACGGCGTACTCCACGGCGTACGCGCGGTGTAGCATGGCCCTGGCAGTCCAGCCCGTTCGCCTCGTCCCGGCGGTCGATCGCGCCGCGCGCGTGCTGGCGTTCCTCGAAGCGGAAGAGCGCCCCCTCGGCATCTCCGAGATCGCCCGCCGCCTCAGCGCCAGCAAGGGCAGTGTGCGCGACGTGCTGGAGACGCTGCGCAGCCACGGCCTGCTCGCCCGCGACGAGACGAGCAAGCGGTACCGGCTGGGGCCGCGCCTCGCCCGGCTGGGCAGCGTGGCGCGCGAGCGGCTGGACCTGCCGCTCGTCGCGCGGCCGCACCTCGCCCGCCTCGCCGAGGAGTCCGGTGAGACCGTCCTGCTCCTGGTCAGACAGGCCAACCGCGCGCTGATCCTGGAGAAGGCCGAGAGCGGCCAGGCGGCGATGCGCGTCTCGGCGCCGGTCGGCCGCCGCATCCCGCTCCTCGCCGGCGCCGTGGGCAAGCTGTTCCTCGCCTACGCCGACCGCGCCGACCGCGAGCGGCACCTGGCGCAGCTCCCCCGCTTCACCGACCGGACGGTTATGGCCCGGGCGGCCTACGAGCGGGACCTGGCGGCGGTCGAGCGCGCGGGCTTCGCGCTGGACGACCAGGAGTACCTCGACGGCGTGCGAGCCGCCGGTGCGCCGGTCTTTGACGCCGCGGGTTCGCTGGCTGCTGTGCTGCTGGTCGTCGGCCTCGCCGGCTCGCTGACCGCCGACCGGCTGCTCCCCATCGCCCGTCGCGCCGCCGAGGTGGCGGCAGACATCTCGCGCGCGCTCGGCGCGCCGGACGGAGCGCGCGGCCGATCGGGCGAACGACCGCCACGGTCGGCATGACCGACGCCTAAGCTTGCTGGAGGGGGACTGGTGGCCAACGGCGGGAAATTGCACCTGGCGCTGCGGGTGAACGGGGAGACGCATGACCTCCTGGTGCCCGCGCACAAGACGCTCCTGGAGGTGCTGCGCGAAGAGCTCGACCTGACCGGCACCAAGCACGGCTGCGAGCTGGGCGAGTGTGGCGCCTGCGCTGTGCTGGTGGATGGCGAGCCCATCCTGAGCTGCCTCGCCCTGCCTGTCGAGCTCCAGGGACGCGAGATCGTGACGATCGAAGGCCTCAGCCAGGGCGCCCGGCCGCACCCCCTCCAACAGGCGTTCGCCGAGCTGGGCGCGGCGCAGTGCGGCTACTGCACCTCTGGCTTCATCGTGACGGCCAAGGCCCTGCTCGATGCTGAGCCGGCGCCCTCGCGGGAGCGCATCATCGAGGCGCTGGCCGGCAACATCTGCCGCTGCACCGGCTACGTCAAGATCGTCGAGGCGGTCGAGCTGGCGGCGGCCCGCCTGGCGCCCACGCCGCACCCGCCGCGCGACGCTCAGCACGCTCCCACGCAGGAGGCCGGGGTATGACCGCCACCGCGGCGCCGCCGGAGCCCGAGCTCGCCATCGTCGGACGCTCCATCCCGAAGCCCGACGGCCTCGACAAGGCGACCGGCCGGGCGCGCTACGCGGACGACCTGAAGCTGCCGCGCATGGGCTTCTGCTGCCTGCTGCGCAGCACGCGGCCGCACGCGCGCATCCGCTCTATCCAGACCAGCGCCGCCGAGGCGCTGCCCGGCGTCTACGCGGTGATCACCGGCCGCGACCTGCCCGTCACGTACGGCGTGCTCCCCGTGGGGCAGGACGAGCAGGCGCTGTGCTCGGAGAAGGTGCGCTACGTGGGCGACGCCGTGGCCGCGGTCGCGGCCGTGGACGAGGCGACCGCGGAGCGGGCGCTCGACCTGATCGAGGTGCTGTACGAGGACCTCCCAACCTACCTGTCGATCGAGGAGAGCCTGAGCAAGCCGGGCGAGCCCGTCCACGCCGGGAAGTACGGCAACGCCCATCGGGCCGCCGCCATGGAGTTCGGCGACGTGGACGCCGCGCTGGCCGCCTCCGACCATGTCTTCGAGGACACCTACTTCTTCCAGGGCAGCACCCACCTGCCGCTGGAGCAGCACGCCTGCGTGGCCGTGTGGGAGCCCAGCGCGGGTGTCGAGTACGCGGGATTGGGGGTTAGGGAGGGGCCCTCCCACCTCCAACACCCAGCATCCGATACCCAACCCCGCGCGCCCGACACCCGACACCCAACACCCAATGCCCCGCCCGAAGGGCGCCTCACCCTCTGGACCAGCACGCAGTCGCCGCACTACGTCCACAAGGAGCTGGCCAAGGCGCTGGAGCTGCGCGAGGACCAGGTGCGGGTGATCGCGCCCCCGGTTGGCGGCGGCTTCGGCGGCAAGCTGGAGCTGTTCCAGCACGAGGCCGCCGCCGCCAAGCTGGCCATGCTGACTGGTCGGCCGATCAAGGCCACGCTCACCCGCGAGGAGGTCTTCTACTGCCACCGCGGCCGCCACCCGGCCCTGATGTGGGTCAGGACCGGCTGGACGCGCGACGGCCGCATCACGGCCATGGACTTCAAGTCGTACGTCGACGGCGGCGCGTACACGAGCTACGGCGCCGCCTCGCTGCTGTACACCGGGGCGCTCCAGACGGTGTGCGATGCCATCCCGGCCTACCGCTGGCAGGGCGTGCGCGTGCTGACCAACAAGCCGCCGTGCGGTCCCAAGCGCGGCCACGGCACGCCCCAGCCGCGCTTCGCCCTCGAGTGCCACTTCGACGTGGTGGCCGAACGCCTCGGCATCCCCGTCGTCGCGCTGCGCACCAGGAACTTCGTGAAGCCCTTCAGCATCACAGCCAACCATCTGCGCATCACCTCGTGCGGGCTCGCCGAGAGCACCGAGGTCGTGGTACGCGAGTCGCGCTTCCAGGAGAAGCACGGGAAGCTGCCGTACGGCAAGGGCGTGGGCTTCGCGGTGGGCGCCTACCTGTGTGGCGCGGGGCTGCCGCTGTACTGGAACGACATGCCGCACAGCGCCGTGGATATCCGGCTCGACCGCAGCGGCGTGGTGAGCGTCGCCTGCGGCCAGATCGACATCGGCCAGGGCTCCAACGCCATGCTGACCGCTGTCGTGGCCGAGGCGCTCGGGGCCAGCCCGGAGCAGGTCAAGCTGGTGACGTCCGACACTGACCTCACGCCGATCGACCTCGGCAGCTACTCGAGCCGCGTCACCTTCATGGCCGGCAACGCGGCCATCCAGGCCGCCTCGCGGCTCCGTGAGGTACTGATCGGCGCCGCGGCCGACGAGCTCGACCTGCCGCCCGAGGAGCTGATCCTGCGGGAGGGCGTGCTTCGGCGACGCGACGGCGTGGGGCCGGAGCTGCGCTTCCCGGAGCTGGTGCAGCTCGCGGAGGCCCGCAATGGGGCGCTGGCGGCGTCCGGCAACTACAAGCCGCCCAGGCTGGGCGGGAGCTTCAAAGGCGCGGGCGTCGGCCCCAGCCCGGCCTACAGCTACTCGGCCTGCGTGGTCGAGGTCGACGTCGACCCGGAGACCGGCTGGGTCACGGTGGAGCGGGTGTGGATGGCGCACGACATCGGCCGCGCGCTCAACCCGGTGCTGGTAGCGGGCCAGGTGGAGGGGGGCATCTACATGGCGCTCGGAGAGGCGCTGATGGAGGAACAGGTGTTCCGCGCGGAGCGCGGTGGACAGGTGCTCGGCGTCCACAAGACCCCCTCCATGCTGGAGTACAAGAGTCCGACGGTCTGCGAGATGCCCGAGATCCGCCACTTCCTGGTGGAGACGCACGACCCCGAAGGGCCGTTCGGCGCCAAGGAGGTCGGCCAGGGCCCGCTGCTGCCGGTCATCCCGGCCGTCGCCAACGCCGTCTACGATGCCGTGGGTGCGCGGATCGACGAGACGCCGATCACGCCGGACAAGGTCCTGCGCGCGCTCGAGGCGAAGGCCGAGGGCAAGCCGGCTCGCTACGGGCCGACGAAGCTCCCCGCCTACACGTTCCCACGTCTGCAGAAGGTGGACCCGCCGGCCGGCATGGTCGAGGGCTCCCGCCCATGATGCGCCTGCCGCCCTTCACCTACCTCGGGCCGCGGTCGCTCGCCGAAGCGACCCAGATGCTGGCCGAGCGCTCGGCGCTCGACGCCCGGCACGCCGCGCTCGTCGTCGCCGGCGGCACCGACCTGTACCCGAACATGAAGCGGCGGCAGCAGGAGCCGGCCGTGTTGATCGGCCTGCGGGGCATCCCGGAGCTGCGCGGCGCGGAGGCGGCCGAGGAGGGCTGGGTGCGCGTGGGCGCCATGACCACCCTGGCGCAGGCAGCCGCCGACCCCATCCTCCGGGCCCGCTACCCCGCGCTCGCCGCCGCGGCCGGGCTGGTTTCTACCCCCCACCTCCGCCTCATGGGGACGATCGGCGGCAACCTGTGCCTGGACACGCGCTGCACCTACTACGACCAGAGCTACCACTGGCGCCAGAGCATCGACTTCTGCAAGAAGAAGGACGGCCAGACGTGCTGGGTCGCCCCGGGCAGCGCGCGCTGCTGGGCCGTCTCCAGCTCGGACACCGCCCCCGTCGCAGTCGCGCTCAGGGCCAGGCTGCGGCTGGTCAGCGCCGGCGGCGAGCGGCTGGTGGATGCCGCCGACTTCTTCCGCGACGACGGCATCCTCTACCTGGCGCGTCGGCCCGACGAGATCCTCGCCGACGTCTTGCTGCCGCCGATGGACGGCTGGCGGACGACCTACCTGAAGCTGCGGCGGCGGGGCGCGTTCGACTTCCCGGTGCTGGGTGTCGCCGCCGCGGCCAGGTGCACCGATGGCGCGGTCGAGGACGTCCGGCTGGTGCTCGGAGCGGTGGGCTCTGCCCCGGTCGACGCGTCCGCGGCGGCACGGCCGCTGGTCGGGTCCACCCCGGCGCCGGACGCGATCGAGGCGGTCGCGCTCACCGCCTCCAGGGGCGCCCACCCGCTCGACAACACCGACCTGAGCTACGCCTGGCGCAAGAAGGTGACGCGGGTCTACGTGAGACGAGCGCTGGCCCAGGTGTGCGGTGTCCCGCTGGCCGGGCCCAGGATCCCACCCGGGTAGCCAGGCTGGAAGGGGGAGCACCATGGCCGTAGTCCCGAGAACGACCACCTTCTTCGACCCCACGAGCGAGACGCTCGACCGCGAGCTGCTGGCAGCCCACGAGCTTCGCCGTTTCCAGCAGCTCCTCGCGGAGGTGCTACCCACCAATCGCTTCTACGCCCGGAAGCTGGCCGGCGTTAGGCAGGTGCGGAGCTGGGAGGAGTTCCGAGCGCTGCCGTTCACCACCAAGAGCGAGCTGGCCGACGACCAGGCCGACCACCCGCCGTTCGGCACCAACCTGACCTACCCGCTCCACCGGTACGTCAAGCTCCACCAGACGAGCGGGACGACGGGCAAGGCGCCCATTCGCTGGCTCGATACCGAGGAGTCGTGGCAGTGGTGGGCCCGGCTGTGGGGGCACGTCTACCGCGGCGCCGGCGTCGGGCCGGGCGACCGCGTCTTCTTCGCCTTCTCCTTCGGGCCGTTCATCGGGTTCTGGGCGGCCTACGAAGGCGCCCGCACGGTCGGCGCCATGGCCATCCCGGGCGGCGGGATGCAGACCGAGCAGCGGTTGCAGGCGCTGATCGGCTGCGGCGCCACGGTGCTCTGCTGCACCCCGACCTACGCGCTGCGCCTGGCCGAAGCAGCCGAGCGGGCGGGGATCGACCTCGCCTCGGGCCCGGTGCAGGCCACCATCCACGCCGGCGAGCCCGGCGCGAGCATCCCACAGGTGCGCGAGCGGATCGAGCGCGCGTGGGGCGCGCGCTGCTTCGACCACACCGGTCTGACCGAAGTGGGCGCCACCGGCTTCACCTGCCAGGAGCAGGCAGGCGTCCACCTGATCGAGTCGGAGTTCATCGTCGAGGCCGTCAACCCGGTCTCCGCGCAACCGGTCGCGCCGGGTCAGCGGGGCGAGCTGGTGGTCACCAACCTCGGGCGCCCGGGCATGCCGCTGATCCGGTACCGCACCGGCGACCTGGCGGAGGTCGTGGAGGAGCCCTGTGGCTGCGGCCGCACGTTCGCTCGCCTGGCGGGCGGCATTCTGGGCCGCGCCGACGAGATGCTCGTCGTCCGCGGCGTCAACGTCTTCCCAAGCGCCATCGAAGGGGTCCTGCGGGAGTTCCCGGCGATCGCTGAGTTCCGGGTGGAGGTGAGCCGCGTCAACCAGATGGACGAGCTTCGCCTGCTCGTCGAGCCGCTGCCGGACGCCGCCGAGGCGGAGGTGGAGCTGGCCCAGCGGGTCGCCGAGGCCCTGCGCCACCGGCTGCTGCTGCGCGTCCCCTGCCAGGTCCTGCCACCGGGCAGCCTGCCACGGTTCGAACTGAAAGCCAAGCGGGTGGTCCGCGTAGAGGCTGTGGAGTGAACGGAGGAAGCACCGCTCGGTAGAATCGCCCCCATCTGAGCGCACGCCCGCGCTTCAGGGGCGCACACCTAGGCGGCTCGGGAGAGCCGCGTTCAGGGGGATCACCATGCACCACGACGATTCGTCGTTCGCCGACCCCGCTGCGCAGGCCGTCTCACGGCGCGGGTTCCTTCGCGCGCTGCTCGCGGTCGGCGGCGTGGCCGCCACCGGCTCGCTGCTGGCGGCCTGCCAGCCGGCGGCACCGGCCGCCGCGCCCACGGCCGCGCCGGCGCCCAAGCCCACCGAGGTGCCGGCAACCAAGCCGACCGCGGCACCGGCCGCGCAGCCGACGACGGCGCCGGCCGCCGCGAAGCCCGCTGCCGCCGGGCCGATCAAGCTCGGCGTGCTGCTGCCCTTCAGCCAGGTGTACGCCCAGCTTGGTGCCGACATTCTCGACGCCATGAATCTCTACTTCGGGAAGGTCGGCAACAAGGCGGGCGGCCGTGAGATCCAGGTCATCAAGGAAGACGAAGGTGTCGACCCGGCCCCGGCGCTGCAGAAGGTGCGCAAGCTCATCGAGCAGGACCGGATCGATCTCTTCTCCGGAATCGTCTCCACGCCGATCGCCTACGGCGCGCGCGACCTGCTCCACGAGAACCAGATCGTCTCGGTCATCTCCAACGCCGGCGGCAACGACCTGACACGCGGTCGGAAGAGCCCGTACATCTTCCGCGCCAGCTTCACCGCCTGGCAGGTGGCCTACCCGCTCGGCGAGTGGGCGGCCAAGAACCTCACCAAGAAGATGGTCATCACCGCCGCGGACTACGGCTTCGGCCGTGAATCGGCCGCGGCCTTCAAGGAGTCGTTCGAGAAGGCCGGCGGCACGGTCCTGAAGGAGATCTTCCCCAAGTTCCCCAACACTGACTATGCCCCGTACCTGCCAGAGATCCAGGCCGCGAATCCCGAGGCCACCTACAACTTCTACAGCGGGTCCGACGCCGTGGCCTTCGTCAAACAGTACGACGAGTTCGGGCTGAAGGCGACGATCAAGCTGACCGGCTCAGGCTTCCTGCTGGAAGAGGACGTCCTGCCGGGCCAGGGCAACGCCGCGCTCGGCGGTATCAGCAGCCTGCACTGGGCCAAGACACTCGACAACCCCGAGAACAAGCAGTTCGTCGCCGACTGGCGGGCGAAGTACAACCGCGAGCCGAGCGTGTTCGCCCTCCAGGGCTACGACGCCGCGCGCGTCATCGTCGACGCGCTCGAGAAGGTGGGCGGCGACACGGCCGGCAAGGACGCGCTCAGCAAGGCCATGGCGGGCGTGAAGTTTGCCAGCCCGCGCGGCCCGTTCGAGTTTGACCCGGAGACGCGCAACGTCATCAACACGATCTACCTGCGCGAAGTGCGGGCGATTGACGGCAAGCCGGGCAACGTCGTCACGGGAACGCTGGGGGTTATTAAAGACCTGGCGCAGTGATCAGTCGCGAGTCGCAAGCTTCCCAACGGGGTCTGGGGGATGCAGCCGTCCGCGGACCTGCCCCTCAGCTAGGGGCTCTTGGGGGTCTCAGCCCCCCAGCAGAAGGACCTTTCCGCCGGCAGGAGACCCCTCCTCCCGTCCGGGGCCTGGGAGGCGACGCCCCGCGCTCCGCCCCCTGCTGGGGACCTGGGGCCGAGCCAGGACGGCGCGCTAGCGGGCGTCCGGCGGTGGAGCCCAGCGCACCGCACCCGGCTGGTGAGCCTGGGGCGGCGACGCCCGGCGTTCCGGTCCCCGCGTCGGGGGGCCTGGGGGGCTTCGCCCCCCAGGAGCACAGAAGATTCTCCCCCTCCCGAGGGAGGGGGCAGGGGGTGGGGAAGATCCATGCCGCGTGAGCTGCTCCCCCTCGCCATCCAGCTCCTGAACGGGCTGGCGTTCAGCATGGTGCTCTTCCAGCTCGCCACCGGACTGTCGCTCATCTTCGGGCTGATGCGGTTCGTCAACCTGGCTCACGGCGCCTTCTACATGCTGGGCGCCTACCTCGGCTTCGCGCTGGCCCAGGCGACGGGCAGCTTCTGGCTAGCGCTCGCCACCGTCCCGGTCGCCGTCGCCCTGGGCGTCTCGGCGCTCGAGGTGGGCGTGCTGCGGCCACTGTACCGGCGGCCGCACCTCGAGCAGGTGCTGCTGACCTTTGGCCTGGCCTTCATCCTGGGCGACATCGTGCGCTGGACCTGGGGGGGTGACGTGCGCTCGCTGATGGCGCCGCCCGAGCTGAGTGGGGCAGCCCAGGTGCCCCTGCTCGGCATCGTCTACCCGAAGTACCGCCTCTTCGTTATCGCGAGCGGGCTCGCGCTCGCCGCCGGGTTCTGGTTCGTCCACGCCCGCACCCGCGTGGGCGCGATCATCCGCGCGGGCGTTCAGGATGCGGAGGTGGTCTCCGTCCTGGGCATCGACGTGGCGCGCGTGTTCACCGTGGTCTTCGCCACCGGCGTCGGACTGGCGGCCTACAGCGGCGTGATCGCCGCGCCGCTGGAGAGTGTCCGCCTGGGCATGGACTTCGAGGCGCTCCTGTACGCCCTCATCGTCGTGGTCATCGGCGGCCTGGGCACCCTGAAGGGCGCCTTCTTCGGTGCCCTGCTCGTCGGCATGGCCGACACCTTCGGCAAGGCCCAGTTCCCAGACTACGCGCTCGTCGCCATCTTCGCCGTGATGGCGCTGGTGCTCGTCGTGCGCCCGCGCGGGCTCTTCGGCCGAGGCGTCGCGTGAGCGGGAGCGAGCCGACCGCCACCGTGGCGCGCCTGGCGATCCCGGTACGAGGGACGCCGGCCGGTGCGCCGTTGCTTGCCGTGGAGGAGATCCACACCTACTACGGGTCCAGCTACGTGCTGCAGGGGGTGAGCCTCGAGGTGTACCCCGGCGAGGTGGTGGCGCTGCTCGGGCGCAACGGCGCGGGCAAGACGACGACCCTGCGCAGCATCATGCGCCTCACCCCGCCGCGCCGCGGGCGGGTGCTCTTCGACGGACGGCCCATCCACACTCTGCCGCCCCACCGGCTCAGCCGGCTGGGGCTGGCGCTGGTCCCGCAGGGGCGGGGCATCTTCGACGACCTGACCGTCCGCGAGAACCTGACGCTCGGCGCGCGTCCGGGCGCCTGGACGGTCGACCGCGTCGTCCAGCTCTTCCCGAGGCTGCGCGAGCGCTGGGGCGTCCACGGGCTGGCCCTCTCCGGCGGTGAGCGGCAGATGCTGGCGATCGGCCGGGCGCTCCTCCAGGCACCCAGGCTGCTCCTGATGGACGAGCCGTCCGAGGGGCTGGCGCCGCGGATCGTGGAGCAGCTGGGCTCGGTGATCGCCCGGCTCAAGGACGAGGGGCTGCCAATCCTCCTGGTCGAGCAGAACCTCGCGCTCGCGCTCGGGCTCGCGGACCGGGTGTACGTGCTGAGCAAGGGCCAGGTTGTCTTCAGCGGCACGGCCGCCGAGCTGTGGTCGGACGCCGAGCTGCACCGCCGGTACCTTGGCGTCTGATGGCGAAGCGCGTGGGCCGAAGCTTGGCCGAGCTCGGCGCAGGGGTGGTCGAGCGGCTGGGCGCTGGTGGAAGGAAGCGCGCTGCGCCGGGCGCGTCCGGCCTCCCCCCGGCGCGCGGCACGCCGGCGGGCCTGCCGCTGCGTGGCGGCCTGGTCGTCGCGGCCCTGCTCGTCATGGCCGCGCTGCCGCTCGTGAATCCACCCCGCTACATCCAGACCGTGCTCACCGAGGTCTTCATCTACGCGATCTTCGCCATGAGCCTGGACTTGCTCCTGGGCTACACCGGCCTGCCGTCCCTCGGCCACGCGGCCTTCTTCGGCCTGGGGGCGTACACGGCCGGCATCGTGGCCCTGCGC
>CAYSYM010000056.1:0-23091 GCA_964435115.1 uncultured Chloroflexota bacterium | reverse complement strand
CTGGTGGAGAGCGGCGACGGCCGCTCAGCGGTGCTGTGGCTGGAGAAGGAACAGCTCCAGGCGCTGGGACTCGCGGTCGAGCAGCTCCTGGCCGAGCTGCAGGGTCGGCTCGCCTCGTCCGGGCAGACCACGCCCCGGTCGCTCGACGCCTTCCCGCTGACCCCGACCGTGGAATTCAAGGTGGGCCGCCTAGCGTTGGGCCAGGACGAGAGTGAGCTCGAGGCGGGGCCGCGCTACGTCCTCCTGGCCTACGACATCGAGGCCACAGCCGCCGAGGAGCAGGACGAGCCGACCCAACCGGCCACCTTCGCCTGCCGCGCGACGCGCGAGCAGCTCCGCGAGCTGAGCCGCAACATCGCCGAAGTGGTGGCCGCTGGCCGCCCGCGCTGCCCGCTGTGCGGTGAGCCATTGGAGCAGGCCAGCCAGCGCCACGGCTGCGTCCGTTCGAACGGCTACCACACCTGACCGGGGCGTCCCCGCGCCGTACGGGCGAGCTGTCCAGCCGGGGCTGGCGTGGGCTGTGGGGGTGCCCGCCAGCATGTTGGCTGAACTCAGCCCAACGTGGCCGGGGCGTGCCGGAGGGACTTCCTGGTTGCCTTGCGCGGCGCAATCCGCCATGCATTGACCAGTCCGGTCGGGTGTGCCGACGCCGCACACCGCCACTCCCAAGAATCTGACGCCCACCCCGGCTGCGGCTTGTCATAACCCGCTCCACGGCGTAGGCTGGAGGGGAAAGGCTACACCGCAGGGAGGGTTAGCGCCATGGGTCGCATCATCGTCGCGAATCGCCGTGGACACCAGCTCGTGGAGTGGGAGATCGATACCGACACCGAGGAAGCCCGCCAGGGAATCGCCGAGGCCGAGCGGATCCTGCGCGAAGCGCGCGAGAAGGGGTGCGCCGTCTCGCGGAAGGTGGGCACCCAGCACGTCCTGGACGACGCGCCGTTCGACCCCCGCGTGGAGGAGTACCAGATCATCGCCCCGATCGCCGGCGGGTAAGAGCTGCGCGCGGAGGCCGGCGCGCATGGTCCCTGAGGCGCTCCGCAGCGTCTGGAGTCGGCTCACGTCCTGGAGTCCGTTCCCGGTCCTGGGTCCTGATGGCGCCAGGCGGGACGGCCGGGTCGAACGTCCCTGGCGCTACTACTGGGACCACCTGCCCAGGCGCACCGCCGGGTCGGATTTCTCGCCCGAGGACTACGGCGCCGCGCGCGAGCGGGCCGAGGAGGTCGCGCGGACGACGCTGGGCGAACGCGCCTGGAGCCGCCTGGCGCGTGACGGGTACCTGGATGTGCCGTCCAAGCGGTTCGCGGGCGTCACCTATCGTCTGCGGGTGGGGCGACGGGTCGAGGTGGTGTGCGCGCCAGGCGCACGCTCGCCGTGGCCATACCCCTACCTGTGCATCAACCCGACGTACCCGCTGCCCGAGGTGGAATTCCTCGCCCACCTCTACCTGTACGCGCGCGACCACGAGGAGCAGTTGATCCGCGTCGCGGCGCCCCAGCCGTGGGACCAGCGGCTGGGGCGAACGTTCTAGCCGCGCTGGAGGCGCTCCGCGACGAGCCGCAGCGCCGTGAGGGCTTCCACGCCTTCGTAGGCACGCCGGATGGCGGCGTACAGGCGCCCGGCGTCCTGGCCGCGGCGCTCGGCCAGGTCGCGCACGCGCAGCGCCTCGCGCTGGACGTCCAGCCAGTCGGCCGGCGGGTCGCGCTGGACGAAGACCCGGTCCAGGTACTGCCGCGCCCGGTCGTCCTCGGCCTGCTCGAAGCCGCGGTACAGCTCGAGGAGCTCGGCCGGCGCCAGGCCGTACTCCAGGCGCTCCTCGACCGCGTAGCGGCGGATCCTCTCCTGGGCCTCCAGCGCGAGGTCGGCCAGGTCGGGCAGCCGGTCCACGAGCGCCGCGCGTGCGAGCGGCCCCTCCTCCGCCTCGAGTGCGTCCAGGTCTTCCGGGTCGTCGAAGATGGAGCGCTCCGCGCGCGCCGGCCCGCCGCGCACGCCGGCGAGGCGCGCGAGCTGCTCCAGCGGGTCGTCGCCCCGCATGGCAACGTCCGCCGCGCGCCGCCAGGCGGCGGACAGGTCCGTCCCCCGCTGGCGCGCCGTCTCTTCCAGGTCGAGCACGCGATCCTCGACGGCGCGCCAATCCACCGGCAGGTGCTTCAGCCTGAAGCGCTGGTCGACGTAGCGGGTGGCCCGCTCGTCGTCCGAGAGGTCAGCGTACAGCGCCGCCACGGCTGCCGGCGCGACACCCCGCTCGAGGGTGCTGGTCACGATGTAGTGAACGATCCGACTGCAGGCGACGGGGGCCAGGCCTGCGAGCGTGGGGGCGGGTTCGGCGGACGGCGCCGCCTCCGCCCCGTCTCCGGTCAGGTCGGGACGGGGCGGCACAGCCGAATCCGGCACCGGTCTCGTCCTGCCCATGCGCGCCGGTGGCTGTTATAGCACCGCACGTTCCAACCCGGGTGACGGTGCCAGGGCAGGGGCGGACGGGCAGCCCTGGCATGGGAGGTGCGCCAGGGTGCCTGCCGGTTCGCCGACGTCGCGGCCGGCTGGCTGAGGTGCTGGAACGCGGCGCGGGGAGCTCAGGGCGTCGCTCCGCGGCGGATCACCGGCCGGAGGTGCGCGCGCCGGGCGGGTGCGACGGGCGTGGCGAGCGTGCGCCTGGCTGGGTGCGCCGGCCGGCGCCCGAGGGCGACGGCGAGCGCCGGCTCGGCGCGGGCCGGCGGCCCGGTTGCCGCGAACCCGGCTCGTCGTCGAAGAGCGCCGGCACGTCCCAGCCCTCCGCCGCCGCGGCCTCATCCAGCGCCGGCACCCCACCCACCGCCCAGCGGTAGCTGGCCTCCACGACGCCGCGCCGCAGCAGGCGGTCGGCCGTCTCGAGCTTGGGTGCGAGCGCGGCTCCCAGGGGGCCGCGCTGCGCGGCGCCGTGGAGCTGGCCCAGCAGGTCCAGCGTCTTCTGGAGGGCGCCTACCAGGTCGCCCTCCGGGATGCGTGCCCGCCGCGCGACCGCGGCGAGCTCGTCGCCCGCTGCCCAGGCCAGAGCAACCCCGTGAAACTCTGGCGGGAGCGGCCGCGACATCTGGAGGCCGTGCCGCTGCTCCTCCCGCAGCACGCCGCCGTGCAGGTGGTCCAGGATGTCGCGCAGGCGGTACAGCCGGTCGGTCAGGGCCAGGCCCCGCATGGGTGCCTCGCGATCGGTCGCGAACCAGGAGATGGCCTCGGCGATCTCGGCCGGCTCCAGCCCCTCAAGCTGGCGGGTGGTCAGCAGCTCGGACAGGGTGAGGGCGTTGGTGTCGAAGAGGGCACGCAGGTAAGGCGCCTTGTAGGTTGGTCGGCCGTCGCGCAGGTAGTCGTAGCGCGTGAGGATGGTGGCCAGGCCCTCCACCGTTCGGCGGGCTTCCAGGGCAGCCGTCCGTTGGGCCCGGCGCAGGGCGTGCTCCACCTGGCTCAGCTCCTGGGCGCCTTCCCAGACCGCCCGCTGGCTCAGGTCGCCGCTCGCCTTGTCACGCTCGAAGGTGTCTTCCAGACGCTGCTTCCGCTCCGTCAGCTCCTTCAGCGTGCGATCGTGCTGGAAGCGGCGGAGACTGCGGGCGTACAGGTCGGCTAGCCGCTCCTCATCCTCGGGCCGCAGCCACAGGTTCATCGCGGTGGAGTAGGTCGGCCGGAAGGCACTGTCGAGCGGCAGGAGCTCCCCGCGCATCACCCGCACGGCCTGTGGAAAGGTGACCCAGGGCGAGTAGAGGACGAGCGAGACCCCACGCTCGTCCAGGCCGCGCCGGCCGGCCCGCCCCGTCATCTGCCGGTACTCGTTGGGGGTGAGCAGGCGCCGCTCGACACCGTCGAACTTCTGCAGCTCGGCCACCACGACGGTCCGCGCCGGCATGTTGACGCCAACCGCCAGCGTGTCCGTGGCGAAGACCGCGCGCAGGCGGCCTGCCTGGAACAGCTCCTCCACCAGCATCTTGATCTGCGGGAGCAGGCCGGCGTGGTGCACCGCCACGCCCCGTGGCAGGCAGCGGAAGAGCAGCGCTACCTGCCGCAGGGCGCGATCCTCCGGGTCCAGGTCGGACAGACGCGCCCTGGCTTCGCGCACCAGCTCGGCCGCGTGGGGTACGGGCCGGAGCGCCAGGCACGCCAGGGCCGCCTCCTCGGTCGCGCGCCGGCTGAAGACGAAGAAGATGGCCGGCGTGAGGCGTTCGCCCTCCAGGTAGCGGACGACGCGCCAGGCCGCGGGGACCTCGCGCGGCTCGCGCCCCTCCAGGCCGGCGGTCTCGTCGCCCCGGAAGCCCTGGCTGGTGGCGCCCCCCCAGCGGACGCGGCCCGCCAGCTCCCCGCCGACCTTCTCCAGCAGGCGGGGGTAGACGGGACGGCCGCTGGCATCCAGCACGGGGTACACCGTGAAGCCGCCCGTCGCTGGGTCCGCGTCAGGCAGCCAGTAGCGGTTCTCGAGCGGGACGGCACGTTCCTCATGGAAGATGCACGTCAACTCGCCGTGGGCTTCGCGGATCCACTCGGCCACCTCGTCGGCGTTCGGGACCGTGGCCGAGAGGCAGACCAGCGGCACGTGGCGGGGCGCCAGAAGGATGGCCTCCTCCCACGCCGTGCCGCGCTCTGGGTCGCCCATGTAGTGCACCTCGTCGAAGACGATGGCCCCGACGTCCTGCAGGGGCGCGTGCTCGACGGGCGGCCCGGGCCGCCCGTCGGCGGCCCCGTGCCCTCCCGGTGGCGCCGCAGCCGGCCGCGCTTCCCCGGTGACGAGCATGTTCCGCAAGACCTCGGTGGTCATGATGACGAGGGGTGCGTGAGGGTGCAGGCTGATGTCGCCGGTGAGCAGGCCGACGTCACGCTCCCCGTAGCGCGCGCGGAAGTCGCGGTACTTCTGGTTGCTCAGCGCCTTGATCGGGGTGGTGTAGAAGGCGCGCAGCCCGCAGGCGCGGGCCATGGCGACGCCGAACTCGGCCACGACCGTCTTGCCGGTGCCGGTCGGCGCCGCGACGAGCACCGAGTGGCCGCCTGCCAGGGCCCTGATGGCGTCGAGCTGGAAGTCGTCCAGGGCGTACGGCACGGACGCCTGGAACTCGGCGATGAGTTGCTCGGGCGCGGGGCGCGGGGTCCGGCCGGTCATGGGGAGGGCGAGCGAGGCACGTGGGCGGACGTGCGGCCAGAGGGGGACGCGCGCTGGCCAGCTGCTGCCCCGAGCACACCGCTCACTTGGCCGGCTGGCCGTAGGCGGTGAGGAACCACGCGCGCTCCCGGTGCACCTCTTCCGGGGGCAGGACGACGGGGCCGCCGATGGAGCGGCTGATCACGTAGACGCGGGCCCACTCCTCGACGGACTCGGCCAGCAGCAGCGCCGCGTCCAGGCTCCTGCCCACCACGAACGCGCCGTGGTTGGCCAGCAGCACCGCGTCCGAGTCGCGCAAGCGCTCGGCGATGGCCGCCTGCATCTGGGGGCTGCCGGAGGGGCCGTACGGCGCGAGTCGCAGCGGCCCGCCCAGGAGCGCGGCCATGCTGTCCAGGGAGACCGGGATCTCCTGGCCAGCCGAGGCGACGGCCGAGGCGAAGGTGGAGTGCGTGTGGATTGTGGCGGCCACGTCCGGCCGCGCGCGCATGAGGTGCAGGTGGATGGGCGTCTCGACCGACGGCCGGCGCTCGCCCGCGACCTGGCGCCCGGTCGAGACCTCCAGCACTACCACGTCCTCGGCGCCGATCGACGGGTAGGGCATCCCGCTCGGCGTCACCGCCAGCAGGTCGCCGCCGGCCAGGCGGGCGGAGACGTTGCCGGCCGTACCGGCCACCAGGCCCCGGGCGAGCAGGGCCCGGCCGGCGTCCGCCACGGCCGCGCGCAGCCGCGTGAGGGCTTCGTCCTGCTTCATCGTCTCGGGTCGTGGCGCGCAAGTGCCCCGGGCCCGGCCGCGCTGGCCTGAGCCAGGCCCTCGCGCCCGCTCGGCGCTCGACGCTTGCCTGTAGCTCCATCCTACACAGGATGTGCCCCCGGCGGTCGGGTCCAGCCGCAGCACGGTGCGCTGGCTGGGTCCGGTAGCCAACGCCCCGCTCGCCGGCCACCCCACGCCTCGAGCGCGCCCGTTGCGGCGCCTGGCGCGGGCAGAAGGTGGCTCAGGCCGGCGCAGCGCGCGAGCTCGGGCGGGCCAGGGCGCCGGGGGCCCGGGCTGGCGCGGCCGGCGCGCGGGTGGGTGCTGGGGGAGCCACGCGCCGGTCCTCCGATCCCTCCAGGGCATCGTCGGGCGCCCCGGCGAAGATGGTCGGCAGGTGGATCCAGAACGTCGACCCCTGCCCGGGTGTGCTCTCGACGCCAATGCGCCCGTGGTGTGCCTCGACCAGCGACTTGGCGACGGCGAGGCCGATCCCGGTGCCCCGCACCGCCAGCGTCGGCCCATCCTTGCCGCGGTAGAACTTCTCGAAGATCCGCCCGCGCTCCTCCGGCGCGACCCCCACGCCCTGGTCAGTGACGTGGATCTCGATGGCGTCCCGCCGGCGGGACGCGCACGCCGCCACCCGGACGGTGCTCCCTTCGGGCGAGTAGCGGGTGGCGTTGGTGAGCAGGTTGTTCACCACCTGCCCCAGCCGCGTGCTATCGGCCCGGACCTGGGGCAGGGGGCCAGTGACCTCCGCCACGACCGTGTGGCTGGGGGCGGCCTGCGCGAACGCGCCCACCGTCTGCTCCAGCCAGGGGCCCGGATCGAACGTCTCCAGCTTCAGGCTCAGCCGACCCGATTCCAGCCGCGACGTGTCCAGCAGGTCGTCGACGAGTCGCAGCATGAGCGCCGAGTTGGCGTGGATCTCGTGCGCCGTCCGAACGATCTCGTCTGGCTCGGCGACGAGCTGGTCGGCCACCAGCTCGGCATAGCCGTGAATGATGGTGAGCGGCGTCCGCAGCTCGTGCGACACCTGGCCCAGGAACTCGTCCTTCAGGCGGGCGACCTCGCGCAGCGCCTCGACCTCGCGCAGCGCTTCGGCCGCGGCTGTCTCGCGGGACAGCCGCGCCATCTCGGCGGCCAGGCGGGCGGTCTCGAGGGAGACCGCGGCATAGTCTGCCAGGGTGTCCAGGACGAGCAGCTCCTCGGTGTTGAAGGCACCCTTCGAAGCCTGCGAGCCGCGCCAGGCGAGCAGGGCGCCGGTCGGTCTGTCGCCGCCGGCTCCGAACGGGATCGCCGCGGCCGCCACCCCCAGGGAGCGCACGTCGGGTGGCAACCACGCCGGGGTCGCCGCACCATGGCCGCGCACCTCGATACGGCGCGGCTCGCGGGCGAGCTCGGCTGCCACGGCGCTCCGCAGCCGTGGCAGGTCGACGTCGCAGGCAACGTACTCGCCGAACGACGCGGGGCTCACGGGCACGAGCGCCAGGCCGTCCAGCTTCAGCGTGTCGCGCACGTCGCGAGAGGCGATCGCCTGGAATGCCAGCTCGGGATTCAGAGTCCCGGCGACGGCCCGGCCGACAGCGCTGGTGAGGCCCAGGTCACGCGAGCGGCGGTCGGCACGGTCCATGGACTGCTTGGCCAGGTACACGAGGACGGCGGGAATGAGCAGGGCGGGCGTCCAGCCAGGCGCGGCGACGAGCACCATGGCGAGTGTGGCCCCGACGAGGCCGAGGCCGATCTCGGTGACCGCCTTCAGGCCGATCTTGCCGCGGATGATCTGCCACAGGGGCCGCCGCTGGTCGAGGGCGACGGCCCCGGCGACGCCCGCGACGGAGAGCACGTAGTAGACGAGCGTGCTCAGCATCGCCACCAGCGGACCCGACACCCCGTCGTCTCCCGCGAGCAGGCGCGGGCCGCCGAGGTGCCAGGTGAGGTGCGCGGCGCCGCCAATGGCGAGGACCATGTTGGCGGTGTTGAGCGCCGCTCGTGGAAGCGCCAGGGGCCCGCGGCCGCCCTGGCTCACGGCTCGGGCGATCGCCGAGGCGGCGCCAGCGAGTTCCGCCAGGCCCGGCGGTAGCAGGAAGGCGGCGGCGATGTGGGGGACGGTGCCGGCGGCGGTGTACCAGCCCCGGTGGACCAGGAAGTTCAGGTTGGAGGCGGCGGCGCTGGCTGCGACGAGGACCGCGACCAGGGCGGGCGACGTGGGGTACGGCCACGAGCGCACCGCCAGCAGGTCGGCCGTGAGCAGCGCGGCCGCGCCGGCCGAGACGAGCGCCACGTACGCGGTGAGAGCAGGGCGCATCCTACCTATTCCACCTATATTTCGGCCACCCTCGCCCGGGCGAGAGGGCGCCGGCGTACCGACAGCGTGGTCTGGAAGGCCCAGAACGCGAATCCCACGGACAGCACCAGATCGCCAAGGCTCACGACGTTCGCCCGCGGCACCCACGCTGGCTGCGGGATGACATCACCGAGCCACACGAGCCGCGTCTCGGCGTCAATGGGCTTGACGTTGCGCAACTGTGGGCCGTTCTCGCGCGCCGGCGCGAGCGTGGCTCCCCTGGCCGCCACCCGCGCCTGGGACGACTGCGGCATGTAGCCCGCGTTCGCTGTGATGGCCAGGACGTTCATGGCCATGCCCAGGGCGGCAAGCAGCCAGGCCAGGCGCATCGGGGCTGCCACGCCGGCGAGGTTGCGCAGCACGACGGCCAGCAGGGCACCTCGGGCGGCCAGCGAGAGCCACGCGCCCCACTCGATGGCCCACGGCTGGCGGTCGATCGGCGGGTTGAAGAGCGCGAGCTGCACGGCCAGCGCGCCGATCGCCACCAGCCACCAGCGCACGCGCACGTGCGACCACGCCCCCAGCGAGCCGCCCAGGAGCAGGGCCAGCGTCACTGCCAGCGCCGCAGGCACCAGCAGCCCGACCATGAACGCACCTCCCTCGACGAGCGGGGAGCCGCCCCACGTTCGTGGGGCGGCTCCCGACGCCAGCGCTTAGCCATCACCCACCGCTCGTCCCGAGCGGGCGTGATGGTGCGCGTCCGTGACTAGCCCCAGTACTCGTCGGCGGCGCCGCCGAGGACCATGGCGACGAGGCTGAGCAGAACCAGGCCGACGCGAACCTTGGCCGGCGAGACATGGCCCCACCAACTGTCGAAGAACCGCATCGCGTGAACCCTCCCGGGTTTCGAGTGTCCGCGGCAGATCGCCGTTCCCGGCAACTCCTCGGTACCTCGATCATCGGTACCCGGGGCCCGGCTGGAGGCCCCCGAACGGGGGATCTTCCAGTGCTTTAGTCCCGGGGGGAGGGGGAGCCAGGTACCGGTGCCGCACGGGGCCCGCGCCAGGCGCACTCCCACTGGGCGAGGCGACTGTAGCAGCCGTCGCCGGCACGGGCACGCCCGGGCGGACCGCGCAGGCTTCAGCCCAGCGGCAGCTCCAGCTCGAACGCGTCCGCAGGCCCGGCGGCGCGGCGGACGTCCCCACCGTGCGCGCGAGCGATGCCCCGCGCTGTATACAGGCCCAGGCCGGAGCCCGCCCGGCCGGCCGCCGCGGCGGCCCGGCCGCGGAAGAAGGGCTGGAAGAGGAGGTGCGCCTCCTCCGCGGCCGGGCCCGGGCCGCCGCCACTGACCGTCAGGACGACGCGCCGCCCAACCACCCGCGCGCGGACGTCCACGGGCGAGGCCGGCGCCCCGTACAGGTACGCGTTGGCCAGCAGCGCCTGCGCCGCGCGTTCGACGCGCGCTCGGTCCCAGTAGCCCACCACGTCGACCGGCACATCGACCTGGATCGGGCGGCTCGCGGCCTCGCCGACCGCGCTCCGGGCACCCTCGGTTGCCGAGCGGACCAGGCTGGCGAGGTCGACCGGTTCGTGTTCGAGCGGGAGCACGCCGCTCCCCGCGCGAGCGGCGTCCAGGAACCGTTCGAGCAAGTCGGTCAGCCGGTCGGCCTGGTCCACGATGGCCTGCAAGCGGCGCTCGGCCGCGCCGGCGTCGCCCCGCTGGAGCTGCCGCACCGCCATCTGGGCGGAGGCCCGCACGACGGCGATTGGGTTGCGCAGGTCGTGCGCCACCGCGGCCATGAACTCGTCCAGCAACGGTGCGCGTACCAGCGCGGAGCTTCCTGGAGTCTGGGTGGACGGGGCTCCGGCGGCTGGGTCTGAATCGGCGTCCGTCATGGCTCGGGGCTGCCAGGTTGGCGACCGCGCGGCCGGCGCGTTCGCGCGGTTCGCGGGGCGCCTGTCGCTCGCCTGGCGCGGTGCGGGCCCGGCTGGCTACCGAGCCTGAGCCGGGATCGGCGAGGCGGGCGGCGGGCGTGCCGGGCGGACTCGCCCCACCGCTGCTTCAGCCACCTTAGCACGGCTCCGCGGTCCAGGCACGCGGGCACGCGGGCGCGGGTGTGCCCAGAAGATGGCAGCGGAGGCCTCGGTCCACCTGCTGCTCGGCACGCGTGAGGTGAGCCGCACCGGGCTCCAGACGGGTCCCAGTCCAGCGCGGATGCGCACGCGGCCAACGTTCGGTCACACCCTGCGGGCGCTGGCGTGGCAGGGACGTGGAGCTTCGGTAGGCTGCGGGGTGGCGGTGGGCTGCGCGCTGGACTGTCGGGCACGGGGAGTGCGGGGCGTTGAGCACCCGGGCCGGCGGGGCGGTATCGTGGAGAGAGGGCCGGCGGCCCGGCTGGCCGACCGTTGCCGACGAGGAGTCACGTGGACCAGGCAAGCCGCGAGCCGCTCACCGTCGAGCGCTTCTTGCTCGAGGCGGGGCAGCTCCACCAGACGTGGATCCGGCGTTTCGATGCCCAGCACCGGCGCCGGCCGCGTCCACCGGAGGTGGAGGCGGAGCGCCTGCGCCTGGTCCGTCGCCTCCAGCTCCTCCAGCGGCTCCAGGCGGAGCGCCCCCCGGCCGAGCGCCTGGCGCAGCGGCTGCAGGAACTGCTCGCGAACCCGCGTGAGACGCGCCTTGTCGAGGGCGACCTGCCGTTCGTGGAAGCCCTCCTGCACACCTGGCAGGCGGCGCAGCTGCCGCAGGCCGCCACGATGGCCGCCGGCGCCAACCCGCCCAAGCCGAGCGGCACCGTCGAGTTCCGCTGGTAGGGCGGGAGCGAGACGGACGCCGTCTCAGCGCGAAGCGCTGAGCGCCCGGACGCGCTGGTACTCCGCCTCGAACTGGGCGGCGAACGCCGCATCCTCGACCACGAGCAGGTTCTCGTCATTCTCCTTGTCGGCGTTGCCGGAGAAGTTGAAGCTGCCGAAGAGGGTCACGCGGTCGTCGATGAGGATGACCTTGTGGTGCATCGCGTACGGGCTGCCATCCAGGTAGACCGGGAGGCCGGCCTGCTTCATCCGGCCGTACTCGCTGAACGTGGTCTTCGCGCCAGTCGTTTCGAAGACCCCCTCCACATCCACGCCGGCGCGCGCTCGCGCCAGCATGGCGTCGCCAATACCGTTGTGGGTGAAGCTGAACGCCAGGAAGCGAATCTTCCGCTGTGCCTGATTGATGCGCTGGATGATCCGCGCCGCCACGCCATCCTGCGGGGAGAAGTAGCTCTCGACGCGCATGCCCTCGACGTCGACGACCGGGTACGGACTGCCGCGGGGCTTGGCCGGCCCGAACCGGCGCTGGACGAACATCTTCTCGAACTCCGCCGTGTAGTTCTGGGCGAGCTCACGCGAGCGGAAGATGGCCAGGTTGTTGTTGAGCCGGTACGTGTCGCCGTCGGTGTAGTTCCACGCGCCGGTCTGCACCCACTCGCCGTCGACCACGGTGAACTTGTGGTGCATGATCGCCGGCCGCCCGTCGGCCACGATGGGCACGCCGGCCTCCACGAGGATCTTGAAGGCGGCCTGGACCTCGGGCTGGCGTGTGTTCCCCAGCGTGTCGGAGTCGGTCACCATCCGCACGCGCACGCCGCGTTGCGCCGCCCGGGCCATGGCCTCGGCCACGGAGCGCAGGTCGAAGTCGTAGACGGCCACGTCGAGCGTCTGGGTGGCCGAGTCCATCAAGCGGACGAGCCGTGCGTCCAGGCCGCCGCTGGGCCTGGATCGGTCGTCGGGGATGCGCGGCTGGGTGAACGCCACCTCCCACGTGCCGGCCGCCACTTCCTGGGGCGGCGTGGCCGGGATGGTCGACGGCTGGGCCAGGAGCAGCGCGGTGGCGGCGACGGCCAGTAGGAGCGCCACGGCCAGGGCGACCGCCCGGCCTGGCGCGCGGCGCTTCACCGGCCGCTCGACTCGGGGCTGCCGGCGGCCTCGAGCGCGCGCGCCAGCGCCGTGGCCGCGGCTGCCGCATCGGCGGCCTGGACGCGCAGGCGCTCCGCCGCCACGGCGAGCGCCTGCCGTACCCGAGCCGCCTGCGTGGGCTCGAACAGGGGCGGGCGCACCTGCGCCTGCAGCGCGCGCAGGTGCGTGGCGAAGGTGGGGCTCAGGGTGGGGGTGGAGAGCGCCGCGCCCAGGATCGAGACGACCTCGCGCAGCGCTGCCTGGCCCTCGTCAAGCGCACGCTGGGCGCGCGGCGCGTCCAGGCCGCTCGTGGAAGCGGCGATCCGGGCGATGGCCCGCAGGAGCCAGCTCTGGATCGGCTGCCAGGTGGCATCGTCCAGCCCGCCCCGCAGCGCTTCGTCCTCGAGCAGCCGCTCGGCCAGCCGCTGCTCCCGGGCCACCACCACGGCCCGGGCGAGCTGCGCATTCGAAGCTCTCCCCCCGCGGGCTGGAGGCGGTGGCGACCCCACGCCGCGATGGTAGGGCGGACGCTCCACCGGTGCCACCGGCCAGGCGGTAACGGGCGTCGGCCGAGGATTGCCAGCCAGGCTTCGTCGACGCTGCTGATGCAGCAGATCTTGACGACCGGTCGAACCGTGGGCTGCACGGCCGGGATCGTACGGGCGGCGTTCAGCCGCGGAACCTGCTCAGAGACAGGTGACGAACTCGTCGCGCTCCGTTCCGTCGATCGTCCGGGTCAGCACGAAGGTGCCGGCTCGGTTCGCGCCAAAGTCGGCCGGGAGGTTGAGCGCGGCGCTGACCTGTCCGGCCGCGCCGGTCGTGACGGTGCCGAGGTCCACCCGGCTGCCACCGTTGGCCGGCACGAAGCGGACGCGGTAGGTGGCCCCGCTCAACGGCGTGCCGTCAGCGTTGGCGGCGCCACGGACACGCACCAGCACGCGCCCAGGCGGGTCGCCACTCAGCCGCAGCACCCACACGCTGCCGCCCTGCAGTGTATCGCTGCCGGCGTTCGCCGCCGCGAAGTCGCCGCCAGGGACGTCGCCCACCCGGCACAGCCGGCTACCGAAGGACGCGCCCAGGCGTCGCTGCAGGAAGGGGTTGGGGTTGACGTGCTCGACCAGGTCGTCGTCGTCGTCGTCGTCACCGAGGAAGATCGCCTGCCGGTCACCCGTCTGGTCCACGACGATGTCGCCGACCACAATTCGCTGGCCGTCTCCAGACTGCTCGATTGAGATGCCCCGCCGGCCGCTCCCATCGCTCTCGTTGGCGAAGACGAGGCCGCCGCGCAGCGCCGCGAGAGCGGCCGGGACGCCGAGCGCCAGCCTCAGCCCCTTTCCCAGGACGCTGCGTCGGGTCGCGAAAGCGACCTGCCCAAAGACTGTGTCACGCTGCTGCATCTGTCTCAGACTCCCCTCACCAGTGTTTCGCGCCATGGCGGCTGCCTGGCAGTCGGAGGCGAGCTGGGTGGCGCAGGCGCGCTTGCCCGCGTGGCTGCCGCTCTACATAACGGGGCCGCACCCCAGTCTGTCACGCACGCGCCTGCGCGTCTGGAACACAGTCGGTGGCCCGGGCGTGGCTGCCCATGCTTCAGGCGGCACGCCACCGCCGCGTGTCGCGCTACACGCGCACGGCCAGCAATGGGACCAGGCTCTCCTCAGGCGTAAGCCCGCCGTGGAGGCCGCAGAACGGCGACGGCGGGCCGGGCCGCTCCTCGGCCGGCAGCTCTTCCTCGGGCAGCTCATACGCGATCTGCAGGTTGCCGCGTGGGAAGAGGAGCACGTCGCCGACCCGGCGTGCCGCGCGGTCCGCCGGGGCATCCGGGCCGAACAGTCCCTGGCGCACCGCCGCTTCCCGACTGACCACCACTGCGAAGTCGCCGAGCCGGGCGCGCGCCAGCTCCTCCAGCCGGCCCGCCTGGCCCGGGCGGGCGTGGAGGTAGGTCGCGCGTCGTTCGCCGGCCGGCGGGACAGCCAGCAGCTCCACCAGGTCCGGGTAATCATTGAGCAGCAGCTGCTCATTCACGCTCGTCCCCACGTGGCCGTGGTCGGCGGTGAACAGCAGCAGCGTCTCGCCGTCTCCCGGCAGGCGGTCGAGCAGCCGTTCGAGCGCCAGGTCGAGCGCCGCCACCTCGGCGCCATGCTCGTCGGCGCTCGGCCCGCGCAGATGGGCGACGGTATCGACCGTGGGCCAGTACGCATAGACGAACGTCGGCCCGGTGCTGGCGCGGACGGCGCTAGACACCATGACCGAGATCGACGACGTGGCCGCGTAGCCCAGGTAGTCCGCACCGCGGTGCCACATGAGCGAGAGCGGCGTGCGCTCATAGGCGAGCGGGTTGATCACGTAGCGGCCGGCGACGCCCGCCTCGGCCAGCCGTTCGTAGATGGTCGGAACCCAGAAGAAGCGGGCCGGGTCCGCGCCCCCATGCTTCCGGTCAGCGAAGGAGCCCGCGCGGTCGATCGGCCCCCAGCGGATCATCTCCGCAAGCGCCCCGAACTCTTCGAGGTACAGCGTGTAGCCCAGCAGGCCGTGCGCCGTGGGGGCGACGGCGGAGTTCAGCGAGCCGAGCGCCGCGACCGTGGTGGTGGGGAAGACCGACGTGAGCACCCCGTAGTGGGCGTCGCGGTCGTCCGCCTGCGCCCGGCGCAGCAGCCGGCCGAGGGTAGGCGCATTGCCGGCCTCCACCTCGCGGAGCAGCTGGAGGTGCCCCAGGCCGTCCGCCACCAGGAGCACGACGCAGCGGACGCCCCCGGTGAGCGTCGGGGGCAGGACCCGCGTGTCGAGCGGAGGCAGCCGCACCTGGGGCGAGCCCGTGAGCAAGGCCAGCACCGTAGGGCCCACGTTCGCCAGGCCAAGGCCGCCGAACTGCGGCTGCACGAAGCGCTCCCGGTCCACCTCCCACGCGGGGAGGTGCTCCGGCCAGGCGCCAATCGATCGGGTGGACGCCCCCACGCGGGGATGAGCGATCAAGGCCGCCACCTGGCGGTTGACGCTGACCATGGGACCCCACGGCTTCGGGCGGGCCGTGCGGCGGCCAGACCCACCTGTTCGCTCATCGCCATTGCCGGGTGCACTGTAGCAGGGGCCGCCCCGGCCCTCGCCCGGAGCGTCGGCACGCCCCGTGCCACCCAGCGGAGGCGGAAGCCGGCCGGCCGCCCCGCTGGGCGCGACGGGCGTCCCCGTGGCGTCGGGAGCTGGGTGGCCGAGGTCCCCACTCGCCTGGCGCGCGACCCGCCTCGAGCAGACCCGGCGCGACCCCTGGCGCCCAACGGACCCCCGGAGTCGGTACACTGTCCGTCCAGGATGATCCAGATCGACCCCGACGACGGGGCGGTGCGTATCGAGTTCGTCCACGGCGAGGCCGCCACGATCGAAGGCGTGCCGCCGGGTGCGACCGTGGAACGAGGGACGCAGCGCGCCCTGTTCCTCGAGCAGGCGGAGGCCGAGACGCTGGGCAAGATGATCGATTACATCCTGGGTAAGGTGCGCGTCCGCGCCGAGTCCGAGGAAGCGCTGCGCCGCGTCCGCCCGCGGCTCGACCGCCTCTTCGCCGAGTAGGGGCGGCGCCGAGCTCGTCCCCTCGCTCCAAGCACCTGGACCAGCGCTTGGAATGATCGAGCGCCGGCGCGTCCCGCGCGCGTGGCCCCGTGAAGCGGCAGCGCGGAGCGCTTCCCTCGGCGCCCGGCCGTATACTCGTCCCGCCTCTCGTGTCGCAGCCGGCCCCTCAGTCGGCTGCGGGTTGAAATACCCCGACCGCCCGCATGCCGCCTGCTATCCCCGCGCCACCCGTTCAAGTTGGCATTCTCACCAAGGGCCGGCCGATGCTGGCCACCGTGATCGCCAACCTCGTGCTCCAGGAGCACGCCTCGCTCGAGATCTTCGTCGTCGACACCGGCGAGCAGCCGGCGATCAAGCGCGAGGACGTGGTGTCGGCGCTGCGGCTCGCGCAGGACTGCAAGGTCCGCTGCGAGTACGAGCTGCATCGCGACCGGAGCCGTGCCTTCTCCAGCGGCCGGCTGAAGCTGCTCGAGAGCCTGCGCGGCCCACTCATCGCGTTCATGGATGATGACGTGGTGCTGCCCGGGACCGCGATCGCCACCCTGGCCCGCCGCGCCCAGGAGCTTGGCCCGACGCTTGGCTGGGTGGCGCCGCACTGCGTGAACGCCGGCTCCGCGCGCGGCTTCCTGCGGGACCTGCCGCACTACTCGCCGGGCGGGATCCTGGGGCAGAGCGCGCCGGTGCGGGAGATCCTGCTCGACTACTACGAGTCGACGGCGGACGTGCTGGACGCGCGCGGGCCACGGGAGCGTGTATGGGAGCTGGCGTTCCTGACCGAACTGTTGCCCGCGCTCGGCCGGGCCACAGAGCTGCACGCGGCCACCGTCAGCTACCACCTGGACTACGGCGGCAACATCCGCTGGGACCTGATGGAAGAGACGCTGCTCAACAACACGCGGCGCCACCTCACTCGGCTGGTGGCGAAGCACGCGCCGCACCCGACCGTCAGCGCCGGAACCTGACGTCTCGGCTGGCTGGGACGTCAGGGCTCGGGCTGAAGGACGTCTACGCCAACGCCGCGCTCGCGGAGGCGCGTGAGCGCCTCGGCGAGGACAGCGGCGTTCGGCGCGCGCAGACGCACCACTGCCTCGGCCGGGCCCGCGGCCTGGCCGAGTGTGGGAGCCGGCGCGCTGGCAGCCCGCCGCGCGTCGGCCACGAGCGTGCGCCAGTGGTACACGGCCACCAGCGCCGCGACGAGCCCCACGCCCAGCGCGTGCGCCAGGTCGACCGTGAGGGATGTGCTCACCCGCTCGCCCAGCGCCAGGTTGAACAGCCGGTAGAGCAGGACCGCCGCGCTGCCCAGGAGCACGAGCATCCCGGCGATGAGCGCGAGGTACACGTACAGCCGCCTCGCGAGGGAGCGCGCCTCGGCGACGTCGATGCGGGTGCTGGGCGTCCAGTGCGCCAGCCAGACAGGGAGGCCCACCAGCGCGAGCATCGTGTAGAGCGCGAGCTGATTCCTCCACCAGTCCGTGCTCGTGGTGGTCGGTACGTTCAACGCCGCGTCGGCGAGCGTCCACAGCAGCCCGCCCAGGCCGCCGGCGAGCGCTCCCAGCGCGAGGAGCGCGACGAGGGCGGTGTACAGGCGGCGCACGCCGGCCTGGCGTGGGGCTTCGACGAGGCGCGCCTGGGCGCGGATGGCAGCGCGCTGGTAGGCCCAGCCAACTCCGAACACGGCGAGCGTGCTGCCTGGTCCCGCGGCCGCTTGCAGCAGGCTGCCGCCGACGCCGCCAGGCTGCTGCACGCCGAGTAGCCGGGCGAGAGCGTAGTACAGGAGCTGGCTGGCGCCGAAGAGCGTGCCCCACACCGCGACGGCCAGCGCGAGGAACAGGTAGACCGCGCGCAGCGTCGCGCCGGCGTCCTGCTCGCGGACGGTCGGCCCCATCGCCTGCGGCGCCCAGCGCCAGTGTGCCAGCCACAGCCCAAGGCCGACGAGCGCGGTGGCGGCCGGCCACGCCAGGGAGGCGGCAAGCGTCGGCGCGGCGCCGCTGGCCGCCCGCCAGGCTTCGTCCAGGACGTCGCGCGTGCCGCCGAGCGTCATCGCGAACCCCAGGAAGGCCGCTCCATAGACATACCAGCGCCGCAGCGTTGCCGACCCGCCCTGCTCGCCCACCCTGGCGCGGTCGGCGCTGGCGATACGCCAGTGGAACGCCCAGACGACGAGCGCGACCACCACGAACGGCACGGCCTCCACGCTCTGCCTGAGCGACTCGGCGCCGGGACGGTCGAGCGCCTGGATCGCGGCGCCGAGCAGCGTCAGCAGCGACGTGGTGAGCCCGATCGTCGCCCCAGCCAGCACGCCGTAGAGGTACAGCCGCCGCAGGGCGCTCGCGCGCTCGGCCGCGGCCGCTGGCGCGGCGCGCTGCGCTGCCCCCCAGTGGAGGGCCCAGGCGAGGAGCCCCACCAGCGCGGCCGCACCCCAGCGCGATACCTCCTCGCGCACGTAGCGCTCCGGCGCGGCCAGAACCGAGCCGTCCACCACTTCCAGCAGCACGCGCCCTAGCTGCGCCACACCGAGCGACAGCATCGCCAGCCCCGCGAAGGCGAGGAGGTAGAGGTAGACCCGGCGGATGACGCTCACGAGGCACTCAGGGCCGATCGAGCAGCAGGAGGGGATCGGGCGGCACGCTGATCCGCCACTGGCTGCCTTCGCGGACGAGACGGACCGTGCTGTGGGTCGACGGCGCCGGAGCCCCGAAGCTGAGGAGGCCGCCGCCGGGGTAGGTCCGCACCAGGTCCACGCGGGCGGTGTCGCCCGCGACCTGCTCGTCCTCCGTCGCCAGTCTGACGCGGTCGTCGGGCCCGCGTGCGCCGCCGGCGCGCTGCAGGAACCGCTCGCGCGTTGTGGACGCCTGGGCGGAGCCGGCCAGCAACTCCCAGGCGCGCTCGGCGTCGCCGCGCTGGAGCGCCAGCGCGTAGGCCAGCGTCACCCCACTCGGTGTGGTGAGGTCAGGCGGAGCCGCCTGGCCGCGGAGCGCGACCGCGGTCCCAACGCCGACGAGGACGAGCACCACGACGCCCGCGGCGATGCCCCAGGTGAAACGGTCCATCACCCTGCTCGCAAGGTGGCAGGTCGGCGCGTCCGGAACGGTCCAACCTGGAACCCGCGATCCGAGCTCAGCAGGTGGGCCGATGTTCGACCCGCTTCCGTGCCGGTACGGCCCACGTCCTGAGCCATCGAAAGACCGAAGCGCGAAGCGCTCATGGCGCGGCGGCGACCCGCTCGCGAGGGCGGCGCACCACGCGGCGGACGGGCTCCACCCGCGGCCGCTCGCGGCGGATCTGGCGCTTCAGCGCCACGTTCAGCACCTGGTCCATGTGCTCCACGAACACGAAGCTGACTTCGCGCCGCACCCGGGCCGGGATCTCCTCCAGATCCTTCCTGTTGTCGCGCGGGAGGACGATGCGGTGGATGCCCGCGCGGTGGGCGGCGAGCGCCTTCTCCTTCAGCCCGCCGATCGGCAGCACCCGGCCGCGCAGCGTGATCTCGCCGGTCATCGCCACCGTGTGGTCGACTGGGCGGCGGGTGAGCGCGGAGACGATGGCCGTGGCCATGGTGATGCCGGCGCTCGGCCCATCCTTGGGCACCGCGCCGGCTGGCACGTGGACGTGCAGGTCGCGCTCGGCCAGCGGGTCACCCTCCGAGAGGCCGAGGGCCGCCGCCCGCGAGCGGGCGTAGGTGAGCGCCGCCTGGACCGACTCCTTCATCACGTCGCCGAGCTGCCCGGTGAGGATCAGGTTCCCCTTCCCGGGGACCAGGCTCGCCTCCACAAAGAGGACGTCGCCACCCACGGGCGTGTAGGCGAGCCCCGTGGCCACGCCCACCTCATCCTCGCGCTCGGCGACCTCGAGCTGGAACCGCGGCGGACCCAGCAGCTCGGGGAGCTGGCGCGGGGTGACGACCACCGTTGCCTGCCTGCCCATCACGACCTGGCGCGCCGACTTGCGCGCGATGTTGGCGAGCTCGCGCTCCAGGTTCCGCACTCCGGCCTCCCGCGTGTAGCTGCGTATCACACGCCGCAGCGCGGCGTCGGTGATCCGCAGCCGCTCGGCGGAGAGCCCGTTCTCTCGAAGCTGCCGCGGCACCAGGTAGCGCCTGGCGATCTGGAGCTTGTCGTCCTCGGTGTAGCCGGGGAGGTCGATCACCTCCAGCCGGTCGCGCAGCGCGGGCGGCACGGTGTCCAGCACGTTGGCCGTGGCGATGAAGAGGACACTGGAGAGGTCGAACGGGAGGTCCAGGTAGTGGTCGCGGAAGTCGAAGTTCTGCGCGGGGTCGAGCACCTCCAGGAGCGCGGACGAGGGATCGCCCCGCCAGTCGGCGCCAAGCTTGTCGAGCTCGTCCAGCATGAAGACCGGGTTGCGCGAGCCGGCGCGGCGCAGCCCCTGGATGATGCGGCCGGGCATGGCGCCGACGTACGTCCGTCGGTGGCCGCGGATCTCGGCCTCGTCGCGGACGCCGCCCAGGCTCATGTGGACGAACTTCCGCTCCAACGCGCGGGCGATGCTCTGCCCGAGGCTGGTCTTGCCCACGCCCGGCGGGCCGACGAGGCAGAGGACCGGGCCGCGGAGCGAGGCGGCCTTGGCCCGCGGGCGCGGCGGCTCACCGGCGGCCGGGCCCTGGCGCCCGTCTTTCGAGAACGCGGCCGCCTCCTCGATCCGGGCCGCGGCCTGGTCCTGCTCGGCCCGGAGCTTCATCACCGCCAGGAACTCCAGGATGCGGTCCTTCACCCGCTCCAGGTCGTGGTGGTCCTCGTCCAGGACGCGCTGCGCGACGGCCAGGTCCAGGCGGTCCTCGGTCACCGTGTCCCAGGGAAGGTCGGCCAGCCACTCTAGGTAGGTGCGCACCATGGCGTGCTCGGGGCTGGCGGTGGGGATGCTGGTGAGGCGACCCAGTTCGCGGTCGGCCTCCTTGCGCGCTTCCTCGGCCAGTCCGACCTGCGCCAGGCGCTCGCGCAGGTCGGCCACGGTCGCCTCCGCCTCGTCCACCTCGCCGAGCTCCTTGCGAATGGCCTGGAGCTGCTGGCGCAGGTAGTACTCGCGCTGCGCCTTGTCCATGGACTCCTTGATCTGCGACTGGATCTTGGAGCCGATCTCGAGCACCTCCAGCTCGCGCGTGAGCAGCTCGCCGACCCGGCGCACGCGGGCCAGCACGTCGAGCTCCTCCAGCACCTCCTGGCGCTGCGTCGGCTCCAGGTCGGCGTTGGCCGCGGCGAAGTCGGCCAGGCGGCCGGGATCGTCCACGTTCATGGCGACGATGGCCATCTCGCCAGGCAGGTTGGGCGAGAGCTGGACCAGTCGCTGGAAGAGGGTCTGCAGGTTCTTGACGAGCGCCTCGCGCTCCATGGCCGCGCTCGAGCCAGGCGCGGCCGGCGCCGGCGGCGTGGCGGGCAGAACAAGCACCTGGGCGCGCAGGTAGGGCTCGGTCTGGACGACGGTCCCGAGGGCGATCCGCGCCGCGCCCTGCAGCAGGACCTGGAGCGAGCCGTCCGGGAGCTTGAGGAGCCGGACCACGTTCGCCGCGGTTCCGACGCGGTGCAGGTCGCCCGGGCCGGGGTGCTCGGTCTCCGGCCGCTGCTGCAGGAACAGCCCCACCGGCTCGCGGACCGAGGCGGCGTCGCTCAGCGCCCGGACCCAGCGCTCCTCCGCCACCTGAAGCGGCAGCAGCATGCCCGGGTAGAGCACCGCGTCCCGGCTGGGCAGGATGGCCACGCTGGCCGGCAGCTCCAGCTCGGCCGAGCCGCTGGCCGCGCCCGGCGCCGGCCGACTCTGGGGCTGGCCTGGAGCCGCCTGGTGTGCCTCCTGCCCGCTCGTGGGGACCTGAGGGGGGAGGGCCCCGGCGTCACTCATGCGGCGCGGCCTCGGTCGAGCTCTCCGGGGCGCTGACGCTGATCTTCACCTGGCGTGGCGCGCGCTTGGGGAGCGTGATCTCCAGCAGGCCGTCACGATAGTCGGCGCGCGCCTCACTCGTGTCCACGCCGGACGGCAGCGGCAGGCTGCGCTCGAAGCGACCGTAGGGGATCTCCAGGGCCAGGTAGCTCCGCTGCTCATCCGGGGCGGCGCGGGCGTGCCACTCCGTGCGGAGGCCGCGCACGAGCAGCCGGCCGGGCTCGGCGTGGACCTCCGTCTGGGCCGGGTCCACGCCAGCCAGGTCCACCAGCACGACCAGCGCCTCGGCGGTCTCGTACATGTCTACGGCCGGCGTCCAGACCGGGGTGGGGTGGGCGTGGTGCGTGAACAGGATGGTGGGGCGCTTGCCGGTGCGGGCGAAGTGCGCCAGGTAGCGCTCCATCTCGCGTTGCCAGTCGTCCAGGTGGGGCATCCAAGGTCTCCCACGTGCGCGGCGCACGTCCCGTGCCGCGACGGGTCGCCACCCGCTGCCATCAGTGTACCTGCGGTGCGGTGCGCCAGATGGAAAGCCGCCCGGCACGGGCAAGCCGGCGGGGCGCTTGTCGCCGAGCGCCTCGGCGACGTACCGTGGGTCGGGGGGAGGCTGGGATGTTCGGTGCCGCCACGGCCGCGCGCTGGCGCATCGTCGCCACGCTCCCCGTGCTCCTCGGCTTGCTCGTCCTGTCCGTGCTGCCAGGAGCGTCGCCCGGTGCGGCCGGCGCGAGCGTGGCGCAGGCGGCGAATGGCGTGACGCTCACCGTGCTCGCCGGCCCGGTGCAGGTGGACATGGCCGGGTCGGGCAGCTTCGAGCCGGCCCAGAGCGGGCTCAGCCTGCAGGCTGGCGCGCGCGTGCGCACGGGAGACGCAGGCGTGGCGCTGCTGCGCTTCGTCGACGGCAGCGAGGCGCAGCTGGGCGGCGGTGCCGAAGTGCGCCTCGAAGCGGCCGCGCCGCCGGCGCTGGTCCTGTTCCAGGCCGCCGGCAGCGTCATCTACCGCGTGCCACCCGCCCCCAGCGGGCGGACCTTGCAGGCGAGGACCCCGGCCGCCGCCGTCTTCGTCCGGACCGCGACGGTGCTGGTGAACGTGGCCGGAGCCCAGCGCCCCGCTCCGCCGACCCCACTGGTTGCCTTCCCGCGCCTGGTCGACGACAGCCCCTACCTGCTCACCGCTCAGGCCGTCTACCCCGAGAGTGGCTCGCTGTGGGAGGTGCGGAGCTGGCTGGACCCCGGCACGGGCGCCACCTGGGACACCTTCCGCCGCCTCGGCGACGAGTACCCGCAGGTCGAGGAGGCGCTCTTTCCCGACGCCGATGGCCAGCTCGTCCGCGTGCGCCGCTTCCTGGACCGGTCCACTCGCCAGACCTGGGACACTTACGAGAACCTCGGCCGGCCGGCCGACGGCGCCGCGGCAGGAGGCTTCGGCAGCGCCGCGCTCACGCAGCCGGGCGGCGACCAGACGCCGCGCTCGTCGATCCTCCTGCTGCCCGGCCGCGACGGGCCGGCCGGCGCCGTCCAGGTGGTGCCGAGCAACGCGGACCTGCCGCCAGTCGCGCTAGAG
>CAYSYM010000055.1:22457-23545 GCA_964435115.1 uncultured Chloroflexota bacterium | reverse complement strand
CCCTACTCCGGGGCATCTATCCTACGTCACCCTCCAGTCTGGTGAAAAGACCCTGGAGGGCGGCGGCCCACCGCTTGCTCGTGGGGCGGTGCGTTGGGTACACTCTGCGTGCCGCGGGGCGCCCGGCCGCCTCCAGATGCGCTGGGGACCCGGCCCGGTGGCGAGCGGGGGGCCCGGCGGTGGATGTCGCGGGCGAGGTGCCCTTGACACGGGCGCGGCGGATCGGATATGCTTTTTGGCGCCGCGGGGACGGCCCACGAAGGTGGGCGTGAGAGATGTCCCGGCGGACCGTGAGCACTAACAATCTCACAGCGAGTGCGGAGAGGAGCCGATAGGGAGCAGCAAGCCAAGCCAACAGGCCAGGTTTGTATGACCGTCCCGAGCCAGCCGATGAGGCCCTCGGGATTTTTGTGCCCCCTGAGGCTGGTGCCCGCGGGAAAACTGGATGCCGCGCGCTTCACCGTGAAGCGCGGCAGGCGTTGCGCCCCGCCTGGCGGGGTCGAGCACCTTGACAATCGAAGAGTGGTGAGGAGCGAGCAAACCTCGAACAATCTGTTCTCCGATCCGTCGGAGGGCAGTCAATTCTCGATGGAGAGTTTGATCCTGGCTCAGGGTGAACGCTGGCGGCGTGCCTAACACATGCAAGTCGTACGGGGGAGCAATCCCCAGTGGCAGACGGCTGAGTAACGCGTGGGTGACCTCCCTGGAAGTGGGGAATAACTGCCCGAAAGGGTGGCTAATACCGCATGTGCTCCCCGATTCGGTTCGGTGAGCAAAGCCGTGAGGCGCTTCTAGAAGGGCCCGCGTCCGATTAGCTAGTTGGTGGGGTAATGGCCTACCAAGGCGACGATCGGTAGCTGGTCTAAGAGGATGATCAGCCAGACTGGGACTGCGACACGGCCCAGACTCCTACGGGAGGCAGCAGTTAGGAATTTTGGGCAATGGGCGAAAGCCTGACCCAGCAACGCCGCGTGGGTGACGAAGGCCTTCGGGTTGTAAAGCCCTTTTCTGAGGGAAGATTGTGACGGTACCTCAGGAATAAGCAACGGCTAACTACGTGCCAGCAGCCGCGGTAATACGTAGGTTGC
>CAYSYM010000055.1:4653-22447 GCA_964435115.1 uncultured Chloroflexota bacterium | reverse complement strand
AGCGTGGGGAGCGAACCGGATTAGATACCCGGGTAGTCCACGCCGTAAACGATGAGTACTAGGTGTCGGGGGTATCGACCCCCTCGGTGCCGCAGCTAACGCATTAAGTACTCCGCCTGGGGACTACGGCCGCAAGGCTAAAACTCAAAGGAATTGACGGGGGCCCGCACAAGCAGCGGAGCGTGTGGTTTAATTCGATGCAACGCGAAGAACCTTACCAAGGCTTGACTTGCTTCGGTCGGACTGAGAAATCAGCCCTCCCTTCGGGGCCGAAGCACAGGTGCTGCATGGCTGTCGTCAGCTCGTGCCGTGAGGTGTTGGGTTAAGTCCCGCAACGAGCGCAACCCCTACTGCCAGTTACCATGTCTGGCGGGACCGCCGGTACAAGCCGGAGGAAGGTGGGGATGACGTCAAGTCAGCACGGCTCTTACGTCCAGGGCTACACACACGCTACAATGGCCGGTACAAAGGGTAGCAAGGGGGCGACCCGGAGCTAATCCCATCAAAGCCGGTCTCAGTTCGGATTGCAGGCTGCAACTCGCCTGCATGAAGTCGGAGTTGCTAGTAACCGCCGGTCAGCACACGGCGGTGAATACGTTCCCGGGCCTTGTACACACCGCCCGTCACGTCATGAAAGTTGGAAACGCCTGAAGCCGGTGGCCCAACCCGCAAGGGAGGGAGCCGTCGAGGGCGGAGCCAGCGATTGGGACGAAGTCGTAACAAGGTAGCCGTACCGGAAGGTGCGGCTGGATCACCTCCTTTCTAGGGAGCCGCGAGAGGCTGCAGCCGTTTGGCGGTGGACAGCTCTCCAGGTCCCAGGTCGATCGCTCCGGGCTCGGCGAGCCCGGAGTGCCGGTCTCTCTCCTCACCACTCTTCGGCTGTTGAGGTCGTCGGCACCCGGGTGGGGGCGTGTGGCGCGTAGCGGTACGACGCGCGGGTGCCCGCCGCCCCGGCGCTGGTCTATACTTCCGTTCCGGGACGTCCTGGATGGACGCCTCGGCGGAATGACAGAAAGAGCCCGGGCCAGTAGCTCAGTCGGCTAGAGCGCAGTCCTGATAAGACTGAGGTCCCTGGTTCGATCCCAGGCTGGCCCACCCCGGCCGCGGCTGGCGGGTGCCGGGGGGCGCCCGCGGACCGGGCGCGGGGCAGTAGCTCAGCCGGGAGAGCACCGCCTTTGCACGGCGGGGGCCAGGGGTTCGAGTCCCCTCTGCTCCACCGCGGCCTGGTTGCACGCCGGTGGAGCCTGGGTGTATAAAGAAGGTCCGCGGTGTCCGCGCCGCGCAAACGCCGCTGGAGGACGACCCATCCGCACGCAGAGGCTGACAGTCGCATAAGCGTGTGAACGACCTCCCCTCGTGCCGGCTGGCTCGACGGATGTCGGGCCATTTTTGTGCCCCTGAGAGTTGGTCGTCGCCAGTCCACCCGCCGGGTGGACTGGCGACGACAGGCCCCCACGGGCCTGGCAGCACCTTCACAACGATAGAGTAGTTGAGCAAACAAGGCATCGACGGCCGCGGAACGCTACCGTGGTCGATCGAGCAGAGGAAGTTGATCCTGCCGGCTCGGTGCATCGAGCGATCGAGACGCCGAGCTAGGAAGGGCGCATGGTGGATGCCTTGGCACCAAGAGCCGACGAAGGACGTGGATGGCTGCGATAAGCCACGGGGAGCCGCCAGCAGGCTTTGATCCGTGGATCTCCGAATGGGGCAACCCCGCCAGGGTGATGCCTGGCGACCCACGCCTGAATCCATAGGGCGTGAGGAGGGAACCCGGGGAACTGAAACATCTCAGTACCCGGAGGAAAGGAAATCACAGAGACTCCGTCAGTAGTGGTGAGCGAACGCGGACCAGCCCAAACCGACCTGGCTGAGTGGGCGGCAGCCCTATGCCTGGTCGGGGTTGAAGGACCCACCTGGGGACCTGCCGGATCCCCGGGGAGTGACAAATCGTCTCGGTAGGCGAACGGCATGGGACGGCCGGCCAGAGAGGGTGAGAGCCCCGTAGGCGAAACCGAGACGACTCCCGGTGGGCACCTGAGTACCACGGAGCACGTGGAATTCCGTGGGAACCTGGGGAGACCACTCTCCAAGGCTCAGTACTCTTGGTGACCGATAGTGAACTAGTACCGTGAGGGAAAGGTGAAAAGCACCCCGGAAGGGGGATGAAAAGACCCTGAAACCGTGCGCCTACAAGCAGTCAGAGCACCGCGAGGTGTAATGGCGTGCCTATTGAAGAATGAGCCGGCGAGTTACTCCGCGTCGCGAGCTTAAGGCCGTGGTGGGCCGGAGGCGGAGCGAAAGCGAGTCTGAACAGGGCGTCCAGTGGCGCGGAGTAGACCCGAAACCGAGTGAGCTATCCATGGCCAGGCTGCAGAGCGCGTAACAGCGCTTGAAAGGCCGAACCCGTTAGTGGTTCAAAACTTCGGGATGAGCTGTGGATAGGGGTGAAAAGCCAAACGAACTCGGAGATAGCTGGTTCTCCCCGAAATGCATTTAGGTGCAGCCCTTGGTGAAGCGTCGTGGAGGTAGGGCACTGGATCGGCTAGCGGCCGCGAGGTTAGCAAACCGAATCAAACCACGAATGCCATGACGTACGTGCCAGGGAGTGAGACTGTGGGAGCTAAGTTCCATAGTCGAGAGGGAAACAGCCCAGACCGCCAGCTAAGGCCCCTAATTCCGGGCTAAGTGTGAAACGATGTGCGATTGCTCAGACAGCCAGGAGGTTGGCTTAGAAGCAGCCATCCTTGAAAGAGTGCGTAATAGCTCACTGGTCGAGTGATCGCGCGCGGACAATCCACCGGGGCTCAAGCCCGGAGCCGAAGCTGCGGACCCCGACTCGTCGGGGTGGTAGGGGAGCGTTGTGTGCGCGGCGAAGCCGTGCCGTGAGGCATGGTGGAGCGCACAGAAGAGAGAATGCCGGCATGAGTAGCGTAAGGGACGTGAGGAAGCGTCCCCACCGTATGGCCGAGGTTTCCTACGCAAGGTTCATCCTCGTAGGGTTAGTCGGGCCTAAGCCGAGGCCGAAAGGCGTAGGCGATGGACAAACGGTTGATATTCCGTTACCGCTCGCGGACGATTCAGTCCTCCGAGGGTGCGGGGCGTGCTAGGTCGAGCGCAGTGTTGGAGTTACTGCGTCTAAGCGTGCAAGCGGCAAGCCCTTCGGGGCCCATCGCCCAGGCGCGGGAAAGTCCGCAAGGGCAATTCGGCCGACGCTCTGCCTCCAAGAAAAGCCCCCGGCGGGAAGCCGCGAGCGCCCGTACCGCAAACCGACACTGGTGGCCGGGCATGAGTATGCCAAGGTGGACGAGTGATCCCTCGTTAAGGAACTAGGCAAGTTGACCCCGTAACTTCGGGAGAAGGGGTACCACGGTAAGGTGAAAGGGCTTGCCCCTGGAGCCTGAGGTGGTCGCAGAGAAGAGGCTCAAGCGACTGTTTACCAAAAACACAGCTCCCTGCTAACTCGTAAGAGGATGTATAGGGGGTGACGCCTGCCCGATGCCGGAAGGTCAAGGGGAGGGGTGATGAGCCCCGAACCGAAGCCCCGGTCAATGGCGGCCGTAACTATAACGGTCCTAAGGTTAGGGAACGCTAGCCTTAGTAAAACCGAACTATATGCGGGAATATCCTCTCACAGCCGGGCGGTACTCGCCGACTGCTAGGTCGGCAGTCAAAAGCCGCGCGGACACGGGGACAATCCGCAGGGAAGGCCCGCCCTGCAGCGGGAACCCTCAGAGACTTTACGTTCGGGATTGGCCAGTGAAGCTTGAGGCTGAATGGGTGACAGGTTTCGTGGACGGTGAAGGTTGCTTCCACGTGGCGGTGAACGCTCACCGCGACATGCGAGCAGGCTACCAGGTACTGCCTGAGTTCACCGTCGTGCAGCACGAACGCGATGTGCAGGTCCTGTACGCGCTGAAGGAGTTCTTTGGGTGCGGCGTTGTACGGCGCAACCACGGAGCCCGGATGGCGTACCGGGTGCGGAGCAGGCAGCACCTGCTCGAGCGCATCGTCCCATTCTTCGTGAAGCACCCGCTCCGCACGAGCAAGCGTTTGGACTTCCTGAAGTTCCGACGCGTGGTCTTGATGATGGAGGCGGGCGAGCATCTGGAGCTGACTGGCGTGGCGACGATTCGCGCGCTGGCGGAGCAGATGAATCGAGGCCGATCAAGAGAAAGTCCGGCTCCTGTGGAAACACAGGGGGAGTACCGAGCGAAATTCCTTGTCGGGTAAGTTCCGACCCGCACGAATGGCGTAACGACTTGAGCGCTGTCTCAACGAGGGGCTCGGCGAAATTGAGCTGGCCGTGAAGACGCGGCCTACCCGCGGCAGGACAAAAAGACCCCGTGGAGCTTTACTGCAGCCTGTCGTTGGAACGGGGTCCGTGATGCGTAGGATAGGTGGGAGCCGGCGAAGCGCCCCTTGCGGGGGGCGTGGAGGCAGCGGTGAAATACCACCCTTCACGGATTCTGTTTCTAACCGCGCACCGTGATCCGGTGCCGGGACAGCGGCTGGTGGGCAGTTTGACTGGGGCGGTCGCCTCCTAAAGTGTAACGGAGGCGCCCAAAGGTTCCCTCAGGCTGGATGGAAACCAGCCGCAGAGTGCATAGGCACAAGGGAGCTTGACTGTGAGGCCTACACGCCGAGCAGGGACGAAAGTCGGGCTAAGTGATCCTCGGACCCCGCGTGGAAGGGTCCGGGCTTAACGGATAAAAGCTACCCCGGGGATAACAGGCTGATCTCCCCCGAGAGTCCACATCGACGGGGAGGTTTGGCACCTCGATGTCGGCTCGTCGCATCCTGGGGCCGGAGCAGGTCCCAAGGGTTGGGCTGTTCGCCCATTAAAGCGGCACGCGAGCTGGGTTCAGAACGTCGTGAGACAGTTCGGTCTCTATCCGCCGTGGGCGCAGGGAGTTTGCTGGGAGCCGTCCCTAGTACGAGAGGACCGGGATGGACGGACCTCCGGTGTAGCGGTTGTGCCGCCAGGCGCATCGCCGCGTAGCCGACGTCCGGCAGGGATAAGCGCTGAAAGCATCTAAGTGCGAAGCTCGCCCAAAGATGAGACTCCCCACCGGGTTAACCGGGTAAGGCCCCTGGAAGATCACCAGGTTGATAGGACGGAGGTGGAAGCTGGGCAACCAGTGGAGCTGACCGTTACTAATGGCCGAGGGCTCTGCGTCCCGATCGTTCGCCGCATCGAGCCGGCAGGATCCACCTCCTCTCGCTTGGCGATGCCTGTTCTGCCCCTTTCGCACGGCGACCCAATGGCCCTGGTGTCGAGAGCGGAGTGGTCCCACCCGTTCCCATGCCGAACACGGCCGTGAAACGCTCCAGCGCCGACGATACTGCGGCGAGAGCCGTGGGAACATAGGCCGGTGCCAGGGCCATTCGGTCGCCGTGCGAAGGCAGAACGCGCTCAGGGTGCCTTGGTTCTCCGCATCCGTAGGGGAGGGCAGGCCCCTTCTCCGGGGCGGGCGCCTCCGGACTGCCGCCGTGAGAACTTGCTCGACTGCTCGGCCGAGGGTGTATACTTGCCGTGTCCTGAACGACGCGGGGTGGAGCAGCGGTAGCTCGTCGGGCTCATAACCCGAAGGTCAGTGGTTCGAATCCACTCCCCGCAACTAGCGAAGGCCGCCCCTGGGGGCGGCCTTCTTCGTGCTGCCGGCTGGGGACGGCGGACCGGGCGGGCCTGAACCAGGTAGACTCTCCCAGTCCTCAACACGCAGTCCTCAGTACCGGCCTGGCCCCCATCGTCTAGAGGCCCAGGACGCAGCCCTTTCAAGGCTGAGATCGCCGGTTCGAATCCGGCTGGGGGCACCGGCGCCACGGCGCCGCGTGGGCGGCCCGTCCGCGGCACGTGCTGAGCCGCCCCCAGTGGGATGGGCCGCGTCAAGCGCTCGGGACGCCGCGTGAACCCGGGCGCGTGCGCGCGATTCATTCACCCATGGGGTGGAGCACGCCATCGCGAATCCGCCGAGGCGCACTTGGCGCAACCTCGTCGCCTCGGCCGATCAGGCGGCCGGGGTGAGCTGCCAGGTCGCCCGGTCCTCCACGACGCGGCCCTCGTCCGCCAGCTTGCGCAGGTGGGCGCGCACATTGCGCGCGGCCATCGGCGCCAGCGCCGGCGGCACGTCCACGTAGATGGTGGCAACCAGCTGGTCCACGGTGTGCGGACCGTCGCCGGCGAGCGCATCCAGGAGCTGGCGTTCGCGCATCCTGCGGTGCTCCAGGTACTCGGCCACCCGGGCCGCGCCATCCTCCACCGTGGGCCCGTGGCCGGGGTGGATAGTGGAGCGGCCCAGCTGCAGGAGCCGCGCCAGCGACGCCATGTACCGGGCGAGCCCGCCGGGGGCGTCGTCCACGATCACCGTCCCGGCCCCGGCCACGAGGTCGCCGGTGAAGAGGGAGCGATTACCGGCCTCCCAGTAACACAGGCTGTCGTCGGTGTGGCCGGGCGTCTCGAGCGCCACCAGCCTGGCCTGCCCGATCGCGATGGCCTGGCCGTCCGCCAACGGACGCTCGACACCTGGCAGGCGCGGGTGCCCGAGCAGCGGCGCCCCGGTCCGCCGGCTGAGGGGCCGCGCCGCGGGCAGGTGGTCGACGTGTCCGTGTGTGACCAGGATCGCCTGAATACGGCCCAGCGGCGCGGCGGCCTCGAGGATGGCGTCCAAGTGGCGGGCGTCATCTGGGCCCGGGTCGACCACCAGTACGCGCCCGTCTCCGCCATCGACCAGGTAGGTGTTCGTGCCCGTCCCGGTCATCGGCCCCGGGTTGGCGGCGAGCAGGCGTGTGATCACCGCCACTATCCGCGGACTTAGGGCCAGCCGCCCTGCTTGCGTGCGCCCATCGCCACCTGCTCAGCCTCCGCTGCTGTGCCCGGACTCTCTGTCGCGTCCAGCTCCTCGATGTACCGCGTCGCCGCGACCGCGGCGGTGGTCGCATCGCCGGTGGCGTTGGCGATCTGTCGGACGTACTGGCTGCGCACGTCACCGACGACGAAGAGGCCGGGGATGGTCGCCATCTTCTCGTCGGTGATGACGAAGCCCATCTCGTCCTTCTTCACCAGGTCGCCGAGCAGGCCGCTGTTGGGGGTAAAGCCGACGTAGATGAACACGCCCCCGACCGGGAGCGTCCGCTCGGCCCCGGTGCGGGTGTCCTTGAGGCGCAGCCACTGCACCTTGCCGGCGCCGCCGATTTCCTCCACCGCCGTGTACCAGACGGGCTCGATCTTCGGGTTGGAGCGCGCCCGCTCCTGGAGCAGCGCTTGCGCGCGCCACTCGCCACGGCGGTGGACGAGATACACCTTCTCCGCGTACCGCGTGAGGAAGGTAGCCTCCTCGACCGCGCTATCGCCACCACCCACCACGGCCAGAACCTCGCCCTTGAAGAACGCGCCGTCGCAGATGGCGCAGTAGCTCACCCCGCGGCCGGCCAGCTCCAGCTCGCCGGGGACGCCCAGCTTGCGGGGCACTCCGCCGGTGGCCACGATCACCGCTTTGCCCACGTATTCGGTCCCGTCATCAGTGCGGACAACGCGCCGGTTGCCACGCGCCTCGACGGCCACTACCTCGCCCCAGGTCACCTCAACGCCGAACTGCTTGACCTGGTTCTCGAAGGCGGTCGCCAGATCGGCGCCGGTCACGCTGGCGAAGCCGGGGTAGTCCTCGATGAGCTCCGTGTTGAGGAGCTGGCCGCCGCCGGCGCCCATGCGGTCCAGCAACAGCGTCCGTAGCCTGGCTCGGCCCGTGTAGAGCGCCGCGGCCAGGCCGGCCGGCCCGGCACCGACGATGACCACATCCCACTCACCCGCGTTGGCGGCGGAGCCACCCTCGTCGAGCTGCCCGCTTGGTACCACCAGCTCCATCGTTTTCGCTCTCGCTTTCCGAGATGCCCCAGGCCAGTATAGCCACGCCCCGCGGCACCCTCACTCGCTGGAACACTCCCGCCGGCGCGGCGATTCCCGGGTCGCCTCCTCCGCACTTGACACGCGTTGAACCCGCGCATATCGTTGCAGTAGCAACCGTTGCCCATGCAATCACCTCGCCAGGCGACTGCGCCCGAGCGGCGCGCCCCCGGGTCCCCGGGGCGGCTGTATGACCTGTTCCAGGAGGTCTTCCTCTACCTGGACGACCTAGCGCGCCAGTTCCTCCGCTCGTACCAGCTCAGCCTCCCCCAGTACAGCTTGCTGCGGCACCTGGATCCGCGACACGGCCGCTCCATCTCCGAGCTGGCGGCGCTCATCCTCACCCACAAGTCGTCTGTCTCGCGGATGGTCGACCGCCTGGCCGCCGCCGGCCTGGTGGTCACGTACCGCGACCCCAGTGACGACCGCTACGTGCGGGTGTTGCCCACCGAGCGTGGCGAACAGGTGCGCCGAGCCATCGACAGCTCGTTCGATGGCTACCTCGCCGCGCGGCTCGCGTTCCTCGCTGGCGCACAGCGTGACCTGCTGGCGGCCCAGCTGGAGGACGTTGCGACGGGGCTGCAGCGGCAGTTGAGCCGCTCAGCCGCCCCTCCCACACCGGCCGCCACCGATCCCGCGCGCTAGGAGGTTGCCTGATCGATCGATTCCCGTCGTCGCTGCGCCCGAGTCCGTACCCGAGCCCGCACGCGTCCTGAGCGACGCCATGGAAGGACCTGACCCGATGAAACGCGCGTTCCTCACGCTGTTGAGCGCGGTGCTGCTGGCGCTCCCCCTGGCGCCGGCGGCGCGCGCCCAAGAGACGCAGACCATCACCATCTGGCACAACTGGCAGGGGGAGTACCTGAAGGCGAAGGAGAACCTGTTCCGCCAGTACGAGCGCGAGAACCCGGGGGTGAGGATCGAGCTGTTGAACCCTCCCCAGATGGTCGACAAGCTCTTCATCGCCGTGCCCGCCGGGCAGGGTCCAGATATCGTCGCCTGGGTCCACGACAACACCGGCCGGCTCGTGGAGGGCAACCTGGTCCGCCCGCTGAACGAGCTGACCGACGTCGACGCGCTCGCCTCCCAGTTCGACCCGGTCGCCATCCAGGGTGGCACCTACCGTGGATTGCTGTGGGGCGTGCCGGAAGCGGTAGAGGCGATCACGTTCATCTATAACCGGGACCTCATCTCAGAGGACCAGCTCCCCACCTCCACGGATGACCTCCTGGCGAAGGCCCAGGCGTACAGCCAGGCCAATCCTGGGCAGTACTACTTCGTCTACCCGGTGAAGGATGCGTACTTCAACGCGCCCTGGATCTTCGGCAACGGTGGCTGGTACGTCGACGAGCAGGGCAACGTGGGCTTGAATAGCGAGGGCACTGTCAACGCGCTGCGGCTGGTCGCTCAGTTCCGCGACATCATGCCCGCCGAGCTGGACTACGCCACGGCGATGACGCTCTTCCAGGAGCGCAAGGCGGCCATCATCATGAACGGGCCCTGGGCGATCCAGGACATCGAGACGTCCGGGATCAACTACGGCCTGGCCCAGATCCCAGTCGTCAGCGCAACGGGGAGGCCCGCCGTGCCGTTCGTCGGCGTGAAGATGCTGTACGTCACGACCAACGCCAGGAACCCGGCGGTGGCGATGGATGTCCTGCGTTTCTTCAGCCGCTCGGATAACGAGGCGTACACGAGCCTGGTGACCAAGGAGATCCCGGCCAGCATCGAAGCGCAGCGGTACGAGGCGATCCAGAGCCTGCCGACCGTCGTCGCCTTCGGCCAGCAGGTGAGCGCGGGCATCCCGATGCCGAACACGCCGTTCATGACCGCGCTGTGGGACCCGGTGGCCAAGACGCTGGAAGCCGTCTGGACCGGCAGCCTGTCGCCTGAGGAAGCCGCCGCGCAAGGGCAGGCCCTCGCCGAAGAGGCGGTGGCCAAGGTTCGGCGCTGAGGAGTGCGGCGGGGCGCTCTGGCGCGCCGCGCGCCGAGGCCACGCTGGCGCCGGTAGCGCCGGCGTTCGGTCCTCCAGCGGCGCCAGAGCGCCCCGCCGCCTCTGCCAGTAGGATGGCGACAGTCGTCCAGGCCCGGACCGGCGAGCCCGTACCGCGGGCTGCCGCGCGCGCCCAGCCGGGCGGGCAGACGCGCGCCCACCGCGCCGCTGCCGGCCTCTTCGTCCTCCCTGCCCTCCTCGGCATCGCGCTGATGACCGCCCTGCCGATCGCCTACAACGTCTACATCTCGCTCACCAACCGCTCGCTCCGGCGGCTGGTCGACTTCGACTTCATCGGACTGGAGAACTATCGCGTGCTCCTGTCCGATGTCAACGGCGACTTCTTCGTCGTCCTCGCCAGAACCTACCTGTGGGTCGCGGTCTCCGTGAGTCTGTTCCTGGTGGTCGGCACGATCCTGGCGCTCTTGCTGGACGAGGCCGGCCTGCGAGGGCGCGCCATCTACCGCACCCTCTTGATCGTCCCGTGGGCGGTTCCGGGGTGGCTGACGGCACTGGAGTGGAAGTTCTTCTTCCACGGCCAGTTCGGGATCGTCAACCAGACGCTGCGGGCGGTCGGACTGCCTGGTGTGCCGTGGCTCACCCAGCCCGAGCCAGCCTTCGCGGCGGTCGTCAGCACGAACGTCTGGCTGAGCTACCCCTTCTTCATGGTTGTGGCCCTCGCGGGCCTGCAGAACATCCCGCGCGAGCTGTACGAGGCCGCGGCCGTCGACGGCGCCAGCTACCTGGCCCGCTTGCGCAGCCTGACCCTCCCACTGCTGCGGCCGGCGCTCGTGCCGGCGCTCATCCTCTCAGCCATCACTACCTTCCAGAACTTCGACCTCGTCTGGCTGATGACGAAGGGCGGGCCGTTCGGCAGCGCGCGCGTCGGCGCCACCGAGTTTGCCCTCCTGTACGCGCGGCGACAGGCGTTCGAGCTGTTCAACTTCGGCTACACCGCCGCCTACGCCATCCTCCTGTTCGGGGTGATCGTACTCATGACCATGCTCAACGCGCGCGTGTCCGGGGCGGCGAGGGCCGCCTTCGAGTAGGACGACTCGTGTCGACGGCGCGCCGCCACTGGTGGGTCTCCCTCTCCACTCACGCCGTCCTCCTCGTATGGGTGTTCCTCGCCCTCTTCCCGATCTACTTCCTCTTCCAGGCCAGCCTGCGCCCGGGGCAGCAGCTCTACACGACCCAGCTCCGCCTGTTACCGAGTAGCTTCGACTTCGAGAACTACCGCTACATGCTGTTCGAGAGCAACTTCCCCTACTGGGTGCGCAACAGCGTGCTGACGGCGGCGAGCACCAGCCTCGCCTCGCTGCTAGCGGCCACACCGGCGGCCTACGCGTTCTCGCGGCTGCGGTTCCGCGGACGGTCACAGATCCTGCTGGCCCTGCTGGCCTTGCAGAGCTTCCCGGCCGTGCTCTCACTCATCGCCATCTACCTCATCCTCAAGCAGATCGGTCTGCTCGGCACTCTGCCCGGCCTCGTCCTCTCCTACGCTTCGGGGACCCTGGTGTTTCTCATCTGGCTGATGAAGGGGTACTTCGACGCCATGCCGTACGAGCTCGAAGAGGCGGCGGCGATCGACGGAGCCGGGCCGTTCAGCACGTTCCGCCTCGTGATCCTGCCGCTGGCGACCCCGGTCATGGCCGTGGCGGCGCTCATGGGCTTCCTGGCGGGCTGGAACGAGTTCGTCATCGCCTCCATCACGCTGTTCGACGAGAAGCTCTACACGGTGCCGGTCGGCATGTGGACGCTGGCCGACAACTACCGGGTCCCCTGGGGCTGGTTCGCGGCGGCGTCCATCATGGTCACCCCGCCGGTGCTGCTGCTCCAGCTGTGGCTGCAGCGCTACCTCCAGGCGGGCCTGACTCTCGGGTCAGTCAAGGGGTAGCCCCAATGGGGGGCAGATGCGTCCGTCCGCCTGCCGCTGCGCCGGGTGACTACTTCCGCGCCACGCAGGACTTCGTGTTCGGCACGCTCAGCACCACGGACGAGGTGCTGCGGCGGGCCCAGACGGAGGGACGGGCGGTCAGCCACCGCTGGCGCACCCACCCGCCCGTGCCGCGACCCGACGAGCCCGTGGAGCTCGTCGTCGACCTCGGAGAGGATGCGCCCAACCAGGAGGTCCGCTGCCACTTCACCACGGACGGCAGCAGCCCGAGCGAAACCTCGCCCAGCGTACCGTTCAGGGAGGTGAGCAGCCGCTGGAGCCGGCTCCTGTGGAGCTACTTGACCGAGTGGCGAGGTGTGCTACCGGCCCAGCCCGCGGGGACGCTGGTGCGCTACCGCATCGTCGCCAGCGGCGGCGGCCGTGCGCCCGCTTGGGCGGACGGAGCGTTTGCGGACAGCGGTCCGGCGACCTCCTTCTCGTTCGTGGTCGACGGCCAGGCCGCGCCGCGCTGGGCCCGGGCCGCGCGCATCTACCACCTCATGGTGGATCGGTTCGCACGTGATGACGGCCGACCACTCGCGCCCGACGGCGAGTTCGCAGGCGGGACGCTCCGTGGCGTCATGAGCAAGCTGGACTACCTGGCCGAGCTCGGCTTCAACGCCATCTGGCTCTCGCCGATCTGGGAGTCAGACACCCACCATGGCTACGATGTCCGAGACTACCGGCGCGTGGCCGCGCGCTTCGGGTCGAACCAGGACTTTCGCGACCTGGTGGGGGCGGCCCACGAACGCGGGCTCCGCGTGATCCTGGACTACGTGCCCAGCCACGGCTCGCACCGACACCCGTACTTCGTCGACGCCCGCTTGCAGGGATCCGCCAGCCCCTACTTCGAGTGGTTCACCTTCTTCGCCTGGCCGGATGAGTACAAGTCGTTCTTCGGCGTCGAGACGCTCCCACAGTGGAACCTGGAGTACCCGGCGACCCGGCAGTACCTGATCGACTGCGCCCGCGCCTGGGTGGAGGACTTCGGCGTCGACGGGCTGCGGCTCGACCACGCGCTCGGTCCGAGCCTCGACTTCTGGACGACGTTCCGCTCTGCCCTCAAGCAGACGGACCCCGACGTCTTCCTCTTCGGCGAGGCGGTGGACGGCAGCGACGTGCTGGCCCGCTATCAGGGGCGGCTGGACGGGTGCCTGGACTTCCTGTTCCTCCAGCGTGTCCGCCAGCTCCTGGCGTTCGGAACACTCGGGGCGCCCGCGTTCGTCGCATTCCTGGATGCGCACGAGCGCTACTTCGAGCCGGGCTTCGTGCGGCCGACCTTCCTGGATAACCACGACATGAACCGCTTCCTGTGGCTGGTGGACGACCCGCGGCGGCTGGAGCTCGCCGCGTTGCTGCAGTACACGTTGCCCCAGCCGCCGATCGTCTACTACGGGACCGAGGTAGGCCTCTCGCAGACGCAAGACGTGATGGACGCCAGCGGCAGGTCGCGGCATGCCGTGGCGCGCGCGCCGATGCCGTGGGGCGCGGAGCCGGTGCCCGCGCTGCGGGAGGTGTACCGTGGTCTGAACCGCCTCCGTGCCACACACCCGGCGCTCGCCCATGGACCCCGCTCGACCCTTTACGCCGACCGTGACGGTGGCCTCGCCTACCAGCTTGGCGGCGGCGACGAGGCGCTCCTGGTGGTCCTCAACACCGCGCCCGAGCCGCGGCGACTGCGCGTGCCCGGGGGCAGCCTGGCGGGATTCGGGCGGCTGCAGGACCCGAGAACGGGTGCGGAGGCGCTCGTGCGCGCCGGGGGGGTGGAGCTCACGCTCGGCCCCTACGCTGGTGTCGTGCTCGCACCAGAGGCCGCGCGTCTGTAGGCGCTGTCGGGCTGGGGTCCTGCCACACCCCGGCTCACCCGGGTGGCGCCGGGCGTGGTTGCGCGCGGCGGAGACGCCTGCCACACTCCGGGGGCACCCGTGGCCCAGACCCTCCCTGCGCCAGCAGCAGCCGAGGCGCGCCCACCCTCACGCGAGCCGCTGATCAGCTTCCGCCGTGTCAACAAGTACTTCGGCAAGCTGCACGTGCTCCGCGACATCGACTTCGACGTCTTCGAGGGCGAGAAGATCGTCATCGCGGGACCGAGCGGCTCCGGGAAGAGCACGCTCCTCCGCTGCATCAACCGCCTGGAACCCGTGGACAGCGGCCAGCTCGTCGTCGACGGGATGCGCGTGGACGACCGGCGCGTGGACCTGAATCACCTGCGACGTGAGATCGGCATGGTCTTCCAGCAGTTCAACCTCTTCCCGCACCTTGCCGTGCTCCAGAACCTCACGCTGGCCCCGGTCAACGTGCGGGGACTCGCACGCGAGGAGGCGGAAGAGCTGGCGCGTAAGCTCCTGGAGCGGGTCGGGATTCCGGAGAAGGCCGAGGCATACCCGGCGCAACTGTCCGGCGGCCAGCAGCAACGGGTCGCCATCGCGCGCGCGCTCGCCATGCAGCCGCGTATCATGCTCTTCGACGAGCCCACGTCCGCGCTGGACCCGGAGATGATCCGCGAGGTGCTCGACGTGATGCGTGACCTGGCGAGGGAAGGGATGACCATGATCGTGGTCACCCACGAGATGGGCTTCGCGCGCGAGGTGTCTGACCGGATGGTCTTCATGGCCGAGGGGGCTATCGTGGAGCAGAACGCCACGCCAGAGTTCTTCGAGCACCCGCGCGAGGAGCGCACCCGGGAGTTCCTCAGCCGGATCATCCGGCACTGACAGGCCTGCGAGGCCGAGCTACCGCCTGGGCCGGGGAAGCCCCGCGCGCCGGTCCCCGCGGGCGATGCTCCCAAGACCAGACAGAGAGGGTTGCGATGTTGCACACACGCCTGCTGATCCCCTTGCTCGCTCTCCTGACGCTGCTCGCTACGGCGGCCTGCGCGCCCGCCGCGCAGCCGACGCCGACTACGGCGCCGGCCAAGCCGACTGAAGCGCCCAAGCCCACCGCGGCCCCGGCGGCGAGCCCGAGCCCCAGCCCGGCCGCCAAGCCGGCCCCGTCCCCGGCGGCCTCACCGGCGGCCGCGGCGTCCCCCTCGCCCGCCGCCGCGGCCGAGGTGACGGCCAGTCTCCGGCCGCTCTCGCCCATGCCGCAGCCCGGCAGCATGCCGGCCAACACCTACCTGCGCACCATCCAGGAGCGCGGCCGCTTGATCGCGGGCGTGCGCCAGGACGTGCTGCTGTTCGGGTACCTCAACCCGCGCACGAATCAGCTCGAAGGGTTCGACATCGACATAGTCCGCGAGGTCACTCGGGCGATCTTCGGCGACGCCAGCAAGGTCGAGTTCAGGACGGTCACCTCCGCCTCGCGCATCCCGTCGCTCCAGGAAGGCACCGTGGACATCGTGGCCTCCACGATGACGATCAACGCCGACCGCAAGCAGCAGATCGACTTCTCGACGGTCTACTACGACGCGGGCCAGCGCGTGCTGGTCAAGAAGGACGCACCCTACAACAGCATCCAGGATCTGAGTGGGAAGAAGGTGTGCGCCGCCAAGGGGTCGACCAGCGAGCAGAACATCCCCAAGGCGAATCCGCAGGCGGAGGTGGTGCAGGCAGACCAGTACACCGATTGCCTCTTGCTGCTCCAGCAGGGGCGGGCGGACGCCGTCAGCACGGACGACGTGATCCTGGCCAGTCTGGCGGCGCAGGACCCGAACACGAAGCTCGTCGGCCCCAAGTTCAGCAGCGAGCCCTACGGCCTGGGCATCGCCAAGGGGCGCCCGGAGTTCGTCCGGTTCGTGAACGGGGTGCTCGAGCAGGTGAAGACGAGCGGCCGGTGGACCGCGATCTACAACCAGTGGCTGGGCCAGTTCGCGCCGGCGCCTGAGCCCCCGAAGGCGACGTACGTCGATTAGGCGTCGGGTAACGGGCGTGGGGTAGCGGGTACTGACACCCAGCACCCGCTACCCCACGCCCACCACCAAGACCCGCCCATGGGCCCTGTTCTCAGCTCGCTTCCGCTGTTCTTCGACGGGTTCCTCACGACAATCAAGCTCGCGCTCCTGGCGGGTGCGATCGCCGTCGTCGTGGGGATCCTCGTGGCGCTGCTGCGCGTGAGTCCGCTGCCGCCGCTGCGGTGGGTCGGGACCGCGTACGTGGAGTTCGTCCGCAACGTCCCGCTCCTGGCCCACATGTTCTTCTGGGTGTTCGGCCTGCCGTTCATCGGGATCCTGCTACCGGAGTTCGTGGGCGCGTTCGCCGGGCTCGGCGTCTACACGGCGGCCTTCGTGGCGGAGGCCGTGCGGGCCGGCATCCTCTCGGTGGGCACCGGGCAGATCGAAGCGGCTCGGGCGCTCGGGTTGAGCTACGACAAGATGATGCGGCTGGTGGTACTGCCGCAGGCGTTCGCGGTGACCATCCCGCCGTTGGGCAACCTGGCGATCGCGATGACCAAGAACACGTCGGTCGCCGCCGCCGTGACGGTGCCCGAGCTGCTGTACCAGACGCAGGTGGTCAACGCCCGGACGTTTGCCACCTACCAGGTCTTCTTCGTCTCGGCGGCGCTCTACCTGGCGCTCACCCTGCCGATGGGGAACGCCGTCCACCACCTGGAGCAGCGCCTGACCCGCTTCCGGGTGGCGGCCCGGGCATGACGGCGCCGCGGCGCCGTCATGCCCGGGCCGGGAGGCCGAGCTGATGGACCTCAGCCGACTCTTCGAGTGGCGCTACTGGAAGGCGTTCGCCGAGCTGGAGATCTGGCAGTTCCTCCTCGCCGGGCTGCAGATCACCGTCTCCATCGCCGCCGTCGCCATCGTCGCCAGCCTGGCCGTCGGGACCCTCCTCGCCCTGGCCCGGATCTCACGCGCCCCTCTGCTGCATTACCCGGCCGTCGCCTACATCGAGGTGATCCGGGCGCTGCCCGTCCTGTACCTGATCTTCTTCGCCTTCTTCGGCGGCGCGCGCTTCGGCCTGCAGGACCCAGTGGCGGCGGCCACGCTCGCCCTCACCGCCTACACCAGCGCGGTCAACGCGGAGATCATCCGCGCAGGCATCCTCTCCATCGAGCGCGGGCAGATCGAGGCGGCGCGCTCGCTCGGCCTGTCATACGCACAGACGATGCGCTTTGTGGTGCTGCCGCAGGCCTTCCGCCGCATCGTGCCGCCGCAGGTCAGCCAGCTCATCACGCTCATCAAAGACACGTCGCTCGCCTACATTGTCGGCACCAACGAGCTTATGCGTCGCATCACGATCCTCTACAGCGGCTTCGAGGTCGGCCCCATCCAGGGCATCCTGGTGGCCTCGGTCATCTACTTCGCCATCAACTACACGCTGTCGCGGCTGGCGCGGCGGCTGGAGGTGCGTGAGCCTCAGGCCCCGCGCAAGCGCTCCGCCAGCCCGCTGGAGTCGACGCAGCCAGCACCGGCGTAGGCGGCCGCGGCCTCACGGCCTGGCCGGCGTGGTCGTGGGCGGCAGGGGGCTCACCGACGCCGCCGAGGAGCCTGGTGTGCGGCGCGGTGTGGGCGTGCTGGTGGCACGCGGGCCCGCCGGGCGGGTGGTCGCCGTCGGCACAGGCGTGGGCGGCTTGCGCGGCGTGGCGGTGGGCGTCGGCGGTGCCGGTCGCGGCCGGGGCTCAATCGTCGGCGGCGCCCGGAGGGCGGGCGAGCGCTGGACGGCCGGGGTCGGCGTGGGCGTGGCGGTTGGACTCACGCGGGGCGTCACGGTCACACGCCCCCGGACCACGGCATCCAGCGTCGGGTCCGGCGTCGGCTGAGGCAGGAGGCCCACGACGTCAGCCGCGGTCGCGTTCGGGCTGCGGCCGCAGCCGGCGAGCCCGAGCGCGACGAGCAGCGCTACCGCGCCGAGCCCGGCGACGGCCCGGAGCGTCGCGGGCGGCGACCGGCGGCGTTGCCTGAGGGGCCACCCGCCGCCGCACTGGCCCGCGCACCCGGCCAGCCTCCGACCCCCGTCCGCCCGCGGGCGGCACCGGCGCCGCCGGCGGGACCTCCCGCCACGCCCACACCTACCCGGCC
>CAYSYM010000055.1:0-4643 GCA_964435115.1 uncultured Chloroflexota bacterium | reverse complement strand
CTGGGCCCGGGCGGCGGCCCGGGGAGGGGGGGGGGGGGGCGGCGGGTGTTGCATGGGGGGCACCCGGCGGCCTCCGGGGCCGGCGCACGGGGCAGGCGCCGACCCCTGTCCGCGCGGGGGCGGCCAAGGTGCCGACGGCGGGCCTGCCCATCATAGCCACGCGTACCCGGCCGCAGACGGGGCGCGAGTGCTCACTGGGCGCGAGGACGGGCACGGGTCACGGAACTGTGACCGGCCGGCTGTCGGTACCAGCGCGGCGGCTGCGGCCGTATGCGGGACCCACGGCCGTGTCGGTCAGGGCGCCCTGGGCGGGATCCTGAGCCTCACGTCCACCTTGAGCGCGTCAGGGTTGTCGCCAATCACGTCCCGGTTGGCGTCGTAGATGGCGCGCCACTTGGTACCGTCGCCGTAGAACTGCTGGGCGATTGAGAGGAGGGTGTCGCCCGGCTGGACCACGTAGGTCTGCTCAGCGGCGGCGGGTGCGCTGGGAGACGGTGACGGGACCGGCGACGCGAGCGTGGGTCGCGCCGGCGTGGGGAGGGCGCCGGAGGTGGGCGAACCGGCCGGCGTGGGCTGCCCAGCAGCGCCCCCACCCCCGCAGGCCGTCACCACTACCACCAGCACGGCGCCGAAGAGCGGCAGCCGACTGCGTAAACCAGCACCCCAGGACCGTAGCAGACGCATGCTCCCCTCCTAGAGGTCACCGCGTAGGAGGCAGTATAGCCAGGCAGTGAACGGCTGGTAATCCACCCTGTCACAGCACATCCGGCCGGCCTTGACATACGACGGCGGCAGCCTGCTTACTGCGGTGTGCCGATGAACCGAGTGCTTCCTTTCGCCGGCCTCCGCTTCCAGGTCCGTGTGGTCGGCGACCTCGGGGCAGTGGTCTGCCCTCCGTATGACGTGATCAGTGCTGAGGAGCAGAGGCAGCTCCAGGCCGCGAGTCCGTACAACGCGGTCCACGTGGAGCTGCCGTCAGACCCGCCCGGCCGCCAGGGGGGGCGCTACGAGCACGCGGCGGAGCTCCTGAGGCACTGGCGCCAGGCCCGTGCGCTGTGCCCCGACGCCCGCCCAGCCTACTACCTGCACGAGACGCGCTTCACGGTCCGTGGCGAGCGCCGCATGCGCCGAGACCTGATCGCCGCGCTGGGCGTGGAGCCGTGGGAGGCGGGCACGGTCGTCCCGCACGAGCACACCTTCGCGGGCCCCAAGGCCGACCGCCTGGCGCTGATGGCGGCCACGCATGCCAACGTGAGCCCCGTGTGGGTGCTCTCGCGCGGGGTGCCGGCGCCGCTGGCGGAGGCGTGGGCAGCGGCCGAGCAGCGCGCGCCAGATACCTGGTTCTCGCTCGGCGACGAGGAGCACCACCTGTGGGTCGTCGACGACCCGGGCGCAACCGGGGCGATCCAGCGGGGTTTTGCGGAGAGCGGTCCGCTGTACGTCGCGGACGGGCACCACCGCTACGAGACCGCGCTTGCCTTCAAAGGGGGCGCCGGACGGGCGCTCCCTGGCGCCGACGCCACACTCGCCGTCATCACATCCGCGGACGACCCAGGCCTGGTGATCCTGCCAACCCACCGCCTGGTGCGCGCCCTGCCGGACGGTCTGGCGATGGAGGAGCTCGAGGCGCGCTGGTCGCCCAGCCTGCACCTGCAGTACTTCCCCGTCTGGGACGCGCCGCCGCTTGAGCAGCTCGACGCGTTGCGTGCCCAGCTCGAGGCCAGGGGGGAGCTGGGCCCGGCCTTTGGCGTCTACGGCCCCGCCCCAGACCTCTTCGCGCTGCTCGAGCTGCGCGGCCGGACACCGCCTACCGAGGCGCTCCCCGCCGACCGGTCGGACGCCTGGAAATCGCTCGACGTCAGCCTGCTGCACGCGCTCGTCATCGAACCCCTGGTCGAGGAGCTTGGCCGTCCGCGCGAGCAGGTACTGGGCTACACGCGCAGCTTCCACGGCGCCTTCGACGCTGTGCGCGCCGGCGCCGCGCGGTTGGCCCTCTTCCTCAACCCGACCCGGGTGTCGCAGGTCCTCGCCGTGGCCGACGCCGGCGACCGCCTGCCGGAGAAGTCGACCTACTTCTACCCCAAGCCACCGACGGGGCTGGTGATCCGCGACCTCGCCCAGGGCTGAGGGTGTGCGGCAGAATGTTGGGCACGGCCCGCGAAGGGACACGTGAGACGCTCTCGGCTGCTCAATGCTGGTCCGAATGCGCCGCCTCGCACCACGCCAAGGCGCTTCATCGCAACGCAGCCGCGTTCACCCAAGAACGTGACGGACACCCCAGGGCTGACCTTTCCTTGCGTGCCCGGCGGCTGGGCGACATAATCGCCTGGCCCGGCCGCGGGGCGCGGCCGTACCCCTTCTCCTGGAGATGCTATGCCCGTCGAAGCGGTCCAGTTTGGACTCCTGCTGGTTGGATGGATCGTCGCCTTCCTGCTCGGGAAAGAGCTGCAGACTGGCTACGCCCAGTGGCGAACGCGGTCCGTCCAGGTCCGCGACGGGCGGCGCCGGGACTGAGATTCCCGGGCCGCGCCAGGTCCTCTGCCGCGGCAAACCGGTAGAATCGCGGCGACGCACAGCGCGTCTCGGACGCGCCTGGGCGCTTCGGCAAGGCATGTCTCGCCCGGGCGAGTCCACGCGCTGAAGAGGGCGCTCCGGGCGCACACTTTCGCCCCCGTAGCTCAGTGGATAGAGCGCCGCCGTCCTAAGGCGGGCGTCGGGAGTTCGACTCTCTCCGGGGGCGCCGCCCAAACAGGAGGAGGACCGGTGGCACGAGAACGCGGAGCGTCCTACCGCGACCAGCTCGGCGCTGTGCTGCGCCGGCGCGATCCCCGTGCGCTCCGCCAGTTCCTGGAGGAGAGCGCCGCGACGTTCGGCGATGGCCGGCAGGTAGCCGACATCCGGGAGAAGGGCGGCGACGAGCTGGTGGAGCTGATGCACCGCATGATCCTCGCCCGTCCAGACCTCCACGACCTGCATCGCGAGAGTCGCGAGTGGCTCTTCCGGCACGGCGTGGACCCGTTCGGCCAGGGCGGGGGCCGCAGGAACTGAGGGTTCAGCCAGCGCCAGGCGCGCCCGCCCCCACACGGCGAGGAGCGCCGGCCGCTCAGCGCCGGGACGCCGGCCGCAGGCCCTCCAGCATGGCGTAGTGGAGGCGGCCGTTCGTGGCGAGGACCTCACCCCGCTCGACGTGGAAGGGGGCGCCGTCCACGCCCGTCACCCGGCCACCCGCCTCGGCCACCAGCAGCGCGCCGGCGGCCACGTCCCACGGGTGCACTGCCCACTCCCAGTAGCCGTCGAACCGACCGCACGCCACGTAGCAGAGATCCAGCGCCGCGCTGCCCGCGCGACGCACCGCCAGGCTGCGCAGGCTCAACAGCTCGAAGCCCTTCAGCGCCCGCTGGAACAGGCGACGGTCGTACGGGAAGCCCGTCGCCAGCAGCGACCGCTCGAGCGTGCTGGCGTGGGACACCTGGATTGGAGAGCCATTCAGCGTGGCGCCCTTGCTCCGCTCGGCGACGAACAGCTCGTCGAGGGTAGGATCGTAGACGACGCCAACGGCCAGCTCGCCATCCAGCTCGAAGCCGATCGAGACACAGAAGAAGGGGAAGCCGTGCGCGTAGTTGCTGGTTCCGTCCAGGGGGTCGACGATCCAGCGGCAGCGCGCGTCACTGCCCGTCACCGAGCCCCCTTCCTCCCCCAGGAGCGAGTGCGTCGGGAAGGCGGAGAGGAGCATCTGGCGGATCAACTGCTCGCTCGCCTCGTCCACGTCGGTCACGAGGTCGATGGCGCCCTTGTGGCGGATCTCTCGCACCCAGTTGAGACGCTCGCGCAGCAGCGCGCCGGCCGACCGGGCGGCGTCGACGGCTACCCCGCGCACCCGGGCTAGGTCGCCAGTGGGGCTCGAGGGTGCCACACCCACGGAGCCCGGAGCCGATGGCTCCGGGCTCTCCTGGAAGCGCTGCACCGTGGCTACTTCTGGAAGCGGGCGGCGGCCGCCGGCTTGACGTCCGACGGCGGGCGGAGGACGATGGCACCCTTGTCGCAGGCCGCTTCACACAGGAAGCAGCCCACGCAGGCTTTGGGGTTGGTCAAGCTGGCCACCGCCATCCAGGGCGTGTCCTCGTTGACCATGCTGAGACACTCGAAGGGGCAGATGTCCACGCAGTACTTGCAGCCACTGCAGATCTCCTCCTCGATGACCGGCCGACTCCACTCCGTGCGCCGTACCTTCAGCGCCACATCGCCGAACGTATCGAGGATGGCGTCGTAGGGGCAGGCTCGTCCACACGCGCCACAGTCGATACACAGCTTGGGGTCGATGAAGTAGAGCTCCTTCTTGACCCCGTTGATCGCGGTGACCGGGCAGACGGTCTCGCAGGCGCTGCAGCCGACACACTTGTCGGTGATGAAGAAAGCCATCGTCGTCTCTTCTAGCGAGGGCGGCCGTGGAGGCGGCGGCCCAGGGCTCAGTCTACGGGCTCCGCGCCGCCCCGTTCCACCTGGCCGGGTTCGGGGCAGGGTCCTTCGGTTTTCCCCACCCCCTGCCCCCTCCCCAGGGAGGGGGCGGAGCTTTCTCCTGGGGGCTGGCGCCCATAGGAGTGGGCAGTCGAACGGCCCCCTACCGGGAGAGCCGGGGCCGGGAG